>NZ_JBWXTH010000013.1:0-129502 GCF_056856075.1 Pseudomonas sp. FA-1
CTGTGGGCCGACGCGGTGGCCGCCGAGGCGGGCGGGGCCAATGCCTTGCCGACCATCGACAACGTGCCGGCGTTGCGCTTCATTCCGCTGATGGAAGGGGCGCGGACCATGGCGTCCCAGCTCATCCAGTTCGGCAGCACGATGCAGAACATCCTGGAGCGCCAGGATGCCGAAGCGTTGGCGGAACTGCTCAATACCCAAGGGGTGGAGTTGGCCGACAGCAGTGTGAAGCTGCAGCAGCAAACCCTGAACGAACTGGCCGCCGAGCGTGAAGTGCTAACGGCCTCCTATGCAACCGCCAGCTTGCGTTACAGCCATTACCATCGGCTCTACGAAGAGGACATCAACGGCCGTGAAAAGCAGGTGTTGAATATGTCCACTTCATCCCAGACCATTCGGGCGGCTGCGAAGGGCTTGCATATGGCTGCTTCGTTCGCCGATGCAGTGCCGAACATATTTGGTCTGGCTAACGGTGGTGGCCGCTGGGGGGCTGCATTCAACGCCTTAGCCATCTGTACAAGCCTGGCGTCCGATGGACTGGACATTGCCTCGTGGCGTATCGGCCAGGAAGAAATGTACCGCCGCCGTCGCCAGGACTGGGAAATCCAGTACAAGGCGGCCGAACAGGAAATGAAAGTCATCCAGGCCCAGCTCGACGCCTTGGCCGTGCGCGAGACCTCGGCCAACATGCAGATTGCCCATATGCAAACTCAGTCGGCCCATGCTCAGGCACAGCTGGAGCTGCTGCGCGGCAAGTTCACCGGCAAGAAGATGTACAGCTGGCTGCGCTCGCGCCTGGCCACGATTTTCTACACCTATTACGACCTGACGGCATCGCGCTGCATGATGGCGCAGAAGGCCCTGCAATGGGAAATGGGTGACAACACCCGCTACCTGCGCACCGGCACCTGGAATGGGGCCTGGGCCGGGTTGCTGTGTGGCGAGGGGCTGATGCTCGCCCTGGGGCAGATGGAAAACGCCTGGGTGAAATGGCAGAAGCGAGAGCTGGAAGTGACCCGCACCGTCTCGCTGGCACAACTGTTCGAAGGACGGTTCACTTCAGGTAAGACGCAAGGGGATAACCCGAAAACGCTCAATGAAGCGCTCAAGCGCCTGATCGAAGATTCGGGGGTCAGCTTTGGCGTCGACAAGTTCCCGTTGAGCAAGCTGGAAATGGCAACTACGGGTGACTTGGCGGTTCACTTCGGCTTGAGTGAACTGGGCCTGGCAGGCGATTTCAACCGTAAGGTGCGCAGGGTGCGCAGCATTGCCGTCTCCCTGCCGGCATTGCTCGGCCCTTACCAGAATGTGCGTGCACGTCTGCGCACGGACGCCCGGGGGCTGCCGCATGGTTGCGAGGAGACCGTGATCTCCCATGGCATGCAGGACAAAGGGCTGTTCTCACCGGATGGCGGTGACTCCCATCCGCGTTGGGGCGCCCAGTGGCTGCCTTTCGAAGGGTTGCACATTGCAGAGGTTAACGCCGATGAAAAGCAACCCGGTGCCAAAACCGTGATGACCCTGAGCTTTGCCGATGCCAAAGGCGACCAGCAAGCGTTGCTGGAGAGCTTGAGGGACATCATCGTGCACGTGCAATTTACCGTGCGCTGACCAGGGCGGGGAGGGGCAACCCCTCCCTTGCTCGCCTGCAACCACGGCGCGTTCGTGGTGCCATGCCGCGCAGTCCGATGGGCTGCGCGGCCTTTTCGTCCAGCTATCCCCCTCCTCGAAAGCCCGTGCGTTTCACCGGCGCTCCAGTACAATGAGCGGCTTTTTCCGGACTCATGTACAGCGCTGGCTGGGATTCGAATGCTGATCGGTAGCTACTCCTCTTCCCTTGTGTTGATTTCATTGTGCGTGGCCATCCTGGCGTCCTATACCGCCCTGGACCTGACTGGTCGCATCGCCACGGCCAAGGGCCGTTCGGCCTACCTGTGGATGGGAGGAGGCGCCTTCGCCTTGGGCGTGGGCATCTGGTCGATGCACTTCATTGGCATGCTCGCCTTCAGCCTGCCCATCGAGCTGGGGTACGACCTGACCTTGACGGCACTGTCGCTGCTGATCGCCGTGCTGTCCTCGGCCTTCGCCCTGTGGCTGGTGAGCCAGCCGAGCCTGCCCTGGCTGCATTTGGGGCTGGGGGCATCGATCATGGGCGGCGGGATCGCCAGTATGCACTACACCGGCATGGCGGCCCTGCGCATGCTGCCGGGCATCGACTATGACCCGACGTTGTTCGGCGTGTCCCTGGGCATCGCCGTCGGGGCTTCGGCGGCGGCATTGTGGATCGCCTTCCGCCTGCGCCAGCATACGCCCTATGTGCGTCATATCCGGGGTGCGGCGGCGGTGGTGATGGGCATCGCCATCGTGGGCATGCATTACACCGGCATGGCAGCAGCCAATTTCCCGGAAGGCAGTTTCTGTGGCGCGCTGGCCGGTGGCCTGCGTGGCGACGGCCTGGCCTACCTGGTGTTGATCACCACCTTGGCGGTGCTGGCGGTGGCGCTGCTCACTTCAGTGCTGGATGCGCGCCTGGAGGCGCGTACGTCGGCATTGGCGCATTCGCTGACCCTGGCCAACCAGGAGCTGACCCAGCTGGCCCTGCACGACACCCTGACCGGCCTGCCCAACCGCACCCTGTTGGCCGAGCGCATCGAGCAGGCGATCAGCAAGGTCGCGGAGCAGGGCGGCTGTTTCGCCCTGATGTTCATCGACCTGGATGGCTTCAAGCCGGTCAACGATGCCTTTGGCCACCATGTCGGCGACCAGCTGCTCAAGGCCGTGGCGGCGCGCCTGCGTGGTCATTTACACAGCCAGGACACCCTGGCGCGTATCGGTGGCGACGAGTTCGTCCTGCTGGTGGCGCTGGACGAACCGGCCGATGCCATGGACGTGGCAGTCAAGCAGGTCGACCTGGTGGCCCGGCCCTACCGTGTGGCCGAGCATGACCTGCAGCTGTCGGCGAGCGTGGGCATCGTCCTGTACCCCGGCAACGGGCAGGACCAGCACGAACTGCTGCGCAACGCCGATGCTGCCATGTACCACGCCAAGAGCGCCGGCAAGAACGGCTACAGTTTCTTCGACGTTTCCATGAATACCAATGCACGCCAGCAACTGCAGCTGTTGCAGGACCTGCGTGCGGCCCTGCAGCATGGCCAGTTCCGCCTGCACTACCAGCCCAAGTTCGACGCAGTTGCCCGCCAGCCGATCGGTGCCGAGGCGCTACTGCGCTGGGAGCACCCGCAACATGGCCTGCTGTTGCCGGACCGTTTCATCGGCCTTGCGGAAAAGACCGGGTTGATCATCCCGATCGGTGACTGGGTGCTCGACGAAGCCTGCCGGCAGATGCGCGTATGGCTTGACCAAGGGCGCAGCGACTGGCGCATTGCGGTGAACCTGTCGGCCATCCAGTTCTGTCACGCCGGGCTGGTCGACAGCGTGGCCCGTGCGCTGCAGGACAACAACCTGCCGGCCAATCGCCTGACCCTGGAAATCACCGAGACCACCGCCATGCGCGACGCCGATGCCAGCCTGGCGGTACTGCAAAAACTGTCCGGCATGGGGGTGGATCTGTCCATCGACGACTTCGGTACGGGCTATTCCAGCCTGATGTACCTCAAGCGCCTGCCGGCTAACGAGCTGAAGATCGATCGCGGGTTCGTCCGCGACCTGGAGCAGGACAGCGACGATGCGGCGATCGTCTCGGCCATCGTCGCCCTGGGCCAGGCCCTGGACCTGCGCATCGTCGCCGAAGGTGTGGAGACCAATCGCCAGCAGGAGTTCCTCACCCGGCTGGGTTGCGATTCGTTGCAGGGGTACCTGCTCGGCCAGCCCGTGCCGGCCGAGCAGTTCATGGCACGGCTAGATGCCATGGGCCAGCCTGGCGACGAGGTCCGGGCTGGCTAGACCGCGTCCCGCAAGACATAGGAAGGTTCGAACGCTTCCATCTCGGCCTCGACGGCCTCGATGATACGTTCCACGTCCGCTGCGGGCATGATCGCGGCGCAGGGGATGCCGGCGATGGCCAGCAGGGTTTCGCCGGTCGCGCGGTCGAACAGCCGTGCCACCATGCTGCGGGGGGCATCCATACTGGCTTCGAAGCCCAATGGGTGAAAATGCCAGCGCATCACCTGGCAGGCGTTGGGGAACGTCATCTTGTTCATGCCAGCCTCCTTGTTCTGATCCTGAACCCGGTGATCGGCCGCTCACTCGGCCGGTGGGAATCTAACCATAGCACCTGTATCGCCAGTATCTCGCGCCGAACATGACAAAAATGCCATTGTTTGACGTACGTCACAGGCGAGCGGTGGCTGGCCGTGCGGCGCAAGCCGCCGGGGCAAACGTTTTTCCGGGGCAGGACCGGCCGGTCTGGAGGTTCCGGCCATTGATCGAGAAACGTTGCACTTTCAGACCAGCGGTCCATCTGGTAGGTCACCAACCGCATCAGGTACAGCTATCCGACGGGATGAGGATGGAGCGATCCTCGGTTCGAACAGTGGGCGGCTAATGGGGTACCATCACCAACCGTGCCACCGGCAGCCCTGAATGTCGAAGTGATGGCACGGCCTGGGTCTCAATGACCTGTCCATTTTTGTTGTCGCGCTGATTTATTAACCCAGTCGTAATGACTCGCTTCATGCCATACCCTGCTCGAAGCTCCCGCTACAGGATCCACGTTTTGTCCGACCACCTGCACAATCCTCTGCTGCAGTACCTGGCCCGTCTGGCCCCCTCCAGCCAGCTGACCATGCGCTATATCCTCCAGGACGCAGCCGACCGCCTGGGTTTCGTCGACTGCGATGTCACCGAGGTGCCGTGGCACCTGCTCGAGCCTGGCCATGTGGTCGCCCTGGTGGCGGCGCTGCGCGCCGATGGCTACGCGCCCAATACCTCGTCGTTGTATGTGAACGCGGTACGTGGCGTGATGAACGAAGCGTGGCGCCAGGGGCTGATAGACCATGAAAAGCTGATGCACATCCGCGAGGTCAAACCGGCCAGCGGCAGCCGCCTGCCACCGGGGCGTAACCTGCGGCGCAGCCTGATCCGCGAGCTGATGGACGTGTGTGCGGCCGACCCGCGCCCACAGGGCGTGCGCGATGCCGCGATCATCGCGCTGTTGTATGGCACGGGCATGCGCAAGTCCGAATCGGTGGACATCGACCTGGCCCAGGTGGACTTCCAGGCACGCAGCCTGCAGGTAGTGGGCAAGGGCAACCGGCAGCTGATCAAGTACGCACCGGCCTGGGCCTTCGAGAAGCTGCAGGCCTGGCTGGACCTGCGCCGCGCGCACCTGCCGGCGGGCGAGGCCGACGATGCGTTCCTGTTCAACCGTATCCGGCGCGGCAGCCACATTACCCGGGCGCGCATCACCAAGCATGCGATCTACTACATCGCGCGCCAGCGTGGGTCGCAGGTGGGGGTGAAGATCATGCCCCACGACTTCCGCCGGGCATTCATTACCCGGGTGATCGAGGAGCATGACCTGTCGATTGCCCAGAAGCTGGCGCACCACGCCAATATCCAGACCACCGCCAGCTATGACCGGCGTGACGACAACGAGCGGCGTCGGGCGGTGGACCGCTTCGACTATTGACCTGATCCGCTCCTACGAAGGGCTCGCGATCGGTCGCGCAGCGGCCGCAAACCGGGCGACCCCGGTCCTTCAGGGCCGGCGTGGGTTTCAATGAATACTTGAAGCCAGCTCGAAGATCGGCATGTACATGAGGATCACGATCAGGCCGATCAGCAGCCCGATGAAGGTCATCAGCAACGGCTCGAACAGGCGCACGAACCATTCCACCCAGCGGCCGATCTCCTGGTCATGGAAGTCGGCGCAGCGCTCGAGCATCTCGCCCAGGTTGCCTGAGCGCTCGCCCGCCCGCAGCAGGCGTAGCGACACCGGCGTCACCAGCTGCCCCGCCTCCAGCGCATCGGACAGCGGCAGGCCTTCGCCCACACGTCGGCAGGCCTGTTCCAGGCCTTGCGCAGCGGCGCTGCCGAGCAGGCCTCGGGCCATGCCCATGGCGGTGAGGATAGGGATGCCGCCCTGCAAGAGAATGCCCAGCGAGCGATAGAAGCGGGCAAGCTCATACATCACCAGGCGCTGGTGCAAGGCCGGCAGGCGCCGCAACTGGCGGCTGGCCCAGCGGCGCACGGCAGGGTGGCGCCGCAGCAGCGCCAAGGCGCAAAGGCCACCCAGTGCCGCCGATGCCAGGGGCAATTGCTGCGCATGCAGGAACAGGCCGACCTGCATCAAGACCCGAGACAGCCAAGGCAGCTCGTTGCCCATGCCCTCGAATACCAGGCTGAAGCGAGGCACCACGTAGCCGAGCAGGAACAGCACCACGCCGCCGCCCACCAGCAACAGCAGCAACGGATAGACCGAGGCACCGACCAGCTTCTGCCGAACCAGGTCCAGGCGTTGTCGGTAACCGATATAGCGTGCCAGCGCATCGCCCAGCGCGCCGGTGCGTTCGCTCGACTGCACCAATGCTACATACAGGGCGGGGAATATCTTCGCCTGCTGGCCGAGGGCCTGGGACAGCGAGTGGCCCTCGTAGAGCTGGCGTACCAAGGCTTCCAGCACCTGGCGCGCCGAAGGGGTGGGGGCCTTCTCGGCCAAGCTCTCCAGGGCTTCTATCAGTGGCAGGCCGGCACTGAGCAAGGTGCCCAGTTCCTGGCTGAACAACACCAGGTCGAAACGTGCCGTGCGGCGCCAAGGCAGCGAGTGCAAGCCGCCGCCCTGGCTGCGCAGGCTGACCACCCGCAGGCCCTGCGCCTCGGCGTGGCGCCGCGCCTGGCCGGCATCCTCGGCCTCGACCTGCAATTGGACGATGCCCTGCCGGCCCAGGGCCTTGAGGCTGTAGCGCATGGTGGCTCTCCTCATTGCCAGCTGGTGATTTCGGCATTTTCTCCGTCTCCGCCGGGCTGGCCATCCTTGCCCATCGAGAGCAGGTCGTACTCGCCGCCATTCTCACCGGGTTGACGGTAGATATAGGGGCGCCCCCAGGGGTCCTGAGGCACGGCCTTCTGCAAGTAGGGGCCCGACCAGCGTTGTTCGCCGCTCGGTGCAGTTACCAATGCCTGCAGGCCCTGCTCGCTGCTGGGGTAGTGGCCGACCTCCAGGCGGTACAGGTCCAGTGCCTTGCCCAGGCCTTCGATCTGCGCTCGGGCGACCTTGGCCTCCGAGCGGCCGAGCTGGCTGAAGTACTTGGGTGCGACGATGCCGGCCAGAAGGCCGAGTACCACCAGGACCACCAACAGTTCGAGCAGGGTGAAGCCGCGTTGGGTGATGGATCTGCGCTGCATGGTGAAACCCTCCAGTGCGTTCGGGCAGGTTTGCCTTCGCCATGCAACAGCCGTGCACGTCTGGCTCGGGGCCTTGCGCCATGGGCCATGGCAAGCGGCACAGTGCTTGCGTTCCAGCTGGAAACCCTGGGTTTTCCGGGGCATTTCCCCCACATCGGGGGCCACGACGGGGAGGCAGCCGACATGCGTGGAATCATCCTGGGATTGGTCTGGTTGGCGGCAGGTGCCGCCCAGGCCGACATGTACATCGCCATCGATGCCAAGGGCGGCTATGTGCTGTCCAACGTGCATCGGCCAGGGCGGCACTATGAAAGGGTCATCAGCGAGCCCCAGGCCCACGCCGGGCCTGTCGATGCGCAACTGATCACCGGGCGCCCCTACGCTGACCTGGTGGCCGCCGCCGCGCGTACCCATGGCGTGCCGCAAGCGCTGCTGCATGCGCTGATCAAGGCCGAATCCGGCTACAACCCCAAGGCGCGTTCGCCCCAGGGCGCGGCTGGGCTCATGCAACTGATGCCCGGCACGGCGAAGGAAATGGGCGTCAAGGATGTGCTCGACCCCGCTTCCAACCTGCAAGGCGGCGCACGATACCTCAAGCGCATGCTCACGCTGTTCGACAACGACATAACGCTGGCCGTGGCCGCCTACAATGCCGGCCCGGAAGCTGTGCTCAGCCGGGGGCGGGTGGTGCCGCCGTTCGCCGAGACGCAGAAGTACGTGCCCAATGTACTGCGTGACTACCGCCGCTTGCAGGGGCTGGCCGAGGATGCGCCGCTCTACAGCGGGTGGTGAAGGCAAGGCTTGTGGCTTTTTGCCAAGAGCCTGTTCGGTGAGCAGCGGGCGAACCCCCAACTCTGGGCTATAACCTTCAGAAGGTGCCCCAGCCGTTGGAGTCCGTCATGGACCTCGCCCCACGTTCTGACACACTCGAAGTGCCCGCAGGTGGTGATGGCGGTACGGCCCATAAGCCGTTCGACCTGTTGCGCTGGTATGCCTGGGTCAGCCTGGCGATCATCGTCTCGGTGGCCGTGGGTCTGGGCCTGATTTCCAGCCGTTTCATCATCAACGAGAGCGTCGAACGCGATGCGCTGCTCTCCGCGCAGTTCATCCAAGCCATCGCCGACGCCGAAGTGCGCCACGTGTCCATCCCTAATGTGCGCACCATGGGCGAACTGCTCGATTCGCGCATGGACCTGGCCATGCCCGATGTCGACCCGGATGCACGGCGCCGCGCCCGTGGCGAGTTCCTTGACCATATCGCCCACTTGCCGGATGTGCTGCTGGCCAATATCTACGCGCCCGACCATACGGTGATCTGGTCGAGCAACCCGGCGCTGATCGGCAAGATGATCGAGTCCGACGACGACCTTGAGCGTGCCTTCGAATACAAGATGCAGGTGTCGGCCAGCTACCACGATTTCGACGATGCGCGCAGCGAGCAGAAATTCGTGACCCCACCCAAGCAGCTGTTCATCGAGAACTATATTCCGCTGTTCGACGCCGACGGTCAGCGGGTCGCGGCCATGGTCGAGATCTACAAGGAGCCCCATGACCTGATCGTGCGCATCGAACACGGCCTGCTGTTGATCTGGCTGGCCATCGCCATCGGGGCGAGCCTGGTCTACCTGGGCCTGTACGGCATCATGCGGCGTGCCGCCCGAGTGATGGCGGTGCAGCAGAAGCGGCTGATCAGCAACGAGACCTTCGTGGCGCTGGGTGAGATGTCCTCGGCGGTCGCCCACAGCCTGCGCAACCCGCTGGCCAGCATCCGTTCAAGCGCCGAACTGGCCCAGGCGTTCGACGAAGGGCCAGCGCAGAAGAACATCAACGACATCATCAGCCAGGTCGATCGCATGTCCCAGTGGGTGCGCCAACTGCTGCAATCGCTGCGCCCGCTCAATGACGATGCGGTCCCCGTGGACCTGTCGCAAACGCTCCAGGACAGCTTGCAGGCCTTCGCCGTGCCGCTGGGGCGCAGTGGTGTGAGCCTGGATCTCAAGCCCTTGCCGCCGCACCAGGTGCTAGGGCATCCGGTGTTGCTGGGGCAGATCTTCAACAGCCTGATCGCCAATGCCCTGGAGTCGATGGAACAAGGCGGCCAGTTGCGAGTGGAGGTGGTGCGCCAGGACCGTCGCAGCTTGACCTTGCGGGTTTCGGACACCGGCAGAGGTATGAGCGAACAACAGCAGCGCATGGCCTTCCGGCCCTTCTTCACCACCAAGCAAGGTGGGCTTGGGGTTGGGCTGGTGTTGGTCAAACGGATCATGGAACGCTTCGGTGGCTCGGTCCGACTGAGCAGCCGGGAGGGCGTGGGTACGAGCGTTTCCTTGAGCTTTCGGCTGATCAAGAGTTAAAGCAAATCAGCATATAGATTTTATAACTATTTGTTTTTTAAATAATTTTTATTTTTGGGTGAAGAATACCCCAATTGTGGGTCCTTGATCTCGATTCGAGGTTATAAATGTTTCATAACTTGCTGTTTTATTTGGATATTCAATTTCAGAATGGATTGGCCGGTTTCTTGCTGCGCCCTTTGACGACAGACGGCGGCAGCAGCGCAACAGGCAAAGTGCTATCACCTTGCTACGGGCGGTAGCACCGCCTTGCTTCCTTCGATGAAGACCTCAGAGCGGGAACCCCACCATGCAGACGCTGGATCATGATGTTCCCGACAAGACGTCGCCTGGCTCGAGCGGGTTGGCCGCGCCGCTGCGTGAATTCAACTTGCTACGCTGGTTTTCGGTGATCAGTCTGCTGGTGATCGCCGCCGTGGCCGGTGGGCTGGGTTACTTCTCCACCCGCTTCGTGGTGCGCGACAGCGTCGAGCGCGACGCGATGCTCACTGCCCAGTTCATCCAGGCCATGGCTCAGGCCGAGGTCCGTCATTCGCAATTGCCGCCCGGCACCACCATGGGCGAGTTGCTCGACCCGCGGCTGGACGAGCAGCACTTGCAGATCGCGCCGGCACTGGTCAAGTCGACCCGGGTGGAATTCCTCGACCATGTCGAGCACCTGCCTGACACGCTGCTGGCCAATGTCTATGCCCACGACCGCACGATCGTCTGGTCAACCAACCCGGAATTGCTAGGCAAGCGCATCGCCGAGGACGACGACCTGGACCACGCCTTCCATTCGCGCAAGCCAGTGTCGGCCAGCTACCACAAGGCCGACGAGGACCGCGAGGAGCAGAAGTTCCAACGTGAGCCGCAGTACCTGTTCATCGAGAACTACATCCCGCTGTTCGACAGCCAGGGCGAGCAGGTGTTGTCGATGGTCGAGATCTACAAAGAGCCCCAGGACCTGGTCCGGCGTATCCAGCGCGGCTACGTGCTGATCTGGGTGTCGACCTTGCTGGGCGGGGCGCTGGTCTATTTTGGTCTGTTCTGGATCGTGCGCCGCGCCGCCGGCATGCTCCGTCACCAGCAGGACCGCCTGGTGGCCAGCGAGACCTATGTCGCCCTTGGCGAGATGTCCTCGGCGGTGGCTCACAGCCTGCGCAACCCGCTGGCCAATATCCGCTCCAGTGCCGAACTGGCCCAGGAAATCGCCAGCGAGCCGGCACGCAAGAACATCGCCGACATCATCAGCCAGGTCGACCGCATGTCGCGCTGGGTGCGTGACCTGCTGGTGTCGTTGCGCCCGACCAGCGACGAGCCCGAGGCGGTGGACCTGGTAGCGGCGATCGAGGACACCCGGCTGGCGTTCCTGCAGCAGATCGAACGCAACGGCGTGCAGTTCAGCTTCGAAGGGCCTACCCAGCTTTGGGTGGTCAGCCAGCCGTTGCAGTTGACCCAGATCCTCAACAGCCTGTTCGCCAATGCTCTGGAGGCCATGCCAAAGGGCGGCCTGTTGTGCGCCGAGGTCAGCAGCCTGGAGGGGCAGCAGGTGAAGCTGGTGCTCAGCGATACCGGCAAAGGCATGAGCCAGCAACAGGAGCGAATGGTCTTCAAGCCGTTCTTCACCACCAAGCAGGGCGGCCTCGGTGTTGGCCTGGCCCTGGTCAAGCGCATCATGGAACGCTTTGGCGGCTCGGTCAGCTTGAGCAGCCGCGAAGAGGAAGGAACCCGCGTCAGCCTTGTCTTCAATATCGCAGCGGGAGGGGACCATGGGGCCCAGCATTCTGGTGGTCGAGGATGACGAGATCCTCGCTGACAATATACGCACATACCTGGGCCTGAAGGGCTTCGAGGTCACGGTCTGCCATAGCGCCGAGCAGGCATTGGAGCAGATTCGGCAGGGCTTGCCCGACGCAGTGCTGACCGACAACTCATTGCCTGGCATGAGCGGCCACGACTTGCTGCGCAATCTGGTGGCCCAGGCGCCGGACCTGAAAGTGATCATGATGACCGGCTACGGCAACGTGGAAGATGCCGTGCTGGCGATGAAGGAGGGCGCCTTCCACTACCTGACCAAGCCGGTGGTGCTCGCTGAGCTCAAGCTGATGCTGGACAAGGCGTTGGCCGCCGAGCGGATGGAGCGTACCTTGTCGTTCTACCAGGAGCGCGAGGCGCAGAAATCCGGGTTGCAGGCGTTGATCGGCGAGTCGCCGGTGATGCAGAGCCTCAAGCACACCTTGCGCCAGTTGCTCGATGCCGAACGGCGCATGGCCAGCGACGACCTGCCGCCGGTGCTGGTCGAAGGCGAGACAGGCACTGGCAAGGAGCTGGTGGCCCGTGCGCTGCATTTCGATGGCGCGCGCAGCAAGGGCCCGTTCATTGAGTTCAACTGCGCTTCGATCCCGGCCAACCTCCTGGAGGCCGAACTGTTCGGCCATGAAAAAGGCGCGTTCACCGATGCCAAGGAACGTCGGGTGGGCCTGGTCGAGGCGGCCGATGGTGGTACTTTGTTCCTCGATGAGATCGGCGAGATGGACCTGGTGCTCCAGGCCAAATTGCTCAAGCTTCTCGAAGACCGCAGCATTCGGCGCATTGGTGCGGTGAAGGAGCGCAAGGTCGACCTACGGGTGATCAGTGCCACCAACTGCAACCTCGAACAGATGGTGCAGCAGGGCAAGTTCCGTCGCGACCTGTTCTTCCGCTTGCGCATCATTGCCCTGAAGGTGCCGCGGCTGTATGCCCGAGGGCAGGATATCCTGCTGCTGGCCCGGCACTTCCTGGCTCATCACGGCCGCCGCTATGGCAAGCCCAACCTGCGCTTCAGTGCCGAGGCCGAGGCGTTGATGCTCGCCTACAGCTGGCCGGGCAACGTGCGCGAGCTGCGCAACATGCTCGAGCAGACCGTGCTGCTGGCGCCCAGTGAGGTGATCGCTGCCCACCAGCTGAACCTGTGCATGACGCTTGTCGATGAGCCCATGGCTCAGCCGATGCCCACAGCATTCGAGCTGCCGCGTCAGGAGCCGGAGGCTGGCACCAGCCTGCCGGACATGGAGCGCGACCTGGTGTGCAAGACCCTGGATCGGACCGATTGGAACGTCACCAAGTCGGCGCGCCTGCTGGGGTTATCGCGGGACATGCTGCGTTATCGGATCGAGAAGCTGGGGTTGACCCGGCCCGACAAGCGTCAGTGGTGAGGCTTGGCACGTGATATAGGCGCCGCAAAACCAGTAGTTTTGCGTTGTTCCGTGCGCACACCTCAGGGCTGGCCGCTATCGCCGCCGCGCGTCCCGCTGCCATCGCCATGCCCGCGCATCCCTTCCGATCCGCCACCATCCATCCCGGGCAGGTGGCGATTGTCGTTCTGTTCGGCGGGCGGGCTGTCCGGGTCATTGCCCTGGATCCGCGGGTCGGTGTCGCGCGGCATGGGTTTTTCGATCGGGTTGAGCGTGCTGTCGGCGCCGGGCTGGGGCGCGGGGCTGTGCGGGTCGTCCGGGTGGGTCGGCCCGGTACCCGCCGCCAGGGCCAGGGGAGAGGCCAGCAGGGCGGCGAGCAGGCAGGTACGGTGCAGTTTCATGGGGGGCTCCTTGTAAATGACCTGTACCGGGTTGGGCTACAGGCCTGCCGCAAGGTGCCACCACCACGATGAACGGTCAGACCACCGTCGAAAGCAGCATGATGAAGATGATGCCCACCACCGAAAGGATGGTTTCCATCATGCTCCAGGTCTTGAACGTTTCAGCCACGGTCATGTTGAAGTACTGCTTGACCAGCCAGAAACCCGCGTCGTTGACGTGGGACAGGATCAGCGACCCCGCACCGGTGGCGAGCACCAGCAGTTCGCGGTTCACCCCGGGAACCAGGTCCACCACCGGGGCGACGATGCCAGCGCCGGTGATGGTCGCCACGGTGGCCGAACCGGTGGCGATACGGATCACCGCCGCCACCAGCCACGCCAGGAGGATCGGTGAGATCTCGGCCTGTACCGCCATCTGCCCGATCACGTTGCCGACACCGGTGTCCACCAGCATCTGCTTGAAGCCGCCGCCGGCACCGACGATCAGTACGATGGCGGCGGTGGGCGCCAGGCTCTGGTCGAGCATTTTCATGATCTGCTGGCGCGAGAAGCCGCGGGCAGAGCCGAAGGTGTAGAACGCCAGCAGCAGGGCGGCGAGCAGGGCGGTGATCGGGTGGCCGATCAGGTCCATCCACTGGCGCACGATGTGTTCGGCCGGCAGCACCACGTCAGCAAAGGTCTTGAGCAACATCAGCGCCACCGGCAGCAGCACGGTGAGCAGGGTGATGCCGAAGCTTGGCAGGTTCTGCTGGTTGGTTTCGCGGGCGATCTGGTCCATCAGCTCCTGGGACGGGTTGCCCGGGATGTAGCGGGAGATGAAATTACCGAACAGCGGGCCGGCGATCACGGCGGTCGGCAGCGCGACCAGCAGGCCGTAGAAGATGGTCTTGCCGATATCGGCATGGAAAATACCGATCGCCAACAGGGGGCCCGGGTGCGGCGGTACCAGGCCATGGACCACGGAAAGGCCGGCCAGCAGCGGGATGCCGATCTTCACCAGGGACACCCCGGAGCGGCGGGCGACGATGAACACCAGCGGGATGAGCAGCACGAAGCCGATTTCGAAGAACAGCGGGATCCCCACCAGGAAGGCGGCGAACATCATGGCCCAGTGCACCTTCTGCTTGCCGAAGGCGCGGATCAGGGTCTGGGCGATCTGGTCAGCGCCGCCGGAATCGGCCATCAGCTTGCCGAGCATGGTGCCCAGCGCCAGCACGATGCCGACGAAGCCAAGCACGCCGCCAAAGCCGTCCTGGAACGACTTCATGACCTTGGCCACCGGCATCCCGGAGGTCAGGCCGAGAAAACCCGCGGCCAGGGTCAGGGCGACGAAGGGGTGGACCTTGAAATGGGTAATCAGCAGGATGAGCCCGACGATGGTCACCAGGGCGTCGAGCAGCAGGAAGGTATCAGTAGCCAGTCCGAACATGGTTGAAGTGCCTCGATCTTATCGTTGTTTTGGCGAAACGTTCGACACGCTCAGGTGTCGAGACAGCGCTGTCTTTGGTGAGCCGGAAAAACCGCCGGCATCAGGCAGTTCGCGCCAGTCTCCGGTCACCGCAGGGCTTTAGCCAGGTATCTACGGCCAGGGCCAGGGTCTCGATCGGCTGGGTGGCGTCCAGCGTCAGGGTCAGCGGTTCGCCATGGGGCGGCTCGAGGGCGGCGAACTGGCTGTCGATCAGGCTGGCCGGCATGAAGTGGCCAGGGCGGGCGAGCACGCGTTTTTCGGCTTCGGCCGGGGTCAGCTCCAGGAATACGAAACCAAGACCCGGCACGGCCTGACGTAGGGTTTCGCGGTAGCGGCGCTTGAGCGCGGAGCAGGTGAGGATGGGGCGTTCGCCGGCCTGGAGCGTGGCTTGCAGTTCCTGGCCCAGGCGCACCAGCCAACCGGCACGGTCATCGTCGTCCAGGGGAATGCCGGCGCTCATCTTGCGAATGTTCTCGGCAGGGTGAAAGGCATCGCCTTCGATCAGGCGACCGCCGCTGGTGCTGGCAATGGCCGAACCGATGCAGCTCTTGCCGCAGCCAGCCACACCCATCACCACTATTGCAGACAGGGGAGAGTTCATCAGTACCTCCTGCGGGGTAAGATAGCGCTGTCTCGCTGACGACGAAACGAGGTTGCAAGCGCCACCCTCCCGGGTGTTATTGGTCTTGTCTTCACGCAGTATGGACGCTGGGCACATAGCCGCTAAAGTTTTACGTTGCCTGTGTCCTGAGACAGCGCTACCTTAGTGGCCGTTCCCCTTTCTGGCAAGTAGTAAAATTACAACTCCCATGTCCCGCACAGGCTCGCGTACCACCGGTCGCCCCACTCTGGCAGAAGTCGCCAGGCTCTCCGGTGTTTCCCCCATCACCGCCTCGCGCGCCTTGCGCGGCATCAGTACCGTCGCCCCGGAGCTGGTCGAGAAAGTCATGGTCGCCGCTGCCAGCCTTGGCTATGTGGCCAACCCGGCTGCGCGGGCGCTGGCGTCGGCGCGCAGCCAATCGGTGGTGGTGCTGATCCCATCGCTGTCCAACCAGCTGTTCATCGATACCCTCGAAGCGATCCACGAGGTGATGCGCCCGCGCGGGCTGGAAGTGCTGATCGGCAACTATCACTACGACACTGCCGAAGAAGAAAACCTTATCCGCAATTACTTGGCCTACCAGCCCTGCGGCATGTTGCTCACCGGCTTCGAGCGCAGCGACGCCGCGCGGCAGATGCTGATGGCCAGCGGGGTGCCCTGCGTGCACATGATGGAGCTGGGCGGCGAGGCGGGCCAGCTGTCGGTGGGGTTCTCCCAGCAGCAGGCCGGGCGTGCAGCGGCACGCCACTTGATCGATCGAGGCCGGCGGCGCCTGGCGTTCATCGCCGCCCAGCTCGACCCGCGGGTGATGCAGCGCGCCGAGGGCTTTCGCCAGGCCCTGGCCGAAGCCGGCCTGCACGCACCGGAGCTGGAGCTGCTGGCGCCGCAGCCTTCGTCCATCGCCCTTGGCAGCGAGCTGTTCAGCCGTTTGCTTGTGCAGTCGCCGGACGTGGATGGCATCTTCTTCTGTAACGACGACCTTGCCCAGGGCGCGGTGCTGCAGGCGTTGCGCCAAGGGATTCAGGTGCCGCACCAGGTGGCGATGGTTGGCTTCAACGACCTGCCGGCCTCGGCACACATGGTGCCGCGCCTGACCTCGATCCGCACGCCGAGGGCCGCTGTCGGCCGTGGTGCGGCCCAGGCGTTGCTGGCCCTGCTCGACGGCAAGCGGGTGGCGACCGAGCAGCAGGACCTGGGGTTCGAGCTGATGGTTCGCGAAAGCACCTGAGGCTCGGCAGGCCGAGGGGTCAAGACGGCGTATCGAGCCTGTCGAGACTTTCCCGCAACTCCCGCAGCAGGATTTCCAGGCTGGCTTCCAGGCGGTGCAACGCGGCCCTGCTTGGCTGGCCCTGGGCGATGGCGTGCTCGACCGCTTCGCAATCGCCTACCACGCCACGTACCTTGAGCATCTTGGCACCCCCTTTGATACGGTGGGCCAGGGCGCGGGTCGCTTCGTCTTCGGGCGTGTCGCCCAGGGCCCGCAGCGCGGCGAGGTCTTCGCTGGCGCTATGGGCAAGCTGGTCCAGCAGGCGACGAATGAGTGTCTCGTCATCCTGGGTCAGGTGACGCAGCTCATTGAGGTTGAAGCCAGTGGCCGGGACATCGACCGGGCTGGGTTCCTCAGGCGCTGGCGGTTCGGAGGTCGGCAACGGCTGCGGTCGCGCCTGGGGCAGGTGGGCCTTGAGTGCCTGCAGGCCGATGGGCTTGAACAGGCAATCGTCCATCCCGCTGGCCAGGCACCGGGCCTTTTCCTCGGCCTGGGCATTGGCCGTGATGCCAAGCATCCGGCAAGGCGGTAAATTGCGCTCACGTTCCAGGGCGCGGATCCTCCGGGTCAGCTCATGGCCATCCATCACGGGCATGCTGCAGTCGGTCAACACCACATCGAAGCTGCCGGCTTCCCATAGCGCCAAGGCCGCCGCACCGTGTTCGGCCAGGGTGACCCGATGCCCCAGGGTCGCCAACTGCTTGTCCAGCAACAGGAGGTTGGCCGGATAGTCGTCGACCACCAGGATATTCAATGGCCTGCTCGCCTGTGATGGGGGGGCTTCGGGGTGTTCGTGACAGGGCAGTGGCGTGGCAGGCGGCAGGGAAAGCTCCACTTCGATCCGGGTGCCCATGCCTTCCACGCTTTGCAGGTGCAACTGGCCGCCCATGAGCTCGGCCAGGGTGCGGCTGATCACCAGCCCCAAACCTGCGCCCTGGCGGGCCTGGGTCCCGTTTACCTGGGCGAAGGTATTGAATAGCCTCGCCTGGTTCTCAGGGCTTATGCCGATACCCGTGTCCTGTACGGCCAATGCAACGCGAACTGGTGCCCCGGGCGCATCCGGAGCAAGCTTCAGGCTGACCTTCACGCTGCCGTGGTCGGTGAACTTGATGGCATTGCTGATCAGGTTGGAGAGAATCTGCTTAAGGCGCACCGGGTCGGCTTGCAGCCAGGCCGGAGCTTGGGGCAGTTCGGCGTCCAGAAGCAGGCCTTTGATGCGGGCATTGCCTTCGAACACACGCAAGGTCGAGCGGACCAGCTCGACCAGGTCCGTGGGCGCCGGTTGCAGGGTCAGGTGGCCGGACTCGATGCGCGAAATATCGAGGATGTCGCCGATCAGCTCAAGCAGGCCTACCGCCGAGCCGTGTGCGGTTTGTAGCGCCTGTGTGTCGCTGCGGCCGTGACGGCTGTCTTCCAGCGCGAGCTCGAGCAGGCCGATCACGGCATTCATGGGCGTGCGGATTTCGTGGCTCATGATCGCCAGGAAGGTGCTCTTGGCCTGGCTGGCCTGTTCGGCGTCGTCCTTGGCCTGGCGCAATTGCTCCAGCAAGCTCCGGCTCAGGGCCAGCTGGGCCTGCAGGGCGCGTTCGGCCTCGGTGCGCTGGTGAATGAGCTTGCGCAGGTAGGTGTTCCAGAACACCACGCCGGCCAGCAGCAGGACGGCCAGCGCGAGGACTTGCAAGACCAGGGTGCGGTAGTTGCGCCACGGGCTGTCGCTGACCACGGTGGTGGTGCGCCAGCGATTGACCACCTGATCCAGCTCCTCGGGCGGTATGCTCAACAGTGTCTTGTTCAGGATCGATTGCAACAGTGGCTGGTTGGGCGCCACCGCGAAGGCCGCCACCGCCGGTTCGTCACTCTGCAGGCCGGCGATGCGCAAGGTGTTCTTGAACACATGGGCGATGTAATAGCTGGCATTGATGTGCGAACTGAGGGCGACATCCGCCTCGCCATTGGCCACTGCTTCCATCAGCTCCAGGTGGGTGTCCACTTCGACCAGGCGTGCACGAGGGTATTTCTGCCGCAGCGTCTCTCGCTGTGGGGCGCCGCGCAGCAGTGCGACCCGTCGCCCGTCCAAGGCGGTGGGGGCGCCGGCCCAGTAAGCATCGCTGCGGGTGACCAGGACCCTTGGGCTCACCAGGTAAGGGCGGGTATAGCGCAGGCGTGCCGCCCGCTCGGGGCCATAGCCCAGGGCGCCGATCATCTCGGCTTTACCCTCGGCCACCTGGTCGACCATTTCCTGGATCGAGTCGCGTTCGACGATTTCGAAGCGCAGGCCGGTCAACAGGCGGATCTGCTTGAGTAGATCGATCGTGATACCGCTGGGGTGATGTGCAGCGTCATTGAAGGTCAGGGGGGCGAGCGAACTGTTTACCAGTACGCGGATTTTCGGGGTTTGCTTGATCCAGTCCTGCTCTTCGGCAGTCAGGGCCCCGGTGTGGTTCTTCAGTAGCAGGCTGGTGTTGCCAGTGCTCCAGCGGCGCAATATGTCCAGCCGTTCACTGTCACTGATCCTGGCGAGGGCGCTATCGACCAGTCGCTGTAGGCGAGGGTTGTCGCGAGCCAGGGCAAAGGCGAAGACATCCGTCGCCAGCGGGCTGAAATGGTCGATCTTCACCAGGCCCTGCAGACTCTTGCCAACCAGATAGTCGGTGCTGATGGCATCGCCCAGGTAGGCATCCACCTCGCCCAGCGCCACGGCGGAGAGCCCTGCCAGGGTAGAGCGATACAGGCGTAGCTGCGCCTGGGGGTATTGCTTGCGGACCTCGGATTCCGGCAGGTAGTGATCGACCATCGCCAGGCGCAAGCCGGCCAGGTCCTTGGCGTGCCGGGCGAGCATCCGGTCTTGCCGGCTGACGATCACTGGCAGGTCATCGGCATAAGGTTGGCTGAGCACCAATTGGGCATCGGCGGCCTCGAACGCGTTCGAGCTGCCCAGCAGGTCGATGCTGCCTGCGTGGAGTGCCTCGATGGCTGCCTGGCGATCGGGGAAGCGTCGGACTTCGATCGCCACACCCAACTGTGCGGCGATCAGGCCGGCATAGTCGGCGCTGATCCCTTCGTAATCGGTGAGGCTGGTGTTGATCTCGAACGGTGGGTAGTCCGGCTTCGAACTCCCGAGCACCAGCGTCTTGCGCCGCTCCAGCCATTGCCGATCGACCGGGTCCATCGGCAAGGGCGGTGCGACGCTCAGGGACCGGGCCAGCAAGTGGCGTGCCTCGCTGTCCGTGCTTGCCGCTGGCGAGGTGGCTACCAGGCATAGGCCCAATAGAAGAACGCCCAGCGCACCTTTCATGCCGAGTGCGTTCAAGCGACCTGGTTGCGCTTGGCCAGGTCAACCATCTCGACCAGCGACTCGGTCTTGAGCTTGTCCATGATACGACCCCGGTAGGTGCTGATGGTCTTGGCGCTGAGGTTCATGCATTCGCCGATGAATTTGTTGTTCTCCCCTCGGCTGAGGCGACGCAGCACTTCCATTTCGCGATTTGAAAGGCTCCCTAGGCGTTCGCACTCGCTCTCCAGCGAACTGCTGTTGACCGACATCTGTGGAAAGGTCGAGTAACCCTTGACCAGCGCCTTCAAGGCGAACACCAGGGCGTCGAGGTCTTCATCCTTGTTGACGAAGGCGGCAATCCCGGCATCCAGGCAGCGACGTACATAAAGGTCGGCAGGTTGGCCGGTGAGCACCATGATCTTCGGTGCAGGCTCAAGCAATTGTAGTCGCTTGATCACTTCCATGCCGTCAAGGCCAGGTAGGCCGATGTCGAGGATCACCACGTCGGGGCGCAGCGAGCGGGCCTGCTGCACGGCATCGATACCGTCTCCTGATTCACCGATGACGCGAAAACGTTCGCGTTCGAGCAACATGCGTACCGCGAGTCGAACGGTTGGATGGTCGTCAACCATCAGAACGGCTGTCATTGGATAACTCCTGTAGGAATGTGGTCCGTTTCCTGAAATCCCGCAGGAATACCCTCTGGGACCTGCGCGGAGCGCGCAAGATACGTTTATTCGGGGGGCATAGTAATGGGAAGCGTAGGGATGTTGAATAAACGAAGTGTGTTTGTTGAAAATTCCTACAAGCGGCATGGCAATGGTACAGGCTGGGCAGTCATCGCAACCCGCGGTCCCTATCCGCCGGCCCGGGTGCAGCGGCTATGGGGTTTGATGACGCGCTGGCCTGAGGCCGGGTTGTTCAGCAGGGCGGTTCCGACTCGAGGTGGCCGAGGGGCCAGTTGGCCACCGCAATTCGGGCAACGTCCCCGGAAATGCTCCTCGTCGCAGGCCCGGCAGAAGGTGCATTCGAACGAGCAGATCCTTGCGTCCGGGCTGTCGCCTGGCAGGTCGATGTCGCAGCATTCGCAGTTGGGGCGCAGTTCGAGCATCTGTGTAACCTCATATGTTTTTTGTAGGAATGATCTTGAGCTTCAGCCCAAGGGGCGATAGAGGTGAGCGTGCCCGGCCCGGTACAAGGCCGACTCGGCGAATGGGGTGTCGCCCAGCACATGCCCGACCAAGATCAATGCCGTGCGCCGGAAGCCTTTGGCTGCCGTGAGCGCGACGATATCCTGCAAGGTCCCACGCACCCAGTCCTGGTCCGGCCAGGTGGCGCGGTGCACCACGGCAGCCGGGCAATCCGGGCCGTAGTGGGGCAACAGCTCGGCGACGATACGTTCAAGGTGCTTGACGCCCAGGTGGATCGCCAGGGTGCTGCGGTGTCGGGCCAAGTCGGCCAGTTGCTCGCCCGCGGGCATGGGCGAGCTGTCCCCGTAGCGGGTGAGGATCACCGTCTGCGCCACTTGCGGCAAGGTCAGCTCGCAGCCGAGCAGGGCTGCGCTGGCGGCAGTGGCCGTGACGCCTGGGATGACCTGGTAGTCGATACCCAGCTCGCGCAGGTGGCGGATCTGCTCGCCTATAGCGCCGTACAGGCTCGGGTCGCCACTGTGCACGCGAGCGACATCATGGCCTTGTTCATGGGCGCTGCGCATGGCTGCGATGATCTGGTCGAGGTGCAGTTCGGCGCTGTTGATCACCGTATGGGCATTATGGCCCTGCAGGACGGCTGCAGGCACCAGGGAGCCGGCATAGATGATCACCGGGCACTGACGGATCAGGCGCTGGCCCTTGATCGTGATCAATTCCGGATCGCCGGGGCCGGCACCGATGAAGAAGACCGTCATGGGAAGTCCTTGCAGTAGGGCAATAAGGAGCAGCGATTATCGGCTGCACGCCAAGGCAACGGTAGCCCGGTCGCCTACCTGGCGTGGCACCAGCAACCGGGGCGTCCCTTTTTTTTGTGCGGCCAGCGCCAAGGCTGCACTTTCGGCGACCCCCCAGCAGCCACTGTGGTTGAATGCGGCGGCCGAGCGATGGCTGAGCAATGGTTCGAAGGCGTGCAATTGTACGGACGGAAACAGCGTCAGGGCGAGTCCGAGGCGGCTGGCCAGTGCCTGCAACCCGGCTTCTTCGGCCTTGAGGTCGATGCTGGCGATGCCGCGCAATTGCGCCAGTTGCAGGCCATGGGCAGCCAGTGCGTCACGCAGGAGCCGCTCGAGGTGGTCGGCCGGGCATCCTCTGCGGCACCCAAAGCCGGCGTAGAACGCCGGCAATAGGGGAGGGCGAGTCATCAGGCCTGGCTGGAGCGACGATAAAGCCAGGCGCTGAGCAGGCCGAGAGCGAGCCAGAAGGCCGCGTTGGTCAACCAGGAGGCAAGCTTGAATTGGGTCTCCAGGGCCTCGGGGGCCAGGCTCTCATGGACGGTTGGTTGCGGGGCACCGACCAGATGGGGAATTGCCAGCAAGGCCACGCCGAGCGTCTTGAACAGCCAGTGCCGAGCGAACACCGCCAGTGCCAGGCCTGCGGCGGTGGCAGCCGCCGTGCTGGCCCACCAGGCCTGACGTTGGCCCAGGTCGGCCGCGACAGTGCCCGGCAGTTCCGGGGGCAGCCCGAGGGTCGGCGCCAGGCAGAACACCGCAAAGCCGGCCAGCCCCCATAGCGCACCGGTGCTCAACGTGCGGGGCTCGCGAAGGCTGTACAGCGCAGCGAGGACCAGGGCGAAGCCGACGGCCACCACCAGGTTGCCACCGGTCGTGGACACCAGGCGTTGCCAGCCGTCTTCAGGGGCCCAGGCTTCGGCGTCGTGGGTGTGGGCGGCCACGCCATCGTCATGCGCGTGGTGCTCGGCGCTCGGGGCGTTGTTTTCGTAGGTTTCCGCCTGGAGAATCAGCGGCGTGACCCAGAGACTCTGCAACAAGGTCAGCAACAGGGCAGCGAGCAGCCCGCTGAAGCCGGCGGTTCGGGCAATGCGCTTGATCATGCAGGCGTACTCAGTGGCAAGGGAAGGCGGCGCTGTGGCGGGTATCGTGGGCGGCGTTGTGCACGGCCTCGATGTGCGAGAAGCCGGCGAAGTAGACCAGGCACAGGCCCAGCAGGCTGGCGCCGATGGCGAGGAGCACGCGCTGGCTGAGGCTGACGGGAGTGGCGATGCTGTGTTTGGCGCTGGTGACGGACATGACGCGTTCCTCTGCTTTTTTATGGGCGACGGGCACGGGCGTCACGCCTGGGCAGAGCTTGCCCAAGGCACACGACAGCACCCGCCCACCGCGGGGTGTTCATTCGTCGTCAGGCCGGTCTCCGGGCTGGCGAGGAGGAGGCAGGCTCCCTGGACAGCGTCACCTTCCCATGCCATACGACACGGCACAGTGGTCAAGACGCGCACTCGCTTACCGTTGCGGGGGCAGCACCGGCCTTGCCCGGCCCCTTGGGGCCTGCGACGCACCGGTTTCCCGTTTCACCCCCGAGGGGGCACCTGAACGCAAGGTGCAAGCAAAGCATGCGGCCGATGCTCCGTCAATTGGTGTCGTAGGAGCATCTCCTGTGGGAGCGGGTAAACCCGCTCCCACATAATCCGTTCTCTATGGAGATGGTGGGAATACTGCGCTGATGGTTGACCGCCTACCCACCACTGCGTAGCCTTGCCGCTTCGAGGTTCTGCGGCGTCGGCCGCAGCTAAGACGGGAACGCGGTCCAAGCCGCGGCTGCCCCCGCAACTGTAGGCACTGAACAGGATCGACACAGCCACTGCGCTCCGCGCGGGAAGGCGTCGCTCCACCGGCCACGGCCGGTACGGTGCAAGCCAGGAGACCTGCCTCGTGACGTTTTCGACTTTCAACCGGGCGGGGTGATCCGGTGGCGAACGAGCCCGGCTGGCAAGCCCGAGGCTTTCGTCCTGCATGCCCGCGCCATCCTGCCAAGGGCATCGCGACATGAAAACACTGGCCAAGCTCCCCGTCACCATCGTCACCGGCTTCCTCGGCTCGGGCAAGACCACCCTGCTTCGGCACATGCTCGACAACGCCCAGGGCCGGCGCATCGCGGTCATCGTCAACGAGTTCGGCGAACTGGGCATCGATGGCGAAATCCTCAAGCAATGCAGCATCGGTTGCACCGAGGAGGAGGCCAGTGGCCGTGTCTACGAACTGGCCAACGGTTGCCTGTGCTGCACCGTGCAGGAAGAGTTCTTCCCGGTCATGCGTGAACTGGTGGCACGCCGCGGTGACCTGGACCACATTCTCATCGAAACCAGCGGCCTGGCCTTGCCCAAGCCACTGGTACAGGCCTTCCAGTGGCCGGAAATCCGCAACGCCTGCACCGTCGACGCAGTGATCACCGTGGTCGACAGCCCGGCCGTGGCCGCCGGTACCTTCGCGGCCTATCCCGACCAGGTGGATGCCCAGCGCAAGCTCGACCCCAACCTGGACCATGAGTCGCCTCTGCACGAGCTGTTCGCCGACCAGCTGGCCAGCGCCGACCTGGTGGTGCTCAACAAGGCTGATCTGATCGATGCTACAGGCCTGGCCAAGGTCCGTGCCGAGGTGCTGGAGGAGCTGCCGCCGGCGGTCAAGGTCATCGAGGCCAGCAGCGGCCGCCTGCCGCTTGAGGTGCTGCTTGGCGTGGGGGCCGAGGCCGAGGCGCACATCGACGGTCGCCGTACCCACCATGATGCCCATCACGACGGCGATGACCACGACGATCACGACCACGATGCCTTCGACTCCATTTCCATCGACCTGCCGGAGGCGGACGAGAGCCTGCTGCTCGACGCCCTGACCCAACTGGTGGTGGAGTTCGGCATCCTGCGCGCCAAGGGCTTCGCCGCCATCCCCGGCAAGCCCATGCGCTTGCTGATCCAGGGCGTCGGCACCCGCTTCGACAAGCACTTCGACCGTGCCTGGCGCGCCGAAGAGCCGCGCATCACGCGCCTGGTGCTGATCGGCCAGGACCTGGACGCCGCGCAGCTGGAAGCGCGCCTGCGCCAGGCCCTGGGCGCCTGACCCATGCACCTGCTGCGGACCCAGCCCGGCGGCTTCGTGCCGGACGACAGCATCGCCGACCTCGGCCAGACGCCGGCCGAGCTGGTGATTCTCTGCAGCGGCGACTCGCACCTGGCGCTGCTCGCCGAAACCGCCGAGCAGTTGCCGGAGGGCTTCCCCAGCCTGCGCCTGGCCAACCCCATGCAGGTGCAGAACCACGCCTCGGTCGACCTTTATGTGGACCAGGTGCTGCGCCATGCGAAGGTGATCCTGGTGTCGTTGCACGGTGGGGTCGGCTATTGGCGCTATGGAGTCGAACAGCTGGTGGCCTTGGCCGCCCGTGGCGTCCAGCTGATCCTGGTGCCTGGGGACGACCGCCCGGACCCTGAACTGACCGGCCTGGGCACGGTGACCGATGCACAGGCCGAACGCCTGTGGCATTACCTGCGCCAGGGTGGCAAGGCCAATGCCCTGAACCTGTTCAACTGCCTGGCCAGCCTGTGGCTGGAGCGCGACTACGCCTGGGAAGAACCGCAACCCTTGCCGCGTACCAGCGTGTACCACCCCGGCAAGCCCAGCGCGACCCTCCAGGATTGGTACGCCCAATGGCACCCCGACCAACCTGTAGCGCCGGTGCTGTTCTATCGATCGCACCTGCAGGCGGCCAACACCTCGTTCGTCGATGTGTTCTGCCAGCGCCTGCAGGCCGCAGGGCTCAACCCGCTGCCGATCGCCGTGGCCAGCCTCAAGGAGGCCGCCTGCCTCGCGCAGGTCGAGGCCTGGCTGGACGAGGCCGGCGCCGAAGTGGTGATCAATACCACCGGTTTTGCCCTGTCCAGCCCGGAGCAGCCCAACCTGCGCCCGCTGCGGCGCGACATCCCGGTGCTCCAGGCGATCTGCGCCCAGGACAACCAGCCGGCCTGGGAGGCCAGCGAACAGGGCCTGGGCGCCCGTGACTTGGCTATGCACATCGTCTTGCCGGAGCTGGATGGGCGTATCATCACTCGGCCGGTCAGCTTCAAGGACCTGGCCTGGCGCAGCGAGCGCAGCCAGTCGGACGTGGTCTGCTACCGCGCCCATCCCGAGCGTATGGACTTCATCGCCGAACTGGCACGTCGCTGGGTGATGCTGGCGCGCCTGCCCAACGCGCAGAAGCGTGTGGCCCTGGTGCTGGCCAACTACCCGACCCGCGACGGGCGCATCGGCAACGGCGTTGGCCTGGATACCCCAGGCGCCGCGCTGAATATCCTCCAGGTCCTGCAGGGGCAGGGCTACCCGGTAGAGGGCCTGCCGCCGAGCGGCACTGCGTTGATCCACCAATTGCTGGGGGGGGTGACCAACGACCTGGACCACCTCGACCAGCGCCCCTGTGCCCAGAGCCTGAGCATGGCCGACTACCAGCAGGCCTTCGCCTCGCTGCCACAGGCCAACCAGCAGGCCGTACTGGAGCGTTGGGGGCCGCCGGAGCAGGACCCGATGTTCCGCAGCGGCCGGATGATGATCGCCGGCCTGCGCTATGGCCTGACCTTTGTCGGCATCCAGCCCGCCCGGGGCTACCAGGTGGACCTCAGCGCGGTCTACCACGACCCGGACCTGGTGCCGCCGCATGGCTACCTGGCGTTCCATTTCTGGCTGCGCAACGGCTATGCCGCCGACGCCGTGATTCATGTCGGCAAGCACGGCAACCTCGAATGGCTACCCGGCAAGGGCGTCGGGTTGTCGGCCGAGTGCTGGCCGGACGCATTGCTTGGCCCGCTGCCGAATATCTATCCGTTCATCGTCAACGACCCGGGCGAGGGTGCCCAGGCCAAGCGCAGAACCCAGGCGGTGATCATCGACCACCTCATGCCGCCGCTGACCCGTGCCGAAACCTACGGCCCGCTGCGCCACCTGGAGCGCCTGGCCGACGAATACTACGACGCACAACTGCTCGACCCGCGTCGGGCCCGCGAACTGCAGCGCGATATCCTCGAGCTGCTCAAGGCCAACCATATCGACCGCGAACTTCAGCTCGAGGGGCAATTGGACGATGCTTCACTGTGGCTGCCACGGTTGGATACCTACCTGTGCGACCTCAAGGAGTCACAGATCCGCGATGGCCTGCATGTGTTCGGGCAGTCGCCGCAAGGGCGTTTGCGCCGCGACACCTTGCTGGCGCTGCTGCGTGTCGAGCGCGGCGATGGCAAAGGCGCCAACGCCAGCCTTGTCCGCGCCCTGGCCAAGGCCATGGCCCTGGGCTTCGACCCGCTGGACTGTGACCTCGGCCAACCGTGGCAGGGGCCGCGCCCGCAACGTTTGCAGGCGCTCGACGACGCGATCTGGCGCACCTGCGGCGATACCCGCGAACGCCTCGAGCTCCTGGCGCTGGTGCTGATCGAGCAGGCCTTGGCGGGGCACCTGCAATTGCCCGGCGAGCCCGCCTGGCAACCGGTCGCGACAGTACTCCAGGCGTTGGTCGACACGCTGGCGCCGACCCTGGATGGCTGTGGTGCAGCGGAAATCGACGGCCTGCTGGCGGCCCTGAGCGGGCGCTTCGTTCCGGCAGGCCCGAGCGGCGCGCCTAGTCGTGGGCGCCTGGATGTGCTGCCCACGGGCCGCAACTTCTATACCGTGGACGTACGCAACCTGCCCACGACCACTGCCTGGCGCCTGGGCTTCGCCTCGGCCAACCTGATTCTCGAGCGCCATCTGCAGGATCATGGTGACCATTTGCGACAGCTCGGCCTGTCGGTGTGGGGCACCGCGACCATGCGCACCGGGGGCGACGACATCGCCCAAGCCTTGGCCTTGATGGGCGTGCGCCCGGTGTGGGCCACCGGCAGCCAGCGGGTCGACGATTTCGAGATCCTGCCCTTGAGCCTCCTCGACCGCCCACGGGTCGACGTGACCCTGCGCGTATCGGGCTTTTTCCGCGATGCCTTCGGCAACCTGATCCGCCTGTTCGACGCCGCGGTACAGGCGGTGGCAGCCTTGGACGAGCCCGAGGATCTCAACCCCCTGGCCGCCCGCGTGCGACGCGAACGCGAGGCGTTGCTGGCCGAAGGCTTGCAGCCCGAGCAAGCCGCGCGCCAGGCCGGCTGGCGGGTCTTCGGCGCCAAGCCCGGCAGCTATGGGGCCGGTGTGCAGAACGCCATCGATGGTCGGCTCTGGCAGACCCGCGACGACCTGGCCGAGGTCTACCTCAACCATGGCGGCTACGCCTATGGCGCCGCTGACGAAGGCACCCCGGCCCGAGCCCCGTTCGCCCGGCGCCTGGGCCAGGTGCAAGCGGTGCTGCACAACCAGGACAATCACGAGCACGACCTGCTCGATTCCAACGACTACTACCAGTTCCAGGGCGGCATGCTCGCAGCCTCCGAAACCCTGGCCGGCAGAACGCTGGCCAGCTACCACGGCGACCACAGCCAGGCCGACCGTCCACGCATCCGGACCCTCAAGGAAGAACTGAACCGGGTGATCCGCGCCCGGGCCTTGAACCCCAAGTGGATCGACGGTGCCAAGCGCCACGGCTACAAAGGTGCTTTCGAGCTGGCGGCGACGGTCGACAACCTGTTCGCCTTCGACGCCACCACGCACCTGATCGACGACCACCATTACCAGTCCCTGGCCGATGCCTATGTGCTCGACCCCGCGACCCGTGACTTCATGCGCCAGCACAATCCCGAGGCCCTGCGCGACCTCACCGAGCGCTTGCTCGAAGCCCAGCAGCGCGGCTTGTGGGAGACGCCGGGTGACTACCGCCAAGCGCTCGAAGAGCAATTGCTCGATGGCGAGGAACAAGCCTGAAATGAATGACCCCTTGCAATTCCCGCTGGCCGCCGTAGTGGGGGCCGACGAACTCAAGCTGGCCCTGTGCCTGACCGCCATCGACCCCAAGATCGGGGGTGTGCTGATCGAAGGCCCCCGGGGCATGGCCAAGAGCACGCTGGCCCGCGGCCTGGCCGACCTGCTGCAAGCGCCTGGGCACACACCGCCGTTCGTGACCCTGCCACTGGGTGCCACCGAGGAACGCTTGGTCGGCACCCTGGACCTGGATGTCGCGCTGGGGCAGGGCAAGGCGCAGTTTTCTCCCGGCGTGTTGGCCCAGGCCGATGGCGGCGTGCTCTACGTCGATGAGGTCAACCTGTTGCCCGACCCATTGGTGGACCTGCTGCTGGACGTAGCCGCCAGCGGCACCAACCGCATCGAGCGCGATGGTATCTCGCACCGTCACGACGCCCGCTTCGTGCTCATCGGCACCATGAACCCTGAGGAAGGCGAGCTGCGCCCGCAGCTGCTCGACCGCTTCGGCCTGAACGTCGCCCTCGAAGGCCTGCCGCCGCCAGAGGCCCGGCAGCAGATCATTCGCCGCCGGTTGGCCTTCGACAGCGACCCGCAGGCGTTCTGCACGCAGTGGGCCGATGCCCAGGCGCAGCTGCGCGAGCGCTGCCAGGCTGCACGTCAGCGCCTGGCGCAGATTCCGCTGGATGACCAGGCCCTGGCCTGGATCACCGAAGGCTGCTTCAGTGCAGGGGTCGACGGCCTGCGTGCCGACCTGGTCTGGTTACGCGCGGCTCGGGCCCACGCAGCCTGGCGAGGGGGGGAGACGATCGAGCAGGGCGACGTGCAGGCCGTGGCGGAATTCGCCTTGCGCCATCGGCGCCGCGAGCTGCCGACGGCCGATGCCCCGACCACAGCGCCGGCCCCGAGCGGTGGCCATGCAGGCCCTCAGGGCGGTGAGGGCGACTGGGGCGCGTTGGCACCGCAGGCGGTCGGCAGCGGTGTCCGGCGCGAGGTGCCGAACTGGGCAAAAAAGCCCTGAGCATCCGCCCGCCCGCTGCACAGGCGGCGGATGCCAGGCCCCAGGCAGGAGCGCTCGCCGGTGTGACCCGGGGCCGGGCCCGTAATGGTGGTTCGGCGCGGGTCGCCTGGCTGCCCACCTTGCTCAAAGGGCGACCGCGGCAACGCCAGGACCTGTGCTGGCAACAGCGCCAGGCCAAGGCGCCGGAGCTGTGGCTGGTGATCGTCGACGCCTCGGCGTCCACCCGGCGCAACCAGGCGCTGGCCCAGGCCAAGGGCCTGCTGGCCGAGCTGTTCGACCAGGCCTACCGTCAGCGTGCCCGCCTGGCCCTGCTGACGGCCAGCGGTGGTGCGCCGCGCTGGCAGCGTCATGGGCTCAAGGCATCGGCGGCGCTGCAGCCGTGGTTGCAGGCACTCGGTGCAGGCGGCGGTACGCCATTGATCGCTGCATTGGAAGAAGCGCGCCGCTGGTTGCTGGCGCGTGAAAAGCGACACCCTCAGGAAACCCGGCGCTGCCTGGTCGTCACCGATGGTCGCCTGCAGCGTTGGAGCCCGCTGCACCCGATGCCGTGCGCGACGGTGCTGGTGGACATCGAACGGGCGGCGGTGCGTGTGGGGCGGGGGCAGCAACTGGCGGCGCAACTGCAGGCCGATTATCGACACATCGAGCAGTTCAAGCCGTTGGCTTGAACGTGCTGAAGACGTGCGGGCTGCGACAATAAGCCGCAAATAAAAAGTTGCCGACAGGGCAGAGGAAAAGTTGCACAAGTGCGTGAGCGGGCCACGCACATGTGTGGGGCGTCGATATTATTCAGGCATCGACCAGGGTTGCAGGTCATAACCTTTTTCGCAAAGTTCGGCACGCACTTCCTCGATCAAGCTGGCCCATTGCGCAGGGTCGGAATAGATACGCGAGGATACTTGCTTGCTGCCGATACGCGTGCTGGTCCGGTCGATCACTGCCAGGCTCAGCTCACCAGTACCATTGGGTGCATCCCAGGCTACGCACTGGAAGGGTTCGAAGGCGTGGTCGGCGATCAGCAGTGCTTCGTTGACACGGAGCGGGGCGTTCATGGTTCGGTCTCTCTATGGTCCCAAACAGCGAAGTGATGTCCGCGTTGCTTGATATCCAGAGATGCGCAGCGCGGGGTTATTCGTACTGATGCTCCAAGTTGGGGTTGAAGTCACACAGCCATTAAAAAATTTTTCAAAGGGTACGCGATAAGTAGCGCAACCTGTGCGCCTGTGACGCCCGAAACTTCCAAAGATTCCCAGATGACCGGTAGGTGACCACCATTGGCGGACAAACGGTCGTGGGGTGGTCGAGGTTCATTGCTACTGTTAATTCGGACGTTGCAACTTACTGTTTCTACTTAAAAAACCACTTTCTGGCGCCAAGGAACAGTCATGCCCGAACCGACCGCTCAACGCCGCCTGCTGATCGTCGACCCGTGCGACGATTGCCACCGTCTACTACCGGGCCTGCGCAGCGTCGGTTGGGATGTCCACAGCTGTACCCTGGCCTCGGCCCTGGAACAGCCGTGCGATGTCGGCCTAATGCGCCTGCAGCCTTCGCACCTGCGCCATCCCGAGGCGGTCAAGGACCTCATCACCCGCAGCAACACCGAATGGATCGCTGTGCTCAGCGCCGAAGAGCTGCGTACGCAGAACATCGGTGATTTCGTTTGCGAGTGGTTTTTCGATTTTCATACCTTGCCGTTCGACGTATCGCGGGTCCAGGTCACCCTCGGACGGGCCTTTGGCATGGCGCGTCTGCGTGGCAAGGGTTCGGTGCGGGTCGACGAGCCTGAGCACGAACTGCTCGGCGACAGCCGGCCTATCCGCGAACTGCGCCGCCTGCTTGGCAAACTGGCGCCCACCGAGTCGCCAGTGCTGATCCGGGGAGAGAGTGGTACGGGCAAGGAGCTGGTGGCTCGTACTCTGCATCGCCAGTCGCAACGTAGCGACAAACCGTTCATTGCCATCAATTGCGGCGCCATCCCCGAGCACCTGATCCAGTCGGAACTGTTCGGCCATGAAAAAGGCGCCTTTACCGGTGCCCACCAGCGCAAGGTAGGGCGTATCGAGGCGGCCAACGGCGGTACGCTGTTTCTCGACGAGATCGGCGACCTGCCTTTGGAGCTGCAGGCCAACCTGCTGCGGTTCCTGCAGGAAAAACACATCGAGCGGGTCGGCGGGGACCAACCTATCCCCGTGGACGTCCGGGTACTGGCCGCAACCCATGTGGACCTGGAGAAGGCGATCCTCCAGGGGCGCTTTCGAGAAGACCTCTACTACCGGCTGAATGTGTTGCAGGTGGTCACCGCGCCACTGCGTGACCGGCATGGCGACCTGTCGATGCTGGCCAGCCATTTCGCCCAGTTCTACAGCGTGGAGACCGGCAGGCGCCCACGCTCGTTCAGTGACCATGCATTGGCAGTCATGGGTCGCCACGACTGGCCCGGAAACGTTCGCGAGCTGGCCAACCGGGTACGGCGCGGCCTGGTGCTGGCCGAAGGGCGGCAGATCGAGGCGCAGGACCTGGGGCTACAGGGTACCGAGCAGGAAGATCAGCCCCTGGGCACCCTGGAGGACTACAAGCACCGCGCTGAACGCCAGGCGCTGTGTGACGTGCTCGATCGGCACAGTGACAACCTCAGTATTGCCGCCAAGGTGCTCGGCGTGTCCCGGCCCACCTTCTACCGGCTGCTGCACAAGCACCAGATCCGCTGAGGTCAAGAAAACAGCGTGTTTGCCGTAGCAGCTTTGATGGCTGTGAGATCGCGCGCCGCCCCGAAAGTGTCACGGCGAGTGCCCCTAGCACTTGAGGCTGGCCAACAGGCGCGTCAACCCTTGCTCCAGGCCCGTTACCGTCGGTAGGGTGAACTGGCCCAGCAGGCGGCTGTTGTCGGCACGGGAATGTCGGATATCGCCCGGGCGCTCGGCATCGTAGCGCAGTTCTGGAGACTTGCCGGTGGCCTGGCTCAAGGCCGCGACCAGGTCGTTGAGGCTGGTGGCGCGGTTGAGCCCGACATTCACAGGCTCCGGGCAGGGCGCAGGGCTTTCCAGGGCCTGGATCAGGACCTGCACCAAGTCGGCGACATAGACGAAGTCGCGGGTCTGCTCGCCATCGCCGAAGATGGTGATCGGGCTGTCGGCGTTCACCCGCTCGCTGAAGATGCTGATGACCCCGGAATAGGGCGAACTTGGGTCCTGGCGCGGGCCGAAGATGTTGAAAAAGCGCAGGATCACCGGCTCCAGCCCGTGCTGGCGCTGGTAGAACCCTAGGCAATGCTCGCTGGCGAGCTTGTCGATGGCGTAGGGGGTCAACGGCATCTTGGGGGTGTCTTCATGGATGGCACTGCCTTGGCCGTTGCTGCCGTAGATGGCCGCGCTGGAGGCGAACACCACCCGCTTGATCGCTCGCTCACGCATTGCCTCGCACAGGTTCAAGGTACCGATGAAGTTGCTTTGGTGGGTGCGCAGTGGGTCGTCCACCGACGCCTGCACCGATGCCACGGCGGCCAAGTGGACCACCGCGGTGCAATGCTTCAGGGTCTGGGCCACCGTCTCGGCATCGGCGACATCGCCGATGATCACGCTCAGGCGTGGGTTGTCGACGGGCAGGTTGCTCAGCTTGCCCGTCGACAGGTCGTCCAGTACCCGCACGCAGTAACCCTTTTCCAACAGGGCTTCGACCAGGTGCGAGCCGATGAAGCCGGCCCCACCGGTAACCAGGATTTTTTCGGAAGGGATTTGATGCTTACTCCACGATTGGATGAGACCTGCCGGGTCAGTCGAAGCCCAAGGTGCGCTTCCAGTTTGTGGGGAAGCGTACATGCAAGGGCAACTGGTCGATGCGCCAGCGCGCCGACAGTGGCTGGTCGAAGCGCGCCGCCACCTGCAGGCCCATCTCGCTGGCGGCGAACGGGCCGCGCAGCACCACTGGCGTGCGGCCGGCGCTGTCCACCGCCTGCACCACATGGGCGTCGAGCCAGTTGCCGTCCGGCATACGGACCTGCAGCGGCTGGCCGACCCCGGCGTAGCCGATGTTGTGAGGCTCCAGGTAGATCCACAGCAGCGGATCGCCGACGCGCTCCAGGCGCATCAGCAACGTGCCCGGGCCGACATTTTCACCCGGCGTAACCAGTACCTCGGCAATACGCCCTGGCTCGGGGGCGACCAGCGACAGCGCCTGCAAACGGGTCTGCAGCCATTGCCGTTCGGCGTTCTGCTCGATCAGCTGGCGATCGAATTCGCGCGGTTGGCGGGTCAGCTGTTCGCGGCGCTCGAAGGCTGCCAGCTCGGCCTGGCGCCGGTCCTGTTCCGCCTGCGCGGCCATCAGTTCGCCGCGGGTGGCCGCGCCTTGGGCGAGCAGGGCAGACAGTTCTCGTACCCGCTGGCCGGCACGCCCGGCGCTGGCACGCAGCGACTGCCTTTCGCGGCTCACCCATTCGGAGTCGGTGGCAGTTGGCATCTCGGTGGGCATGGCGGCCAGTTGTTGCAGGCGTACGCGCCATTCCGGGTTGTCCAGGTTCACCAGCAACTGGCCGGGCTGGACCTGCTCGCCGGCCGTTACATGCAATCGCTCGACCCTGCCGGCATCACGGGCGCGCACTTCCTCGATGGGCAGGCGCAATTGCGCCGGGGCATCGATCAACACCAGGCTGAACAAGAGCTTGCCCAGCAACCACAGCAGCGGGCTGGCGACCAGGAACAGGATCAGGTACCAACGCAGGCGAAACGCCATGCGCTTGCCCGGTGCGTAGAGCACCTTCAAGCCATGGTCATGGGTCGGGTTCAGTTCCTTGGGGCTGTCAAAGCGAATGTTCATGGGCCGTTCACCGTTTGGGATAGTCAGCCCAGGCTTGCCAGTCGATCCCGGCGATGCCCTGGGGGGATAAGTGTTTGCGCCACGTAGCGACCTGTTGTTGCAAGTGCGCCGGCGTCTGCCCGGCCCAGCTCTCGCTCTTGAGCAACTGCGGTTCGACGCTCTGGGCCAGGCGGAAGCGCAGGTCGGGCCAACGCTTGGCGATGGCGTTGGCCCGCTGGATGCCACGCTCGCTGTTGCTGGTGTAGATCATCACGCTCACCTGGCGTACGCCGAGGCCGGGCAAGGCACAGGGCACGCAGGTCTTGGCGGGCGGGTCGGGTTCGAACCAGCGTGGGTGGCTGGCGATTTCTACTGGCCATGGACTGGCCTGTACGGCGGCCTTGAGCGTGTCCAGCCAATCGCGCAGGCGTTGCTCGGGCACCGGCCAGCCGAGCTGTTCGACTTCAAGGTCCAGGTGCAGGCTGTCGAAGGCCAGGCCGTCGAGTTTCTTGACCAGTTCGATCAGTTCATGACGCTGGGCCGGTTCGATCCAACTGGGGTCGCCGAGCAGCAGGCTCACTTGAAGACCTTGGCGCGAGGCTTGCGCGAGCAGTTGCTCCAGGGCCTGGCGGGTGGCAGACAGGTTGCGCACCTGCGCCGCATCCAGGCCCAGGTAGATCTTCTGCATGCCGGCCTGCTGCAAAGCTTGCAGTTCGGCAGGGCGACGGCGTGGCTCGAGCAGCGCAGCACTGTTCCAGACATAGGTGCCCTGGTTCCAGCCGTCAGTGCGAACGGGCGCGTCGCGCACGGCGGAGATGGGCAGCAGCGGAGCAGCCGCGGCCAGGGTCAGCGGGGCCGGGGAGCTGTCCAGAGCGGTCCACTGCTGCCGCTCGCGCCCCAGCAGTTGCTCGGCCTGGGGCGCATCTTCGAGCAGCAGGTCGAGGTTGGCCTGGCGCAACCAGGCGGCGTGCCAGGCCGCGATCAGGTCCAGGCCGCTCTGGTAGTAGAGCCGCTGGGCCATCAGTTGCCCATCGAAACCATCGTCGCCACCGCCGATGTTGCGCCGTTTTTCCTCTTCCAGGGCCTGGGCGACGACGCTGCGCTGCTGGCGCCGCTGCTCGAGGGTGAGCTGCCCGGCGCGCTGTGCACGCAGTGCCTTGTTGAGCTCAAGGCCCAGTGCCTGGCGTTCTGCCTCGAGGCGTTCGCTGGCCGCATCATAGCGGGCCTGGGCCAGTTGCTTGCGCGCACGGCTGTTGCCGACCACGTCGAAGGGCATGGAGAAGTTCAACGCCACCAACAGGCCGCTGCCGGACTTGTCCGAGCCGCTGCGGTACTCCTTGCTGCCAGCAAGGATCACATCCGAGTCGATGGCGTTGTACCAAGGGCTGTCACGCTGGGCGTCGGCCTGGGCGAGCAGGTTCTGCTTCTCGCTGATACGGGGATGGCGGCCCAGCACGGCTTGCCAGCGATCGAGCGGCTCCGGCGCCAGGGCCAGGGGTTCGGCCGCCGCCTGGGCGCCCTCGGGTACCGGTTGGCCGCTGAGCAGGGCAAGGTCGGCGCGTATGTCCGCCTCCAGCTGGGGTAGCCCATCGCAACGCTGGGTCATGGCCTGCCATTCACTCAGGCGCAGTTGTGCCTGGGAGTCGCGCAGCCAGCCTTTTTCACGGCGCATACGGATCTTGCCCGCGGCATCCGAGGCACCGGCATTGAGCGATCGGCACAGCACAAGCTCCTGTTGCGCCCGCCACCAGTCGGCATAGGCGCTGCGCAATGCCAGACGCCGGCTGGAACGCTCCAGGGCCTGGCGCATCTGCTGGCGTTGTTGCTCGTACTGGTTGTTCTCCAGCAGCTCGAGCTGACGGTTGAGGCTGCCAAGCAGGGGGTGGCGTACCCCCAGGTTGAGGTTGCGCCCATAGTAGTCATCGCGGATGTCTTCGGTGACCAGCTCTTCGAAGCGGCCGACGCTGGCGCCGGCGAATACCTGCCAGCCGGCGCGGTCTTCGTGCAGCTTGGCTTCGGCCTGCAAGGCGCGTAGGTCGGCCGCGCCGGCCCGGGTCAGGGGGTTGTCCTGCTGCCTGTCGAGCAGTTCCTGCAGGGTCAAGAGCTGCCCTTGGGCCAGACCGCTGGTCATGGACAAGGTCAATACCAGGAGAAATGAACGCATCTAGAACCTCGTGGCTTTCTTGAGGACCCACCAAGGCGCCATGCTGCTTTCCTCATGGCCGCGACGGAAAATTTCATTGAGCATGGCCACCGCGCTCCAGCAGCGCATGACCAGCATGAACAACGGGAATACCGGCACCAGCACGGCCAGGCGTGCATCCTGGCGTGGCCGGTCGGACACCATCAGCAGCATCACCAGGAACAGCACCAAGGTGATCGACAGGTACAGCAGGTAGATCAACGCCGCGAGCACAAACAGCGTGGTGCCCGGCAGCACGAACACGGCCAGCAGCAGGTAGCCGAGAATGATGAACGGCAGTACCAGCTGGAAGAAGAAGCCGCTGAGCAGGATCATGATGAAGGTCGGCCAGCCCAGCAGCGACGGGGTGATGTTGTGGTTGTGCTTGCGCACATAGAGGAAGAACAGGTCGCCGTCCCAGCGCAGGCGCTGCATGAGGAATTGGCGGAAGGTCACGGGCGCGTCGGTGTGCCCGATGGCCTGGGGCTCGAAGGGAATGCGCAGGTCGTGGCGGGCGAAGTAGCTCTTGATTCGCAGGGTCAGGTCCAGGTCTTCTGCGGTGTGGGTGTTCCAGCCGCCGATCTTGACCAGGAAGCTGCGCCTGAACGCGCCGAAGGCACCGGACACGTTGTTGACCAGGTTCCATTCTGCCAGGCCGATCTTGGACATGTGAATCGACAGCAAGTATTCCAGCGCCTGCATCGCCGTCGACACCGACGCCCAGGTGTTGCGTACTCGCAGGCTGCCGGCCACCGCCGGTACCGAAGGGTCGGCGAAATGACGGACGATCGAGCTGACCATGTTGTTGTCGAACGAGGTGTCGCCATCGAGGGCCATGACGATTTCGCCACTGGCCAGCGACAGCCCCGCATTGAGCGACGATACGCGCCCGCCGCGCTGCCATTTGGCGATCGGCCGCAGGTGGCGCTTGGGATACAGGTGCGAATCGAGGCGGAAGCTGCGCACGGCCTGCAGCGTCGGCTGGTTGACGGTGGCGCCATCGACCACGGGTATCAACTCGATGTGCCCCGGGTAGGTCTGTTCGCACAAACTGAGCAGGGTCTTCTGTACATCCATCCCTTCGCTGTAGCAGGTGATGATGCACGAGACCCGTGGGCGGTACAGGGACGCCTGGGGCGTGGAGGCGTGGCGGCGCACGAACCAGCGCAGTACGCCCAGCAACACCAGCAGGGTCAGGGGCAGTTCCAGCATCAGGAAGTAGGGAAACAGCATCAGGAACACGCGGCTCAGGCCATCGGGCCCGGTCAGCGGGTACAACGCGTTGTACAGCTGCTCGAAAAACGGCGGCATGGCGCTCTCCTCATGCCAGCCCGCTGGCCACGCGGGCCAGCAGCAGTTCGGCATTCTCGTCGCCATGAAGGTCCTGGGGAGCGGTCAGGCTGGAGATGCGCAGGCTGATGCTGCTCACCTCGGGGTCGCTGAACAGCTCCGCGACTTGACCCAGGCGCCGCTTGACCGTCTCCAGCCCATCTGCACCGGTATGGGGCAGCAAGACCCAGAGAATTTCCTCCGTGCCACGCGAGCAGCGGTCGGTTTCGCGCAGCACTTCCTGCAGGCGTGCCACCAGGCTGTCGATGAAGGCGTGCCCGCGGTGTTCGCCCAGGCGCAGGAGCGTCTGGCCGAGGTTGATGAAACGCAGGCCCAGTACCGAGAAGGTCGAAGTGTCATAGCGCCGCACGATCTGCAATTGCCAGCTCAGCAGGTCGTGGAAGGCGCGTCCGCCCAGCAGGTTCAGCCGGTTGAAGTGGCTGATGTCGCCGCTCGCGCTGTCCAGCCCCTGGCGGCAGCGCAGGCGACCGGCCTCGGTCAGCCTGTAGTGGCGTATCTCACGGACGCGCAAGCGCTCCGGTGCATGGGCCTGGCCACAATCCATGCAGCGTGCTTGCACGGTGGCGTCGACGAAGAACGCCTTGCAGCTGCGGCAGCAGTAGTTTTCCAGGGGGCGATCGTAATCGCTGCCAATGTGGCGCAGCTGCTTGAGGCAGTTGGGGCACAGCAGCATCGCGTTCTTCAGAAACGCATCCTGGGGCGCCACGTGGCCGCAGGTGAAGCAGTGCAGCGCCGGTTGCCGGGAAATGTCCAGGTCCTGGCATTCGGGGCAGACGTCGACGAAATTCAAACGCCCGCTGCCGCATTCGCCACACAGGCGGATGCGGTCGAGCATGTCGCCTTCCTCGAGCCAGTCTTGCTGCGCCATCAGGCTCAGCCAGGCAAAGCTGTTGACATGCTCTTCACCGGCCAGGGCCTCGAGCAGCGGGTAGCGGTAGTGCTGGGCGACATGCGGGTCGCGCACGGCGAGGATCTGCGCACTGGCGCGCATCCACAGCCAGGCCAGTATACGGCCCTCGAAGCGATCGGCAGCCAGCGATGACTCGAAGCGGGCAAAGCGCGACTGCCACAATTGCCAGCGCATGGACAATTCGTTCTGGTCCGCAGGCACCGGCCCATCGCTCAGCGCGTGGCAGCCATCGTCCAGGTCGCGGCAACAGTAGATCAGGTGGAAACGGTAGGGGCTGTCGTTGCGTAAAGCATGCAGGGAGCGGTTGGCAACCGCGGCGGGCTGGTCGATCAACAGCACATCGAATAAAGGCGCGGCCAGCAGGTTGTCCAGGTCGGCGAAGCAGTCCAGTGTCGCGCCCCCATGGCTCGACACCAGCCCGCCCAGTACCGCGATACGAGGAGTCGGGTTCGGCATGTCGTATTTCCTTGTAGGTCCAAAGAACAACGTGCAGCCAGAAACCCGGCGACTATAGAGTGAGCGTCAAAAACCTGCTAATAATTTTTAGTGATTAGCAAATATGACGTTAATTTGACTTTCCTGGCGAGCAGTAGGCTCACGGCTGAGACACGGTGGTTCAGCGATTTAGCGTGAATACTTAGGAAACGTGGTGAGAAAAGCCCTTTTTCGTTAGAAAAATGACGGCATCAAAACACACCCTTGTGCGCATACCTGGGCAGGTTTCTTTCTTGCTGCGACGGCACAGGGCATCGCGAGGCAGAGGCCTTGCGTTGCCTGGGTACGTCACGCCAGTGCCTCGGGACGACGTGTTGGGGTTGCAACCGGCAAACGGATTGAAATGGCCCTGATCAGACCGTTATAAGGACGCTTCCATCCCTTTTGGAACCCTACCCATGACCGTTGAATTTCGTCCGGCGCGCCGCTCGGATGCCCGTGATATCGCCCGGCTGTTCCAGATCACTTCCGAAGGGGTGGCCGATTACATCTGGAGCCAGCTGGCCGAGCCAGGGCAGGCTTTACTGGATGTCGGTGCCATCCGTTATGCCCGGGACGATGTGGATTTTTCGTACCAGAACTGCCTGATCGCCGAAGCACAAGGGCGGGTGATCGGCATGATGCACAGCTATGCGATGTATCACGACCCGGAAGCCGAGCCTGTGACCGACCCAGTGCTGGCACCCTACGCCGACATGGAAGTACCGGACACGCTTTACATTTCCAGCTTGGCGCTGCATGACGGTTGGCGTAACCAGGGCCTGGGCGCGCGCTTTCTCGAACTCGCCCAGGCACGTGCCGACCAACTGGGGCTCAAAGGCCTGAGCCTGATCGACTATGCCGAGAACACCGGGGCACGGCGCTTCTATGAGCGCAAGGGCTTCGGCATCGTCAAGACCTGCCGGATCGCGCCACATCCGATGGTTCGAGTGTCGGGGGACGCCTATCTGATGTATCGGCCCAGCGCCGGTGCCGTGCAGGCCTGACATCGACCCTGGTATTCGATGCCGGCCACCGGGTTCGCAACGGGCCCGGCGGCCGGAACGGTATCACCAGTTGTGCGTATAGCTGGCCGTCAGCACGGTCCCGGGTGCTGGCAGGTGGCTGGTGTTGTTGTTATTGCGCAGCAATTGGCTGTAGAGCGGGTAGTAGTCACGATTGAACAGGTTCTGGATGCCGATGCTCACCTGGTCATCGGGGGTTAGCCGATACTGGCTCACCAGGTCCACTGTCGTGTAGGTGCTGACCTGATGGCGGCCGAAGCTGTCGACACCATCGAGGCGATAGTCCTTGGAATCGAAGAACGTGGCCTGGAGCCGGTTGTTCCATTCGAAGGTCGGCTTGTACTGGATGTAGGCGGTCAGCTTCAACGGCGGCACGCGATAACCGGTCATGTCCTGCCAGCCCTTGCCGTCCGGCTTCTCGCGCCCTTGCATCCAGGTCGCGCTACCGCCTGCGCCCCACACTTCGTCATCGGCGAGCCAGTCTGCACTGGCTTCGACGCCGTACACACGCTCTTTGGTCCGGGTGAGAATCAGGCCGTTGTTGAAGCTTTGTACATCGCCCAGCTTGGAGGTGGTGTAGAACAGCGCCAGGGTACCCAGGGTGTTGCTGCCCAGCTCGCCGCGCCAGCCAAGCTCGTAGTTGTTGGTCTTGACCGGCTCCAGGTTCGAAGCGCCGAGGTCGAAACCACGGCGCGCATTGCGCAGCTGGATACCGATGTCAGGCAACTGGAAGCCCTGGCTGAAGGAGGCGTAGAGCTCCTGGCCGGCGACCGGCGAATAGACGATGCCGATGTTCGACAGCAGCGCATCGTAGTCGATGTCGCCGCCCTTGACCGTGGCCGGCGAAGCCGCCTTGGATTCGGACAATGGCACGAAGTCATCGAACTTGGCCGTGGAATACTCGTAGCGCAGGCCGCCGTCGATCGACCAATGTTCGTTGAAACGGTGTTGCAGCTGGGCGAACGCGCCAGCGCTTCGGGTTTTGAGCGGCGGCATGTAGGTAAGCTTGCCGGTCTTGTCGAACACCAGGCCGCCACTGGCGTCGTAGGCGTCCGGGTCGAACACGTCCAGCGGCATGTCGCTGCGTTCCTGGTTGTAATCGCCGCCCCACACCAGTTCGGTGTTGCCGCTCTCGCCAAGCGGGGTGCGCAGGGTCAGGCGGCTGCCGAACACTTCGCTGTTCTGCATCACCTGGTCGACATTGCCGCCACGGGTTGCGACGGCGCGGGCGTCGAAGGGGGTGAAGCGGGTGAAATAGTCCCGGTAGTACAGCTGGGCGGAGAGCCGGCTGCCGAGAATGTCCAGGTTCTCGTACTCAAGGTTCACCAAGGTGTTGCGAATGCGGTTCTGCTCGTCCAGGTCCAGGCCTTTGATCGCATTGGCCGGGACCGAACCTGGCGGGAGCTTGGCAACGCTCGGGTCGGTGGCGTAGTCGGTGTCCTGGCGTGCGTCGTAGTGGCTGACTGCGAGCTGGACCCGTTGGTCCTCGTCGATGTGCAGCCCGAGCTTGCCCCCTATGTTGTAGATGTTCGAGTCGAACAGGTCGCCCTGGCTGGGTTCGGGCGCGATGCGGTCGCCGTTCGCATCGTACGAGGCGCCGACGTGGCGGGTACCGAAATCGAACGCGTAGTCCACCGCCCCCTGGGAGCCTGCAACGTACTGCTGGAACTGGCCGCCCAGCCCGTCGCTGCCCAGGCGGGTCAGGGGCGAGGTGGCGCTCAAGCTGGTTTCGGCCCGGAACTCGCCGCCAGCGGGGCGGGTGGTGATGGAAATGATGCCGCCGGTGGCGCCACTGCCATAGATGGCGCTGCTGCCGCGAATGACTTCGACCCGCTCGATCAGGGCAGGGTCGATATTGGCCAGGTTGCGCGAGGAGTCGCGGTTGGTATTGAGTGGCACGCCATCGACCATGATCAGCATGCTGCGCCCGCGCAGGGTCTGGCCGTATTCGGTGATGGTGCGGCTGGAGTCGGACATGCCTGGGACCACCTTGGCCAGCACCGTGGCCAGGCTGTCGGAACCCTGGCGCAGCTCCTGCAACTGGGCGTGGTCGATGACAGTGGACTGGCGGGTGGCCGAGACCAGGTCGCTGCTGGTGCGTGAGGCGGTGATTTCCATTTGCGCCATTTCCAGAGGTTGGCTCGGCGCGGCTGCGGCGGCTTCCTGGGCCGCGCTGGACGGAACGATGATGAAGGTGTGTTCGTCCTTGGCTTGCGCTTGCAGGCCGCTGTCCTGAAGCAACTTCTGCAGGGCTTCCTCCGGCGTGAACCGGCCTTTGATCCCAGGGGCCTGGCGGCCTGCACCCAGGTCGCCGGCAAAGATGATCTGCACCGAGGACTGGTGGGCGAGGGTGTTGATGGCCTGGCCGAGCGGGGCGGCGGGTAGGTCCACATCTACCTTTTCCCGACCCTGGGCCGACATCGCGATGAGCAGGCTGCTGGCCAGCAACGACAGGCGTAGGGAGCGATTCTTGAAAGAAGAATGCACGTCTGGAATTCCTTTGTAGGTTGGCTTTTTCCAAATAGCCGCCCCGGGAATCCCGAAACCCTACCTGCTTCTGAGAATTATTTTCTTGTCGTTTTGCGTTGGACCTGGACGGTGCCATCTGTTTGGCGCAGGACGGCAACGGGGAGGATGCTCGGCAGCAGGTCGAGCAGTCGATCGACCTTGTGTGCGTCGAAGACGCCCGTCACCTTGAGCGCGGCCAGGCTTGGGTCACCCATCTCGATGGGCGCCTTGCGATAGTGGCGCAACACCGCGATTGCCTCGTCCAGGGGCGTCTGCTCGAACACAATGCGGTCATCCTTCCAGGCCATGGCGGTGGCGGCATCGACCTTGGCGACCGGCGTCAATTGCCCAGCGATCGAATCGACCTGTTGCCCCGGCATCAAGATAGCCGGAGCTTGCGCTGCGTTTGCCGGCACGACTTCGACGCGTCCACGGGCCAAGGTCACGCGCACATTGTCGTTATCCAGGCGCCGGACATTGAACAAGGTGCCGAGCACTTCGACCCGCGTGGCACCGGCTGATACCACGAAAGGGCGGTACACGGCTGCAGCTACGTCGAACAGCGCCTGGCCAGCCTGCAGGTCCACCTGGCGACTGAGCATGCGCCAACGCACCTCGACATCGCTGGCGCTGTCGAGCAGCAGCGTGCTGCCATCGTCCAGGACCACGGTGCGTCGCTCGCCGATGGCGGTAGCGAAGCGCTCGGTCTTGTACGCTGGGTCCAGCCAGGCCAGGGCCCCGCCGGCGATCACGATCGACAGGGCGATGCCGGCAACCTTGGCCGACCTTCGCCGCCTGGGTTCGCAAGCCGGCAGTGGAAACAGGGTTTTCAACGTTTCCCGATGACGGCCAAGGGCCTCGTCTATAGGCGCTTGCCCGGTCTTGTGCGAAGGGGGGCGGGTCATGGTCGAACCTCGCCACGGCCAAGCCGCGCCCTGCAGGCCGCCATCCCCAGGCGCAGGTGCTTTTCGACGGTCTTGATGGAGATCCCAAGACGGGTGGCGACTTCCGCCTGGGGGATTTCGTGGATCTTGTGCATGACGAATACGGCCTGGCAACGCGGGGGAAGGGCGGCGATGGCGTCGACGAGCTGTTGAAACTCGTGCTCAGCCTCATGGCGGCCCACGGGTGTCGCGGCCGTGCAGGCGACCTCGGGAAGTTCCGCAACAGCCTCCACCCACACGGCCCGGCGACGTTCGCTTCGATAGCGATTGATCGCTGTATCGTGGGAAATTTTTCGCAGCAGGGCAAGGGGCGTGCGTACGTCCTCCTTGTCATTGCGCTCGAGCAATTGCACGCACACATCATGCACGACGTCGCGCGCCGTGGTTCGGTCGCCGAAGCGACGGCGAACGTGGTCCACGAGCTCGTCGTAGTGGCGTATCAGGGTGGACAACAGCGTTGGTTTGGCGGGATCGAGCGACACGAATGCACCCAGGAAAGGAGCTTGGCTTCGGGGGAGGAGGCTGAGTGTAAATGAGAAATAATCGCGAATAAACACCCGCTATCTGCGGATGCATGTCAGGCCGAGACCGCCGGCAGGAGGTGCTAGGGACACAAGAAGTGTCAATACAATGACTTTTTCATTGGTTGTATATTATTTGTTCGTTTTTGTGGCGGAAAATTGACCTTGCAGGTATAGTCACCCGGCTTCTGCCGACAGGATCGTTTATTTGACTGACAGGGATTTATCAGTATGCCGAACTCCACTCCTCGCATTGCGGTGTCCACTGGACTGATATCAAGCCATGGTGGCACGACATCGAGCCGCCTTGCCGCCGTCGCTGCTATCGCAACTCCCTCCTTGTATGCCTCGCGCAGCGCAAGACGCTGCTGCCACCAACGTTCGCCTGGTGTCTTGACCGGTGCGGGCGCTGCGTTGCGCCCGTCGACGGGCCGATGCCGGCCAGCATGGGCAAGCTGAAGACCAAGCCCTGAAACAAAGGCAGCGTTCACGCCGACACGCCCGCGCGTGATCGACGGCGGCGCTTGCCTGCGATTCACGCCTTGATATCCGACCCGGCCGGCCTTGCCGCAGGGGTCTTCATCTTTACGTTGACCCGAACATTTCTTATGCGAAGCCTTGATGATGTTCCAACTGTGCCGGCTTTCTGGCAGGCACGTTCCCGGGCCCTTTCAGGTGGTGCGTGCGCTACCTGGGTCGCCGGGTTGCTGTTGTGCACCCCCTGGGCCCAGGCACAGGACGGCTATGACGCCCTGGTGATCAAAGCACGGGCCGGCGATCATGCGCCGGCCCTGGATTACCTGGCGCGCCAGCCGGGGACGCCGCGCTATCTCAATGACCATGTCGCCATCGCCAGCTGGGCCGGGCGCGATCAGGAAGTGGTGCAGGTCTACGAGGCCAACCGGGGCAAGGGCATGTTGAGCGTCGACTCGCAGGCCCTTGTGGCCCGCGCCTACCGTAACCTGAAACGCTGGAACGAGGCCTTGGCGGTGTACCGCCAAGGATTGGCCCAGGCGCCACGACACAGTGCCTTGCGGGTGGGGCAGGTGATGACCCTGGCCGATGCCGGGCAGCATGATCAGGCCCTGCGCCGCGCGCAGGCGCTGGTGCGCGCGCTGCCTGGGGAGGCCGACGCGCACATTGCCCTGGCTTACGCCCATACCCGTGCGGGCCAGCCCTATGCGGCGCTGTCCGAGCTGGACAAGGCGAACAGCCTGGCCCCGGACAAGGGGTATGTACGCAGTGAGTACATGCGTGGCCTGGAGGGGGCCAACCTGCCCGAGGCGGCGCTGCGCGAGGCCATGGCGCAGCCTGGGCTGGTCGACGACGCCCAAAGCCGACGCCTGCAAGCCGATGCCTTGGCGCGCCAGGTGCGCTTTGCCCAGCTCCCGGTACGTCGCGAGGCCGATCGGTTCGTGATCGCCGATCGCGCCATCGCGCGCTCGGACGCATTGCTGGAAGCATGGAAGGCGCTGCCGGGCGCCGAGCAGGAGCGCAACCGCGTGCGCATCGACCGCCTGGGCGCGTTGTACGCACGCATGCGGATGCAACAGGTGGTGCAGGAACACCAGCAACTGCGCCAGGCGCAGGTCGAGCTGCCGGCCTACGCCGAACGCTGGGTCGCCGGCGCCTACCTGTACCTGCGTCAGCCCGCCGCTGCGGCTGAGCTGTACCGCAAGGTACTGACCGGCGAGTCGCCGAAGGACCTGGAATGGACGGAAGACAACCAAGGGTTGTTCTATGCCCTGGTGGAAAGCGAGCAGCTCGAGCCTATCCAGCCGATGACCGAACAGTTGGTCGCGCAGCAGCCGGTGCTGACCTACCCGCAGGGCGCCGCCGTCGGCGTGCCCAACCCGGACCGCCTGGACGCGAAGGTGATGCAGGCCAATGCCTACCTGTACCGTGACCAGCTGGAGCAGGCACAGCAGGCGTTCGAGGCGCTGGCCCATGCGGCGCCGGCGAATGGCAGGCTCAATACCGGGCTGGCCAGTGTCTACTTGGCGCGTGGTTGGCCGCGCCGGGCCGAGGATGTGCTCAAGAGCGCCGAATCCCTCGGCCCGCGAGAAGCCGCGCTGGAGGTGCAGCAGGGGCTTACCGCCTTGGCGCTTCAGGAGTGGCGACAGGCCGACCTGCTGGCCGATGACGTCATCCAGCGTTTCCCCGAACAACTGCCAGCGCAGCGCCTGGACAAGCTGCGCAAGGTGCACCACATGTTCGAGCTGCAGGTGAGCGCCTATGCCGGGCGCAGCAACGGTGGCGGCGACGCGGTCGGCAACCGCGACTTCGGCATCGACAGCGTACTCTACAGTCCGCCGATGGACGACAACTGGCGCGTCTTCGCTGGTGTCGGCTACGCCACCGGTGACTTTCTCGAGGGCACCGGCCATTACCGCTACCAGCGCGCGGGGCTGGAGTGGCGTGACCGTGGCAACACGGTCGAAGGCGAGCTCTCGCACAACGCCTATGGCGATGGCGACAAGCCTGGCGCGCGCCTTTCCGGCAGCCACGAGATCGACGATCACTGGCAGTACGGCTGGAGTGCCGAATACCTGTCGCGCGAAACCCCTTTGCGCGCGCTCAACAGTGGCATCCGCTCCAACGCCGGCAGTGCCTGGCTGGCCTGGCGTCAGGATGAGACCCGCGAGGCGAGGCTCGCCTTCACCCCACAGCGCTTCAGCGACGGCAACCAGCGCATAGCCCTGGTACTGACCGGCCGGCAGCAGGTCTACAACCAGCCCTATCTGAAAGCCGATATCGGCCTGGAAGTGGGCGCCAGCCACAACAGCAAGTCGGACGACGTTCCGTACTACAACCCCAAGCGCGACCTCAGCGTGCTGCCGACCCTGGATATCGACCACATCCTCTATCGGCATTACCAGACCGTCTGGAGCCAGCAGGCGCAGGTCGGCGTCGGCACCTACAGCCAGCAGGGTCACGGCACCGAGCCGATCGCCCTGGTCGGCTATGGGCAGCGCCTGAAGTTCGACGACCGCTTCGATGGCGGCGTGAACCTCACGGCCATGAGCCGCCCCTACGACGGCGATCGCGAAATGGACTACCGCCTGATGCTCGACATCAACTACCGCTTCTGAGGATCTTGGACATGAATGTCTTGTTTCGCATTCTCTGCCTGGCCGTGCTGTTGACCGGCTGCGCAGCCGAAGCGCCGCCCTTCGTTGCACCCAAGGAGCGCCCGGTGGCCATCAGCGAGTCGCCTTGGCCGTCCGGTCGACTGTTGACCCTGGCCTACCACGATGTGGATGACATCGACGGCAACCAGGCCTACATCACCACCCGTACCGCTCACCTGGTCGACCAGTTGGCATGGCTGCGCGAGCAAGGTTTCCAGGCCGTCTCCGTCGATCAGATCATCGCCGCCCGTGAAGGCCGCGCGCCGCTACCGGACAAGCCGCTGTTGCTCAGCTTCGATGACGGCTACAGCAGTTTCCATAGCCGCGTGCTGCCGATACTCAAGGCCTATGGATGGCCGGCAGTCATGGCGCCGGTGGGTGTCTGGCTCAAGACTGCGCCGAACCAGGCGGTGGACTTTGGCGGCTTGCCCACCCCGCGCGAGCGTTTCCTGACGGTGGAGCAGGTGCGTGAGCTGGCGCAGTCGAACCTGGTGGAGATCGGCGCACACACCTACGCGTCGCACCTTGGCCTGTTGGCCAACCCCCAGGGCAATACGCTTCCGGCGGTGGCCAACCGCCTGTACCTGGCCAAGGAGCAGCGCTACGAGACCGACGCCGAGCTACACCAGCGCCTGGACACGGACGTCGCTGCCATCAGCGCCACGCTCAAGGCCATCACTGGCAAGGCCCCGCGCGTGTGGGTCTGGCCCTACGGTGCCGCCGGCGGCACTACCCTGCAGATCGTGGGCGAGCATGGCTATGGCCTGGCGCTGACGCTCGACGACGGCCTTGGTAGCGTGGACGACCTGATGAGCGTGCCGCGCTACCTGGTCAACGGCGACCCGGAGATGCGCACCTTCGCCGCCGACATCAACAGCGTGCAGGAGCAAGGCCCGCTGCGCGTTGCCCATGTCGACCTGGACTATGTCTACGACCCTGATCCGGCGCGCACCGACGCCAATGTCGGCACACTGGTGCAGCGGATCGCCGACCTGGGCGTCAATACCGTGTTCCTGCAGGCCTTCGCCGACCCGAAGGGCGACGGTAATATCCACGCCCTGTACTTCCCCAACCGGCACCTGCCGATGCGGGCGGACCTGTTCAACCGTGTCGCCTGGCAACTGCGCACCCGGGCAGGTGCCAGCGTCTATGCATGGATGCCGGTCCTGGCCTTCGAACTGGACGACGCCTTGCCGCGGGTGCAAGCCTGGGACCCGCAGACCGGCAGCGTGGCGGTCGCCCCGGATCAATACCGGCGTTTGTCGCCGTTCGATCCGCGGGTGCGCCAGCAGATCGGCGAGATCTACGAAGACCTGGCCAAGCACGCCAGCTTCCAGGGCCTCCTGTTCCATGACGATGCAGTGTTGTCGGACTTCGAGGACGCCAGCCCCGGCGCCCTGGCGGCCTACCGCCAGGCCGGCCTGCCGGGCGACCTGCACGCATTGCGCGGCGACGAACAGACCCTGCAGCGCTGGACACGCTACAAGAGCCGCTACCTGATCGACCTGACCCGCGAGCTGACGGCCAAGGTCCGAGCGATCCGTGGGCCACAGGTGCTGACGGCGCGCAACATCTTCGCCCAGCCGATTCTCGACCCGCAGGCCGAAACCTGGTTCGCGCAGAACCTCGACGACTTCCTTGCCACCTACGACTGGACGGCGCCGATGGCCATGCCGCTGATGGAAGGGGAGACGCTGGAAGCATCGAACGCCTGGCTTGACCGGTTGGTGCAGCAGGTGGCCAAGCGCCCGGGTGCGCTGGAGCGCAGTGTATTCGAACTGCAAGCGCGTGACTGGCGCCCGGGCCATGAGGCACCGATCGAGGCACGGCAACTGGCCGAGTGGGCGAAGCGCCTGCGCTGGAACGGCGTGCGCCACTACGGCTACTACCCGGACGACTTCTTCAACGACCAGCCCGGCCTTGAAACCACACGTGCTGCCTTCTCCTCTTCCTGGTATCCGAAACTATGACCGATCGAATCGTAGCCCTGCTGATCCTGGTGGTGATACTGGGCGCCCCCGTTGGAATGGCGCTGGTCGTCACCGGTGAACTGTTACTTAACTTCGTATTTTTCTACCCGCTGTTCATGTCGGCGTTGTGGATGGCCGGCGGCACCTATTTCTGGCTGCACTGGGAGCGCCATTGGCCGTGGCGCCAGGGCGTGCCTGCGCTCAGTGGCAACCCGCTGGTGAGCATTCTCATCCCTTGCTACAACGAAGGCCCGAACGCGCGGGAGACCATCGGCGCGGCCTTGGCGCAGCGCTATGAACATATAGAGGTGATCGTCATCAACGATGGCTCCAGGGACGACACCCGCGAGGTGCTCGACGCCCTGGCCGCGCAGCATCCGCGCCTGCGGGTGCTGCACCTGGCGCAGAATCAGGGCAAGGCGGTGGCGCTGCGTATGGGCGCCTTGGCGGCGCACAGCGAATACCTGGTGTGCATCGACGGCGATGCGCTGCTCGACCCTGACGCCGTCTCCTACCTGGTGGCGCCGCTGATCGACAACCCGCGTGTCGGGGCGGTCACCGGCAACCCCCGCATCCGCACGCGCTCGACGTTGGTCGGGCGCGTCCAGGTCGGCGAGTTTTCCTCGATCATCGGGCTGATCAAGCGCACCCAGCGCGTCTACGGCCGGGTCTTCACCGTTTCCGGCGTGGTCGCGGCGTTCCGCCGCAGCGCGCTCGATCGGGTCGGCTTCTGGAGCCCGGACATGATCACCGAGGACATCGACATCAGCTGGAAGCTGCAGCTCGATCATTGGTCGATCTTCTACGAGCCGCGTGCGCTGTGCTGGATCCTCATGCCCGAGACGCTGCGTGGGCTGTGGAAGCAGCGTTTGCGCTGGGCCCAGGGCGGTGCCGAGGTGCTGCTCAAGAACATCCGGACGATCTGGCGCTGGCGCCTGCGCTACATGTGGCCGCTGCTGATCGAGTTCTGCCTGTCGGCGACCTGGGCCTTCACCTTCGCCCTGACGCTCCTGCTGTGGGGCGTCGGCTACCTGGTCGAGCTGCCGCCAGAATTGCGCGTGGCCGGCATCGTACCGCCAGCCTTCACCGGCATGCTGCTGGCGGTGGTCTGCCTGCTGCAGTTCGCCTTGAGCCTGCTGATCGAGCGACGTTACGAAAAACGCCTGGGTAGGAACCTGTTCTGGGTCATCTGGTACCCCTTCGCCTTCTGGCTGGTGACCCTCATGACCACCTTGGTCAGCTTCCCCAAGGTCATGCTCAAGGTGCGCCAGCAGCGCGCACGCTGGACCAGCCCGGACCGTGGAATCAAAAGGAACCCTACTGCATGACGCTGATCAAGACTTCGCAGCATTGGCTGCACCGGGCGATCGACCTGCTGCTCACCCTGGCGGCCTGGGCGGCATTCACCTACCTGCTGGTGCGTGGCCTGAAGGCCATGGTTGAAGCATCGCGCAGTGGCGCGCAGCAGGACCTGACGGAACAAATGGTACATACCTTCGGCACCCTGATGGTCTATACGCTGTGCGCCGTATTGATCGGGTTGGCGCTGTTCGCCTGGGCCAAATACAACGAAATACGCGCTCGGCGCTTCGACCGGCGCACGCGCGTGTCGAACGTTGGCGAGCGGACCCTGATGAAGAGCTTCCGTGTCACCTCTGAAACCTACCAGCGCCTGAGGACGCAGCAGGTGGTGATCCTGCACAACGATGAGATCGGCGACCTGATCTGGGTAGAGGGCCCGGTTCTGGAGGCGAGCGAGAAGCCGAGCATGGCCTGAGGCCGGCGTGACCGGCGGTTTGCGCTGCAAGGCGCCGGAACGGCCTTGTCCGCAGGTGTCGCGATTCAGTGCTCACCCTGTAGCAGGGGCAGGCGAATGACGAACGTCGTGCCCTGGCCGACCTGGCTCTGGCAGCCGATCTCGCCGCCATGGCGGTCGACCACGGTCTTCACCATCGCCAGGCCCAAGCCGAGGCCGTTGCTGCCCTCGGCTGACGTCAAGCGCTGGTAGGGGGCGAACAGGCACGGCAGCTCCTGCGCCGCGATACCTTTGCCCTGGTCGGTGATCCGGCAGGCCAGCCAGTCACCTTGCAAATGGATAGCCAGGGTGATGCGTGTGCCTGCCGGGCTGTATTTGACGGCGTTTTCCAGCAGGTTGAACAGTGCCCGGGTGAGCAGGCCGGGGTCGGCCCAGACCATCGGCTCCTGTGTATCGTCCCAGTCGCGCTGCAGGTCGATGTGTTTGTGCTGCGCCAGCGGCCAGAGCTGGTCGGTGGCATCCATCGCCAGCATGGTGAACATGCACGGTTCGAAGTGGTAGGCGTCGGACTCGGCCTTGGACAGTTGCACGAAGGCGTCGGTCAAGCCCAAGGCACGCTGGACCTGCTGCGCGATCTGCCGGTAGACCTGCAGCTCGTTCTGGTCCCTGGCGGGATGGACATCGAGCAGGGCGAGGATCGCCGAGTGGGGTGCGCGCAGGTCGTGGGAGAGAAAACGCAGCAGGGCGGCGCGCTGGCGTTCGGCGTCACGTTCGGCGCTCAGGTCGATCAGGCTGACCAACCAACCAATGGCGGTTTCGCTGTGCACCGGCAGCAGGCGTGCCAGGTGGACCTGCAGGTCGCGCTCGCGGTGGTCATGGAATTCGACCGCTTCCAGGGTTTCCAGGGCCGGGCGCGCACCGCCCGCGAGGCTCGGGTGGCCGAGATCGGCCAGGCGTTCGCGCAGTTCATCGCCGCGCAGTGGCTGCCCGAACAGCTCGCGCGCCTTGCGGTTGGCCAGCAGGATCTGGCCTTCTGGGTCGCAGATCAGCGTCGCCACCGGCAGGCCTTCCAGGCCGTCGGCCATGAACCGGCGGGCGTCGCGGGTGCGGCTGATCGCCTGTTCCAAGGCGGCGATGCGGTTTTGCAGCGGGTCGTTGCCCGGCATCGGCGGGGCGGCCCGCTCGGGAAGTACCTTGGGCTCTTGGTCCAGGCGCGCCAGCTCCCAGCCGAAATAGCCGACCACTGCGTTCAGCCGGCGCCAGCTCCAGACCAGGTAGGCCAGCAGCAGGCCGACCCAGGTGGCCAGCGGCGACCACCACCACCCATTGAGCAGCAAGGCCCAAGAGCCCCCCAGGGCGAGCGCCGCGCAGGCCAAGGCCAGGGCCAGCGCATGGCGCGAGCGGAACAGCATCAGGCCCAGGAGCAGGGCGACGCCAGCGGCGCTGAGCAGGGCGCCCAGCCAGGGTGGCAGGTCGATGCTGGTGCGCTGTTGCAGGAGGCCGTTGAGGATGTTCGCCTGGATCTCCACGCCTGGCGTGGTGCCCAGGCTGGCTGAGAGCGGGGTGACGTAGCGGTCGCCGAGCCCCGGCGCGGAGGCACCGATCAGCACCAGGCGGTCGCGCAGCAGTTCGTTGGGCACCTCGCCGCGCAACACACTGACGTATGACACGCTGGGAAAGCCCGCGTCGGCGTCGATGAAGGGAATACGGATGGCGTGGTCGCGTTGCCAGCCGGGCAGGTTGCGCATGGTGTCCAGCCCCGGCATGCCGGCTTCGTGGTTGCCGGCGAAGGCCTGCCAGGCGAGCAGGGGGCGCGGCGCCCCAAGCGGCCCTTCGCGCAGGTAGACGCTGCGCAGGGTGCCATCGCTGTCGGCTTCGACATTGATATGACCGATACCCGCCGCGCACTGCGTCAGTGTCTGGGTGGGCGGTATTTCCCGCGGCGGCTCGCCATGACGCGGGATGCTTTCGCGCAGCAGCGGCAGCAGCACGTTGCCTGCCCGGCACAGCGATTGCGCCAGTTGACGGTCCTCGTCCGGGTTGCTGGAAGGTTCGCTGAAGATCACATCGAACAGCACGCTGCGCGCGCCAGCGGTGGTCAGGCGGTCCAGCAGTTCGGCGTGCACGCTGCGTGGCCAGGGCCAGCGGCCGAGGCTCTGCAGGCTGCGGTCGTCGATGTTGACGATGAGGATGCGGGGGTCGACCGCCAACGGTGTGAGGCTGCGCAGGCGATCATAGAGCAGGTTGTTCAGCGACAGGTGGGTGGCGAGCGAGAGCAGTGCGGTGAGCGGCACCAGCAGCAGGCTGACCAGCAACCATTCGCGTACCAGGCTGTGGAACAGGCGCTGCGCCTGGCTGGGCTCGTCCTGGCGGGCGAACGGTTTCATCGGCGCAGCTCCGATCCTTTATTGCGCATCGCTGCGCCGGGGGTAGTAGAGAATATCGTAGACGCTGGTTTGGCCTTCCAGGCCCTCACTGTCGAAGGCCGAAAGGCGCACATGGTAGAACGCAGCCTCGAGGTCGCTGAAGCTGACCTGCGGCGTGCTCGAGAAGCGCTCCTGCTGGATATGCAGGAAGTCCGGGTCGCTGGCCACCTGGGCGCGGTAGCGCTTGGCGCCCTGGACCGGTGCCAGGTACAGCGTCCACTGGCGCGACTGGCCGTGTTCGCCGCCTTGGCCGCGCAACTGCGGGGCGGGCAGCAGGTCGACCGGGGTCAGCTTGCCTTGTGCCTTGATCTTCAAGCCACGGCGGGCGTCGAGCAGCACGTCGTCGGGCTCTGCGCGGGCCTGTGGCAGCTTGCGGGGCGGGCGCTTGCCGGCGACCGGCAGGTCGTCGTTGGTCAAGTCGCGGTTGACCGCGACGCGCCCGTCGAGGACTTCGGCCAAGGCCTGTCGGTCTTCGATGCGTGCGCGGAAATGGGTACCGCGCACGCCCAGCACGCCGACCGGCGTCAGCACTTGGAAGCGGTCGTGGTCGCTGATTCTTTTCAGGACATAGGATTCGACCTGACCCGCGCGCAGGGCGACTTGCGCGATTCCTTTCTGTTCATCGACGTGCAGGGTGACGTGCGAGCTCGATGGCAGGACGATGCGGCTGCCATCGCCGAGCAGCAGGCTGACGAAGGCGGTAGGGGAGGTTTTCACGCCCTCCTGCTCGTCGATGGCCATGCCTTCTTCGAGCGGGGTCTGGTTACCTTTGGCGTCGACCTTCCAGGCATCGCCTGCAAGGTACAGCACGCTCGCGGGCAGCGGCTGGGGCAGGCACGCCTGGCCCAGTTCGATGTACGGCGGCCGTTCGGTCTTGGCCGGGGTGGCCGGTGCAGGGCCGGCGAGCAGCGCCAGCAGGCCGCCGAACGCCAGGGCGAGGCAGGCAGGGCGCAGCGGCAGGGAAACAAGGTTCGAAGCAAAGAGGAGGGCAGTCATGGGCTTCACTGGGCAGCGGGTCAGGTATCGCTGGCGATCCGGTCAGGTTGCAATCTGCCTGATCGAGCGCCGGTTTCGCAATCCTTGCAGCACCATCGGGCGCACGAAGCGCCCTCAGCCTTCTCTGGCAATTGCGCCTGGCGCAGTGCCAGGCGCATCGGCTCAATCGTCCTTGTCGCCGACCAGGCGATAGGCCAGGGCACCGAGCACGGCCCCCAGGATCGGCGCGACCCAGAACAGCCACAGCTGGGCGATGGCCCAGTCACCGACGTACAGCGCCACCGCGGTGCTGCGTGCCGGGTTCACCGAGGTGTTGGTGACCGGGATGCTGATCAGGTGGATCAGAGTCAGGGTCAGGCCGATGGCGATCGGTGCAAAGCCCTGGGGCGCACGCTTGGAGGTGGCGCCAAGGATGACCAGCAGGAACAGTGCAGTCAGTACTACCTCGCTGATCAGCGCCGCCTGCAGCGCATAACCACCTGGGGAGTGCTCGCCGTAGCCGTTGGAGGCGAAGCCGGCAGCCAGGTCGAAGCCGGCCTTGCCGCTGGCGATCAGGTACAGCACGCCCCCGGCGGCGAGGCCGCCGAGCACCTGGGCGACGATGTAGGGCAGCAGTTGGCTGGCGGGGAAGCGTCCGCCGACCCACAGGCCGATGGACACGGCTGGGTTCAGGTGCGCGCCGGAGATCGAGCCGATGGCATAGGCCATGGTCAGTACGCTGAGGCCGAAGGCCAGGGCGACGCCGAGGTAGCCGATACCCAGTTCCGGTACACCGGCGGCGAGCACGGCACTGCCACAACCGCCCAGTACCAGCCAGAAAGTGCCGAAGAACTCGGCTCCGTATGCTTTCATGATGAGGTCCTTGTCAGATCCAGAGGTGAAACGCGCAACGCGTCATCAGTGGTTGGAATGGCTCGGGAGGGGAAGAGGAGATGACACGTCCTTGTGTCGGAGCCGGCCCAGGGAGGAAGCGGCTCGGTTGCCTGGGGCGATCATCCTTTATCGGCCCTGACCCGGGTTCGAGTTGCCTCGTCCCGTTGGTGAAGTAGGTTTACACATCCGTGTGTCGGGGCCGTCCATTTGCCCCTCGTCCTGCTCAACGGTTGGCAATCTACCAAGCGGGCTTCAGCTGCTGGGGGATTTGCCATATTTCTTCAGATTCTTTCGCTGATATTTCAGATTCGGCCGATTCAAAATACCCAGCGCGGGTCATCCTGCACGCTGACAGCGCCGCTGACTTCCCATAGGTCGCCACGCACATGGGGGCGCGTGTCGAGACCCAGCGGGGCGGCGAAGGCGGGGCTGGCAGTGCCTTGGCCGACCACCGACGCCAAGGCGGGCGCCTGCGTATGGCTGCTCGAGCCGATGCCCAGGAGCAAGGCCATGCAGGAAACCGCGGCGAGGGCTCGCAGGTTGATGTCACGCATACGTTGACGAATTGGCCGAGAACCCATGGCTGTTGCTCCTTGAACGGTCAGGCCGGTGCTGTATCTGGCCCGATGGCGATTTGAGATCAGGCTATCAAGGGCTGGTTGCGACCCGCCTGATCCGCCACAATTCTTCAGATTCGTGATCCACCGTTCATGGAGCGAAAACAGGGCGCTGGCCCATTGGAACAGGACAAGTTTTTTCATGCGTATCGCGATACTGGACGATGAGCCGGCCGAACTGGATCGGGTCGAGCACACCCTGCAGCAGATACCCGCGCACGGCGAACAAGCCTGGGTCGTGCATCGCTTCATGCGTGGCGAGGACCTGCTCAGGCAACTGAAGCGGGAAACCTTCGACCTCTTGGTGCTCGACTGGCAGTTGCCAGATGTGAGCGGCCTGCAAGTACTGCGCTGGAGCCGCGAGCACCTCGACGCACCGCCGCCGGTGATCATGCTGACCAGCCGTGACACCGAGCAGGACATCGTGCAGGCGCTGAACTGCGGGGCCGACGACTACGTCAGCAAGCCGTTCCGGCCGAACGAACTGAAAGCACGGGTGGGGGCCGTGCTGCGCCGCCATGCGCCGACACGTCCGGCGCAAAATGAAGTACAGACCTTCAACGATCTGCGTTTCGATGATGCCGAGCTGACCGTGACCCGCGCCGGCGCACCGATCAACCTGACCGAACGGGAGTACCGCCTGGCCCGCTGCCTGTTCGCCAACCTGGGCCGCCCATTGTCGCGTGAGTACCTCTACGAGCGTTTCTGGCCCCACGAAGAAGTGCTCTCCTCACGGCCACTGGATACGCATATCTATCGCCTGCGCAACAAGCTCGGGTTGAGTGCCGAGCGCGGTTGGCAATTGCTGACCATCTACGGATACGGCTATCGGCTGGAGCGCGTGGCGGCGGGCGAGTGAGCGTCAGGCACGAAGCGTCAGGAAGATCGTCGAGGGCTCCTGCCCATCGTCTGGTGGCCGGCCACCGGCATTGGCTTTCTGCGCCCGCTGTAGCGTGATGGCGTTGGCGATTTCCGTGCGAGATTCGATGCCCCGTGCCACGGCGCCTACCGAACGATCTCCGCAGCCCAGCAGCGAGCAGCCGTTGTTGATGAACACGAAGAACGCAATCACCCAGAATGACCCGGCGCTCACGATGCCAGCCCCTGGGTATTGGCGGCCAACGCGACGAGGACGAGCAGGGTGTAGCCTAGGATCGCCAGGTAGGCGCCTTGCTTGAGTGAGTGGAGAAGGGTCGTGCCCATGGTGGTGGCTCCGGGTTTCGCTTGTGGAGCCAAGGGTGATGCAAAGGCAGGTTGAGAAAAAACAATCTGGAGCGATTCAAACTATCGACTTGCTTGATTATTGAGCGGGATTATCGGGGCGATAGATATCGGTGCGCAGGGATGGTCATCGAAGGGCTGGCCAAAGAAGCGTTGCTGACCTCGATGAAGAACAAATGGCTGGCCGATTGATCCTCAGGGCCCACTTGGCTTCTTCTCGAATGCAGCCTCCAGAGCCTGTTCGATCTCGGCGAGCATGCATGCGGTGCCGGCCCCCACGACCGCCGTACGCCTGGCGCAGTCGACCACAACCTCCAGCGCAGCAGGACGATGGTCGCCTGGAAACTTGCGAAGCACGAGATGCACGACCGCATCGCTGTGCCAAGTGACGTGGTCCATGGACCAACGAGGGTCGGCGAACGCGAAGATGACAACCTGAGTATGCGCTTCGAGGAGCGTTGGCACATACACCCATTGGGTATTGCGCGCTTCCCAGGCTTCGACCCTGACCGCGAACATGCCGCCCGGAGCGGTGATCGTTTCTATTTCTTCCATGCCGACTCTTTCCATTCAATAGGCACCTTCAACCCGTTGCATCGAGCGGCTTCAATCGATCAGGTCGTAGATCCGCTGGGCCGATGAGTCTCAGAGGCTGTCGGGATCGCCAAAGAACATCTGTATCCGCGACCGCAACCACCGCTCCGCCGGGTCATTGTCCTGGGCGCCGCGCCAGGCCATGTGCAGCTCGAAGCTGCGTACCTCCAGGGGCAATTCCTCGGCGCGCAAGCCGCCGGCCGCGGTCAGGGCGTCGGCGGTGTAGTCGGGGACGGTGGCGACGATGTCGGTGCCGGCCAGCAGGCTGCCCAGGCCGTTGAACTGCGGCACGGCAAGGACCACGTGGCGCTTGCGGCCGATTTCGTCCAGGGCTTCGTCGATGAAGCCGGAAAGGTCGCCTGCGAACGACACCAACGCATGGGGGCGGGCGCAGAAGTCATCCAGGCTGATGGCGCCGGGCATGCTGTCGGCGCGCAGCAGTTTGGGCTTGCTGCGGCGCAGCACCTTGCGCTTGGCGTTGGCCGGCAACTCATTGGTGTAGCTGACGCCGACCGAAATCTCGCCCGAGGCCAGCAGCGTGGGCATCAGCAGGTAATTGACCCGGCGCACCACCAGCACGATGCCCGGCGCCTCGGCGCGAATGCGCTTGAGCAACTGTGGCAGCAGGGCGAATTCGGCATCGTCGGACAAGCCGATGCGAAACACCGAGGTACTGGTGGCAGGGTCGAACTCGGCGGCGCGGCTGACGGCGGTGGAGATCGAGTCCAGCGCCGGGGAGAGCAGGGCGAAGATCTCGTGGGCCCTGGCCGAGGGTTCCATGCTGCGCCCGGTGCGCACGAACAGCGGGTCGTCGAACAGGTTGCGCAGGCGCGACAAGGCAGCGCTGATGGCCGGCTGGCCAAGGAACAGCTTCTCGGCTGCACGGGTCACACTGCGCTCGTGCATGAGCGTCTCGAACACGATCAGCAGGTTCAGGTCTACGCGACGCAGGTCGTTACGGTTCATCGATACGCTTCGCCTTGAAGGGGGCAGGGGTGAATCTTAAGGCCAAAGGCTGTTACCCTGCACCGATTTCCGGGTGCCAATGCAGGGAAATGCCAGGGGCCCAATCGATGACAGGCATGTCGACTATTAACAGCCACTGATGGTCTAACGGCAAAAGCCCGGATAAAGTCCGTGGTAATACGAGATTCACACAGGCGAGGTATGCGATGTCCCGCATGATCCGTTTCCACAAGTTCGGCGCGGCCGATGTGCTCCGTTGCGAGGAGCAGGCCGAGCCGTCCCCAGCGGCGGGCGAGGTGCAGATCCGCGTCGAGGCGATCGGCGTCAGTTGGTACGACGTGCTGTGGCGGCAGAACCTGGCGCCGTCCCAAGCGCGCCTGCCGGCGGGTATCGGCCATGAGATGGCCGGTGTGGTGATGGCGGTCGGCGAAGGTGTCGAAGACATTGCGGTCGGTGACCGTGTGGCCAGTTTCCCGGCTACCAGCCCCAACGACCACCCCGTCTACGGCGATGTCATCGTCCTGCCGCGCACGGCCATCACCCGCTATCCTGACGTGCTCACGCCCATCGAGGCCAGCGTCCATTACACCCCGCTGCTGATCGCCTATTTCGCCTATGTCGACCTGGCCCGGGCCAAGGCCGGGCAGACGGCCTTGGTTACCGATGCCAGCCACTGCGCGGGCCCTGCGTTCGTGCAATTGGGCAAGGCGCTGGGCCTCAGGGTATTCGCCGCCACCAAGGACCCGGAGCAGCGCGAGTACCTGCTGGGCCTGGGCGCCGAAAAGGTGATCGTCACCGAGGAGCAGGACCTGCTCATGCAGGTCGGCAAATACACCGATGGCCGGGGTGTGGATATGGTCCTCGACGGTATGGGCGGGCCGCAGATGTCGCTGCTGGGCGACGTCCTGGCGCCGCGCGGCAGCCTGGTGCTGTATGGCCTGCAAGGCGGCAACCAGACGCCGTTCCCGGCGTGTGCTGCGTTCCAGAAGAACATCCAGTTCTACGTGCATTGCATCAGCAACTTCACCGGCAAGCCGGAGCTGGGAATCTGCCAGGACCAGGTGGCGCTGCAGCGCGCGCTGCGCGATATAAACCAGTTCACGGCCGACCAACTGCTGACGCCACAGATCGTCAAGGTGTATCCGTTCGATCAGGTGGTCGAGGCCCATCGCTACATGGACGATTGCCCTTGTGGTGGGCGGATCGTACTGACGATGGTGTGATCCGTCCGTAGCGCCGTGTCTATCCAAGGCCATTGGCGTCACCTCCCGACTGCCTATGAAGCCGCTCCGCAGTGCGACGACACTGCGGGAGCGGCTTTTTAGCTGATACATGATGTACTTCTCGTGAATATCAGAATATTCCTACGCAACTAAAGCTAATATCTGACAACTTTTTTTAAGTTGAAATTTATGGCGTGAAGTTTTGCCAGGCAGCGAGGGGGTATTTCGATGAGGTTCGCGCTGGTCGTTATTAAAGTCCGACGTCGCTGAATGGTTTTTTTACCAGGATCTGTATCTTTTATTCGTACCGCAACTTTCGATAATGAAGCCGTGTCAGTGATTGCAAGGAGCAGAGCATGTGCTTGGGACGGCTTGTGTACAGGGGCGGGAAGGTTCGGGGCTGGTCGGTGTGGCCAACAGGGCCCAATGGAATGGTGTTTTTCGATAGGTCTTGCGTTATTTCCCAAGTGTCTGTGGGAAAAGTCTGCAAAGTAAAAAGTGTACGCGCTTGCAGTCAATACTTGTCGTGGATGCGACGCACTGAAGGACAAGGAGTTATTCAATGAGCAGCCTACATGACCAAGCCATGCACTCAATCTACCAACAGGTGTTGGAGCGCGTTAACGCGCATATGCCACGGGCGCAGCAAGCCTCGTTGCAACTGTTGGTCCACCGGCTGGAAATGGCCGCCGGCGGGCGGGAATACCTCGACCGGTTCCGGTTGTTGATGGTGCTGGGTGGCGACCGGCGTAGTGCCCAACTGCTGGCCTGCGTGCGTGCGGCCCAGTTGAACCTGGCCTTGCGCTACGGCAGCACGTTCCGCCTGCGCGTAGTGGTGGCGTGCCTGCCGGGCATGGACGCCAAGACGCTGCAGCGGCACGATCAGCGCTTCAGTGCACTGGTCATGCAGGACGATCCGCGGGTGGAACTGCTCATGGTCGAGGACGACCAGTTGGTGCCGTTCAGTTACCGTCAACCGGAGATCGCGGCGCAGTGGTCGGGAGCGCGTGAAGCCATGCTGCTGTTCGGCCACCTTGCCGAGGCGGCGCCTGCCGCGCTGTTGGGCGCCCGCCTGCACCTGCAGCTGGCCGATGCCCTGCGCCTGGCGCTCGCCTGCACCGATGGCGTCGACACCCTGGTGACGGCGTGGTCGGGCCGCCAGCGTCGCCGATTCCTGGCGTGGGGGCGTCGGATCCTGCGTCTTGCGAAGCAGCCGGGCCTGGACACCGTCGATCGCTGCGCGGCCGCGCTGCTGGAGGGGCTGGGGCGGTTGCAGATGGTGCTCGGGACGCCCACCGGGCGCTTCGTCAGCGCCCCGGCTGCGCTGGCGCGTGAACATAGCGTCAACGTCCTGACCGTCGACGACCTGCTGCCCCGCTCGGCCGGCATGGGTGGCCTGGATGGCATGCTGGGCCTTGCGGACGGTCCGGGCACTGCCAAGGAGAACACGCTCGAACCTTACCTTGTGCGGAACTTGTGCACGCTCAAGGCCCGGCTGCGCGCGGATGAAGGCCAGGATGCACGCTTGTCGCTCAAGGGCACGCGACTGGCCTGGTGGCTGCGGGCGCAGCAGCAGGTACGGGCGCCGTTTCTGCAGGCCCATGGGTTGAACGAGGCTCAACTGGCTTGCCTGCTGTTTGCGCCTTTTGCCGATCATGGCCGGGACCTTGCGTATTTCTTGCAGCGTTGTCATCCCTGCATGCAGGTTGCCTTGCCGTATCTGCACAAAGCACTGCAGGGCAAGGCATGCCCCGAGGCAGTCAAGCGCTGGCTAGTGGATACCAGCGGCCTCAGCCTGACGCAGCTCCAGGCGATCTACGCCGGGCGGCTTGGCGCTCCTGTCCGGCGGGTATTGGCCAACCTGGCGCGGCGCGACATCGACCTGCGACTGGTGCCACGCGCTTCACCCCCCGCTGCGACGGTGCGCCAGGCGGCGCTCTGATGGGGCGCTGCGGGCGAGGCGAGTTCGCCTACCAGGCAGTGTGTCGCTACATTGAAGCGCTCATCAACCAGGCCGACCCCACCGAGGAGGGTCGCTTGCCCTCGTTGCGAGACCTGGCGGCACGTCTGAAGGTATCGCTGGCCACCGTGCAGAATGCCTACAGCCTGCTGGAGCATCAGGGGCGGGTACGGTCGGTTCCCAAGTCTGGCTATTTCGTGGCGTTCGACGCCAGGGAGCGCGAACAATCGGCCTGGCCACGGTCGCGGCCGGCGTTCGCGTTTCCGATGGCAACCCCCATGGCGCTCGAGCGAGCCTTGTTCGCCCAGGAACGGCGGCTATCCCGTCAATCAGGGCCCTCGAGCTGGCGTTCAGGCAAGGGCGCATTGCTGCGCCACGTGCTCGCTGCCCGTTACACGCGTTCCTCCGGGCACAGCTGGAATGCCGAGCATGTTCATCTGGCAACGGATGTGCAGGCGTTGCTGGTGACGTTGCTGCGGGCCTTGCGCTTGCAGGGGGCGACCGCCGTGGTGACCACGCCGTGCTGCCGGCGCCTGCTCGAGGCGCTGCGCTGGGCCGGGATGCGGGTCCTTGAAGTGCCGGCGGGCGATGACGGCGCGTTGGACCTGGACCGTCTGGCGCAGTTGCTCGCCTGTGAGCTCGTGCGCCTGGTGGTGCTGCCGTCCTGCCTTGCCGTGCCCTTGGGGCGCAGGGTCTCGCTTTCCGAGCAGCAGGCTGTCGCCCAGCTGCTCGCCGACCACCCGGCCTGGTTGCTCGAAAACGACCTGGACAGCGAGCATTGTTTTGGCGAGCCGCCAGCCATGCATCTTCGCGATGGGGTCGACATCGGCCGGCTGTTGGTGCTGGGGTCGTTGGAAGCCACGGTAGGTGCTGAAGGGCCTTACGCCTACCTACTCTGCCGTCAGAGGGATGTGGAGGAGGCCATCGACCGTCGTGGCTTCCTGATTCCGCCATTGCGCCAGCAAGCTATCGCCCAAATCTATGCCAAAGGGGAGGTGGAGGCGTGGTTGCCGCGCATGCGTAGCGAGCTGCAGGCATCCATGGACCATTTGTTTCTACAGGTCGAGTCATGCCTGGGGGGCAGGTTGGTGGTTGCCAGGCCCGACGGTGGCCGGGTGCTATGGGGCCGCTTGAGGCAACCGGTGAATCATGGCCATGCGCAGGTGGCCGTGGCCGGCACGGGATTGACGATCACACCCGGGGAACGGTTCAGCCTGCAGGGAAACCATATGGGGTATGTAGCCCTGACGTGGCAGGGCGCTCCCTGGGAGGGATTGGAGCAGGCGCTGCACCGGCTGGACCGGGCCTTGGCGCGACCGCCGGCTGATGACGTAGCTGGGTGACCGCCGATCCGGGGCACTTGTCAGCGGGGTGGGTCTGTATGTATAACCAGTGCCTGTCCCGCTATTTGCCCGTTCACCGTGATTGCCCATTCTGTCGATGACCCCTTCTATTACCTGTGCAACTTCAGGCAGGTCTTGGCATGGGTCCAGCAGCGCTATGCCGATGTGCTCGATGAGGCCGAGCAGGGTTTCCTGCGCGCTTTCGCCGGGCTGCCCGAGCCTGCCCAGGCCATGCTGGTGCGCATGGTCATGCGCAAAGGGGAGCTGTTTCGCAGTGACCGGCTCGACTATGCCGAAATCGGCCCATGGCAGGTCGCGCTCGAGCCGCTGCTGCAGCTTGGGTGGGTGTGTGACCGTTCGATGCTGGCCTTGGAGCAACTGTTCGGTGTGCTGCGCAAGGAAGAACTCGTTCAATGTTTCGCCGCGCAACTGAGTCGGCCCCGGGCGGCAAAGGCGGAATTGCTGGCGCAATTATTGCCACTGGCGCTTGCGCCCCGGCCATTGGCGCAATGGTTCCCGGCGTGCCCTGTGCGTATTTTTCATTGGCGCCTGCAACCGTTGTGCGATCGCTTGCGTCTGTTGTTCTTTGGCAACTTGTACCAGGACTGGTCGGAGTTCGTGCTTGCCGACCTGGGTGTGCTGCGCTATGAACAGGTACCGTTCAGCGCCGACTCCCGCGCATTGCGCCAACGCGCCGAGGTCGACCTGGCCATGGCTTTGCACCGGTGCGCCGAACGTCTGGAGCAGGGCGAGGCGCCAGGCGTCGTGCTGGCTGCTTTGGAAGGGCTGCACAGCGACAACCCCTGGCTTGCCCGGCGCCATTCCCGGGTCTTGTATGGCATAGGCCAACGGTGCGAGCGGCTAGGCGACTGGGACCAAGCCTTCGAAGTGTACGGCCAGAGCAACCACCCCGAGGCGCGCATCCGTCAGGTACGCACCCTGGAGCGTAGCGAGCGCTGGGCGCAGGCCCATGCACTGGCGTCGGAAATGGCCGCCGCTCCGGCCAATGCCCTTGAGTCCCAGGCAGTGGCCCGCATGCTGCCGCGCCTTGGGCGCAAACTGGGCGGGCCGCCGCGGGCGCGCCGCCGTGCGGCGGACCTCGAGCTGATCGAGCTGCAGCTGCCCGCGGCGCTCGCGCACCTCGGCGTCGAGGAGGCGGTTCGCCTGCACCTGGAGCAGGGCGGGGGTACTTGTCATTACGTGGAGAACACGCTGTTCAACAGCCTGTTCGGTCTGTTGTGCTGGGAGGCGATCTTCGCCCCGGTACCCGGCGCTTTCTTCCACCCGTTCCAGGCCGGCCCCCAGGACCTGCATGACGACGATTTCCGGCAACGCCGTGCCACCCTGTTCGACGCCTGCCTCGGTCGGCTCGACGATGGCAGCTATAGGCAGGCCATCGGCCAGTGCTTTGTGGCCAAGCAAGGTTTGCAATCGCCTTTCGTGTTCTGGTCGATGCTCACGCCCGAGCTGCTCGACCAAGCCTTGGCCTGCGTGCCGGCGATCCATCTGAAGCAGTGTTTCCTGCGCCTGTTGCAGGATATCCGCAACAACCGCGCCGGCATGCCTGACCTGGTCCAGTTCTGGCCCGAGGAAGGCCGATACCGCATGGTCGAGGTCAAGGGGCCCGGAGACCGCCTGCAGGACAACCAGCTGCGCTGGCTGGAGTTCTGCCGTGAGCACGGCTTGCCGGTCGTGGTCTGCCATGTCCGCTGGAGCGACACGGCATGACCTACACCGTGGCGGTGCGCGCGCTGTGCGAATTCAGCGCCAAGGTCGCAGACCTGGACCTGCGCTTCACGCCTTCGCCCACGGCCCAGGAAGGTATTGCCGGCCACCGCCGGGTGGTGGCAAGGCGCGGGGCAGGGTATGAGTCCGAGGTGGCGCTGCAAGGCCGATACCAAGGGCTCGAAGTGCGAGGCCGAGCCGATGGCTATGACCCGGCGGCCAACCGCCTGGAGGAAATCAAAACGCACCGTGGCGACCTGTCACGTCAGCCGGCCAACCATCGACAGCTGCATTGGGCCCAGGCCAAGGTCTACGGCTGGTTGCTGTGCCAGGCACGCCAATTGGACTCGATCGAGGTCGCGCTGGTGTACCTGGACGTGGACAGCGATCGCCAGACTGTATTCAGCGAGCAGCATGCCGCGACCGACCTGCAACGTTTCTTCGAACGCCAATGCCGCTGCTTCCTGGCCTGGGCCCAGGCCCAGGAGCGGCGCCTGGCCGAGCGCGACCGCGACCTCGAGGCACTGGGCTTTCCCTACCCACAGTTTCGCCAGGGCCAGCGCCAGTTGGCCGAGACTTTGTACAAAGCGGTCAGCACCGGCCGCTGCCTGATGGCCCAGGCCAGTACGGGGATCGGCAAGACCCTCGGCACCTTGTTCCCGTTGCTCAAGGCCATGGTGCCGCAGCGACTGGACAAACTGTTCTTCCTCACCGCCAAGACCCCAGGCCGGGCCCTGGCCCTCGACGCCCTGCGCCAGATCACCGAAGCCACGCCGCAACCGGCCCTGCGTACCCTGGAACTGATCGCCCGGGACAAAGCCTGCGAGCATCCGGGAAGCGCCTGCCATGGCGAGTCCTGCCCGCTGGCACGCGGCTTCTATGATCGCTTGCCTGCTGCGCGTGAGGCTGCGGCGCAACGGCCACTGCTCGACCGTGCCGGCCTGCGCGAAGTGGCCCTGGCGCACCAGGTCTGTCCGTACTACCTGGGGCAGGAGATGGCGCGTTGGGTCGATGTGCTGGTCGCCGACTACAACTACTACTTCGATGCCCACGCCCTGCTGCATGCCCTGACCCAGGCCAATCAGTGGCGGGTCGCGGTATTGGTGGACGAGGCCCACAACCTGGTGGAGCGGGGCCGGGGGATGTATAGCGCAAGCCTCGACCAGGGCCAGCTGCAGGCCTTGCGCCAAGGCAAGCCGGCGGGGCTTGGCAGCGCCCTGGAGCGGCTCAACCGCCAGTGGAACGCGTTGTACAAGACGCAACGAGCGCCCTACGAGGCCAGCGATCAGTTGCCCGGGGCATTTCTTGGCGCCTTGCAGCACTGCACCGGCCAGATCCAGGCGCGTCTTGAACAGGCCCCGGGCGAGGTGGAACCGGCCGTCTTGCAGTTCTACTTCCAGGCCTTGCAGTTCAGCCGGGTCGCGGAGTTGTTCGACGAGCATTTCATCTTCGATGTAAGCGTGCGCAACGGCCCGCGCAAGCGTCGGCTGGCCACCCTGTGCCTGCGCAACGTGGTTCCGGCGCGCCTGTTGGGCCCGCGCATGAGCGCGGCACGTAGCGTCACGTTGTTCTCCGCCACCCTCAATCCCCGGCATTTCTATACCGACCTGCTGGGCATGCCGGCTGACACCGCCTGGCTGGAGGTGGCGGCGCCGTTTCGGGCCGAGCAACTGCAGGTGCGCGTCGTCAGCCAGATTTGCACCCGTTACCGCGAGCGGCACGCCTCCTTGGCCCCGATCGTGGAACTGATCGCCGAGCAGTACCGGCGTGCACCAGGCAACTACCTGGCTTTCTTCAGCAGCTTCGAGTACCTCGGGCAGGTGGCCACGCTGCTGGCCGAGCGTTACCCGGCCATCCCGCGTTGGCAACAGGCCCCAGGCATGGACGAAGGGGCGCGGGAGGCGTTTCTTGCTCGCTTCGTGCCCGATGGCGAGGGTGTCGGGTTCGCGGTTTTGGGCGGCGCCTTCGGCGAAGGCGTCGACCTGCCCGGCAGCCGGCTGATCGGTGCCTTCGTCGCCACCTTGGGGCTGCCCCAGGTCAACCCGGTCAACGAGCAGTTCAAGCAGCGCCTGGGGCGACAGTTCGGTGCGGGCTTCGATTACGCCTACCTGTACCCGGGCGTGCGCAAGGTCATCCAGGCCGCTGGCCGGGTGATCCGTGGCGACCAGGACCAGGGCGTGCTGCTGCTGATCGACGAACGCTTCGCCGAGCCGCGGGTGCGACAGATGTTCCCCGGTTGGTGGCAGGTGGTGGGCGAATAATCGCCACGGGCCCCATCGCACGGCGTTGCAACTCCCAGTACACTGCGCGTTCCAACACCTACATCCGTTGAACTCGAGGTTCTTGCATGACGCTCAGTCCTTTGGCAGGCAAGCCGGCTCCGGCCAGCGTGCTGGTCGATATTCCCCGCCTGCTCACCGCTTTCTACACCGGCCGCCCCGACGCCGCCGTGGCGGCCCAGCGCGTGGCCTTCGGCACCTCCGGGCACCGGGGCACCTCGCTCGAGCTGAGCTTCAACGAAGACCATGTGCTGGCGATCACCCAGGCCATCTGCCTGTACCGCCAGGAAAAAGGCATCGATGGCCCGCTGTTCGTCGGTGCCGACACCCATGCGCTGTCCGCGCCGGCTGCCGCCAGCGCGTTGGAGGTGCTGGCCGCCAATGGCGTGCAGGTGATGTTGTCCAAGGACGATGAATACACCCCGACCCCGGCGGTGTCCCATGCCATCCTCTGCCACAACCGTGGCCGTCAGCAGGGCCTTGCCGATGGCGTGGTCATCACGCCGTCGCACAACCCGCCCCAGAGCGGTGGTTTCAAGTACAACCCGCCCAACGGCGGCCCGGCCGACAGCGATGTCACCAAGTGGATCGAAGCCAAAGCCAACGAGCTGCTGGCCGCCGGCCTTGCCGGCGTCAAGCGCATGGACCATGCCCAGGCCCTGCAGGCGGCGACCACCCAGCGTTACGACTATGTGGGCCGCTACGTGGCGGACCTGGAGAATGTCATCGACTTCGACGTCATCCGCAACGCCAAGCTGCGCCTGGGCGTCGACCCCCTGGGCGGTGCCGGGGTAGGTTACTGGCAGGCCATTGCCGAGCGCTACCGTCTGGACCTGGAAGTGGTCAATACCGAAGTGGACCCCACGTTCCGCTTCATGACCGTCGATTGGGACGGGCAGATCCGCATGGACCCATCCTCGCCCCATGCCATGCAGGGCCTGATCGGCCTGCGCGAACGCTTCGACGTGGCGTTCGCCTGCGACCCGGACCACGACCGCCACGGCATCGTCACCCCGGACGGCCTGCTGCAGCCGAACAATTACCTGGCCGTGGCCATCGACTACCTGTTCCGCCATCGTCCGCAGTGGCGCAGCGACGCCGCCGTGGGCAAGACGGTGGTCAGCAGCGCACTGATCGACCGCGTCACCGAGCGCCTGGGCCGTGAGCTGTACGAAGTGCCGGTGGGCTTCAAGTTCTTCGCCCAAGGCCTGTTCGACGGCTCGCTGGGCTTCGGTGGCGAGGAGAGTGCCGGGGCGTCGTTCCTGCGCAAGGACGGCAGCGTCTGGGCCACCGACAAGGACGGATTGATCCCTGCGCTGCTGGCCGCGGAAATGACTGCCCGCACCGGGCGCAACCCGAGCCAGGCCTACGCAGACCTGACCGCCGAGCTGGGCAAGCCATTCGCCACCCGTGTCGAGGCCAAGGCCAATGCACGGCAGAAGGCACTGTTGAGCAAGCTGGCTGCCGAGCAGGTGACGTCCACGGAGCTGGCCGGCGAGCCGATCGAGCAAATCCTCAGCCATGCGCCGGGCAACGGCCAGGCCATCGGTGGTTTGAAGGTGATGACCGCCAACGGCTGGTTCGCCGCGCGCCCGTCAGGCACCGAGGACATCTACAAGATCTACGCCGAGAGCTTCGTCAGCGAAGAGCACCTGCAGCGCCTGGTGCGCGAGGCCCAGGTACTGGTGGACGCGGCGATCGCTTGATCGCCGGTGGTGTAGGACCGGTCTGTGGGAGCGGGTTTACCGCGAAGCGTTCGACGCGGTGCTTGGCACCGGCTCTGCCGGTGATCGCGGGACAAGCCCGCTCCTACAGGGGCCGTGCGACGGGGGCGTATCAGCCGCCCCCGGCAACACCGGTGATCACGCTGAAATCACTGACCTGCACTTCACCGCCGCCATACCCCAGCAGGTGGAAGGAAAACGCCTTTCGGGCCGAGGGGTTGTCGAAGCCGAACTCAAGCTCCAGCGGCCGGTCGGCCGTTACGATGATTTCTTCCGGTAGTCCCAACGGTACATCCTGTTCGTACTCCTTGGCCTTGAGCTGGATATAGGCATCATGCTTGGGGTCCAGGGAGCGTACGATCACCCGTACGCGGGTATGGGAGCCTTCGGGCATTTCCAGGTATTGCGCACCGATCAGGTTGTCGGCCCACTCGTCACGGATGCGCTTGCGCAGCTGGATCGCCGCCGGCCCGCCAAACTGGTAGCGCAGGTTCAACGGTGTGTGCAGCAATGACTGGTCCAGGGTACTGGCCAGGGCGGTGAGCTGTTGGCCGGTGGTGTCCGTGGCACGGTCCATGTACTCGGCCTGGTCGGCGATGAAACCGTTGCTGGCGTAGCGCCGGCAACGTTGCTGGAAGTCACATTCGGTGAAGGTGCCGTGGCCATCGTGGTAGCGCAGCATGCCGTTGGTGTAGGCAATCATTTCGCGACCGGTGTCGTAGTCACGGAACAGCGAGCGCCCGCTCAAGGCGGCCGGGATCGGCAGGGCATAGTAGTCGAGCAGCGACGCGGCCAGGTCCACATGGCCGTAAGTTCCGCGCTTGAGTCGTGGCAACTGGGCCTGTTCGGGGGCCAGGACCAGGCTGAACCCCCAGGAGGAGGCCAGGCGAACCCCGTCGATACCGTGGGACTCATCCGACGTGATGACCACCAGGGTGTCCTTGAGCACACCCTGGCGTTCCAGGTTCACCAGGAAGGCATCGAGGGCATCGTCCAGGTAGGCCACCGCTGCCTGCTTGGTCGTGTCGTAGCGCTGCAGGTAGCGCTGCGGTGCGGAATACGGTTGGTGGGTGCCGACGGTCAGCAGGGTCAGCATCCAGGGCTGTTTCTGCTTGCGCAACTGCTTCACGTACTTCTGTGCGCCTTCGAAGAAGGCCCGGTCGTCCTTGCCCCAACGAAAAGGCAGGTAGTTCTTGTTGCTGAACCACTCCTGGCCGTGCACCGCGTCGAAGCCGATGTGCGGCATGATCCGATCCTTGGCCATGAAGCGCAGGCCCGCACCCTGCAGGTAATGGGTACTGAACCCCGCCTGGCGCAGCTGTGCCGGCAGGCAGGCCTGGTTGCGCACCTCCTGGGTCAGCATCTCCATGCCTTTTGGCGTGCCGTTGGCCAGCTTGTCGTAGTCACCGCACAGCAGCGCGTACAGGCCGCGGATGGTTTGGTGGGTGTGCAGCACGTAGTCGGGCGTGTTCATGCCGCGCTCGGCCCAGCGACTGAGCTTGGGCATCAGGTCTTCGTCGAAGCTGCTGTTCAAGGCCTGGCGGTTGGCGCGGATATAGGCACCGGGGATGCCTTCCAGGACGATCACCAGGACGTTATGCGCCTGTCCAGGCGCTTTTAGCAGCTTTTGACCGTTGAGGTCGGACTGGGTCAGGCCCGTGGAGGGCAGGGGGGCGAAGGTGGGTTTTTCGCCGAAACGCTCAACGGCCTGGCGTTGGAGGTCACCCACCCCGGCCGAGAGCAACTGGTGCGAGAGGTTGTATTGACGCCATTGGTCGGCATCGGACGGCGCCAGGTGCTGGCTGCCCCAATGCACGCCGAACAATAGCAGGGGGATCGCCCAGGCCTTGCGTGGCAGGGTGCCACTGGGGGTGCCACGGCTGTACCAGACGCTGCCCAGCCAGGCCACCACGCCGACACCGAGCGCCCAGGGCAGCCAGGGGTGGGCGAGGCCGCCGCCGGTGGAGTTTTCCATGAACTGCGCATCGAACAGGTAGTTCAGGTCGGCACTGGTGGGCAGACGGCCCACGGCACTGACCAGTTCGGCGCTGGCGACGATCAGGCTGGCCCAGGCCAGCAGCAAGGGCAACGCCAGCCACCAGGCGCGGCGCTGCAGCAAGAGCACCAATACGCTGCCGATGGCCAGGTCGGAGACATAGCCCAGGGGGTTGGACCAGCCGAGCGCGGCCCGGATGCCCAGTGGGATCGCCAACACCAGCGTGGCCAACGCCACGAGCCGGGTGCTGGAGCGACCGAGCAGTTTTTTCACAAAGACTTCCTTCTTGTCATGAAACAGTCACTCAAGTGTGCTTCATGATAACAGGCGCTTGGCGGGGGGCGAGGGTTGCAGACGGGATGCAGGAGCGATCAGGGGCCGCTGCACGCCCCGCTCGCACAGGCCCTGCACCAGCCGAGGGCCTGTAGGAGCTGCCTTGCGCCGCGAAAGGGCTGCGAAGCAGCCCCTGGAAGTGGCAGTGTGGTCACTCAGAAGTAGTACGGGAATTTCAGGCTGAAGGTGAAGTCCGGCGCATCGTCGGTCAGGCCAATCGACAGGTTGGGCACGATGGTCAGGTTGTCGGTCGCAGCCAGGGTCATGCCGATGTTGAAGTAGCCCGCGTTGGCGTCGCTGCTCTTCACGTCGGCCCACTCGTCGCCGGTCTCGGCGGACTTGATCCGCGAACGGCGGGCGATCAGTTCGGACACCGAGAACGACATCGACATCTTCTCGTTCAAGGCAAAGGCCACGCCTGCACCGATCTGGAAGCTGTCGCCGATCTTCACCTTGCCCGGGATCTTCTGGTTGACCGTGGAACTGACGTCGCTGAACTTCTCCTCGAAGGTATGGGTGTAAGACAGGCTGCCGAACAGCACCGCCGGGTCGTAGGTCTTGACCAGCGAGATACCCGGGGTGATCGACCAGACGCCGTTGCCGGTAGGCAGGTCTTCGGGGTAAGTGAGGTTGTCGTTGAGCGGGTCGCGGATCAGCTTGATGCCGAAGGGGTCCTTGCCGGTGGGGGCCTTGACCCTCACGCTGAACACCGCATCGGGGGTGTTCTCCGACTCGTCGAGGAACTTGTAGGCCACACCGAAGTTGACGTCGCCCAGCGCAGGGTCGCGGGTGACGGTATGTTCGGAGACATCGTTGGAGGCACCACCGACGCCGCCGGACTGGTAAGTAGACTCGCGGTAGACGATTGGCACGTTGACGTCAAACTGCCAGCGCTGGTCGTAGTTGTAGCGGGCGGTCAGGTCCAGGGTCCAGTTGTCGGCCTTGATCCGGTCGAGGTTGATATTGCCCAGGAAGATCGAGTCCAGCGCCAGGAAACCGTTGAGGATCAACTGGCGGGTGTCGTAGCGGGCGTAGGTGATGCCGGTCTCGAGGCTGAACTTGCCACCGCCGAAGAAGCCGCTGGCCTCGTCATACAGGTTGGACACGCTCTGGGCCGGCTCCGAGTCGTCCTTGAGCGATTCACCGTAGGAGGAACCCGTTGCCCCTGCAGCCCCGCCGGAGGCGGCGATGGCCTGGTTGTTGCGTGGCTGAGAGGCAGGGGAGCGGGTCAGGCGCTTGGGTGGGGGGGCGACAGGTTGTTCTTCGACCTGGCGGACCCGTTGCTCCAGCACCATCAGGGCTTGCTGCTGGGCTTCGTAACGCTCCTTCAATGCTGCCAGTTCGGCCTTCAGGGCCTCGACCTGCGGATCGGCGGCGGCGTAGAGCAGGGTGGAAGGCACCAAGGTGCCCAGACAGACAACTGCTTTCAACGACATGAATCGATGCATAAGTTAGCCGTCCCTACGAATACTACGATGGTGAGACGAAGCGTAGATCAATAGCCGGTGATTCGAAGGCCCTTGAGTTGATCGAGATTGCAGTTCAGTGCGCCGGCTGACGGTAGGTTGTCGCGCAGCACCACATTGAGCTGGGTCATGTTGCTGACCGCGTTGTTACCGCCAAGCAGCGTCGTGGCTTGCAGCAGGCCGCCATCGGACAGGCGCTGCAGGCTCGAGCCTTGGTTGTTGTTGGCCTGGATGGCCATCTGGATGCCTTTGCCGGTGTTCGACACGCTCAGGGTGCCGGCATTGTTGCTGGTGGTCAGGGTCTTGCCCGATGCCAGTACCTGGCCTTGTGGCGTGGTAGCAGGCCCCTTGCCGCCTTCACTGACATTGATCGCGACATCGTTGTAGGCGCTGTTGTTGTCGCCGGCCGCGCGGACCGATTGGGTCACGCCCTGGGTATTGCCCAGGCCGCTGCCACCTGTGACCACGCCATGGCCTTGGCCTGGGGCGACGCCGCCACCGTTCTTGCCGGTCATGGAGACGTAGAACTGCGGCTTGAAGCTGTTGTGCTGCACCTGCATCGTCGTGGTTGCGCCAATGCGGTCGCCGGCAGCGTTCTGCCAGGTGCTGCTCATGACCACGCCGAAGCTGATGATCCGCCCCGGCATCACATAGCGCCCACGCAACTGGGCCAGCTCCTGGTCCTTGACTTCGATGGGCTTGAACGTCTGCGCCTGGGTCGGGAGGCTGGCAGCCAGGCATGCCGCTACCAGCCAGTTGATTGTCTTCATCGCTGCTCCCCGGAGCTCCGTGCCCCTTTGTAATCACTAGAAGAAGTCGCTCTGGATGAACCCGAATTCCATCAATTGGGCATCGTCCACCGGGTAGAACCCATTGATGCGGTTCCTGGCGGTGACCGGAGCCGGTGGGTCGAGCAGGGCGTTGGCCTTGTCGTAGCCGGGGCCGATGACGGCGAAGATGATGCCGTTCCAGCCTTTGACGAAATCGTCGAATTTGTAGCGTTTGTGGCCCAGCACCGGGTCGCCGATGTACACCCAGCCCCGGTTGATGCGTTGGAGCACGACGAAGTGCTTGTAGCCACGAATGTCCATCAGCACCACCACCGGAATGCTCACCCGGTGCAGGCTGTCGGCCTCGACCCGGTAGCCCCGGGCGCGCATGCCGATGCTTTCCACGTAGCGCTTCATATCCAGCATGGAAAAGCCCTGGACCTTGACCAGGTCCGGGTCGGCGTGGGCGAGCATGCCTTCGATGACCTGGCTTTCATCGACATCGAGCCAATAGGCTTGCTTGAGGATGGTGGCCAGGGCGGCGGCACCGCAGCTGAAATCGGTCTTCTGTTGCACCAGGTCGGCGAAGCGACGCTCGCGGATGCTCTGTACCGGCTTGTACACCAAGGTCCCGCCTGGCATCGCCGCGATCGGCATCTGCGTGGCCTCGACCAGGCCGGCCAGGAACATGAGTGCGGCAAGCAGAACTGCGCGCATGGCCTTCTCCCCCGACGCGAAACAGGAAAGGGGCCCCGAAGGGCCCCGATTGGCTGTGTTACAGGCCGGTGCAGGCTTTGCAACCTGCGGCGATGGACAGCGAGTTGCTCTGCTGGTTGCCCGAACCTGCCGAGACGTTGGCGCCCACGTTGCCCGACACGCCGTTGAGCGAGTTGCTCATGGTGGCGGTGTTGGTCACAGGGTTTTTCCAGCCGTTGGGGGTCAGCACCTGGTAGGTGGCGACACCGGCCAGGCCGAAGGTGCCTTCTTCGTGGAACTTCAGAGGGTCCTTGTCGGTTTTGCCCTTGTCATGGCCATGGCCGTGGCCCCAGCCTTTTTCGTCTTCAACATAGCCCCAGCCGTCACCCTTGTACTGGCCATAGGCTTTGAAGCTGGCCTGCAGGGTTTCCTTGTCCATCTTGCGGTCAGCGTTGTTTTCGACGTTCAAGCCCGTAGTGGCCTGGGTGGCGGTGGAGGCGGCCATCGCTACACGGCCACCGGACACGGCGATCGCCAGGTTGTTTTTCTGCTGGTTGAAGTCGCCGGCGGTGACGTTCACGCCGATATTGCCCGAGCTGCCATTGGCCGAGTCGACCAGGTTGGCGGTGTTGCTGGTGGAGAAGTTCTTGACGTTGTTGCCGGCGTTGACCTGGGTGGCGGTGGAGATAGCCATGGCGCTGCCGAAGATGAAACGCTCATCGGCAGTGGCGATGGCGGCCACGTTGTCCTGCTGGTTGCCGTCACCGGCAGCCACGTTGGCGCCCAGGTTGCCGTTGGAGCGGTTGGCGGAGTCTTCCATCGCCGCGTCGTTCTCGGTCGCCTCGTTACGCACGGTGTTGCCGGTGTTGACCTGGGTATCGGTCACCGTGGCGGCCGCTCCCGCGCTGACCAACAGCTGCAGAAGGACATTGTCATGGTTGTTGTGATGGCCATGGTGGCCGTTGTTATGCCGGTTATCAGCTTGTGCAGCAACTGCCATGACCGCTGCGAGGGCGAATACCAGAGGCTTGAGTGCCATTTTAGGTTTCATGGTGTTTCTCCACTTGTTTCTCGTTGTTAAGTGTTGTGTTGAAGCCACTTTGGGTCAGTCAGCGACCCGTACGCTCAGGGTGTTGCCCATTCGGTTGCCCACCCCGGCGCTCTGATTCAACTGGATCACGCCACGGCTGCCGGTGAAGGCCTGGTCACTGGTAGTGACCTGGCGACTGCCGGGAGCGCGATCCGTTGCCTCGGAGCCATTGGCCAGCGAGACGTTCTGCTGGCTGAGAATGCTGTCGTCGATGCTTTGCGGGACGGCACTGATGCCGATCCGTACTGCGTTGGCCTGCTGCGTGGCGGCGCCGGCGGACTGGTTGATACCGAGCAGGCCGTTGCCGTTGCTGAAGGCGTTGCCGTGGATGCTGGCGCGGCTGTCCCGGGCCGGGTCGGCAAGAAAGTCAGTGCGCTGGCGAACCTCGGTGGTGGCCTTGGCATTGGTGCCGATAGCCATGGCCCGGACGTTGGCCTGCTGCTGGGCATCGCCCGCCGCCTGGTTGATGCCGAGGTTGCCCTGGTAGGTGCGACCGCTGGCACCAAGGGTGGCGTTGTCCACCACTGGCGAGCCGGCCAGCGCCAGGCTGGGGCCCAGCGCCAGGCACAGCAGGGAGAGCTTGAGTGCGCGCATGTCATTGGCCCCGGGTGAGGATCTGCAGCGGCGCCAGGCCGCGCTGGACGTTCTGGTTGACCGTGTTGGAGATGGTGTTGCCACCGCCGGCCCCGGCACCCGATCCGCCGGCCATGCCAGGTAGCCGGGACTGGACGGTGTCCAGGCCGCGCAAGCTGCCCGAGTGGTCGGTGGCGAGCAGGCGATTGACTGTCGAGCCGCTGGCGATGCGCGCGAAGTCACCGTCGGTCAACTCGTTGGTCTGGGCTTTCACCCGGGCCGATTCGTTGGTGTTGACGGTAGTGGGGTAGGGGTCGGGGGTACCGGTCTTCCGAGCGGCTTGGCGAGCCTGGACATCACGGGTCAGAACGATGATCCCGTTGCCCTCGGCGCTGGCGGGAAGGGGGAAGGCCGCGGCGGTCAGGCAACCCAGGACGAGCAGTGCAGGCAGTGTCTTGTTCTTGGTCCCCACGGCGATGCTCCCTTCTCTGTGCGCTGGCCCTTGAGCGTTGACAGAGGTAGAGCGAAAGTCGTGCCGCTTTTATTTTTTATAGTTAAATCAAGTTGTTGGGTGTTTCATGGGGCCGTTCGGTGTTTTTCTGTTTCACGGCTGATACAGAAAAACCGTCCATCGCCCTACAGGCCTTGAAAACCCACGCGGCCCGGGATGACGGCAGTAGCTGTATCACGTTTGAAACAGTTTCCCCAGGTCTGTGGCGAAGCCCCCAACAATGGGGGGCCTAGCTGACTGTACAGTTACAAAAAATTAACACTCGGTGGCGCAGGCTGGCGCCTGACCGTCAAGCAGACGCGCCACCGCTGCCAGGGCCTGGGCCTGGCGGGTGGGCCAGTCGCCTGCGAGTACTTGAAAGGGTTTCTGGTGAGTGTGCAGCCAGTGCAGGCTATCCTCGAAGAACCTTTGCCGCTCTTCCAGGCGGGGTTGGCAGCGCTGGCCGTCGCCGACCCAATCGACACCTTGCGGGCTGAGCAGCAGGTGCAGGTCATAGTGGCGTTCGAGCAGGGCCTGCTCGAGCCAGGCGGGGCAGTCTGCGAACAGTACCCGGCTCCAAAGGATGTTGCTGAGCAGGTGGGTGTCGAGGATCAACAGGTCGGGCGCCTGCCGGCGGCTCTGGTCCTCCCAGGCAAGCTGGCCGCGGGCGATGGCGGGAATATCGGCATAGCAGGTGTCGCGCTGTTCCCGCTCGATGAAATGGCGGACGTATTCACCGACCACCACACCGCCGAAATGCGCCTGGATTTCGCCACTCAGCCAGCTCTTGCCGCTGGACTCCGGCCCGCATAGCACCAGGACCTTCATGCGGGGGCCAATGCCGGGTCGCGGCGCCATTGCACCCAGCCGCGCACGGCGATCAAGGTGAACAGTGCGTAGAGCGCTGCGGTGAGGTAGAGGCCCTTGTAGAGGAACAGCCCCACGAAGACCACATCCAGTACCATCCACAGCGCCCAGCATTGCACACGCTTCTGCGCCATCCACACCTGGGCCACCAGGCTGAAGCCGGTCAGGGCCGCATCGAGCCAGGGCTGTGCCGCGTCGGTCCAGTGCGCCATGGCAGCGCCCAGACCCAGGCTCGCCAGCAAGCCTACGCCCAGGCCGGTGAACACCTGCCCGGCCCCCAGGCTGGAAACCTGGCGTGCGTCTTCCACACGGTCAGGCCGGGTCCATTGCCACCAGCCGTACAGTTGCAGCACGGCGTAGACCAGTTGCAGGAGCATGTCGGAATACAGCTTCACTTCATAGAAGATCCAGCTATAGAGCAGCACCATCACCAGGCCGATCGGCCAGCACCACGGGTTTTGCTTGACTGTGAGCCACACGGCGATGACGCCGAGCACGGCGGCGAAGAGTTCGAGGCCGGACATCGGCGATCCTTGGGCAGGGGTAGAGGGCGCGATTGTAGCCTGTAGGGCGGGGAAGCTGTAGGGGCGCGCCGCGATGGCGTCAGGCTGGGCAGCGGCAGTGCCTGGGCTGATGCCATCGCGGGGCAAGCCCGCTCCTACAGGGGGCGCGTGGGTTTGACGAAGGGCAGTATCAAACCCGGAACTGGCGCAGCAACTGTTCAAGCTCCTCGCTCAACCGCGCCAAGGCTGCGCCGGCATCACTGGATTGGCGCGCCGCGTCGGCGGTTTGTTGGGACAGCCCGGCGGTATCCAGCACATTGCGGTTGATTTCTTCCACCACGTGGGCCTGCTGCAGCGTAGCGCTGGCGATCGAGGCGTTGAGGGCGGTGAGGTTGTGCAGCGCCTGGCTGATGGCATCCAGGCTGGTGCCCGCCTCACGGGCCTGCTCGACGGTCTGGCGCGAGGCTTCGCTGCTGGTGCCGATCGCCCTGACAGCCGCTTCCGACTGGCCTTGCAGGTGCTCGATCATGGTTTGGATCTCGGCGGTCGACTGGGCGGTGCGCTGGGCCAGCAGCCGGACCTCGTCGGCAACCACGGCAAACCCCCGGCCCTGCTCGCCGGCGCGGGCCGCCTCGATGGCGGCGTTGAGCGCGAGCAAATTGGTCTGCTCGGCAATCGAGCGGATCACTTCCAGTACACCGCCGATCCGCGTGCTGTGCCCGGCCAGCTCGCCGATCACCTGTACGGCCTGGTCAATGGTGCTGGAGAGTCGGTCGATCTGCTGCAGGCTGCCATGGATCGCCTGCTGGCCATGGTCCACCTGGCGCTGCGCCGCCTGCATCTCGCTGGCGGCCTGCTCGGCGGTCTTGGCCACGTCCTGCACGGCATAGGTGACTTCATTGACCGCCGTGGCCACCTGGTCCATCTGCAGCGATTGCTGGGCACTGTGCGCCTGGGCCTGGCCTGCGTTGTCGCCCACGTGTTCGGCCGATTGGGCCAGGGCATGAGCGGCGCCCTGCAGTTGGCCGACCACACCCTGCAGCTTGCCGTTGAAGCGGTTGAAATGCTCACCGAGGCGGGTGACCTCGTCGCGCCCATGGGTATCCAGGCGACGGGTGAGATCGCTTTCGCCGCTGGCAATATTCCCCATGGCCTGCACCGCCTCCTGCAACGGGCGGGCGATGCTGCGGGCGATCAGCATGACCAACAGCGCCATCAACACGGCGATGCCCAGGCCCGCCAGGGAGGCGTCCCGTACTTGGCGGGCGAACTCGGCCTGCACGTCATCGACATACACGCCCGACCCGATGATCCAGCCCCAGGGTTTGAACAGCTGGATATATGACGTCTTGGCCACCGGCTCACTGGCACCGGGCTTGGGCCAGCGGTAGTCCACCGGGCCTGCGCCCTGGCTGCGTGCCAGGCTGGCCATCTCGTTGAACACGGCGAAACCGTCGGGGTCACGGATGCCGGAAAGGTCCTGGCCGTCGAGCTTGGGGTTGGTCGGGTGCATGACCATCCTGGGCGCCAGGTCATTGATCCAGAAATAGTCGTCCTTGTCGTAGCGCAGGCTGCGCACGGCCTGCAGGGCCTGCTGCTGGGCCGCTTCGCGGGTGAGCGTGCCGGCAGCCTCCAGCCCCTGGTAGTAGGCCAGCACGCCGGCGGCAGTCTGCACCACGTGCCGGGTCTTCTCGGCCTTGGCCTGGTACAGGTCGCCATGCAGCTGGCGCAGCATCAGCAGGGCGAAGGCCACCAGCATGCCCACCGCGACCAGCAGGATCAGCGACAGGCGCCGGCTGATCGACATCGACCTTAAGGTCTTCATCAAAGGTACTCCCGTTGTTCTTGTTATCAGGTGTATCCAAGCATGCCGGGGCCGGTGCGGCACACTCGACCAAGGGCTAGGCCAGGTGTTTGCTGTCGCATGCCGCGCGAGCCATCGACAGGCTGCTCTGATAGGATCTCGGCCGCGCAAGATGAAACCTTTAGGTATCTAGGCCTTTTCCGCTGGCATCGGCCCCGTAGGGGCTGTAAAACGGCCGGGCCTTCGCGGCAACCAAATGCAAATCAAGAACAAGGGGCCTGCACGCAGCAGCGCCTCATCGGGGGAACAATGGATTTTTGGAGTGCCTTTCAGGCAATCATCTTAGGGATCGTCGAAGGTTTGACGGAGTTTCTGCCCATCTCCAGCACCGGGCACCAGATCATCGTCGCCGACCTGATCGACTTCGGTGGCGAGCGGGCCATGGCCTTCAACATCATCATTCAGCTCGGCGCGATCCTCGCCGTGGTCTGGGAGTTCCGGCGCAAGATCTTCGACGTGGTGCTGGGGCTGTCCAGCCAGCCGACGGCGCGTCGCTTCACGGCCAACCTGCTGATCGCGTTCTTTCCGGCGGTGATCCTGGGCGTGCTGTTCGCCGATCTGATCCACGAATACCTGTTCAACCCGGTCACCGTGGCGGCGGCGCTGGTGGTGGGCGGGGTGATCATGCTGTGGGCCGAGCGTCGCGACCACCGCATCGAGGTCGATCACGTCGATGACATGCGCTGGAGCCATGCCCTGAAGATCGGCTTCGTGCAGTGCCTGGCAATGATCCCCGGCACCTCGCGCTCCGGCTCGACCATCATCGGTGGCCTGCTGTTCGGCCTGTCGCGCAAGGCAGCGACCGAATTTTCGTTCTTCCTGGCCATGCCGACCATGGTGGGGGCGGCGGTGTACTCGGGCTACAAGTACCGCGACCTGTTCCAGCCGGGCGACCTGCCAGTGTTCGCCATCGGGTTCGTGGTCTCGTTCATCTTCGCCATGATCGCCGTGCGCGGCCTGCTCAAGTTCATCGCCAACCACAGCTATGCAGCCTTTGCCTGGTACCGCATCGTCTTCGGCCTGCTGATCCTGGCGACCTGGCAGTTCGGCTGGGTCAACTGGGCCACGGCGCACGGTTGATATGGCACGCACCCAGAGCGCGCCACGCCGTGGCGTCGAACGCACCCAGGATGCCGTTCACAACCTGCGCCTGAAACTGCTGGTGCTCATGGGGCTGTGCCTGCTGCCGCTGGTGGGCGCTGCGCAGATGGCCTGGAGCGAGCAGTCCTGGCTGCCCCTGGCGTTGTACCCGGCGGTGAGCCTGGTCAGCCTGATGCTGTACTGGCAAGACAAGCATCAAGCGCGTACCGGGGCCTGGCGCACACCCGAAAAGGTCCTGCATGCCAGTGAGCTGTGTGGCGGCTGGCCAGGGGCATTGCTCGCCCAGCAGCTGTTCCGGCACAAGACGCGCAAGGTGTCCTACCAAGTGACGTTCTGGGGCATCGTGGCGGTGCACCAGGTGTTCTGGGTCGACCACTTGCTGTTGGGCGGGCGCTGGTTGGGTGGGGTACTAGGCGCCGTCTGAGTGGTAGCAGGGCGGGCCCGATCGTGGGGCTGGTCGGACCCGTACCCTGTGGGAGCGGGCTTGTCCCGCGATCGGCTTCGCTCGGTCTGCCAGTCATTACACGTGCAAGCGCCTGGGTCACTCAGATGCTCACACATAGCGCTCCCCACAGGCCTCGAACGAAGCCGCCAGATGGTCGATCCACACACGCACGGCCGGCAGCAGGCCACGTCGGTGCGGGTATACCGCCTGCAGCCAACCGCCAGGCAGGGACCAGTCCGGCAGCAGGCGCACCAGTTCGCCGCGCGCCAATTCCTCTTCGCAGTACATGCTCGGCAGGGCAGTGAAGCCGAGCCCCGCACCTACGGCAGCCTTTCGCACCACGAAGTCGTCAATGGCCAAGCGCGGTTCCAGGGCGACTTCCTGCTGTTCGCCCCCCGGTCCGATCAGGCGAAAATGCACCAGGCGATCCGCCTCAGTAGCACCCAGCACCGGCAGGCCGGCGAGCTGTGATGGGTGATGCAGGTGGTCGGCGAAGCCCGGTGCCGCCACCAGTTGCATCTGCGCCTGGCGCAGACGGCGGGTGACCAGGGCCGGGTCCTCGTCGCCCAAGTCGCGCACGCGCAAAGCCACGTCGATGCCCTCGGAAATCAGGTCGACCCGCCGGTTGAGCAGCACCATATCCAGTTGTACCAGCGGATACTGCTCCAGAAAGCGGCTGACCACTTGTGGCAGGAAGGCGTGGGCCAAGGCGACGGGGCAGGACACTCGCAAACGTCCCCGCGGCTCGCTGCTCATGCTGGCCACCGCTTCGTCGGCCGCCTCTGCCTCCAGTAGCATGGCCTGGCAATGGTGCAGGTAGCGTTCCCCCACGGCGGTGAGCTTCAGTTGCCGGGTGGTGCGCTGCAGCAGGCGTGTGCCCAGGCGCTCCTCCAGCTCGGCGATGCGCCGGGAAAGCCGTGACTTGGGAATGCCCAACTGGCGGCCAGCGGCGGCGAAACCACCGGCCTCGACCACGCGGGCGAAGTAGAAGAGGTCGTTGAGGTCTTGCATCGGGTTGTTCCATTGTCCTACTGGTAGGACAAACTAACGCATTTTTACGGGCTTATCAGCTATTCGTTGGCCCTATAGGATTCTTTCCATCGTGATCGCCCACCGTCGCGGTCTTCATTAACAGGAGAATCCCATGAAACTGTTGCATATCGATTCGAGCATCCTGGGCGACAATTCCGCCTCCCGCCAGCTGAGCCGCGAAGTCGTCGAAGCCTGGAAAGCCGCCGACCCGAGCATCGAAGTGGTCTACCGTGACCTGGCGGCCGACGCCATCAGCCACTTCTCCGCCGCCACCCTGGTTGCCGCAGGTACCCCGGAAGAGATGCGCGATGCCGCCCAGGCCCACGAAGCCAAGCTCAGTGCCGAGACCCTGGAAGAATTCCTCGCCGCCGACGCCGTGGTGATCGGTGCGCCGATGTACAACTTCAGCGTGCCGACCCAGCTCAAGGCCTGGATCGACCGCGTTGCCGTCGCCGGCAAGACCTTCCGCTACACCGAGGCTGGCCCGGAAGGCCTGTGCGGTGACAAGAAAGTGATCCTGGTGTCCACCGCCGGTGGCCTGCACCATGGCCAGCCGACCGGAGTGGGCCACGAGGACTTCCTCAAGGTCTTCCTTGGCTTCATCGGTGTCACCGACCTTGAGATCGTCCGCGCCCACGGCTTGGCCTATGGCCCGGAACACCGCAGCCAGGCCATCGACGCCGCCCAGGCACAGATTGCCAACGAGCTGTTCGCTGCCGCCTGATCGCGTTGAATGAAAAACCGGCTGTGGCCCTGGGCTGCAGCCGGTTTTTTCGTTTTCAACGGCCTTGGCCGCGACGGGCCAGCAGCAACACCAGGCCCACGCCGGCCAAGGCAAGCAGGGCCGCCACGGAAAAGATCGAGGTATACCCCAGGCGTACCGCTACCGCGCCCATCACCGGGCCGGCGATGGCCAAGGCCAGGTCGAAGAACACCGCGTAGGCGCCCAGCCCGGCCCCCCGGCTGCTGCTGGGGACCTGCTTGATGGCCTCGACGCCGAGGGCCGGATATACCAGTGACAACCCGAACCCCGTCAGACCTGCGCCCACCAGGGCCACGGCCGGAGAGGGCGCCAGCCACAGCAGGGTCAGCCCCACGACCTCGGTAGCCATGCAGGCCATGGCGACGCTGTAGCCGCCGAAGCGGTTGACAGCATTGACGAACAGCAGCCGCGAGACGATGAAGCATAGGCCGAAGGCGCTCAGGCACCAGGCCGCACCGACCCAGCCGCGCTCCAGGTAATAGAGGGTGACGAAGGTGGTCAGGGTGCCGTAGCCGATCGATGCCAGGGTGAGCCCCAGGCCAAAGGGCGCCACCCGGCTGAAGGCCGACCAGAACGGCAACCGTTCGCCGCGCAGCACCACCGCGTCCGGGCGCGTGCGCAGCACCAGCAGGGTCATCACGGCCAATACCACCAGGGCGACGCCGAGCACGCTGAAGCCCAACTCGTCCACCAGCAGCACGCCGGCCGGTGCGCCGATGGCGATGGCGCCGTAGGAGGCGATACCGTTCCAGGAAATCACCCGTGCCGTGTGTTCGCTGCCCACCTGGCCGATACCCCAGCTCAAGGTGGCGACACCGATCAAGCCCTGGGCGATGCCAAGGCACAGGCGCCCGGCCAGCAACAGCAGCAGGCTCAGCCAGGGCAGGGCGACCGTCCAGGCCGACAGCAGGGTCAGCCCGCCACAGCCTGCGATGCCGTATAGCCCGTAGCGAATCGCCCGCTTGCCACCCAGGCCATCGGCTACCCGCCCGGCAAAGGGGCGGCTGAGCAACGTGGCGAGGTACTGCAGGCCGATGGTCAGCCCCGCGACCACCGCGCCGAAGCCGAGCTGGTCGTGGACATAGCTGGGCAGCACTGCGATCGGCAGGCCGATGCACAGGAAGGCGATGAAGGTATAGAAGACGATCGAGAGGATCTGCGGGGTGATGCCGGAGGCAGGTGGTTGCGCGGTCATGGGGGCGTTCGCGGGTAGGCGGTAGGGCGGGGTCCAATGCCAGTCGGTCAAGCTTTATCGGCTGCACTTGGGGCTGCGTAGCAGCCCCGCGTAGGAGCGGCGAAAGGCAGGGGTTAGACCACTACGCCCTGGCTGCGCAAGTAATCGTCGTAGGTGCCGCTGAAGTCCACCACACCGTCGGGCGTCAGCTCGATGATGCGGGTGGCCAGCGACGACACGAACTCGCGGTCATGGCTGACGAAAACCAGGGTCCCGGGGTAGTTCTCCAGCGCCAGGTTCAGCGCCTCGATCGATTCCATGTCCAGGTGGTTGGTCGGCTCGTCCATGACCAGCACGTTGGGCTTTTGCAGGATCAGCTTGCCGAACAGCATGCGGCCCTGCTCGCCACCGGAGATCACCTTCACCGACTTGAGAATTTCGTCGTTGGAGAACAGCATGCGGCCCAGGGTGCCACGAATCAGCTGCTCGCCCTGGGTCCACTGGCCCATCCAGTCGAACAGGCTCACGTCCTCTTCGAAGTCGTGGGCGTGGTCCTGGGCGTAGTAGCCCACTTCTGCGCTGTCGGTCCACTTCACCGCGCCGGCATCGGGTTTCATCTCACCGACCAGGGTACGCAGCAGGGTGGTCTTGCCGATACCGTTGGGGCCGATGATCGCCACACGCTCGCCGGCTTCGACGGTGAAGCTGAAGTCCTTGAACAGGACCTTGCCCTCGAAGCCCTTGGAAACCTTCTCCACGGTGACCGCCTGGCGATGCAGCTTCTTGGTCTGCTCGAACCGGATGAACGGGCTGACCCGGCTCGACGGCTTGACCTCGGCCAGCTGGATCTTGTCGATCTGCTTGGCGCGCGAGGTAGCCTGCTTGGCCTTGGAGGCGTTGGCCGAGAAGCGGCTGACGAAGGTCTGCAGCTCGGCGATCTGGGCTTTCTTCTTGGCGTTGTCGGCCAGCAGCTGCTCGCGCGCCTGGGTGGCGGCGGTCATGTACTCGTCGTAGTTGCCCGGGAACAGGCGCAGCTCGCCGTAGTCCAGGTCCGCCATGTGGGTGCAGACACTGTTGAGGAAGTGCCGGTCGTGGGAAATGATCACCATGGTGCTGTTACGCGCCGTGAGGATGCTTTCCAGCCAGCGGATGGTGTTGATGTCCAGGTGGTTGGTCGGTTCGTCCAGTAGCAGCACGTCCGGGTCCGAGAACAACGCCTGGGCCAGCAGCACACGCAGCTTCCAGCCTGGCGCCACTTCGCTCATCGGGCCGAAGTGCTGCTCCAGCGGAATGCCCAGGCCCAGCAGCAGTTCACCGGCACGGGACTCGGCGGTATAGCCGTCCATTTCGGCGAACTCAGTCTCGAGCTCGGCGACGGCCATACCGTCTTCCTCGGTCATTTCCGGCAGGGAATAGATACGGTCACGCTCGGCCTTGACCTTCCACAGTTGCTCGTGGCCCATGATCACCGTGTCGATGACGGTGAATTCCTCATAGGCGAACTGGTCCTGGCGCAGTTTACCCAGGCGGGTGTTCTGCTCGAGCATCACCTGGCCGGCGGACGGCTCCAGGTCACCGCCGAGGATCTTCATGAAGGTCGACTTGCCGCAGCCGTTGGCGCCGATCAGGCCGTAGCGGTTGCCGTTGTTGAATTTGACCGAGACGTTTTCGAAGAGCGGCTTGGCGCCGAATTGCATGGTGATGTTAGCGGTGGAGATCAAAGCGCTTACCTATCAGTAACTTACGCGGCTGGAGGGTCAGCGATCCTGAGCGTTTCCAGCGCGCTCCAGTCGGAGCTTGAGTTGAGCCAACAGGCGTGCGTCGACAGCAGCATGTGCATGCTGTGACCCAGCTGTTGGGCGATGAATGCGGGGGTTGAGGCCGGACATTGCGCGTATTGTCGCATAGGTGCGACGGCAGTTGTACGGGGCCGCTAAATCCGATGCCAAGGCCCCTGATGAGCGGGGCCGGCATCCAGCACCGCGAGTCGCCACGGTGCTGGGTTCGGGCTGGCGGGCGGTTCTAGCCGCGAAGGTGCTCCAGCCGAGCACGTCCAGCCTCTGTGATCGAATGTTCTCCCTGGTCGCTGATCCGATAACGCCCGGATGCCATTTGCGTTATCGAGAACCTTACCAGGCCACTTTGAGCCAGGGCCTGGCCCACTTCGAAGCTCATTGCGCGCTCCAGGTCGAACACTTTTATCTCGCCGATCTTGAAGCGGTAGAACGCAATCAAAGCCAGATCCAGAGCTTCCTGACTTGTTGCTTGAACACGTTGCATTTGACCTCCCAGGTCGTGAATGGCCGGGTCCGTGGGCTTGCAGGCAAGGCACCAGGCAGTACGTTCGAGGCGCACCGTACTATGGCCTGCCGCGGATCGGTACTGGCTTTGCATCCAAGCTGGATAGACGGACAGGAATCATGGCCAAGGTGCACACACAAACACGTTGACAGGGCATTAGCCAGCGCTACGTCCTGTGGTAGATTCCGCCCATCAACGAGGAGGACAGGCATGAAGCGTTTTGCAGTGTTGGCCCTGGCGACGGCGATGATCTACGGCTGCTCCGACGAAGGCCCGTGGGAAGGCCCCGCAGGCACGAAGATGGGCCTCAAGCGCGAGCAGATCGAGCGGCATGCCATCTTGCAGAAGGTCGGTACCAACAATGTAGGGGCCTTGATCTATACGTCCAAACAGGCGCCGAAGCTCGACGCCCAGGCCGATGGCTACAACTACGTGTTCAGCAAGGATGACGAGCTGTGCCTGGTACAGATGCGCTTCGACCGGTCGAATCGTGCCAGTGGGGCGCTGCTGGACGAATTGAAGACCAGGTATGGCATGCCGGACCAGGATGACCGGGTCGCCCGAGGTGTGGTCTGGTCGTCCAGTGCGTTCAAGTTGAGCGACGACATTGCCGAGATCAGCAGCGAATTCACCGGACGAGAGCCGCGTGCCGCCTTGGTCAGTTTCTCGTTCGCCAACTTCGACACCTGCAAGGCCACCGAGTGACGCCTCGCCCATGCCGATGATGCCAGGGTAGTCATTACCCTGGCGGGCCATGGATAATCGTGGCCTTCATCGACAAGGTATTGCAATTGTGGAAACGAAAAGCGTGATGGCTGAGGTGTTCTTCAGCCTACCCCTGCACATCTGGGTATTACCGTTGGCGGCGGTGATCGCCTTCTTTGGCTTGAAGATGGCGGACGCGTCGCTCGAACGGCAAAACATGCTGCGAATGGCCACCTATGGCGCACTGCTGGTGTTGGCGCTGGTGCCCAACGGCGTCTATGCGATCTTCCCGCCAAGCCCTGATCCGGTCGCGCCCGGACAGGCACTGCCCAACTACCAAGGCCTGTTCTACCTCGATGCCTTTTTCGTATTCGCAGGTTGGGCGATCAGTGCAGTGATCCGTAGTCGGTAATGGGCGCTTTCTGAGAACCCGCTCCAACTTTTACAACGGATCTTTTCAAACTGCAGATAACCAGGCCAAGCCAGGGAACTTTTCCCATGGCCATCGTCTACAGTGCAGGGGATCCACCCTCACGGAAGGAAGCAGTTATGGCCAAGTCTCGCGCTATCGTGATTGCAGTGACTTCGTTTGCTTTGGCTGTCAGCCCATGCCTGAGCTTTGCCGATCCGGGCAACGGGAAGGGGCAAGGCCAAGGGCATGGCAAGAACCAGGTCCAGCACGCCCCGGGCAACAGCCACTCCGGCGGTGGCAACAGGGGGGGCGGCAACCCGGGCGGCGGTCACAAAGGAGGGGGCGGCTACGACAATGATTACCGCGGCGATCATTACCGTGGCCCCTCCATCGACCGTGGCGATGTGTTGGGCATATTGAGCGGCTACCGGAACTACTGGAGTCCTGGACCAGCCCTGCCGCCGGGCATCCAGAAGAACCTGGCACGTGGCAAGCCGCTCCCTCCGGGCATCGCCAAGAAGCTCGACGGCAGGTTGCTCGGCCATCTCCCTCACTACGACGGCTACGAATGGATGCAGGCCGGCGCGGACCTGCTCCTGGTCGCGGTAGCGACCGGCATCATCTACGAGGTGCTCGACGGCGCGTTCCACTAAGCCAAGACGCAGTCTCCAGAGGCGATGGACCTTTTGCAGCTATCGCAGGTCCAGAAGCAGGAAGCCCAGAACAGTGAACCCAAAAGGCTTCCTGCTGCCCTTGTTGTGCAACATTGGAAGACAAGCCAATGCCTGAAAGAGAAAAGCGTTACCGTGCCTACCACCTGTTGAGGGAGCTCGACGCGTTGACCTCCTCGACCATGAACCAGATCGCCTACGGCCGCGTTGGCGGCCCCGAATGGAAAGGGATGTGCCAGGCCCATCGCAAGGCATTCGAAGAGTGGATGACCTTCGCCGAATCGCTACTTGAGCCAGGCTGCGAGAAAACCCCCGATACCTGATTCCCCATAGCTGGGTCACGCCGGCTGTCCGATTATGCCCGCCATTGCGCGCAATGCGGTTGCGTGCCCGTGTGCTTCCGCTATGGTGCCTCTACCAACACATATAAGACTAAAGTCGTAGGAGGCGGCATGAAAATTCGTGGAGACGTGTTCTGGTCATGGGCAGACCCCACCCTTCATCATCGCGGGCACGACGAGACCCTCGATTGTGGTACCTGCATCGACGTGCAGGTGAGGTTGTCCCGTACCGGTGCCACGCAGATGTTCATTGGTGTCTACGCACCCTCGGGCATGGCCTTGCATGAAGAAGCATTCGACTCCCGCCCTGGCGAGTCGATGACCCGGGCACTGGCCTGGGGCGTCGGGCGCGCCAGGAAGGTGGCTGGCGAGCCGGCCCTGCAATCGTGCCGCCGTACTGCCAGGCCCAGCGTCGTGGCGGCTTGCGCGGGTCGTTGAGCGTCGACGGCTGCACGGGCAAGAAAGCGGATGCGCAGAAGGGCTACCGGGCGTAGAGTGCCGGCATCCGTTTTCTCGTTCGAGGCCCATCGATGTCCAGTGCCTTCACCCTCATGCAATCACCTGTAGGCACCTTGACGCTGGTCGCGCGCGGCGACTGCCTGGCGGCGGTGCTGTGGGAGCAGGAGCGGGAGAACCGCGTGCGCCTGGGTGAGCTGCACCGCAGCGACACCCACCCGACCTTGACGGAAACGGCTCGCCAACTGAGTGAGTACTTCGCCGGCCAACGCCAGCGTTTCGAATTGCCATTGGATTTTCTCGGCACCGATTTCCAGCGCCAAGTCTGGTCGGCGCTGCTGACCATTCCCTTCGGTGAAACCCGCACCTACAGCGAAATCGCCCGGCAGATCGGCAAGCCCAGCGCCGTACGGGCAGTAGGGGCCGCCAATGGACGCAACCCGATATCGATCATCGCCCCTTGTCACAGGGTGATCGGTGCTTCGGGCAGCTTGACCGGCTTTGCCGGTGGTCTGCAGGCCAAGCAATACCTGCTCGCCCTCGAGGGCCGCCAGAGCTTGGCGCTCGGTTTTTGACGCCAGGCTTCTCAGCCCAGCCAATACAGCAACAGGCAACCCACCGCCGCCAGCACCGAGCCCACCGCAAGGCTGTATTGGCGGCGTGAGCGCCGGGCGTATCGCTCTACCTTGCGCAGGTACTCGCCCGGCCTCGGGGCATCGGGCCGATGCCGCAGGCCTTCGGCGATATCCGCCAGGCGGCCCTGGATCAACAGGCCGGTGAGGTAATAGGTGCAGGCGTAGCTGACCAGGGCCGTGAGCAAGTACTTCATTGCCTCAGGCCTCGCAGTTGCGGGGGGAAGGGGTCATGTCGTCCATCCATGGGCAGCGAAAGCCCGAGCATACCCCGCGGGAGCGGCGTTGTGTCGCGAATGTTCGAAGCGTACCGCGACCTGCATGGTCAGGGCGGCGTGTGCCATGCTGTCGAGTACCCGCATCATCGTGACGGCAGGCGAGGGCGGTACGCATGACGCACTTCCATTCCAAGCCTGCCGTCGGCGCCGCAGCAGAGGATCGATGCAATGAGCCGTTTTCGGCGGGTAGCCGCCAATACCCGGGGACGCGACCTGGCCGTGGGCGATATCCATGGGCATTTCGCGCGTCTACAGCAATGCCTGGACACCGTGGGTTTCGATCCGTCGGTCGACCGGCTGTTCAGTGTCGGCGACCTGGTCGACCGAGGCCCGGACAGCACCCAGGCGCTGGAATGGCTGGCACAGCCTTGGTTTCACGCTGTGCAAGGCAACCATGAGGCGCTGGCCATCGCCCACCTGCGCGGTGGGCGGGTCGAGCTGGACATGTACCGTGCTGCGGGCGGGGCCTGGTTTCTCGACCTGCCCGAGGCCGACCAGCAGCGCTACGTCGAAGGATTCGCCCGGATGCCGCTGGGCATGGAAGTACAGACCCCCGCTGGTTTGGTGGGGTTGCTGCATGCCGACAGCCCGTTTCCTGACTGGCCGACCTTGCGGGAGAGACTGGAGGCAGCGGACGACCCGGATGTACGGGAGGTTTGCCAATGGTCGCGGCGTCGCCTGCGCGAAGGCGATACGGCGCCGGTCGCCGGCCTGCGTGCCTTGCTGGTGGGGCATACACCGGTGGTGCAGGCCAAGTGCTTGGGCAACGTCTGGCACTTGGATACCGGCGGCTGGGCCAGGGGCTTCTTCAGCGTCATGGACCTGCATACCCTGGCATTGGTCAGCCCCATGCCAGGTGCATGAGCACAACGCTGGCCAGGAGTATCAGCATGGCGCCCGAGGCACGCTCCAGCCAGGGCAACACGCGGGCGAACCGGCGCAGCACACGGCGGTTGCCGATGGCCATGGCCACCAGCAAGTCCCAGACTGCCACGACGGTGAACATCCACGCGGCATAGGCGATCTTCCAGACAACGCTGGTCGTGGCGACCATGCTCGCCAGGCTGGCATAGAACAGGGCGTTCTTCGGGTTGAGCATGCCTGAGAGGAAACCTTGAGCAAGGCTGTGCAGCCAGCCGCGCGAGGGTTGGACGAGGCCGTTGTCGCTGGCCGCCAGGCTGCTGTGCCCGGCGTGACGCAGGAACAGAGCGCCGATGTACAACAGATAGGCACAGCCGGCCAGTTGCAGGGCGACGAACAGCGTGCTGCCCTCGCGCAGGATCGAGACGCCAGCGAACGCGGTAACGATGAACAGTCCGTTGGCCAGGGCGATACCCAGGCAGGCGCCGCTGGCCACCCGCCAACCGGCGTTGACCGAGGTGCGGGCTACCAGGAAGAAGTCGGGGCCAGGGGAGAGCAGGGCGAGGAAGTGGGCGGCGGCGACCATCAAGAATTGCTCCATGGGGCTGGGCTTCTGCAGTGGGGGAAGCCGCAGTCTGTTCGTCGGGTGCTCCTATGTATTGAAGAAAATTGCAGGCTGCACGGCCCAATCGCGGGACGAGCCCTACAGAGCACCCCATAACCACTTGATTTTGCGGCCCATTGTGGGAGCGGGCTTGTCCCGCGATTGGGCCCGACGTGATATCGCCTTCGCCCGGGCCAGTGCACCACCCGTTAGGCGGCCCCGCTGCGATAACGCCCTGGCGTCACGCCTGCATGGGCCTTGAACACCCGCTGGAAATGGGCCTGGTCGGCGAACCCCAGCTCATAGGCGACCTCCGCCAGCGCCTTGCCTTGGCTGAGCAGGTGACGAGCGCGATTGACGCGGGCGTTGAGCAGGTAGGCATGAGGCGTGAGCCCGGTGGCGGCGCGCAATGTCCGGATCAGCTGGTAACGGCCGAGGCCCGCCTGGGCGGCCAGCTGGCTCAGGCTCATCTCGGCCGAACCCTGCGCCTCGATCATCTCAAGCAGCTCACGCAACGCCGGTACCCCCAGGGTCGGTACCGGCGCCGCATCGAGGGTGTCATGGGCGGCGAGATCAAGGTCGCCGATGAATGCCACCAGTGCCGCTTCCTTCTCCGCCGCCCCTGCTTCGGAAAACAACAGTTCATTGAGGTGGCAGAACCGGCGGTACACCGAAGCTGACCGGCTGATTCGCGCCGGTGCCCCGGGTTCACTGGCCGCTACCCCAGCCTCCAACCGCAGCTGCCGCAGCCATTGAGCATCCAGGTGCAGCATCTGGTAGCTCCAGGCCTGCCCCGGCAATGGGTTACAGGCATGTACACGCTGCGCCGGAACCAGCACCAGGGTGCCAGGCGTCAGCCGTTCATGGCCTTCGCCGGCGCCGGTGAAATCGCTCAGGCCGGTATCTACCGCCCCGATGGAAAACGTTGGGTGACTGTGGGCTTTGTAGCAGGCCCGGCTATGGCAGGCGCGGCGGCTTTCCACGAACGGCAGCGCCGGGTCACGCCAGATTTCGCTGTATGGACGGGTCATGCAAAGCCTGCCTTGCCGGATACCAAGGTCCGCATTCTAAACGCTGGGCACTGTTACGGCCATTTCCCTTGTGACTGTGCTTGACGCCACCCGCTCGGCGGCGCGAGGCTTTCGCGTCCTGATGGAGAAGAATAATGGACCTGTCGAGCCTGCTGCTGTTCATCCCCGCCTGCTTCGCCCTGAACATGGCGCCGGGCCCCAACAACCTGTTGTCGCTGCACAACGCCAGCCGCTATGGCCTGCGCACCGCCTGCGTGGCCGGTGGCGGGCGCATCCTGGCCTTCAGCGGCATGATCGCCTTGGCCGCCATGGGCCTGGCGGTGGTGCTGCACACCAGCGAATACCTGTTCCTGGCGATCAAGGTGGTGGGCGCCGCGTACTTGTTCTACATCGCCTGGCAGTTGTGGCGTGCGCCGGTGGGCGAAGCCGTGGTGAGCGCCGATCACCCGCGGGGTACCTGGCGGTTGGCGCGACAAGAGTTCTGGGTGGCCGCGGGCAACCCTAAAGCGATTCTCATCTTCACAGCCTTCCTGCCGCAGTTCGTCTCGGTGGGCAGCCCTACGCCCGTGGCCGAGCAGTTCCTCTGGCTGGGCGTGCTGTTCCTGCTCCTGGAGTGGGCGGCGATCGCCATCTATGCGGGCCTTGGCGCCTATCTGCAGCGCTGGTTCAGCCGCCCTGGGCCGCGCCGGTTGTTCAACCGCGTCAGTGCCTCGCTGCTCGGTTGCGCCGGGCTGGGTCTGCTGGCGGCTCGGCGCTGAGGGTCAGTCGCGGTAGAACGTCTGGACCAGGTGGTAACCGAACTTGGTCTTGATCGGCCCATGCACCACGCGCAAGGCCTTCTTGAAGATCACCTGGTCGATGGCGCCCACCAGTTGGCCGGGGCGCACTTCGCCCAGGTCTCCGCCGCGCTTGCCCGAAGGGCAGGTTGAGAATTTCTTTGCCAGTACATCGAAGGCTTCGCCCTTGGCGAGGCGTTGCTTGAGCTGTTCGGCTTCGGCAGCGGTCTTGACCAGGATGTGACGGGCTTGGGCTTTCATGGGACCACCTGTGCTTCGGGCAAAAAAGGGCGCCATTATGCCTGATCGCGCAGCTCCGCGCGGTCCCGGAATTGCGCCAGGGCCTCCGGGTTGGCCAGGGCATCGGTGTTCTTCACCGGCAGGCCGTGCACCACGTTGCGGATGGCCAGTTCAACCAGCTTGCCGCTGATGGTGCGCGGAATGTCCGTGACCTGGGCGATGACGGCGGGTACGTGGCGCGGTGTGGTGTACTGGCGGATCACCTGGCGGATACGCTGGCGCAAGGCATCGTCCAGCTGCAGGCCATCGCGCAGGCGCACGAACAGCACCACCCGCACGTCGTTGTGCCAGTCCTGGCCGATGGCGACGCTTTCCACGACCTCCTCGACCTTTTCCACCTGTCGGTAAATCTCCGCCGTACCGATGCGTACCCCTCCGGGGTTGAGCACCGCATCGGAACGGCCGTGGATGACCAGGCCGCCTTCGGCGTGCTCCTCGGCGTAGTCGCCTTGGGCCCAGACGCCGGGGTACTGGCTGAAATAGGCGTCGTGGTAGCGGCTGCCGTCATCGTCGCCCCAGAAGCCCACCGGCATGCAGGGAAAGTTGCGAGTACATACCAGCTCGCCTTTTTCGCCGATCACCGGCCGGCCGGCCTCGTTCCAGACCTCCACAGCCATGCCCAGGCCCTTGCACTGGATCTGGCCGCGGCGCACCGGCAATACCGGGTTGCCGAGCACGAAGCAGGAGACGATATCGGTGCCGCCGGACATCGAGGCCAGGCACAGGTCCGGTTTGATCTTGCGATAGACGTAGTCATAGCTGTGGGGCGAGAGCGGCGAGCCGGTGGACATGATCAGGCGCAGGTGGTCGAGGCGATGGCTGTCGGCGGGCACGATGCCTTCCTGCTCAAGGGCTGCCAGGTACTTGGCGCTGGTCCCGAAGGCGTGGATACCTTCGGCGTCGATCAGATCGAGCAGGCGCTCGGGCCCGGGGTAGAACGGTGAGCCATCGTACAACACCAAGGTGGAGCCGACGGCCAGGCCGCTGGCGAGCCAGTTCCACATCATCCAGCCGCAGGTGGTGTAGTAGAACAGGACGTCGTTGGCCTTCAGGTCGTTGTGCAGGCCATGTTCCTTCATATGCTGCAGCAGGACACCACCGGCGCGATGGACGATGCACTTGGGCACGCCCGTGGTGCCGCTGGAGTAGAGGATGTACAGCGGGTGGTCGAAGGGCAGCCCTGCGAAGTGCGGCTCACCCCCCGGCTGATAGAAGTCGTCCCACAGGCTGACCCGTTGCGCGGCGAATTCGTCGGCGCGTGTATGCGGGCGGGTGTAGGGTACGATCAACAGGTGCTCCAAGTTGGGTAGCTGGGCCGTGACCTGGTTGATCTTCTCCACTTGGTCGATGGCCTTGCCGGCGTACTGGTAGCCTGCGCAGGCGATCAGCAGCTTGGGCGTGATCTGGCCGAAACGGTCGATGATGCCGTGCAGGCCGAATTCGGGCGACGAGCTGGACCAGATCGCGCCGAGGCTGGCGCAAGCCAGCATGGTCACCAGGGTTTCCCAGGTGTTGGGCATGACCGAGGCGACCCGGTCACCTGCCTGGATACCGAGACCTTGCAGAGCCTTCTGCATGCCAGCGACATGGGCCGCCAGTTGCGCATGGGTCAAGGCCTGGCGCTGGCCATCCTCGCGCACGGCGATCACGGCCGGACGGTCGTCGCGGCGCTGCAGCAGGTGTTCGGCGTAGTTCAGGGTGGCCCCGGGGAACCAGTGCGCATCGGGCATGTGCGGGCCCTCGTCGAGTACCTGGGAGGGCGGGGTGTGCCATTGAACTTGGAAATATTCGGCAAGGGCCTGCCAGAAGGCCGGGCGTTGTTCGACGCTCCAGCGGTGCAGGGCAGCGTAGTCGTCGAGCTGGAGGTTGAACCGCAGGTTGACCCGGCGGCGGAAGGCGTCCATGCGGCTGGCCTGGACCTGCGCCGTGGAGGGGCGCCAGAGCACATCGTTCATGCCGAAACCTCCCATTCCCGTTCAAGGGTACCGTGTGGGAGCGGGCTTGCCCCGCGATTGTGCCTGTCAGGCAGCAATGCACTGACAGGTCCGGCTCGATCGCGGGTCAAGCCCGCTCCCACAGGGGTGTCGCTAAATCACTGTTTACTCCACTTTAGCCTTTTGTACGTCGTCGGATGCCGACCAGACGCGATAGCGCACCTCGATGCCTTCCGGCACGTACACCACCACTGGCAGCTTGCTGTTGTAGCGCAGCATGAAGCCTTCGCCGACCACCGGCACGAAGGCCTCGGTTTTCTTGCCATCCGGGCAGGCCATCAGGGTGCTCATGGGCCCGGCGACCTTCTCCAGGCGGTAGTAGCTGTAGCCCCAGCCTTCGAGGTTGTGCTCTTCGAGCTTGCCGCCCAGGCGCTGCTTGTTGCAGTCGACCGTGAGGGTCTTGCCGGCGAGGATCTCCAGTTGGTGGGCCGACTCGTCGGTTTGTGCCGGCAGGTGGATGACCTGCCGGGTGAAGCCTTTTTCCGCCTCGGGGTAGGGCGCGACATCCTTGAGCCCGGCGGCCATCGCAGGTGCTGCGCAGGCCATGGTCAGGGAAAGGATCGCGGTCAATGGGAATGGGCGCATGAGGCCTCCTTGCTGATTAAAGACAAACACAAAGCCGCGCCAGATGCCGGCGGGCCCTCACTGGGCCAGCCAACCGCCATCGACGTTCCAGGCGGCACCACGGACCTGGCTACCGGCTTCGCTGCACAGGAACAATACCAGCTCTCCGAGGTGCTGAGGTGTTACAAATGCCACGGAAGGCTGCTTTTCAGCCAACAGATCGTGTTGCGCCTGCTGTGGGTCAATGCCTGAGGCGGCGCGGTCGTCGATCTGTTTCTGCACCAGCGACGTGAGCACCCACCCTGGGCAGATGGCGTTGCAGGTGATGTTGCTGGTGGCGGTTTCCAGGCCCACAACCTTGGTCAACCCCACCACGCCATGCTTGGCTGCCACATAGGCGGCCTTGCCGGTGGAGCCCACCAGGCCATGTACCGATGCGATGTTGACGATTCGCCCCCAGCTGCGCGCGCGCATGCCGGGCAGCGCCAGGCGGGTGCCGTGGAACACGGCGCTGAGGTTAAGGGCGATGATCTTGTCCCAGGTCTCGATGGGGAACTGCTCCACCGGCGCCACGTGCTGGATGCCCGCGTTATTGACCAGGATGTCGACACCACCGAATTCGCGCTCGGCCAAGGCGAACAGCGCCTCGATCTGGGCCACATCGGAGAGGTCGGCCGGGTGATGAATGACCGGCACGCCCAGCCGGGCGATCTCGGCCAGTGCCGGTGCCGGGTCGCCGAAGCCGTTCAACACGATATTCGCGCCTGCGCCGGCCAGCACCTGGGCTATCCCCAGGCCGATGCCGCTGGTGGAACCTGTGACCAGTGCGGTCTTGCCGTTGAGTGTCATGCCAGTCTCCTTAGACGATGCCGGTGGCGTAGAACGTGGCGATGACCACGAAAACCGCCAGGGTCTTGATCAGGGTAATACCGAAAATGTCCTTGTAGGCTTCGCGATGGGTCAGCCCGGTGACGGCCAACAAGGTGATCACCGCACCGTTGTGCGGCAGGGTATCCATGCCGCCGCTGGCCATGGCGGCGACCCGGTGCAGCACATCGAGGGGAATGTCGGCGGCGTGGGCGGCGGCGATGAAGCTCTCGCTCATGGCTGCAAGCGCAATGCTCATGCCGCCGGACGCCGAGCCGGTGATGCCTGCCAGCAGCGTGACGGTGATCGCTTCGTTGACCAGCGGGTTGGGGATGGCGCGCAGGGCGTCAGCCAGTACCAGAAAGCCTGGCAGCGAGGCGATCACCGCGCCGAAGCCATACTCCGAGGCGGTGTTCATGGCCGCCAGCAGGGCGCCGCCGACCGCGCTCTTGGTGCCCTCGGCCAGGCGCTGGCGGATGGCGCCGAAGGCGCACACCAGCACCATCAGGATGCCCACCAACAAGGCGGCCTGCACTGCCCAGATGGCGGTCAGCTTGGCTACGTCGCTTTGCACCGGCGCGCTCATGCCCGGCAGTTGCAGGGTATGGGTCGCGCCGTACCACTGGGGGATCCAGTGGGTGAACAGCAGGTTCATCACGCCCACCAGCACCAGCGGCGAAAGGGCCAGCCATGGGTTGGGCAAAGCCAGGTCGTCTGCGGTTTCCGGCTCGTTGCGCAGGTCATTGCCGTAGCCTTCGCCCGCGCGCTGGGCCTTGTTGCGCTGGCGACGCAGGTAGAGCATGCCGGCGCTGAACACGAACAGGGTGCCGATCAGCCCGAGCCAGGGCGCGGCCCAGGCGGTGGTGTTGAAGAAGGTGCTGGGGATGATGTTCTGGATCTGCGGGGTACCGGGCAGGGCGTCCATGGTGAAGGAGAACGCGCCCAGGGCGATGGTCGCCGGAATCAGCCGCTTGGGGATGTCGCTCTGGCGGAACATTTCGGCTGCGAAGGGGTACACCGCGAACACCACGACGAACAACGACACGCCGCCGTAGGTGAGCAGCGCGCACACCAGAACGATCACCAACATGGCCTGGCGCGTGCCCAGCAAGCGAATGGCGGCTGCGACGATCGAGCGCGAGAAGCCGGAGAGCTCGATCAGCTTGCCGAACACGGCGCCGAGCAAGAACACCGGGAAGTACAGCTTGATGAAGCCGACCATCTTCTCCATGAACACGCCCGTGAAGGTCGGGGCCACGGCCCCAGGGTCGGTGAGCAGGACGGCGCCGAGGGCGGCGATGGGGGCGAAGAGGATGACGCTGTAGCCGCGATAGGCGGCCAACATCAATAGGGCCAAGGCAGCGAGGGCGATGAGCACAGTCATCGAGGGAGTCTCCAGGTCGTTGTTTTTATGGTTGAACGAGGAGATAGCGGGATCCGTGCCAGATTTGTAACCTATTGATTTATATGGGGTTTAAATAACATTTGCGTGCATGCGTCTCGCTTTTGAGACTGCTGGGGCTGCTGCGCAGCCCATCGCAGGCTTCGCCAGCTCCCACTCAAAAGGCCGTCTCCAGTTCGAGAGCAAAGTCTCATTATTGAGACTGAATCCCTAAAGCGATCATTTTCTTGTACAGCGTCGACCGCCCCAACCCCAGCGCCTTCGCGGCTTGCGGCACATTCCCAGCGCAACTGGCCAGGGCATCGGCGATCAATCTGCGCTCGAATGCCTCGCACGCCTGACGGTACCCCTGAGGTACTGCACCCACCGGCGCGAGAGGGGTCAACGGCCCAAGCGCCGAGCGTACATCGTCCACCCCCAGGCGCGGCTGATCCGCCAGCAGCGTCGCACGCTCCAGCACATTGCGCAGTTCACGGATATTGCCAGGCCAGGCGTGGCGTGCCAGCAACGCCTGGGCGTCGGGTTCGAGCTCGTACTGGCTGCCCAGCTCGGCCAGGATTGCCTCGCACAGCGCCGGCAGATCGCCCAGGCGTTCGCGCAGGGGCGGTACTTCGATGGGCAGCACGTTGAGCCGGTAATACAGGTCGGCGCGAAACGCGCCGCTGGCCATGGCCGCCTGCAGGTCGATCGACGTGGCCGCAATGACGCGTACATCGCTGCGCAGCATCTGGTTGGAGCCGACCGGCTCGTACTCCTTCTCCTGCAGTACCCGCAGCAACTTGCTTTGCAGGGCCAGCGGCATATCGCCGATTTCATCGAGGAACAGGGTGCCGCCTTCGGCCAGTTGCAGCTTGCCGCTGCGCCCCTTGCGATCGGCTCCGGTGAATGCGCCTGGCGCCGTGCCGAAGAACTCGGCTTCCAGCAAGGTCTCCGGAATGGCTGCGCTGTTGATGCTGACGAATGCCTTGTGCGCCCGTGGCGAGGCGGCATGGATCGCGTGGGCCAGCAGTTCCTTGCCGGTGCCGGTCTCGCCCAGCAGCAAGACCGGGGAGTCGCTGCCCGCGCCTCGGCGTGCCCGGCGCTTGGCCTCCAGGCTTGCGGCACTGGTGCCGACGAACTGGGCGAAGCTGTACTTGGCCTGGCGTGCCTTCAGTTGCGAACGTGTCGAAGCCAGTTCCTGCTGCATGCTCGAATAGCGCTTGAGCAACGGCGAGAGACTGCGCAGTTCGTCGAACAGGGCGAAGCCGATGGCGCCGATCAGCTCGCCGCGCTCATCGTGGATCGGCAGGCGCATCACCACCAACGGCTCGTTGGGCGTGTCGAGCATGTCCAGCAGGATCGGTCGCCCGTTGCTGACCACCTCGCGCATCAGGCTACCGGGAATCACCGCCTCACAGGGCTGGCCGATGGCGCTGGCCGCATCCACCAGACCAAAGCGCCGGGCGTAGCGCTCGTTCATCCAGACGATGCGTGCCTGGCGATCGACGATCACCGTGCCCTCGCTGGATTGCTCGATGATCTCGAACAACGAGCGGATCGCCAGTTGGCGAACCTTGGGATAGTCCTTGAGGCTGTCGCTTTGTTGCATGGGGCCGGGCCTTTGGAATGCGGTGGCAAGGATTATGGCTATAAGTGCCACTCTTGTGAGCGGCTATGCCCGTGGGTCGAATGCCTCGCGCAGGGCATCGCCGATGAACACCAGCAGCGAGAGAATCAGCGCCAAGGCAAAGAATGCCGTGAAGCCCAGCCAGGGAGCCTCCAGGTGCTGCTTGCCCTGGGTCACCAGCTCGCCCAGCGAGGCACTGCCCGCCGGCATGCCGAAGCCGAGGAAGTCCAGGGCTGTCAGGGTGGTGATGGCCCCGGTGAGCATGAACGGTACGTAGGTCAGGGTGGCGTTCATGGCGTTGGGCAGGATGTGCCGCAGCATCACCTGCCCATCCGGCAAGCCCAGGGCCCGTGCAGCTTTCACGTACTCCAGGTTGCGCCCACGGAGGAACTCGGCGCGCACCACGTCCACCAGGGTCAGCCAGGAGAACAACGCCATGATTCCCAGCAACCACCAGAAATCCGGTTCGACGAAACCGCTGAGGATGATCAGTAGATAGAGCACCGGCAACCCTGACCAGACCTCCAGCAAACGCTGGCCGAGCAGGTCCACCCAGCCGCCGTGGTAGCCCTGCAGCGCCCCCGCGGTGACGCCGATCAGCACGCTGACCAGCGTCAAGGCGAAGGCGAACAGCAGCGACACACGCGTGCCGTACAACACCCGCGCCAGCACATCACGGCCCTGGTCATCGGTGCCCAGCCAATTGCTGGCACTCGGCGGGCTGGGCGTGGGCACTTGCAGGTCGTAGTTGGGGGTATCGGCGCTGAACGGAATCGGTGCGAACAGCATCCAGCCACCCTGGCCTTCGATCAGCTGGCGCACATAGGTGCTACGGTAGTCCGGCTGGAAGGGCAGTTGGCCACCAAACTGCTGCTCGGTGTAGCGCTTGAGTGCCGGGGTGTAGAGCTCGCCCTTGTAGGAGAGCAGCAGCGGCTTGTCGTTGGCCACCAGCTCCGCACCCAGGCTCAGCAGCAGGATGCCGGTGAACAGCCACAACGAGACCCAACCCAGACGGTTGCGCCGGAAACACCGCAAGCGCCGACGGGCGACCGGGGAGAGCATCAGTGCGCCCTCGTGTCGAAATCGATGCGTGGGTCGAGCAGGGTATAGCCGAGGTCGCCCGCCAGGCGGATCAACAGCCCGGCCAAGGTGAAGATGAACAGGGTGCCGAACACCACCGGGTAGTCTCGCGACACGGCGGCTTCATAGCTCATGCGGCCCAGGCCGTCGAGGGAGAAGATCACCTCGATCAGCAGCGAGCCTGCGAAGAACACCGTGATCAGCGCCTGGGGCAGCCCGGCCAGGACCAGCAGCATGGCGTTGCGCAGCACATGGCCATAGAGTACCCGCCTCTCGCTCAGGCCCTTGGCCCGGGCGGTGACCACATACTGGCGGGAGATCTCGTCGAGGAAGGCGTTCTTGGTCAGCAGCGTCAGGGTGGCGAAGCCGCCGATCACCAGGGCCCCGACCGGCAGCACCAAGTGCCAGAAATAGTCGGCGACCTTGCCCAGCACACTGAGCTGGTCGAAGTCCTCCGAGACCAGCCCGCGTACCGGGAACCAGTTCAGCGACGTGCCCCCGGCGAACAGCACGATCAACAGCAGGGCGAACAGGAACGAGGGCAGGGCATAGCCGACGATGATCAAGGCGCTGCTCCAGGTATCGAAGCGGCTGCCATGGCGTACGGCCTTGCGGATGCCCAGGGGGATCGACACTAGGTAAGTGATCAGCGTGGCCCAGAAGCCCAGCGACAGGGTTACCGGGAGCTTTTCCAAGATCAGGTCGGTGACTTTCGCCCCTCGGAAGAAACTCTGGCCGAAGTCCAGGCGGGCATATTGGCCAAGCATCAACCACAGGCGCTCGGGGGCGGACTTGTCGAAGCCATACTGACGTTTGATCGCCTCGATCAGCTTGGGGTCCAACCCACGGCTCGCGCGGGACTCGCCCTGCACTGTCTCGGCCCGCGCACCCGGTGCGCCACCGCCGATACCCTGCAGGCGCGCCACCGCCTGCTCCACCGGCCCGCCGGGGGCCGCCTGGACGATGGCGAAGTTGACCAGCAGGATCGCCAGCAACGTGGGGATGATCAGCAGCAGGCGGCGCAGGATGTAGGCCGTCATGGGGTGGCCTTCAAGCGTTCGGCCATCTGGGCATCGGTCAGCGGCGTCGGGCTGATTTCCCACCAGGTATCCAGGCCCTCGTCATAGGCGGCCTGCACCTTGGGCAGGCCGAAGCGGTTCCACCAGACCGTGGAGCTGCCCGGCGGGTAGTAATTGGGGATCCAGTAGTAGTTCCACTGCAGCACCCGGTCCAGGGCGCGGGCATGGTGCAGCATGTCGGCCTGGGTGTCGGCGCGCACCAGGCCATCGAGCAGCGTGTCCACGGCCGGGTCGCGCAGCACCATGAGGTTGTTCGAGCCAGGGTCCTTGGCAGCGGCCGAGCCGAAATAGTTGTACAGCTCGGCACCGGGTGAGAGGGTGACCGGGTAGCCGGTGACGATCATGTCGTAGTCGCGCGCCATCAGGCGGTTGACGTACTGGGCCGAGTCGACGTTGCGAATATTCAGGGCGATGCCGATCTGCGCCAGGTTACGCTTCCACGGCAACAACAGACGCTCCAGGCCTGACTGGCCATTGAGGAAGGTAAAGCTCAGGGGCTCGCCCATGGCATTCACCAGGCGGTCCTCGTGTGGCCGCCAGCCGGCCGCTTGCAGCAAGGCCAGGGCCTGCAACTGCTGGGGGCGGATGATGCCCGAGCCATCGGTCACCGGCGCCTGGAAGACCTGGGTGAAGACTTCGTCCGGCACCCGGTCGCGCAGCGGCTCGAGCAGCTTCAGCTCGGCGGCATCAGGCAATTGGCGTGCGGCCAGCGGGGTATTGGAGAACACGCTCTGCTGGCGGATGTACAGGTTGCGCATCATCTGCCGGTTGCTCCATTCGAAGTCCCAGAGCATGGCCAGGGCCTGGCGCACGCGGCGGTCCTGGAACACCGGTCGTTCCAGGTTGAACACGAAACCCTGGGCAGTCTGCGGCTTGGCCGGGCCCAGATGCGCCCGCTGCAGGCGCCCGTCATCCAGGGCGTCGCCGTTGTAGCCGAGGGTGAACGCGGTGGCGGAGAATTCACGGTTGTAGTCGTAGCCACCACCACGCAGGACCTGGCGGGCGACCTCGGTATCGCCGAAGTACTCGATGCGGATGCGTTCGAAATTGTAGCGCCCGCGGCTGGTGGGCAGGTCCCGGGCCCACCAGGTCGGGTCGCGCTCGAAGGTGATGCTGCGGCCGTTGTCGATCCGCCCGATGCGATAGGGGCCACTGCCCACCGGTTTGTCGAAGCCTGCGCCATTGGCGAAGTCGCGCTGCTGCCAGTCATGTTCGGGCAGCACTGGCAGACTGGCCAAGTCCAGGGGCAGGGTGCGGCCGTGGGGTTGCCTGAAGTCGAAACGCACCGTGCGTGGGCCTTCGACCACCACGGCGGCGACATCGGCGAACTGGGTGCGGTAGCGCAGGCTGCCCTTGCTCATCAACAGCTCGAAGGTAAAGCGCACGTCTTCGGCGCGTACCGGCTTGCCATCGGCGAAGCGCGCGCGCGGGTCGATCTCCAGACGCAGCCAGGCATCGTCGGGGCCGCGCTCCATGCGTCGGGCGATCAAGCCATAGACGGTATAGGGCTCGTCGAACGAGCGCACCGCCAGCGGAGCATAGAGCCAACCATCGACTTCGCTGACGCCGATGCCCTTGTCGATGTACGGCAGGATATGGTCGAACTGGCCAATTTCCAGCGCCGAGCGACGTAGGATGCCGCCCTTGGGGGCGTCGGGGTTGACGTAATCGAAGTGGCCGAAGGAGGCGGAATAGCGCGGGGTTTGGCCGTAGACGGTGAGGGCGTGGCTGGGTGTGGCGTGGCCCGTCGAGGGCAGGCCGAGGAGCCAGACGATGCACCACGCTATCGAGCGACGCATGCCCCTACGGGAGCGGACTTGCCCCGCGGTTGCGCCAGCGGCGGCAACGGTGTCGCCCCTGCTGGCGCAATCGCCGGGCAAGCCCGCACCCACAGAGGGGAGGCGGGCAGGCAGGGCCAAGTCTGGCTCAGTCCTGGCGGCTGGTCACTTCCAACAGGTGGTAGCCGAACTGGGTCTTGACCGGGCCTTGCACGGTGTTGACTGGGGCGCTGAACACCACGGTGTCGAATTCCTTGACCATCTGGCCCGGGCCGAACGAGCCCAGGTCGCCGCCCTGGCGGCTGGATGGGCAAGTGGAGTTGGCCTTGGCGACTTCGGCGAAGTCGGCGCCGGCTTCGATCTGCGCCTTGAGTTCGTTGCACTTCTCTTCGGTGCTGACCAGGATGTGGCGGGCAGTGGCACGTGCCATGGGAAGGTACTCCTTGGGTGAAAAAGGCAAGCCTAGCGCACTTGTCCGGGGTATGTCTCGCCAGGCTTGCCCTTGCTTCACAAACGCTCGGCCGCGCGTCGCAGCAATGCCTCGGTGGCGTCCCAGCCCAGGCAGCCGTCGGTGATCGACACGCCGTATTGCAACGGGCCCTTGCCCAGCGTCTGGCAGCCGTCGAACAAATGGCCCTCGAGCATCATGCCGATGATCGAGCGGTCACCTTGCACACGCTGCTCCAGCACATCCTCGAACACCGCTGGCTGGCGGGCCGGGTCCTTGCCGCTGTTGGCGTGGCTGCAATCGACCATGATGCGGGCGGTCAAGCCGGCCTTGGCCAGCCCCTGGCGGGCCTGGGCGATGCTGGCGGCATCGTAGTTGGGGCCCTGGTGCCCGCCCCGCAGGACCAGGTGGGTATCGGCGTTGCCCAGGGTCTCGATGATCGCCGGGTGGCCTTGGGCATCCATGCCGAAATGGCGGTGCGGGTGGGCGGCGCTGCGCATGGCGTCGCAGGCGATGCCGACGCCACCGTCGGTGCCGTTCTTGAAACCCACCGGGAGCTCCAGGCCACTGACCATCTCGCGGTGGATCTGCGACTCGGTGGTACGTGCGCCAATGGCGGCCCAGCCCAGCAGGTCGTCGAAGTAGCCGGCGGCCATCGGTTGCAGCAACTCGGTGGCGACCGGCAGGCCGCGCTCGATCATGCCCAGCATCAGCCCGCGGGACAGGGCGATACCGCCGTGCATGTCATCGCTGCCGTCCAGGTGCGGGTCGTAGGCCAGGCCTTTCCAGCCCACCGTGGTGCGCGGCTTCTCGACGTAGGCACGCATCACCAGCAGCAGCTTGTCGTCCACTTCGCGGCTGAGGGCCGCCAGGCGGTCGGCGTATTCGAGTGCCGAGCGTGGATCGTGCAGCGAGCATGGGCCGACCACCACCAGCAGGCGTGGGTCGAGGCCTTCGAGAATGGCGCGTATGGCCTGGCGATGTTGCTGGACTTGCTGGGCGAGGGCGCTGCCCAGTGGCATCTGCTGCTTGAGCAGGTGCGGGCTTGGCAGGCGTTGGCTGACGGCGGTGTTGGCAGCCTGGGGCTGGGTCAGGGGCAGTGCGAGGTTCGACGAGTGCATGGCGTGTTTCCCTGGGCGGACGGCGGGTTCAGGCCCGCGCGCTCGGCCCTATCGAGGTGTTCGACAGATATTCGGTGTGGTACTGCGTACGGCGTTGCCACCCAGGAGCGACCGAACGGAGGCGGCAGGCTGGCCCGAACGGGATTGGCTAAATCGCCAGGCGTAGGTGTCTGCGTAGTAATAAGCGATGTCGTTCATGAATCTGTCCTCAATGTGAATCGGTGTTTTTCAAAAGCCTGGAAAAGCAAAACCCCCGGGGCGGGGAGCCGACCGGGGGTTTGAGTATTCTCGTGTTCGGCGGCCCCTCGAAGGTGGGCGCCGTGTGGGTATCAGCGGCGCCTAGTGGCTAAACCAATACCCAAAATAGAAGCTGGCAACGGCCTGGCAGCGAGCAACGGCCAGCACTGGGCGCGCGGTGCGACCGGTGTGGTTGGCGTGGTTGCGGATGCTGTGGGTCATGTTGCTCTCCAAGTGAATGAGTCCGAGCTTACTGCACCTTCGGCGGTGTGTTCAATGGATAAATGCTATGGCGCCGATCATCGTTGTACCGTGCACGCCCCATTTCCCCAGGAGGGGCGTGCATCGCCTGTCGCTCAGAGGGCGTATTGCTTGAGCTCCCGCGCGATCAACATGCGCTGGATTTCGCTGGAACCCTCGTAGATCTGCGTGATGCGCGCATCGCGGTAGTAGCGCTCCACCGGATAGTCCTCCAGGTAGCCGTAGCCACCATGCACCTGGATCGCCATCGAGCACACCCGCTCGGCCATCTCCGAGGCGAACAGCTTGGCCTGTGACGCTTCGGACAGGCAGGGCTTGCCGGCGCTGCGCAGGCGCGCGGCGTGGAGGATCAACAGGCGTGCGGCATTGACCTGCACCTGCATGTCGGCCAGCAGGTTGGCGATGCTCTGGTGTTCATTGATCGGCTTGCCGAACTGCACGCGATCGCGGGAATAGGCCAATGCCGCCTCGAACGCGGCGCGGGCGATACCCAGGGCCTGCGCGGCGATGCCGATACGCCCGCCCTCGAGATTGGACAGGGCGATGGCGAGGCCCTTGCCACGCTCGCCCAGCAGGTTGGCGGCCGGGATGCGGCAGTTGTCCAGGGTCACCGCGCAGGTGTCGGAGGCACGGATACCCATCTTGTGCTCGCTGCGGTCGACCTTGAAACCGGGGTTATCGGTGGGCACCAGAAACGCCGAGAGGCCTTTCTTGCCAAGCTCAGGGTCGGTCACCGCGAAGACGATGGCCAGCCCTGCGCGGCGGGCGTTGCTGACGAACTGCTTGGCGCCGTTGATCACCCAGTGGCCGTCCACCAGCTCGGCGCGGGTGCGTAGGTTGTGGGCTTCGGAGCCGGCCTGGGGTTCGGTCAGGCAGAAGCAGCCGATCACCTCGCCGCTGGCCAGGCGCGGCAGCCAGGCCTGTTGCTGCTCGGGTGTGCCATAAGCCAGCAGCGGGCCGCAGCCGACCGAGTTGTGGATGCTCATCAAGGCACCGGTGGCGCCGTCACCGGCGGCGATTTCCTCGACCGCCAGGGCATAGGCCACGTAGTCGGTGTAGCTGCCGCCGAAGTCTTCCGGCACCACCATGCCGAGCAGGCCCAGCTCGCCCATCTTGCGGACCACGCCGTCGTCGATCCAGGCGGCTTTTTCCCACGCCTGGGCGTTGGGTGCGATCTCGCCACGGGCGAAGTCCCGGGCCATGTCGCGGATCATGATCTGTTCTTCGCTCAGTTCCAGGTCTTGCATCTGTGTACTCCCCGGCTCACAGGCCTTCGAAGAATTGGTCCACGCGCTGGCGGTCGAGGCCGGCGAGGGTCGGCGGGTTCCAGCGTGGCTGCTTGTCCTTGTCGATGATCAGCGCGCGCACGCCCTCGATGATGTCGCCGTATTCGAACCACTGGCGGTCCAGGTGCAGCTCCATGGCGAAGCATGCCTCCAGGTCCAGATGGCGCCCGCGACGCAGCATCTCCAATGTAACCGCCATGGCCAGGGGCGAGCGGCTTTCCAGCTGGTCGGCGGTAGCCAGGGCCCATTGGTGACTGTCGCCGATGCTCACGGCGCGCAATTGTTCGATGATGCTGGGCAGGTCGGGCAGGGCGAAGAAGTGGTCGATCACCGGGCGCAGCTTGGCCAAGGGGGCATCGTCCAGCACCTGGGTGCCGAGCTTGGCCAACAGGCCTTGCAGGTCCTTGAGCGGGTGGTCGCCGAAGCCCAGGCGGTCGAGGCCGGCATCCAGGGCGGCGAGTTTGTCGCTCGCCAGGTACCAGTCGGCCAGGCCGCAATACAGTGCATCTGCGGCCTGGATCTGTGTGCCGCTGACGCCCAGGTAGGTGCCCAGCTCACCGGGAACACGCGACAGGAAGTAGCTGCCGCCGACATCCGGGAAATAACCGATGGCCACTTCCGGCATGCCCAGGCGACTGCGCTCGGTGACCACGCGCAGGTCGGCGCCCTGGGCCAGGCCCATGCCACCCCCGAGGGTGAAGCCGTCCATCAGGACCATCACCGGTTTGCGGTAGTGATGGATGCACAGGTCCAGGGCGTACTCTTCGACGAAGAAATCCCGGTGCAGGCTCGTGCCGGCCTTGAAGCTGTCGTGCAGCGACCGGATGTCACCGCCGGCGCAGAAGCCCTTGGGGCCTTCGCCACGCAAGACCACCGCGTATACCTGCGGGTCGTTGGCCCACTGGTCGAGATGACAGTGCAGGCTGCGCACCATGTCGAGGGTCAGGGCATTGAGGCCGGCGGGGCGATTGAGGGTCAGGTGGCCGATATGGTTGCGGATTTCGGCCAGCACATGGGCCTCGGAATGAGCGTGCGCGTTCATCGCGGTCTCCCTGCTTTGTTATTGATTTTCCAAATGAAGTTTGGCGTGCGCTGGAGGATCGCAGGATCCTGGCATGCGAATATGCCATGCACAATCGACAAATCTGCAGTGCCTGTCTGCATTTTTGCTTGGTACGGTTCTCCAGGCCCGTTCTGTCACTTTAGCCCGTGGGGCGCAGGTGCCCGGTTCAGTCGCCCGCAGCGGGGCTTCGGGCCTGGGTGGCGTCCAACGTATGGCCGCGGCTGACCCACCAGCCGAATGCCGCAGCGGTGAAGAACATGATCAGGCTGTAGAGCGCTGCGGGCACCGCCATGGTCGCGTTGTTCAGCAGTGAAGGGCTCAGGGCCAGGGCAATGGCCAGGGTGCCGTTGTGAATGCCGATCTCCATGCCGATGGCGATTGCCTGCCGGCGCGGAATGTCGAGCATTCTTGGCACCCAGTAGCCCACGCCCAGGCTGAGCAGGTTGAACAGCAGCGCCGCGCCACCCACCACTGGTGCATACTCGACCACGGTCTGCCAGTCCTTGGTCAGCGCCAGGATGATGGTGAAGGCCAGGAACAACGCCGCCAGCAGCTTCATGGGTTTCTCCATGCGGTTGGCGAAGGCGGGCGCCCAGCGGCGAACCAGCATGCCCAGGGCCACCGGCAGCAGGACGATGGCGAACACCTGCATGACCTTGGCAAATTGCAGGGGGATGGCCTGGTCCGAGGCCATGAACCACATCAGCGACAGGTTCACCAGCAGCGGCATGGTCAGGATGGCGATCAGCGAATTGACCGCGGTGAGGGTGATGTTCAGCGCCACGTCGCCATGGGCCAGGTGGCTGAACAGGTTGGCCGTGGTGCCGCCAGGGGAGGCGGCCAGCAGCATCAGGCCAACCGCGAGGGCCGACTCCAGGCCCAGGCCGTTGGCGATCAGGAAGCACACCAGCGGCAGCAGCAGGATCTGGCATGCCAGGCCCACCACCACCGGCTTGGGGTATTTCACCACCCGGGCGAAGTCGGCCAGGGTGAGCGAAAGCCCCAGCCCAAGCATGATGATGCCCAGGGCGATGGGCAGGACAGTGGTGAGCAACGGTGACGCGGTCATGGTGGCATCCCTTTGGCAAGTTGAAAGCAGTCTAGCCACTCCCTGACACGCGGCACGTTGCAGTTGTGCATGCGCTGAAGCGGGTCGCTGCGCCGGCCCCGAGTCGATTTGCCGCTTGAAGGCTGCGCCGCACGGCTCTAGCATTCCCGCTTTTGCATTACGCGCCTACCCGAGGATTAGCCACACATGCCGTTCCAGCAAGGTCTGCTTGCCACACCCGTTCCTGCCCATGCCCGCCACCTGTTCTTCGCCGTGCAGTCGGCCGAGGCGCTGCCTGCGGCACTCGATGCCTTGTTGCCCCAGGTCGATGGGCAGAGCCTGATCCTCTGTGTCGGCGCGCCCCTGGTCAAGGCCTTGGGCCGCGAGGTTCCGGGCCTGCGTGCCTTCCCTCAGCTGAATGCAGCGGTCGAGAACCCCAGTACCCAGCACGCCCTGTGGCTGTGGCTGCGTGGCGAGCAACGGGGCGATCTGTTCCTGCGCGCCCAGGCCCTGGAGCAGGCGCTGGCTCCGGCGTTGCGCCTGGTGGACAGCGTCGACGGCTTCCTGCACCGCGGCGGCCATGACCTGAGCGGCTACGAGGACGGCACCGAAAACCCACGGGACGAAGCGGCCGTGCAGGCGGCCATCGTCGCCGGCGACCAGGCCGGCCTGGCCGGCTCCAGCTTCGCCGCCTTCCAGCTGTGGAAGCACGACCTGAACTACTTCAAGTCGCTGCCCCAGGCAGAGCAGGACAACATCATCGGCCGCCGCCTGAGCGACAACGAAGAGCTCGACGACGCCCCTGCGTCGGCCCACGTCAAGCGGACCGCCCAGGAAAGCTTCGCCCCGGAGGCGTTCGTCGTGCGTCGCTCCGTGGCCTGGGCCGACGAGCGTGGCGCGGGCCTGGCGTTCGTGGCCCTGGGCCATTCGCTGGACGCCTTCGAGGTGCAGCTGCGGCGCATGAGCGGCCTGGAAGACGGCATCATCGATGGCCTGTACCGCTTCAGCCGCCCGCTGACCGGTGGCTACTACTGGTGCCCACCCATGGGCCAGGCCGGTGTCGACCTGAGCCTGTTGCTGCAAGCCTGACCTTCGAATACCGCCGGCCACGCGCCGGCGGTGCCTGCCTCCACCATCCATCCGCCAACCCACGCCCCCCTTCAAACCCGGCTCGACCCCGATCATCCTGCCGTTGTCGGCCGAGTCGGCATCGTTTCGCTGGGCAACTTGGCCAGTGCGCGGCAGAACCACGTCTGCGGCGAAGTGCTCCAGGGTGTGGCCAAGGCCCATTGAGCACAAAGCTTGCGCGCCAAATAAACCGTGGCCGCTTATTTAATGCCACCGGTCCGGCGGGTACCGGAATAAAGCGAATCCCGTTTTATCGCCGTACTCCCAAGCTATGTACGGCAGCTGCCGTGCATCCCGAAGCCACACGAGGTAACAGACCATGGCCAACAAAGAAAACAGCAGGACCGGCAGCCAGGGTGGATCGAAGAACCCAGGCAATTTCGCCAACGACCGCGAGAAGGCCTCTGAAGCCGGCCGTAAAGGCGGGCAGCACTCCGGTGGCGGCCGTTCCAGCGAGTCGAGCCGCAAGGGCGGCCGCTCGTAAGTGAGGCAACGCAGTGCCAGGCTCCCTGGCACTGCGATCACTTCCTGCCAGGAGGATTTCCCATGCGCATGGCCCCATTGATCTGCCTGCTCGGCAGCCTGTCGCTGCTGGGCGGCTGTTTCGACCGTGACGACGACCACCCGGCGAAGGACGCCGACCCCAGCAAACCCTCGCTGCAGATGCAAAAGCCCGACGCGCCGGCCACAGCGCCTGCCCCTGATTCGCAACCGGTGCCGTCCGAAGACAACTGATCGCGCAAGGAGTGAGGCATGACGGTCATGACCCGCAAGGCCGCCCCCGTGGCGCCGGCCTTGGCTGCGAACGACAGCCTGGAGCGACGCTACCAGGCCCTGCTGCAAGGCCGCTGCGAAGACAGCGCCCGATGGCTCGCCGAACAACTGGACCGGGCTGACACGCTGCCCGATGACCTGCCCACTTCACCCGCGCAACTGGACGATTGGTCCGCGCGGCATGCCGCCAAGGTCGCCCGTGACCATGCGGCCTATCTGCAGGCGCGGCGCAAAGGGGCGCCGCGCCGCTATTTCGCCAACCGCGCCCAGGCCCTGTGGTTCCTGCAGCAGGTGGCACCGACCAAGGCGGTGGATGGCGCTTGGCTGCAGGGCTTGTTGCCCCAATGGCCCGACCCGCGCTACCACGGGCTGATCCGCACCTACCTGGAAGAACTGGGCGATGGCGACCCGCGCTGCAACCATGTGCTGATCTACCAGCGCCTGCTCAGCCGCCTGGGCTGCCTGGAACCCTTGCCCCTGGCGCCGGAGCGCTACCTGCAAGGGGCCGTGCAGTTGGCCCTCGGGCAGAACACCGACGCGTTCCTGCCCGAGGTGATCGGTTACAACCTAGGCTACGAGCAACCGCCGTTGCACCTGTTGATCACCACCTATGAACTGGCCGAGCTGGGCATCGATGGCCACTACTTCCAGCTGCATGTGACCATCGACAACGCCGCCAGTGGCCATGCCCACAAGGCTATCCAAGCGCTGCGCCAGCTTTGGCCGGCAGACGATGGCGAAGGGTTCTACCAGCGGGTACGGCGCGGCTACCGGCTAAACGACCTGGGCACCGACACCCCACGCCTGATCGCCAGCTTCGACCTCGAGGGCGAACTGCTCGCGGCCTTGGAGCGCAAGCGTGCCTTCGGCCAGATGATGCATTCGGACCACTGCCGCCTGCAGGGGCGCACCGTCAACGACTGGTTGTCCGAGACGGACGCCATGCCGGGCTTTCTCAAGGCCCTGCAGAGCCAGGGCTGGGTGCGCCGGGGCGAAGATCCGGCGCGCAGTCGTCTGTGGAAGCTGATCGAGGGCCCGGCCGCCGCCATGTTCGGCGTATTCAGCGCCTACGAGAAGCAGCTCTGGCACGACTGGATCGCTAATGGCTGGGAGGCACCCAAGCAACCGCGGGTGGCGCCTGGTAGCTGGCAATTGGATGTCGAGCCGGACCACACAGACGGCGAGCGCGCACCGGTGCCCGTGCTGATCGAACGCATGGCCGGCAACGGCCACGCCCTGCCGGAAGGCCTGCGCGCAACCCGCGCCTATATCCAGGCCACCGGGCTTGCCCAGGAGGAACCCCGCTGATGCTGCTCGACGAAGAACAGATCCAGGCCGACGAGGCCCTGCTGCAACTGGGCCGGCGCCTGCACGCCGATGGTTATCGTTTCACCTGCGTGACGCCGGCGACCCATGCCCGCAACAACGCCCGCGAGGGCACCGACCGGGCGCGTACGCTGCGTGATGTGTTCGGCTGGAGCCGGCCGTTCGTACCTTCGCTGATCTCGGCCGACGAGCTTGCGCAGCTGGCCGCGGCGCAGGTGTTGGTCGAGGAGGGCGACTTGCTGCGCAGCACGGTGCGCTGGTCGAGCCTGGACGACCTGTTGCTGGTGCATTCGGCGTTTCCCACCGATGCCAGCGACGCCGTGTTCTTCGGCCCGGACAGCTACCGTTTCGCCCAGGTGATCCATGACCACCTGCAGCGCAGCCCTAACCGCGTCCAGCATGCCGTGGACATCGGGTGCGGCAGCGGTGTCGGCGCACTGCTGATCGCCCGTGCCGCCCAGCATGCCCAGGTCAGTGCGGTGGACATCAACCCGCTGGCCTTGCGCTACACCGCCATCAACGCCGCCCTGGCCGGGGTGGGCAATCTGTCGGTGGAGCCGAGCGATCTGCTCGATAGCATCACCGGCACCTTCGACCTGATCGTCGCCAACCCGCCATACATGCTCGATGCCAGCGAGCGGGTCTACCGTCATGGAGGTGGAGCGCTGGGTGCCGAACTGTCCTTGCGCATCATCGAGCAGGCGCGCGAACGCCTGAGCCCAGGCGGCTCGCTGCTGTTGTACACGGGCGTCGCGATCGTCGAGGGCCGGGACGCGCTGCTCGAGGCCATTCGCCTGCGCCTGGCCGGGCCGCAGTGGAGCTGGGTGTACCGCGAAGTGGACCCGGACGTGTTCGGCGAACAGCTGCTCGAGCCGGGCTATGAGCGGGTCGAGCGCATCGCTGCGGTGGCGTTGACCGTCACCCGTAACGCGTGACGGCCATGTACCGGCCCTGCACCTTCGGCATCGAGGAAGAATACTTGCTGGTGGACCTTGCCAGTGGCCGGGTGTTGGCCACGCCTTCCCTGGGGGTAGCTCGACGTTGCCGGGAGATCATGGGCCCGTATTTCGCCGAGGAGATGTTTCGCAGCCAGATCGAAGTCGCCTCGCCGGTGTTCGGCAACCTGCACGAGGCGCGCCAGTTCCTGGCGGGCAGTCGCCAGCGCCTGGGCGAAGCGCTGGCCCAGGAAGGCGTCGGCCTGTATTGCGCCGCCAGCCACCCCAGTGCCCAATGGCTGCGCCAACGGGCCAGGACCACGCCGCACTACCGCCAGGTGTTCGACGACTACCAGCACGTGGCCCGGCGCAGCCTGTTGTCCGGCTTGCATGTCCACGTCGGTGTACCGCCGGGGTGCGATCGCATCCAATTGATCAACCAGGTGCTGTACTGGCTGCCGTTGTTCCTGCTGTTGAGCACGTCGTCGCCGTTCTGGGGCGGACACTGCACCGGCTACATGAGCTACCGGCGGGTGATCTGTGCCGAGTGGCCGCACATGGAACTGCCTGAGCCATTGGCCGACTGGGGGGCCTACGAGCGTTACCGAGCGTTGCTGGAGCGTACAGGGGCGTTGGCCAAGGAGGGCGACTTCTGGTGGGCGATCCGCCCGTCCCGACGCTTCCCTACCGTGGAATTGCGCATCTGCGATGCCTGCCCGCGCCTGGAGGACGTGCTGTGCATCGCCGGGCTGTTCCGCCACCTGGTGGAAAGCTGCCTGGCCCAGCGCCATGCCCCGGACCCGATCACCCGGGAGATGCGCTGGATCACCCAGGAGAACTACTGGCGCGCCAAGCGCCATGGCCGGCATGGGCAATACATCGGTGTTCACGAACAGGCGCCGGTCACCGCCGAAGGCTGGCTGGCGCAGCTGCAGGGCCGGTACCCGGCCACCACGGTGGATGCCGAACGCGCCTTCATCCAGGCTCAGCGCATCCTGCGCGAGGGCACCAGCGCCGACCACCAGCTCGACTGCCTGGCGCAGGCCCGCGGCGCCGGACTCGACGCACGCCAGGCGTTGCGCGCGGTAATCGAGCAGGTGCTGGCCCAAGGGCGCGGCAGCGAGCCGTTGCCTGTTTTGGCCCAAGGGCAAGCCTGAACCCATTCGTATTCGAGGAGGTACCCGCCATGGGCGACTTGATGATCTACTTCTGGATAGCGGTCGCGGCAATCATCCTGTTGCTGGACCTATGGGCCATCGTCAGTGTGTTCCGCAGTGACAAACGTGACAGCACCAAGATCCTCTGGGCCTTGCTGCTGGTGATCTTCCCGGTGATCGGGCTGGTCATCTGGGGCCTGTTCGGCCCCCGGGGCATCAAGCCTGGCACCGGGCCTACATCATCGGAGCACAGCAAGGGTTGAGTCGCCCCCATCGCGGGGTCACGCTTCCTTGATGATCGAGATCTTGCCGTTGCGCTCCACGATCGCATAGCGGATCTGCTCCACCGTCTCGACCCCTTGGCTGTCGCGCGCCGACTCTAGGATATCGTCCTCGGTCAGGCGCGCCTTGCGCATACGCCCATGCAGGAATCGCCCATGTTCCACCACCAGCGTTGCATGGCCGTCCAGCAGTCGCGCCAGGCGCTGGGACTTCAGCTTGGCCAACGACAGCCCCACGTCCAGCACGATCAGCGTGGCGATCACCAGCATGGCGTTGACGAACGAGAAGTCCTCGCCCAGCAAGGCTTGCTGGGTCGCTTCGCCGATGATCATCAGCAACACGAAGTCGAAGGTGGTCAGATCGCCCAGCGAACGCCGGCCAGCGATGCGGAACAACAGCATCAGGGCGACGTACATGGCTGCGGCGCGAAGGATTGAATCCATGTCGGCTCCTAGGGGTAGACGAAGCTGGAAAAACGCACTGCGCTGTTCGGGCCTGCACGTACCACGCCTTCGAGCGGGCCGGGCGCATCGGCTCGCAGTGTCAGGTAGAGCGTGGCCTGGCCATCGCCGCCGGTGCCCAGCTGCAGCTGCAAGGCCCGGCCCTGGGACAGCGATGCCAGCGGCTGGGGCTGCATCGTCTCGATGCTGGCCTCGCTGAACAGCGAGCCGCCGAGTATCACCGTCACCGGCCCATCGCCGCTGCCACGCACGCTGATGCGCATGCTGTCCATGGCGCCGGCGCGGTTGAAGCGCTGGTACTCGACCTTGACCCGGCCGTCGGCGCTGGTCACCTCGCTACGGCTGAGCGGGCCATTGCCGAATAGCCCTGCCAAGGCCAGCAATACCAGCAGCACGAGCATGTACCAGCCCACCCGCTCGAAACGCCAGACCCGACGTTGCATGGGCATGTCTTCCTGCACCGGCTGGTTTCGCGACAGCTGTTCATCGTCGGTCATGGGTAGCGCTCCTTCAGGCCCGCTCACCACGCAGCCAGCGCTCGTGGTAGTGACGCAGGCGGGTCAGTCCGTACAGCGCGGCCTGGCGCAATACCTCGGCGCGATCGCCGAAGAAGCGCTGGCTGCGGGTGAAGACCGCGATCGGTTCGCCATCGAAGGCCCAGGCGAAGCACAAGGTGCCCGGGGCGACGCCGTCGGTGCCGTCCGGGCCGGCCACGCCGGTGGTGGCGATGGCCACATTGGCGGTGCTGTCCTTGAGCGCGCCGAGGGCCATTTCCCAGGCGACTGCTTCGCTGGTCAGCCCATAGCGCTCGATGGTCGCCGAGCTGACCCCCAGCAGGCGCTGCTTGGCCTTGGGCGAGTACACCACGTAGCCGCTCTCCAACGTCTCGCCAAGCCCTGGGTGCTCAGCCAGCAGGGCGACCATGCGCCCGGCGGTGCAGGACTCGGCCGTGGTCAGGACCAGGTCATGGGCTTTGAGGTAGTCCAGGACATCCTGGATGGGATCGTCTTGCATCGGGTGCGCCTCGTTCGGGCCTTTTGCGATGGACGCCCGGCCAAGGCCAATGGTTCAGCCGGCCTTCACCGACCACCCGTCGGCAAGCCCGGCGGGCCGGGCAAACCTTCGTTTGCCAGGCGATCTCGAACGCTTAGGTGCCCCTCGTGGGCCGAGCCGTTCGTAGAAATGCCAAGTCAAGGAGGCACGCCATGTCCAACAAACCCCGTGACCAGTTCAGCATGCAGAACCCGCTGACCCAGTATCCACACCCGCCGTTTCCCGACCAGACCCAGGCGCCACCGGGCCTCGATGCGAACATGCAGCCCAAGCCCGACCATGGCGAAGACAGCTACAAGGGCTTTGGCCGCCTGGCCGGGCGCAAGGCGCTGATCACCGGCGCCGACTCGGGAATAGGCCGTGCCGTGGCCATCGCCTTCGCCCGCGAGGGGGCCGACATCGCGCTCAACTATATGCCCATGGAGCAGGCCGATGCCCGTGAGGTGATCAAGCTGATCGAGGCCGAAGGGCGCCAGGCGATTGCCATTCCCGGCGACCTGAAGGACGAAGTGTTCTGCAAGGAGCTGGTCGACCAGGCCCATGAGCAACTCGGCGGCCTGGACATCCTGGTCAACGTGGCCGGCAAGCAAGAGGCGCGCAAGGACATCGGCCAGATCAGCCACGAGCAGTTCGACCATACCCTCAAGACCAACGTCTATGCGCTGTTCTGGCTGTGCCAGGCGGCCGTACCGCTGATGCCGGCCGGTGCGACCATCATCAACACCGCGTCCATCCAGTCCTACCAGCCTTCGGCGACGCTGCTCGACTATGCCACCACCAAGGCCGCCATCGTCGCCTTCACCAAGGCGCTGGCCAAGCAGGTGGTCGAGCGCGGCATCCGCGTCAACGCCGTAGCCCCGGGGCCGATCTGGACGGTGCTGCAGCCCAGCGGCGGCCAGCCGCCGGAGAAGATTCCCGAGTTCGGCTCGCAGTCGCCGATGAAGCGCCCGGGACAGCCGGCCGAGTGTGCACCGCTGTACGTGCTGCTGGCGTCCCAGGAGTCCAGCTATATCACCGGCGAGGTGTTCGGTGTCACCGGTGGCAATCCGCTGCCTTAGGGCAGGGGGCCTTCAATGCACGAATGGTAGGAGCAAGCCATGGCCCGGGCAATCTGGAAAGGCGCGATCAGTTTCGGTCTGGTGCACATCCCCGTGAGCCTCAACACGGCCGTGCGCACCGAGCGTGTAGATTTCGACTGGCTCGACAAGCGCAGCATGGAGCCGGTGGGCTACAAGCGGGTGAACAAGGTCACCGGCAAGGAAATCGACAAGGAAAACATCGTCAAGGGCGTGGAATACGAGAAAGGGCACTACGTGATCATCAGCGAGGAGGAGATCCGCAACGCCCGCCCGGAGGCGACCCAGACCATCGATATCTTCTCCTTCGTCGAGGCCACCGACATCCCTTTGCAGCATTTCGACACCCCGTACTACCTGAGCCCGGATCGGCGCGGCGGCAAGGTCTATGCGTTGCTGCGCGAGACGCTGCAGAGCACCGGCAAGGTGGCCCTGGCGACGGTGGTATTGCATACCCGCCAGCACCTGGCGCTGCTGCGCCCGTTGGACGACGCCCTGGTGATGATCACCCTGCGCTGGCCCGAGGAAGTGCGTGGGCTCGAAACCCTGGAGCTGGACAAGAGCGTGACCGACGCCAAGGTGGACAAGCGCGAGCTGGACATGGCCAAGCGCCTGGTCGAGGACATGAGCGGGCCCTGGACGCCAGAGGACTACCACGACGCCTTCCGCCAGACGATTCTCGACCTGGTCGAGGAAAAGGCCAGCAAGGGCAAGATCAGTGTGGTCGAGAAAAGCGAAGGTGCCACGGAGAAAGGCGCCGATATCATCGACCTCACCGAACTGCTCAAGCGCAGCCTAGGCGGCAAGAAAGCGGCACCGCAGAAGAAGCCGACCAAACGTCCGCGCAAGGCATCGGGCGGTTAGCGCGGGCTCGGTAGGAGCGGCCTCGCGCCGCGAAAGGGCCGCAAAGCGGCCCCAGGGGCTGAGTGAAGGAGCAAGATCACTGGGGCTGCTCTGCATCCGGTTCGCGGCACAAGGCCGCTCCTACACGGATCTTGCAACCAAGCCATCGCTCATGGGCTCGGTTGCGCCGGGGTGTTCTTCTTGAAACCACGCAGGTTCATCGCACACAGGCAGAACTGCAGGATGATCAAGGCCCAGGCCTGGACCTGCCAGCCCCAGACCACCCACAGCACATTGCTGCTGATGAAGCAGCAGAAGCCAGCGCGGCGTCTGCGCGGCTGACGTGAGCCGATGCACCAGGCCGCCAGCACCGTCAGCAGCATGGCCGGCCATTGCAACAGGTCGATCATGAACCCCATCAACTCATCCCCATCTGCTTGCGCATGCGTGCGGTGATCGACTGGCGGGTCTTGGCAAGGTCGGCCCATGGGTCTTCCACCTCGGCCAGCCGCTCGGCCAGGTTGCCGATATGCCATTGGTTGGCACCCTTGAGCTGGGTCAGTTCCTCGCGCCAGATCGGTACCGAGACCGGCAGCCCTTCGCGGGCGCGCAACGAATAGGCGCTGACCGTTGTAGCCCCCTTGCCGTTGCGCAGGTAGTCGATGAAGATCCGCCCGACCCGGTTCTTCGGGCCGGACACTGCGCTCAGGCGGTCGGGGAACAACCCGGCCAGGTAGTTGACGATGGCATGGCTGAAGTCCTTGACCTCGTCCCACCCGGCCCGCCGGGTCAGCGGCACCACCATGTGGATGCCCTTGCCGCCGCTGGTCTTGAGAAACACCTTCAGGCCCAGCTCGTCGAGCAGGGTGAGGGTCAACTGGGTGGCCTCGAGCATGGCCTTCCAGGGCAGCGCCGGGTCTGGGTCCAGGTCCAGGACGAAGCGGTCGGGCTTGTCGAAGTCCTTGTCGGTGCCGTTCCAGGTGTGCAGCTCGAGCATGTTCATCTGCACCGCGCCCAGCAGGCTTTCGGCGTTGTTGAGCACCATCGCCGCCTGGCCGGCCTCGGCCTTGCTGTAGCTGACCACCTTGGGGATGTGCAGTTGCCCGGCGTTCTTCTGGAAGAACAGCTCGCCGCCCAGGCCGTCCGGCGCGCGCACCAGGGCGACCGGGCGGTCCTTGAGTTGCGGCAGGATCCAGCGGGCGACCTGGGCGTAGTACTCGGCCACCTGGCGCTTGGTCACGCCGCTGGTGGCGTCGATCACCCGATCGGGGTGGGTCAGGCGCAGCTCGCCGAGCTCGGCGGCCTGGGCCTTGGTGCCGGGCGTGGACAAGCGGGTCTTGGGCATGGCGCGCTCCAGGTCTATGGCGGTGGCCGGTTTGTCGTCACGCAGGCCATGGAACACCGAATGGCGTACCACGCCGTCGCGGGTCATCTGGGCATAGGCGACCTCGGCCAGCAGTTGCGGCTTGAGCCAATGCACGCCACGGGCTTCGGCCCCGGTCGGCGGCTTGGCCAGGGCCGGCTCGGGCACTTCCAGGGGTTTCAGCCGCGCATGGATGCTGTCCAGGGTGGTGGCGCTGAAACCCGTGCCGACCTTGCCGGCATAGTGCAACTGGCCGCTGTCGTTGTCGTGTAGCGCCAGCAGCAGGGCGCCGAAGCCATTGCGGCTGCCCTTGGGGTCGGTGTAGCCGACGATCACGAACTCCTGGCGCTGCTTGCACTTGAGCTTGACCCAGTCGCTGCTGCGCCGGCCTACGTAGGGGCTGTCGGCGCGCTTGCCGATCAGGCCTTCGAGTTGCAGCTGGCAGGCGCTGTCGAGCAGCGAATCGACGGGTTGGTCGAAGTCGGCGGAGAACCGCACCTGTTCCGACTCGCGCCCCTCGAGCAGCTGGCGCAATGTCTCGCGGCGGTCTTGCAGCGGCACCTGGCGCAGGTCCTGCCCGCCGAGGAAGGGCAGGTCGAACAGGTAGTAGACGATGTGCTCGTCATGGGCGGTGTCGAAGGCGTTCTGCAGGGCCTGGAAGTCGGCCATGCCGTTTTCGCCGGCGACCACCACTTCGCCATCGAGCCAGGCGGACCCGAGCTTGAGCGCGCGCAGGGCCTGGACCTGGTGAGGCATCTTCTCGCTCCAGTCATGGCCGTTGCGGGTGAACAGGCGTACGTCTTCGCCGTCGATACGGGCGAGGATGCGGTAGCCGTCGAACTTGACCTCATAGCGCCAGTCCCCGGCCGGGGGCGAGTCGACCAGCGTGGCCAGCTGCGGCTGCAGGTGTTCGGGCAGTTCGGCTTTCTTCCCGGCGCTGGCACGTGGACGGGCGGCGGGGCGCTTGGCCGGCTTGGCGCTGGCCTTGGCCCGGCGCGGCACCAGGGTCCGCTCGCTGAGCACGCTGTCGGGTTGGGCCTGGACGATGCTGTACTCGGCCTCGCTACGCGCCTCACTGTCCTGGGACTTGACCAGCATCCACTGCTCCTTCTTGCCGGCCAGGTGGGTGCGGAACAGGTTCCAGGTTCCGGAGAGCTTTTCGCCCTGCAGGCGAAAGCGCAGCTTGCCCTTGGCGTAGCCGGCATGGGGGTCGCCTTCGGGCTCCCAGATACCACGGTCCCAGACGATCACATCGCCTGCACCGTAATGCCCTTCGGGGATGTGGCCTTCGAAGTCGGCGTAGTCCAGCGGGTGGTCCTCGACGTGCACGGCCAGGCGCCGGACCTTCGGGTCCAGGGAAGGGCCCTTGGGAATCGCCCAGCTCTTGAGGGTGCCATCGAGCTCCAGGCGGAAATCGTAATGCAGGTGGCTGGCGTCGTGTTTCTGGATGCAGTACTGCAGCGCATGGGCGGCCTGGCCTCGCCGGCGCGTGCCGGACGGTTCGGGCGTGGCGTTGAAGTCGCGTTTGCGCTGGTACTCCTGCAGGGGCTTGGCCATGACGGGCTCCGGGACGGTACGCGGGTCTCTAGAGGTGGGAGGGAGCCGCACCGGGCAGAGTTCAAAATTTCCGCCTGCGGGCGCCATCGGGCAGAAACTCTGAATCATTGCCCAGCCGTGGGAGTCGACCGCATGAACCCACCTGACGGAGAGCCGTGATGCCCCAGCCAGACGACCCGAAAACCAGGCCCCAGGTCGACATCGACGATACCGAGGACCGTATGGGCAGCGTGCATGAAGTGGACTTCAGCGAGCGTCAAGACGAGCGCGAGGGCCGCGCCGGTGATGAACGCCCAGCCCAGGAAGTGGCCCAGGAGTACCCCCCTCGGCGGGTGGCAGAAAGTGGCATGAGTGGCGGCGAAGCCTTGAGCGACAGCCTGCACGAAGACAACGTCACCCTCGATGACCTGAGCCCGGACACCCTCTATGACCAGACCGGTGCCCGCGACCCCCATGAACCCGGTGGCGCGGGCGGCCCGGCGGACAAGACACTGCGCCGTGTCGAGGAGCGCGAGATCGGCGGTGGCATCGGCCTCGATGAAGCCGAGCTGGCTCGCTCCGCGCCGCTCGATGGCGAGCCGTGGACCGACGAGGTGTCGCCGGTCGACCCCGATGACGATGAACGAAGGAGCTGACCATGACCGAGCAACGTTGTGCCTGTAACCACTGTGCCTGCACTGTCGACGCCAATGCCGTGCTGCAGGATGACAAGGCCTACTGCTGCGAAGCCTGCGCCACTGGCCACCGCAACGGCGAGCCGTGCCGCATGGCCGGCTGCAATTGCGCCGAGATGGTGCAGCCCAAGGAGAGTAATGTGGACAATGCGCTGGACGAAACCTTCCCGGCGAGCGATCCGATTTCGCCTTGAGACAGGTGGTGTAGTACCTGTGGGAGCGGGCTTGTCCCGCGATTAGGCCGGGCCCGATATCACCGTCGCCTGGCAAGGGCTTCGCCCTTGATCGCGGGACAAGTAGGACCGCCGCACCGCCGCTCCCACAGGGGCAGCATTGGCCGCTTGTTCTCTGCGCGACAGCGCCGCCCGCAAGGGCTGGGTGATCTCCCACGAAGCGAGCGGAGTGAATCCATAGAGTGCTCAAGCCGCCTTGCGCAGCGCCTCGATCAGCTCGCCTTTGCGCATGGTCGAGCGCCCGGAGATATTGCGCTTGCGCGCGCGGTCCAGCAGTTCGGTCTTGGTCATGTCCTCCAGCCGTTGCCCTGGCCGGGGCACGCCGCGGCGGGTGGCGGCGGCGCGCTTGGCCGAAGATTCGCGAGCCTTTTCCTTGGCCTGGGGGCTCTTCTTCTGCCCCGAGCCACCTTTGCGCTCGCCACCGCCGGACTGTTTGTTGACCGTGGCCCAGGCGCGGGACTCGGCTTCGTCCTTGGACACGCCCTTGGCCTCGTAGCTCTCCTCGATGTGCTCGGCCTTGCGTTTCTGCTTGTCGGTGTACTTGTCTTTGTCTCCACGTGGCATGGTGGTTCTCTCCTTGGCAGTGAAAAACAACGCGTCTACTACGGGGGAGCCCAGCCGGATGCCGACGTTCCTAAGCTGCGACCGGCGGTCAGTGCGTCTGCCAGATGCCATCCTTGCGTTCGCAGTCGGCACGTGCCTGGGCCAGGCTTGGGGTGTCGTAGTAGTACGTGATCACCCGCGCATCCTTGGGCACGGCGGGCTTGGTCGAAGGTTCGTCGCGGCCGGCGGCATTGGGGTTGGCGAGCGACTCCTGGGTCAGCGGCGCGATGCAACTGCCGACGCTGCCATCGGCGCAGCGGGCTACCTTGTGTTTCTGCGTGCTGATCATGTCCTTGCTTTCGTTGCTGCACGACCAGGCGATGGCCTCGGCGGGCATGTTGCCGTAGCTGTAGCAGGTCCGCCGCTCCACGGGCTTGACCGCGTCGCTGGAGGAGCGGGTGAGCACTTCGCAGGCCTCGGCCAGCGCCTGGGTACTGGCCAGGCTGCCGAGCAACAACAGCAGGATGGAAAAACGCATCGGACACCTCCCGGCCGTGGCGGCCTTCGTCAGGTCTTGCGCATTGCGGCCTTGCCACGCCGGCGCATGGCCCTGGCACGTTTCTCCAGAACCAGGTACACCAGCAGCGCCAGCAGCAAGGGAATCAGGTAGTACAGGGTACGGTAGCCCAACAGCGCGGCCACCAGGCTGCCCTGGCCGATCTGGCCGTGGAGCAGGGCGAGGAACACCGCCTCGAGCACGCCGAGCCCGGCGGGAATATGCGCCACCACACCGGCCACGCAACTGATCAGCAGAATGCCGAGGATCGACGGGTAGAACAGCTCATGGGGCAGCAGCCAGTGGATCAGTGCTGCCATCAATGCCCAGTTGGCCGCGCCCAGGGCCACCTGGCACAGCGCCAGGCGCAGCGAGGGCAGGGTGAGCTCGTGTCCCCGCAGGCTCCAGGTGCGACGCTTGGCGAAGGCGCAGGCCAGTAGGTAGCCCAGGGCGAGCGCCAGCAGCAGCACACCGATCAAGCGCAGGCCAGTGGCGCCCACCGCCCAGTTGTTGGGCATCTCGACCAGGCCCAGGGCGAACACCGTTCCCGCCAGCAGCATATAGCCTACCCAGTTGGTCAGAAGGCCCAGGGTGAGGATACGGGTGATGGTCGGTGTATCCAGGCCCAGGCGTCCGTACAGCCGGTAGCGCAAGGCCACACCGCCCACCCAGGTGGTGAAATTGAGGTTGAAGGCGTAGCACACGAACGCAACCGGCAGTACCTGGCGAGCCGGCAGGTGGTGGCCGGTATAGGCGCGGCCGAGCAGGTCGTAGCTGGCGAAGGTCAGGTAGCTGGCGAACGCCAGCACCAGGCCGATGGCCAGGGTACCGGGCTTGTAGGCCAGCAACGACTGGCGCACCTCGTTCCAGTCCAGGTTGCGCGCCAGCAGGTACAGCAAGGTCGGGATCAGCACCAGGAACAACAGGGTCATCAGGCGTTTGCCCCAGGTGCGCCAAGGTGTGTGCTCCATCAGGTCTTGCCCTCGTGATAGGCCTGGGTCTCCTGTTCGCCGGGGCACAGCGACTGCAGGACCTGGCGGTGGGCGGGGAACCAGCCAGCGATCCGCGGGAAGTGGCGAATCACGTGGAAGCACAGGAAGATCAGCGGCGCCCGCCACCAATAGCCTCGCACCATGCGCTCCAGGGTGACGGCCTTGCAGTGTTCGTTGGCCAGTTCGTTCAGGTGCTGGTACAGCGTCTGGTTGAAAGCGCGGTCGCGGATCAGCAGGTTGGCTTCCAGGTTGAACGACAGGCTCAAGGGGTCGAGGTTGCTCGAGCCGACCGTGGCCCATTGGTCGTCCACCAATGCGACCTTGCCGTGCAGCGGGCGTTGGCAGTACTCATGGATGCGCACGCCATCGCGCAGCAGGTAGTTGTACAGCAGCCGCGACAGAGCCCGGACCCAGCGCATGTCCGGCTGCCCCTGGAGGATCAGCACCACCTCCACGCCCCGGCGCGCGGCGTTGCGCAGTTCGCGCATCAGGCGGTAACCGGGGAAGAAGTAGGCGTTGGCCACCACGATGCGCTGACGGGCCAGGCGAAAACCTTCCAGGTAGTAGGCTTCGATGTCGTTGCGGTGGCGGCCGTTGTCACGCTCCACCAGCACCGCGCAGGCCGAGCCGCTGGGCTCGGTCACCGGGCGCACCTGGCTGGGCGGCTCCAGCACCGGCGCCAGCAGCCGGCGGCTGGTGGCGTGCACCTGGGCCACCACCGGCCCGCGTACCTCCACGGCATAGTCCTGCTTGGCCATGGGGCCGAAGTCGCCCAGGTGGTCGGCGCTGTAGTTGATGCCGCCAATGAACGCGAGCTCGCCGTCGATCACCACGATCTTGCGGTGCAAGCGCCGGAACAGGTTGGTGCGCATGCCCACCAGGCGCGGCTGTGGATCGAAGGCGTGGAAGCGGATCCCGGCTTCGGTCATGGCCGAAATGAAGGCATCCGGCAGGTCGGCGGTACCGTAGCCGTCGGCGGCCACTTCGACCCGCACGCCACGCCGGGCTGCATCGATCAGTACCTGTTGCAGCTGCTGGCCGACCTTGTCGTCGTAGATGATGAAGGTCTCGAGCAGGATCTCTTCACGTGCCCGGGCCATGGCCTCGAACACGCGTGGGTAGTACTGCTCGCCATTGATCAGCAACTGCACATGGTTGCCTTCCACCCAAGGCCGGTTCATAGGCTGATCTCCGCCGCCAGCGGTGCATGGTCGGACAGGTGCGACCACGGGTATTTGGACAGCACCTGGACCCTGCCGGGCATGGCGTTGCGCAGGTAGATGCGGTCCAGGCGCAGCAAGGGCAGGCGCGCCGGAAAGCTGCGCGCCGGTGTGCCCAGGCGTTCGCCGAAGGCCTCGACCAGGCGCTCGGACAGCACCGCGTCGGCCTTGAGCCGCCAGTCATTGAAATCGCCGGCGACAATGACCGGAGCATCGGTCGGCAGGCTGTCGAGCAGTTCCAGTAGCAAGCGGACCTGGGCCTGGCGGTGCGCTTCACGTAGGCCCAGGTGCACGCACACCGCATGCAACTGGTCGTGGCCTGGCACTTCCAGGCGGCAATGCAGCAGGCCGCGTTGTTCGTTGCCGGCAATCGAGACATCGAGGTTGTGGTATTCGGCGATAGGGAATTTCGAGAGCAGGGCATTGCCATGGTCGCCGTGGGGGTAGACCGCGTTGCGACCGTAGGCGAACTGTGGCCACATGGTGTCGGCGAGGAACTCGTACTGCGGCGTCTGTGGCCAGGCCGGATGACGCTGCGCGTGCATCTGGTGGCTGCCATGAACCTCCTGGAGGAACACCAGGTCCGCGCCGGTGGCCCGAACCGCCTCGCGCAGCTCGGGCAGGATGAAGCGCCGGTTGAACAGGGTGAAGCCCTTGTGCACGTTGATCGTCAGCACATTCAGACGGTGCACCGCAGTGATCTTGTCGATGATGCATCGGGGAGCTGGCATGGTCTTGTTCACAATTCGACCTCCGGTTCCACCCCAGGCTCGGTGACCAGCTCGCCGGCGAGGTTCAGTTTTTCCAGCAGGCGACGGGCATCGTAGGGTGCGTGGACTTTCTGGTCATTGTCGAAGTAGCAGTAGACGTCCCGCGAGGCGCGCTCGTGCGGCGCACGCTGGACGATCAGTTCGGCGTCGTCGGGTTGGCCGCCCTGGCTCCAGGCCAGAATGCGTTCCTTCCAGCGGCGCAGGGCGCGGGCGGTGTAGCCGCTGCTGTAGAGCTCGACGTCGCCATGCAGGCGCATGTAGATGAAGTCGGCGGTGACATCCTCCACATAGGGCCACTTGCCGGCGCTGTCGGCCACCACCAGCGCGACCTTGTGCTTGCGCAGCAGCTCGACGAATTCGGCACACCGGAAGCTCTCGTGGCGGATCTCCACGGCATGGCGCAAAGGCGCGTTGCCGTCGATATCGGTGCCGCCGTTGCCCCGTAGGCGTTCGGCACAGTGCTCGGCCAAGGCCCGGGCAGTGACACGGTCATGGGGTAGGCGTTCGAGAAAGTCGGCGAAACGTGCCGCGTCGAACTTCATGCTGGGCGGGAACTGCCAGAGCACCGGGCCCAGCTTGTGGCCCAGCTGCAACGGGCCGGAGGCGAAGAAGTTGGCCAGGGGCTCCTCGATGTCCTTGAGCCTTCTCACATGGGTGATGTAGCGCGGCGCCTTGACCGAGAACACGAAGTCGTCCGGCGTTGCGTCGCGCCACTGGCAATAGCGCTGCGGCGTCTGCAGGGCATAGAACGAGCCATTGATCTCGATGCTGTTGACCGCCCGCGAGGCGAACGCCAGTTCGTCGTCCTGGCGCAGCCCCTTGGGGTAGAAATCCTTGCGCCAGGGGCCATAGCGCCAACCGGAAATGCCTATACGGATATCACTCACGTTGCCGTCCTTCGTTCGTGATGGGTTGCAGGTCTGTCCTTGAATTGCGACTCGACGCAGGCGGTGAGGGTTCAGGAAGTTTGACGAGTGGAGCGGGGCATCGTTTTTGAACTTTGCCGCCGCCGGCGATTCCACCGCATGCCAGGGGAGGATTTGGCCCGCCTGGCATTGGCAGAGGAACCGAACCATGAACACCGACACCGATTTCGAAGAACTGAACGCGCAACCGCAGGCCAGTGAGAAGCCCGAGGATGACCCAGAGGTCCTGCCCGACGACCCTGACCTGCAAGGCTTGCCTGGCGAGGACAAGCTGCCGGGCTGATGCCGGGTGGCTGAGGAGGACTGCCGGCATGAAATTCGACCGTTTCGCCCACTGGCTGGCCAAATGGGCTGGCCGACCGCTGACCTTCGCCATCGCCCTGTTGCTGATCGTGGCCTGGGCCGTGAGCGGGCCGTTGTTCGACTTCAACGACACCTGGCAACTGGTGATCAACACCTCGACCACCATCATCACCTTCCTGATGGTGTTCCTGATCCAGAACACCCAGAACCGCGACAACGACGTGCTGCACATCAAGATCGACGAGCTGCTGCGCACCACGCGCAAGGCACACAAAGCACTGTTGGCCCTGGAGGACATGGATTCAGCCGAGCTGCATGCCTTGCGCAAGGAGTACCAGCGCATGGGCGAAAAGGACAAGAACGGCAACGGCGCGCCACCGGACGCCGTCGAGCAATCCGATTGACGTTTCACTGGAATGATTTCCGCCAACCTTGGAGGCAAGCATGGCCAGACACATCATTCACTTCACCGGGCCGATCAACTCGTCCACCTGCGGCAACCTGATCAGCACCAGCGCCCGGGCCCTGCAACAGGGTGCCGAGGTCTTGCAGATCAATATCGCCACCATGGGCGGGGAGTGCAGCTACGGGTTCACCCTGTACAACTTCCTGCGCTCGCTGCCGGTACAGGTGCATACCCATAACCTGGGCACGGTGGAGTCCATGGGCAATATCCTGTTCCTGGCGGGCGAGCACCGTACGGCCTGCGCGTTGAGCAAATTCTTGTTCCACCCGTTCCACTGGACCTTGCACGGCTCGGTGGACCATTCACGCATGGCCGAATATGCGATGAGCCTGGACTACGACCTGCGCCTGTATGCCCAGATAGTGGCCGAGCGCACCGAAGGGGCCTCCGAGGTGTTGGACGTGCCGCGCTATCTGATGGCCTATCCGCGCATCCTCGGTGCCAAGGAAGCGCTGGAAAGTGGGATGATCCATGCCATCGACGAGATGCCCATCGAGGCGGATGCTTGCCAGCACAGTGTGCATGCGTGAGGTAAGGGGCGGCGAGACTTGCAGCTTTTCCTACAGACCATGCGATACGGATCCTTAACATGGGGAGGACATTTCAAGGAGATGTCCCTATGTATCGCAAAAGTCTGTGTGTGTTGTTTGCCCTGGTCGCTCCGGCCGTAGCAATGGCTTCCAGCTGTGACGTGCCTTTGGACTTGAACCAGCGACAGATGATCAACCTGAGCGACCCGCTGTATCACCCCAGCAATCCCAATGCCGGTCGTATGGTGAAGGTCGATTTCGGGCGTGAACGCTATACGCTGGAGGTGTTGGGTACCGATATCAAAATGGAAGGCAAGTACGAATACAGGAACATCCAGCGTGGTCTGGGTGAAATCGACATGACCGAACGGCATCCAGACGGTAGTGCCACCTATACCCTGACGCTCAAGTGCCTCACGGACCGGTCGGGGATGTTCCTCTACACCCAGCACGATGGCCCGGTGGAGCCAGCCCAGCGCCAGAACAGCGGCCGTTGGACCCTGGTGCCCTGATCATCAATCTGTAGGTGTGATCTTGCCCCGCGATCAAGGGCCAAGCCCTTGCATGGCACCGCGCTACCAGGGCCGGCCAATCGCAGGTCAAGCCTGCCACAGGGATTTCGCACATCTTCGATGGGAGCTGGCGACAGCCTGCGATGGGCTGCAAAGCAGCCCCAAGCCCTCGAACGGTGGAGCCCCTCCACACTCAAGTTGCCGCTGTGCGGCCCATCGCAGGCTCCGCCAGCTCTCATAGAACAACGCATGACCATTTGATTTGCGGCACCCTGTGGGAGCGG
>NZ_JBWXTH010000014.1:0-115880 GCF_056856075.1 Pseudomonas sp. FA-1
CGAGAACATCGAGGCGACACTGCCTGGGGCGGCAAACTTCGCTGCGCGGCCGCCGAACCATTCTTTGTAGTCGTGCAACGAAACGTCCGGATGCTGGATGCCGCGTCTGATCGCCTGGGGCAGCAGGGGCGAGGCGCGGGTGAGGATTTTCTTTTCCAGCAGTACCGCATCCTGGTTGGCCTTGGTCGCGGCCGCGTGCAACGCCTGCACGTCGCTCGACGTGAGTGTATCGTCCAACTTGCGCAACTGCGCACAACTAAGAAGACCAACAGGTGCCAATGAACGAACACCGGTTTTTGCACATATCGCAACCGGCGGCTGAGTATTTTGCGGCATTAATCTATATCCTCTCCATATATAGCCTTGCGACTTGTTCAAACCAAACAACCTCACGCCTCCCAGTCGGTGCGCGGAAAGTTATTTGGTTTAAAGGATGCACCCGAGTTCGTGGCCACTTGCGGGTTGTAAAACCGCACAACGCCATACGCCACGGATGCATGTATATGGAAAGCTTAGAGCCACACCCCCTCTGCCATAACCAGCAACCCTACGAGGTTATCAATTATTTACTTTCATGTACCCTGCCCACTCGTTTCAATCAGTCCGAAATGAATACGATCTTTATTAATTGCTGAGGTCTCTGCCGAACACCGCCGTCAGTGCCCTTGATCAGCCTCGGCCAGGGCCTGCTTGGCATCCCAGCCTCCCCCCAGCGCGGCGATCAGCTGTACGCTGGCAACCAACCTGCCCTGCAGCAAGCTCAGCACGCTGCGTTCATTGCTCAGCGCGGTGGTCTGCACGTTGACCACATCCAGGTAGCTGATCAGGCCGGCGCGATACTGGTTCTCGGTCAGGCGCAACGATTCGCGGGCCGCCTCCAGCGCCTCCTGGCGCACCACCGCTTCGTCGCCGTATACCTTCAGCTGAACCAAGTAGTTTTCCACTTCCTTGAACCCATCGAGCACGGTTTGTCGGTACTGGGCCACGGTCTGGTCGTATACCGCGACGGTGCGGTCGACCTCGGCACTGCGCCTGCCGGCATCGAACAGCGTCATGGCCAGCGAGGGCCCCACCGACCAGTAGCGGTTGGGCAGTTCGATCCAGTTGCTGAAGCTGCTGCTGGAATAACCACCGCTCATGCTCAGGCTCAGGTCCGGAAAATAGGCCGCGCGGGCCACCCCGATATTGGCGTTGGCGGCCATCACGTTGCGTTCGGCCGCTGCGATGTCGGGGCGGCGTTCCAGCAATTGCGAAGGCAGCGCCAGCGGAATCTGCGGCAACGCCGGAATGGCCTTGCTGTCGGCCAGGGCAAAATCCGCCGGCGCATTGCCCAGCAAGACGGCAATAGCATTCTCGTACTGGGCACGCTGCCAGGCCAGGTCGATGAGGTCCGCCTGGGTGCTCTTGAGCTGGGTTCGCGCCTGAGCGACCGCATCTGGCCCGGCGACACCTGCCCGGTACTGGTTCTGGTTCATCCGCAACGAGCGCTCGTAGGCCGCCACGGTGGCTTCCAGCAGGCGCTTGTGTTCATCGATGACACGCAACTGCAGGTAGTTCTGCACCAGTTCCGACTGCAGGCTCAAGCGAATGCCGGCCAGGTCCGCCAGGCTCGCCTGGGCACTGGCCTCATTGGCATTCAAGGTTTCGCGCAGCTTGCCCCACAGGTCGATCTCCCAACTCACGCCAAGCTGGGCGTTGTAGGTGTTTCGAATACCGCTGCTGTTGTTGGACAAGCTCGAGCTGCTGCTGCCGGTGCCCTGGGCCGAACGGGTCTTGCCCACCGACAGGTCGAGGCTGGGGAACAGCGCGCCCCGGCTGCTGCGCACTAGAGCCTGGGCTTGGCGGTACTGGGCCTCGTACTGGGCAACGGTCTGGTTGCTGCGGTTGAGCTCATCGACCAGCGCGTTCAGCCCGCTGTCACCGTAGATTTCCCACCAAGCCCCTCGGGCGATGGCGTCGGAGGGGTTGGCCTGGGTCCAGCCTTCGGCCTGCTTGAACTGTGCCGGGGTCGCAAGCGCTGGGCGGTGATAGTCCGGGCTCAAGGTACAGGCGCTGAGCAGTGCTGCGCACAGGCCAGCGCCGACCAGTCGCGAGCCACGCCCGCAGGTCAGCCTCTGCAGGGCGCGGTGAAGTGGAGTCTGGGCGAAATTCATAGCGGGGTATCCAGTGCGGCGTCGGTGCGCACGCCGCGCCAACGGTTGAAACGGTGGCGCAGGCGGTCGAGGTACAAATAGACCACCGGCGTGGTGTAGAGGGTCAGGACCTGGCTGAATACCAGGCCACCGATGATGGTCAGGCCCAAGGGCTGGCGCATTTCGGCGCCCTCGGCACGGCTGAGCAGCAGCGGAAGCGCGCCAAGGATAGCCGCCAGGGTGGTCATCAGGATCGGGCGCAGGCGCAGCAGGCACGCCCGACGGATGGACTCCTCCGGGCTCAGGCCATCATGGCGCTCCAGCTGCAAGGCCAGGTCGATCATCAGAATGGCGTTCTTCTTCACCACCCCGATCAGCAAGAACAGCCCCAGCAGCGAGATCAAGCTGAACTCGCCACCCGTGGCATACAATGCGAGCAAGGCGCCGACACCGGCCGACGGCAAGGTGGAGAGGATGGTCAGCGGATGGATATAGCTCTCGTAGAGGATTCCCAGCACCAGGTACACCAGCACCAGGGCGCCGAGGATCATCAGTGGCTGGCCCTGGGTGGTCTTGGCGAACACGTCGGCCGTACCACCGAGCTTGGCGATCACTTCCTCTGGCAGGCCGAGCGTGGCCACCGCGCGCTCCACCGCCGCCATCGCCTGGTCCGGGCTGTAGCCTTCGGCAACGTCGAAGGCAATGTTCTCGGAGGCGAACTGGCCCTCATGGCTGACGCGGTCATTGGCCAGGCTGTTCTCGTAATGGGCGAAGGTGGACAGCGGCACCCGGGCACCATCGGCAGTGATCACCTGCACCTGTTCCAGGGTCTTGGGGTCCCAGGCATACCTGGGGTTGATCTCCAGCACCACCTGGTACTGGTTGAGGCTGTCGTAGATGGTCGAAATCTGCCGCTGGCTGTAGGCATTGTTCAGCACCGTGGTGACCATGTCCATGTCGATGCCCAGGCGCTTGGCCTGGTCGCGATCGACCACCAGCGTCACCTGCTGGGTGCCGGCGCCATCACGGGCATCGATGGCGGTCAGCTGCGGCAAGGCGCGCAGGGCAGCGACCACCTTGGGGAACCATTCGCGCAGTGCCGCCAGGTCACCGCTCTGCAGGGTATAGAGGTACTGCGAAGTGGACTGGTCGCGCCCGGCGCTGCCCAATTGCAGGTCCTGGTCAGCCATCAGGAACAGGCGCCCGCCGGGCACCTTGGGCATTTCCTTACGCAGGCGCTCGATCACCTGCTGGGCCGACAGCTTGCGCTCGGCGATCGGCTTGAGGCGTACCAGCACGAAGGCATTGTTGGTGCCGCTGTTGCCACCGATGAAGCCGGCCACGCTCTGCACCGCAGGGTCTGCCAGCAGGGCCCGGCGATAGATTTCCATCTTCGGCTGCATCACGCTGAACGACAGGCCATCGTCGCCCCGGATGAAACCCTGCAGTTGACCGGTGTCCTGCTGCGGCATGAGGGTCTTGGGCACCACCACGTACAAGGCGATATTGACCCCGATGGTCACCAGCAGGCTGAGCAGGGTCAGACGCTTGTGCCGCAGGGCCCAGCCCAGGCTGCGGTCATAGGCCGCAACCATGCGTTGGTGCACACGGTCGCTCCACTGCTGCAGGCGGTTCTGCTCCTGGGCGTGGGGCTTGAGCCAGCGCGAGCACAGCATTGGCGTCAGCGTCAACGACACCAGCAGCGAAACCAGGATGGCGGCTGCCAGGGTGATGGAAAACTCCAGGAACAAGCCGCGGACGATACCCCCCATGAACAGGATCGAGACGAACACCGCCACCAGCGAGACGTTCATCGACAGCAGCGTGAACCCCACCTCCTTGGCCCCCAGGAAAGCCGCACGCATGGGCGGCTGGCCCTCTTCGATGTGCCGGGAGATGTTCTCCAGTACGACGATGGCATCGTCGACCACCAGGCCCGTGGCGAGAATCAGCGCCATCAGCGACAGGTTGTTCAGGGAAAAGCCGCACAGGTACATGACCGCGAAGGTGCCGACCAGCGACACCGGCACGGCCAGGCTGGGGATCAGCGACGCGCGCAAGTTGCCCAGAAACAGATAGACCACCAGGATCACCAGCACCACGGCGATCAGCAAGGTGTGCTCGGCTTCCTTCAGGGTGGCCTTGATCACCGGCGAGCGGTCCATGGCCACATCCAGCTTGACGCTGGCCGGCAGCAGCGACTGCAAGGCGGGCAGCTGGGTCTTGATCTGCTCGACCGTCTGGATGATGTTGGCGCCGGACTGGCGGTTGACCACCAGCAGCACGGCGCTCTGGTCGTTGAAGAAGCCGCTGTTGTAGCGGTTCTCCACGCCATCGGTGATGGTGGCCACGTCCGCCAGGCGCAGGATCGAACCGTCCTGCTGACGGATCACCACCGGCTTGTAGTCGTCGGCTTTTTCCAGCTGGTCGTTGGCCCGCACCTGCCAGTTGCGCTCGGCGTCCTCGACGAACCCCATGGGCCGGCGCTGGTTGGCGTTGGCCACCGCCGTGCGCACCTCGTCCAGTGACAGGCCGTACTGGTTGAGCAACTGTGGCTCCACGGCGATGCGCACCGCCGGCAGCGAACTGCCGCCGATCTGCACTTCCCCCACCCCACTGACCTGGGACAGGCTCTGGGCCAGGATGGTATCGGCCAGGTCGTACAGCTGGCCTTTCTGCAGCACATCGGAGGTCAGCGACAGCACCATGATCGGCGCCTGCGACGGGTTGATCTTGCGGTAGGTAGGCATGCTGCGCATGCCGCTGGGTAACAGGTTGCGCGTGGCATTGATCGCCGCCTGCACCTCGCGCGCCGCACCGTCGATATCGCGGCCCATCTCGAAGCCGATGATCACGCGGGTCGAGCCCTGGTTGGAGCTGCTGGTCAGCGTGGTGACGCCGGCGATGCTGCCCAGCTTGCGCTCCAGCGGCGTGGCCACCGTCGCGGCCATGACTTCGGGGCTGGCGCCCGGCAGGTTGGCCTGCACCACGATCACCGGGAAATCCATTTGCGGCAAAGGCGACACCGGTAGCAGGCCGAAGCTCACGCCACCGAGCAGCATGATCGCCAGGCTCAGCAGCATGGTCGCCACCGGCCGGCGGATGAAAGGCCCGGAGAGATTCATGCCTCGGCCTGCTGCGTGTCGGTGGCCGGGCGCCAGCGGCGAGCCAGGCGGTCGAAGTACAGGTAGATGACCGGCGTGGTGAACAGCGTCAACACCTGGCTGACCAGCAGGCCGCCGACCATCACCAGCCCCAGCGGCTGGCGCAGCTCGGCGCCGGAGCCAGTGGCGAGCATCAGCGGCACAGCACCGAACAATGCAGCCAGGGTGGTCATCAGGATCGGCCGGAAGCGCAGCAGCGCAGCCTGGTAGATCGCCTCGCGTGGGGACATGCCCTGGTGGCGCTCGGCCTCCAGGGCGAAGTCGATCATCATGATGGCGTTCTTCTTGACGATGCCGATCAGCAGGATGATGCCGATGATGGCGATCATGCCCAGGTCATTGCCGCTCAACAACAAGGCCAGCAACGCGCCGACCGCTGCCGACGGCAATGTCGAGAGGATGGTCACCGGATGGATGTAGCTCTCGTAGAGCACGCCCAACACAATGTACATGGTCACCACCGCCGCCAGGATCAGCAGCAAGGTGCTCGACAACGAGGCCTGGAACGCTTCGGCGGCGCCCTGGAAGCGCGTCTGCACGCCCAGCGGCATGCCGATCTGCTGCTGCACCTGCTCGATGACCTTGACCGCCTCGCCCAGGGAGGCGCCATGGGCCAGGTTGAACGACATCATCACCGCTGGGAACTGGCCGATATGGGAAATCGCCAGCTGCGCCTGGCGCTGCTCGATGCGGGCGAGCGCCGAGAGACGCACCTGGCCCCCGTCGCTGGCCTTGACGTGGATCGACTCCAGCGCCTGCGGGCCGATGCTCGAGGCGGTCTGCGACTGCAGCACCACGCGGTACTGGCTGGCCTGGGTGTAGATGGTGGAGATCTGCCGCTGGCCGAACGCGTCGTACAAGGCATTGGTGATCTGCGACACGCTGATGCCCAGGCGGCTGGCCATGTCACGGTCGATCACCAGGTATACCTGCAGGCCCTTGTCCTGCAGGTCGCTGGCCACGTCCTGGAGTTCGGGGCGCTGCTGCAGGGCCTGGACCAGCTTGCCACTCCATTCGGCGAGCAGATCGGCGTCCGGGGACGACAGGCTGAACTGGTACTGGGTACGGCTGACCCGATCCTCGATGCTCAGGTCCTGCACCGGCTGCATGAACAGACGAATGCCCACCAGTGTGTCGAGCTGCGGTTGCAGGCGCTCGATCACCTCGCTGGCGGTGACATCGCGCTCGCCGTGGGGCTTGAGGTTGATCAACAGGCGGCCGCTGTTGAGGGTGGCGTTGTCGCCGTCCACGCCGATATAGGACGACAGGCTCTGCACAGCCGGGTCCTGCAGGATCACCTTGCTCAGGGCCTGCTGGCGTTCGCTCATGGCGGCGAACGAGGTGGATTGCGGTGCTTCGGAAATGCCCTGGATCACCCCGGTGTCCTGCACCGGGAAGAAACCCTTGGGCACGATGATGTAGAGGAACACCGTCAGCGCCAGGCTGGCGACAGCGACCAGCAAGGTCAGCGGCTGGTGCTTGAGGACCCACTGCAGGCCACGGCCATAGCGCTCGATCAGCCAGTCGATCCAGGCGCCGCTGGCACGGTAGAAGCGCCCCTGTTCCTCTTCTTTGGGCTCGCGCTTGAGCAGGCGTGCGCACATCATCGGCGTGAGGGTCAGCGACACCACCAGGGAGATCAGGATCGCCACCGCCAGGGTGATGGCGAACTCGCGGAACAGGCGGCCGACCACATCGGCCATGAACAGCAGCGGGATCAGCACCGCGATCAACGAGAAGGTCAGCGAAACCAAGGTGAAGCCGATCTGCCGAGCGCCCTTGAGCGCCGCCTGCATCGGCGTCTCGCCCTCCTCGATGTGCCGCGAGATGTTCTCCAGCATGACGATGGCGTCATCCACCACGAAGCCGGTGGCGATGGTCAGGGCCATCAGGGTCAGGTTGTTGACCGAGAAGCCGGCCAGGTACATCACGCCGAAGGTACCGATCAGCGACAGCGGCACGGCGATCGACGGGATGATGGTGGCGCTGAAGCGGCGCAGGAAGACGAAGGTGACCATGACCACCAGGGCGATGGCGATCAACAGTTCGTGCTGCACATCCTTGACCGCGGCACGGATGGTCTGGGTACGGTCGGTCAGGACCATCACGTCCAGGCCGGCCGGCAGGTTGTCGGTGATCGACGGGAGCATGGCCTTGATCAGGTCGACCACTTCGATGACGTTGGCCCCGGGCTGGCGCTGGATGTTCAGCAGCACGGCCTGGTTTTCGTTGGCCCAGGCCGCCAGGCGCTCGTTCTCGGCGCCATCGACGATCTCGGCGACATCCTTCAGGCGCAGCGGTGCCCCATTGTTGTAGGCCAGGATCAGGTTGGCGTATTCCTCAGGCGAGCGCAGCTGGTCGTTGGCGTCGAGCATCGATACACGGGTCGGGCCATCGAAGTTGCCCTTGGGCTGGTTGACGTTGGATGCCCCGATCAGGGTGCGCACGTCCTCGAGGTTCAGGCCGTTGGCCGCCAGGGCGTCGACGTTGACCTTGATGCGCACCGCCTGACGCTGGCCACCGGCGATGCTGACCATGCCAACGCCGCTGATCTGCGCCAGCTTCTGCGCCACACGGGTATCGACCAGGTCGTTGAGCTTGGGCAGCGGCATGGTTTTGGAAGCAATGGCCAGGGTCAGGACCGGGGTGTCGGCCGGGTTGACCTTGTTGTACACCGGCGGCGCCGGCAGGTCGCTGGGCAGCAGGTTGGTGGCGGCGTTGATCGCGGCCTGTACCTGCTGTTCGGCGACGTCCATGTTCATGTCGAGATTGAAGCGCAGGGTCAGTACCGAGGCGCCGCCGGAGCTGGTCGAGGCCATCTGGGTCAGGCCGGGCATCTGGCCGAACTGGCGTTCCAGCGGGGCGGTGACCGCACTGGTCATGACCTGTGGGCTGGCGCCGGGGTACAGGGTCATGACGCGGATGGTCGGGTAGTCGACTTGGGGCAGCGCCGAGACCGGCAGCAGCTTGTAGGCGATCAGGCCGGCCAGGACGATGGCCAGCATGCTCAGCGTGGTGGCGACCGGCCGCAGGATGAACAGGCGCGAGAGGTTCATGCGCCGGCCTTGCCCGATTCACCGGCCTGGGCCGAGCCCTTGACATCCTGGCCCTGCAGGTGTTGGCCGGGGGTGGTCGGTACTTGCGAGCTGTCTTCCACCACTTCGACCTTGCTGCCTTCGCGCAGGCGGTCGGTGCCTTCGAGCACCAGGCGATCGCCTGCGGCCAAGCCTTCCAGGATCACGCTCTGTTCACCATCGCTGGCACCGACCTTGACCTTGCGGATATTGACTTTGCTTTCGGCGTTGACCACGTAGGCGAAGGTACCGTCATTGCCGAACTGGATCGTCGCGGCCGGAGCCAGCACCACCTGCTTGAGCGTGTCGGCCAGCAGGCGCACATTGACGAACTGGTTGGGGAACAGCGCCTGGTCCTGGTTATCGAACCGGGCCTTGAACTTCAGGGTACCGGTGGTGGTGTCGATCTGGTTGTCGAGGCTGCCCAGCACACCGGTGGACTGCAGTTTGCTGTCTGCGCGGTCCCACGCCTCGACCGGCAGGCTGGCACCGCTGCGGTAGCGCGCGAGTACCGTGGAGAGTTCGGTTTCCGGCAGGGTGAAGGCGACACTGATCGGCTGGGTCTGGGTGATGACCACCAGGGCAGTGGTGTCGTTGGCTGCCACCAGGTTGCCCAGGTCGAGCTGGCGTAGGCCGACGCGACCGCTGATCGGGGCGCGGATCTGGGTGAAGTCCAGGTTCAGGCGAGCGTCGGCGACCGCGGCCTGGTTGGTCTTGACCAGCCCCTGGAACTGCGCCACCTGGGCCTCAGCGGTGTCGAGGGTCTGCTTGGCGATGCTGTCCTCGGCGTACAGGCCCTTGTAGCGCGCCAGGTCGACCTGGGCGTTCTTCAATTGGGCTTGGTTCTGCGCCAGGGTACCTTCGGCCTGTTGCAAGGCGATGCGGTACGGGCGTGGGTCGATCTCGGCCAGCAGCTCGCCAGCCTTGACCTGCTGGCCCTCCTTGAAGTGGATCTTGACCAGCTCACCGGCCACACGGCTGCGTACGTTGACGGTGTTGGTCGCGGTAACGGTACCCAAGGCCTTGTAGTACAGCGGGAAGTCACCGACATGCACCGGCGCCACACGCACCGGCACCGGATCACTGGAGGCGCCAAAGCCTGGGCGCCCGCCCATTCCCATGCCCATGCCCTTCCCCGGCCGGCCGCTGGGCTGCGCCTGGTGGGGCGGCGTCGCGGGCCACAGCCACCAGGCCAGCAAGGCCACCAGCAGCAGGATCAGCAGGCCGAAAAGCCAGCGACGAGGGGAGCGAGAGACAGAAGCTTGCATGGGTTGAACGAACCTTGTTCGGTGATGACGACTTGGGGAGGTTGAACGATAAGCACTGGGGCGGTGTTAGCAAAGCACCTTTACCAGGCATTTACCTTCGCCTTACGTTGCCAAGGTGCTGAACTTTAAATGAAAACGGCCTGGAAATCGTTCCAGGCCGTCATGTTGATCTCGTAGGGCTCTGTGGGAGCGGCAGTCCGACCTGCCCCGCGATCAAGGGCAAAGCCCAGAATCAACGATGGGGCGCGAAGCGCCCCGGTACGCTTACTTCAGGACAGCCAGCGCTGCGTCGTAGTTCGGCTCGTCGGCGATCTCGCCAACCAGCTCGCTGTGCAGGACCTTGTCGTTCTCGTCCAGCACCACCACCGCGCGAGCAGCCAGGCCAGTCAGCGGGCCGTCGGCGATGGCAACGCCGTAGTTCTCCAGGAACTCGCGACCACGCAGGGTCGACAGGTTCTGCACGTTCTCCAGGCCTTCGGCACCGCAGAAACGGGCCTGGGCGAACGGCAGGTCGGCGGAGATGCACAGCACCACGGTGTTGGCGAGGTCGTTGGCCTGGGCATTGAACTTGCGCACGGACGTCGCGCAGGTCGGGGTGTCGACGCTTGGGAAGATGTTCAGCACCTTGCGCTTGCCGGCGTAGTCCTTCAGCGACTTGTCGGCCAGGCCTTCACCGACCAGGGAGAAAGCCGGTGCCTGAGCGCCCGCCTGTGGCAGGTTGCCGTTGACCTTGACTGGGTTGCCTTTGAGGGTCACTTGAGCCATGACGAAATCCTTGTACGCGGTTTGAAAAGGAGCCTGAGTTAAGCATGAAGGCGCTCAGGTGCCTATCGGAAAAGTTAAATTGTTCTATTTCCTGGCTTTTTTTGTGGACAAAAAAATACCCAGGCAGCAACAAAACTGCCTGGGCACCATTGTTCAGCGGCTCAGCCCAGCAGGCTGCCCACCACAGAGTAGAGCACCGAAGACATGGCGATCAGGCCAAGCACCACGACGAAGACGTTGGACATCGCGCCGCTGTACTTGCGCATCGACGGCACGCGACGGATGGCGTACATCGGCATCAGGAACAGCAGCGCCGCGATGATCGGGCCGCCCAGGGACTCGATCATGCCCAGGATGCTCGGGTTCAGGGTAGCGACGACCCAGCACACCACCAGCATCAGCGCGGCGACCACGCGGTCCAGGGCCTTGGCGCCGGGGCGCAGACCAGCCTTGGCGATGATGCCCTTGAGGCCTTCGCTGGCACCGATGTAATGGCCCAGGAACGACTTGGCGATGGCAATGAAAGCAATCAGCGGCGCCGCAAAGGCAATGGCCGGGTTGCTGAAATGGTTGGCCAGGTAAGACAGGATCGACAGGTTCTGCGCCTTGGCCTCGGCCAGCTGTGCGCTGCTGAGGGTCAGCACGCAACTGAAGACGAAGAACAGCACCATGGCCACCATCAGCAGGTGGGCACGGGCCAGGATCTGGCCACTGCGCTGGTCGGCGTGCTCACCGTAACGGCGCTTTTGGTCGACCGCGAAGGCCGAAATGATCGGCGAGTGGTTGAAGGAGAACACCATCACCGGAATCGCCAGCCACAGGGTATGCAGGAAGGCCGAACCGGTCGGCAGCGTGGCGGCGCTGTCCAGGATGCCGCCGTTCCAGTGCGGCACCAGGTACAGGGCCAGCAAGGCAAGGGCAACGATGAACGGATACACCAGCAGGCTCATGACCTTGACCGTGGCCTGCTCGCCGCAACGCACGATCGCCAACAGGCCCAGGATCAGCACGAACGACAGGATCGCTCGCGGTGGCGGGGTCATGTGCAGTTGGTGCTCCATGAAGCTGCTGACGGTGTTGGTCAGGGCAACGCTATAGATCAGCAGGATCGGGAAGATGGCGAAGAAGTACAGCACGGTGATCAAGGCACCGGCCTTGAGCCCGAAGTGTTCCTCCACTACGTCGGTGATATCGCCACTGCGACCGGAAAGGACGAAACGGGTCAGGCCACGGTGGGCGTAGTAGGTCATCGGGAAGGCCAGCACGGTCAGGATCAGCAGCGGCCAGAAACCGCCAAGGCCGGCGTTGATCGGCAGGAACAAGGTCCCGGCACCGATCGCCGTGCCAAACAGGCCCAGCATCCAGGTGGTGTCTTGTCGCGACCAGCTGCCAAGGGTAGCGGAGGTCGATTCTTCGAAGCGCTGTTCGACGCTTGGGGCCTGCTCATTCATTCCGGGTGCAACTCCACTCGCAAGACTGCAACAGGCTGAGAGTGGCGAAACACGGGGCCTCGCGCACCTCAACCGAAAAAGAGGGGCGCGATTGTGCGCTGATCGGGTTGCACTTGCATAGCCCCGCCCGAGGAGTGGTTGCACCTTTTGTGTAGGAATTACCTTAAAAAATCACACCGAACAAACAGAGAGAGTTGCACCCATCAGATTTCATGGGCAGCGAGAAGCTCCGTGAGTACGTCGGCCAGAGCCCGCACCATGGCATCCGCAGTGGGGCGGTGCACGACCACGATCTCGTAGCTGTCCACCTCCGGTAGCCCTTGCCCTGCGCCCAGTACCCTGTGCTCGGCAGTCGCCGCGCGCGGCGGCAACAGGCTGATGCCCATGCCGTCGGCCACTGCAGCCTGTATCCCGCTCAGGCTGGAGCTGGTGAAACTGATGCGCCATCGCCGGCCCATCCCTTCGATGGCGGTGATCATGTCGTCCCGGTATAGCCCCCGGGGCGGAAAGGTCACCAAGGGAATGGGGTCCAGCTCGAACGCCGGGGTCCGCACGCTGTCGATCCACTGCAGGCGCTCCGGCCAGCAGGCCACGCCCTCGCGCGCATTGCGGCGCTGCTTGAGCAGTACCAGGTCCAGCTCGCCGTTGTCGTAGGCCTGGCTGAGGTCGCGGCACAGCCCGCTGGTGACTTCCAGCTTGACCTCGGGGTGGCGCCGGCTGAACGCCGACAAGGCATTGGTGGTGCGCCCGCCAACGAAATCCTCGGGGACCCCGAGGCGTACGGTCACGCCCACCATGGCACCAGCGAGGGCTTCAAGCATCTGGTCATTGAGCGCGAGCATGTGGCGGGCATAACCGAGCAGCGTCTGCCCCGCATCGGTGGGCAGCACGTCACGGTTGCCTCGCACCAGCAGGCGATGGCCGACCATGTCTTCCAGCCGGCGCACCTTCTGGCTGATGGTGGACTGGGTCGAATGCAGGCGTGTCGCGGCGGTGGTGAAACTGCCGCAGTCAGCCACTACGACAATGGCACGCAACAAGTCCAGGTCGAAAAGAGCCCTATTCGATTTAACGCTGATAGACATGGAACTATTCAACTTTTGAATGGCAGGCTCGATTTCTAGCACGCCTGCCCATGGCGGGCAACAGCGCCCAAGGAATCAGTCGCCCAGCGCCACCCCTTCGCGGCGCGGGTCGGCACCGGCCGACCAGCCCTCAGGCGTGCGTTGGATGACCTGGGTACCGCTGGTCATCGTCATCGGCGTTACCTCATGGCCCAGCGTCTGGAGCGCATGCACCAGCTTCGGGCTGACCAGGCCCGCCTCCACTTCGGTGCCGACATTGCGGCTGCCGAAATTGGGCAGATTGATGGCCTGCTGAGGGTCGAGCTGCCAATCCAGCAGCCCGATCAGCGCCTTGTTCACGTAGCCGATGATCTGCGAGCCACCGGGCGAGCCGAGGCTGGCCACCAGCTCGCCGCTCTGGCGAGAAAACACCAACGTCGGCGACATGGACGACAGCGGCCGCTTGCCCGCCTCGACGCGGTTGGCGACCAACCGGCCACCTTCGCTCGGCACGAAGGAGAAATCGGTGAGGTGATTGTTCAGGACGAACCCCTTGACGAACAGGTGCGAGCCGAACGCGGCTTCCACCGAGGTGGTCATGGCGACGGCCCCGCCCTGCTCGTCGACTGCCGAGACATGGGACGTGGCGACGCGCAACGGCGAGCGGTCCGGGGCCAGCGACAGGTCGGCGCCAGGTGGGGACCCGGCCTGCGCGTGCTTCATGCTCCGCGCACCGATCAGCCTGGCGCGTTCGGCCAGGTAGGCCTTGTCGAGCAAGCCCTGGGTATTGACCGGGACATAGTCGCTGTCGCCCAGGTACTGGGCGCGATCGGCATAGGCCAGACGCTCGGCCTCGGCAATCAGGTGAACCGCCGTGGGTGTCGGCTCCAGGCCCGCCAGGGACGGTACCGGCACGGGCGGCATGCGTGCGAGGTCCAGCCGGGGCGTCGCCGTTTGCAGCGCTTCGAGAATGCCCAGTGTCTGCAGCACGGCGACCGCACCGGAAGACGGCGGCGGCATGCCGCAGATACGCCAGGCCTTGTAGGGGCCACACAAGGCGGTGCGGGGCTTGGCCCGGTACTGGCGCAGGTCCTCGAGTGACAAGACACCAGGGTTGGCGTGGCCACGTACGGCGGCCACCATCGCCTCGGCAACCGCCCCGGTGTAGAACCCATCCGGGCCCTGGTCGGCGATCAGTTCCAGGGTCTGGGCAAGCTCGGGATTTTTCAGCAGCGCGCCAACCGCCAGCGGCTTGCCCTGGGCATCGAGGAAATAGCGAGCCATGCTCGGCGAACCGGCAATGAAGGCGTCGGAGGCCAGCAATGTATGCAGGCGGCTGGAAACCGGGAAGCCCTCGCGCGCCAATTCGATGGCCGGCGCGAAGAGGTCGCGCCACGGCAACCTGCCATGCTGCTCATGGGCCAGTTTCAGCGCCCGCAGCACGCCAGGCACCGCGACCGAGCGACCGCCGATCTGGGCATCCCTGAAGGCCATGGGTGTGCCGTCCTGCTTGAGGAACAGGTCTGGAGTAACACCGCTGGGGGCGCTTTCGCGACCATCGAACGCCTGCACGTTCCGGCCGTCCCAATACAGGATGAACGCCCCACCGCCAATGCCGCTGGACTGCGGCTCGACCAAGGTGAGCACCGCCTGCATGGCGATTGCCGCATCGATGGCGCTGCCACCGGCACGCAACATGGCCCGCCCCGCCTCGCTGGCCAGCGGGTTGGCTGCAGCGGCCATATGGCGGCTGGCCTGAGTAGGTACCAGGCCTGCACGATAGCCGGAGGCAAGTTCCGGTGCAGGTGGCAGGGAAGGCGGCCCTGCCCGCCCGCCCCAGCCGCAACTGGTCAGGGCCAGGAGGCAGCAGAGAGCAAGCGGCAGTGTGTGCGAAGGCCTTTTCAAGCGTGACGTCCTGTAATCGAGGGGCAACATGTGCCAAAAACAGCGATTTTAGCCGAACCTGCGTGAAAAGCTGCAAAGCGACTCGTATCAAGAAATGCACTGCATGCCATGCGGATAATTAACTTCCAAGCCGACCTGTGGTTTTCCTAGGATGAAATCCGGTCAATCAGGAGCCCAGCCCATGCGCTTGCCGTTCGCCACTGCCCTCTTCGCCTTGTTCACAAGCTTCGCTGCCCACGCCGAGACCTCTGCCATGGATATCCAGTTGCTCGATGCCGCCCAACGTGGCGATGCCACAGCCGTACGCCACCTGCTCGACCAGGGGGCCACAGTGGATGCCCGCGACAGCCAAGAGCGTACGGCGCTGCTGGTCGCCACCCGCGCCAACCGCGTGGACGCGGCCAAGGCGCTCATCGAGGCCGGCGCCGACGTCAACGCCAAGGACAATATCCAAGACAGCCCCTACCTGTATGCCGGCGCCCGCGGCCTGAACGACATCCTGCGCCTGACCCTGGATCACGGGGCCGACCTCAAGAGCACCAACCGCTACGGCGGTACGGCATTGATCCCCGCTGCCGAGCGCGGGCATGTCGAGACCGTGCAGCTGCTGATCGATGCCGGCGTCGACGTGGACCACCTCAACCGGCTGCACTGGACCGCCCTGCTCGAAGCGGTGATCCTCGGCGACGGCGGCCCACGTCATGTAGAGATCGTGCGTCGTCTGCTGGCGGCCGGTGCGGACCCGATGATCACCGACAAGGATGGCGTGACGGCCTTGGAACATGCGCGCCAGCGTGGTTATCGGGAGATGGTGTCGCTATTGGAAAAGTAGGTTCCCCCACTGCTCCCACAGTGCTCGTGCGAACCGCTGCTCTTTACGATGTTCCGCCTTCCCTGTCGGAACATGGCCCGGAACGGCTTGCTTGACGTATACGTCAACCTGCCTTTAGCTTACGGCTATCCACTCTTCCGAGCCCGAGCATGAGCACCCAGACCTACAGCATTTCCGACCTGTCCCGCGAACTGGACATCACCACGCGCGCGATCCGCTTCTATGAGGAACAAGGCCTGCTCAGCCCTGAGCGTCGGGGGCTGGAACGCATCTATTCAGCGCGTGACAAGGTCACCCTGAAACTGATCCTGCGGGGCAAACGCATTGGTTTTTCATTGGCCGAGTGCCGTGAGCTGATCGAGTTGTACGACCCCAGCGGCGGCAACCTCAAGCAGCTGACCAGCATGCTCGCCAAGATCGCCGAACGTCGCGCCCAGCTGGAGCAGCAAATGCTCGACATCCAGCAGATGCACCTGGAGCTGGACACCGCCCAGGAGCGCTGTGAACAGGCCCTGGCCGCCACCTTGAACAAGCAGAACCACAACAACAGCCATTGATCCGCCACAGGAATCCCGCCATGTCATTGCCCCAGAATGTCCGCCTGGTCGAGGTCGGCCCACGCGACGGCCTGCAGAACGAAGCCCAGCCCATCAGCGTCGCCGACAAGGTCCGGCTGGTGGATGACTTGACCGATGCTGGGCTGTCTTATATCGAAGTGGGCAGTTTCGTCTCGCCCAAGTGGGTACCGCAGATGGCGGGCTCGGCCGAGGTATTCGCGGCGATCAGGCAGCGTTCAGGCGTGACCTATGCCGCACTGGCGCCCAACCTACGCGGCTTCGAAGATGCCCTGGCGGCGGGCGTGAAGGAGGTGGCGGTATTCGCGGCCGCCTCCGAGGCGTTTTCCCAGCGCAACATCAACTGCTCGATCAGTGACAGCCTCAAGCGCTTCGAGCCGATCATGGACGCAGCGCGCAACCACGGCGTACGCGTGCGTGGCTATGTCTCCTGCGTGCTGGGCTGCCCCTATGAAGGCAAGGTCAGTGCCGAGCAGGTCGCGCCGGTGGCCCGTGCACTGCACGAGATGGGCTGCTACGAAGTCTCCCTGGGCGATACCATCGGCACCGGTACCGCAGGCGACACCCGCCGGTTGTTCGAGGTGGTTTCGGCCCATGTGCCGCGCGAGCGGTTGGCCGGGCATTTCCATGACACCTATGGCCAGGCCCTGGCCAATGTCTATGCCAGCCTGCTCGAAGGCATCCAGGTGTTCGACAGCTCGGTCGCAGGCCTGGGCGGCTGCCCCTATGCCAAGGGTGCTACCGGCAACATCGCGACCGAGGACGTGGTCTACCTGATGCAGGGCCTGGGTATCGAGACCGGCATCGACCTTGCGCGACTGATCGCCGCTGGCCAGCGCATCAGCACGGTGCTGGGCCGCGACAATGGGTCGCGGGTCGCACGGGCCTATAGCGCACGATAAATCATCGAGGTGTCACATTCGTGTGGGTGGAGTGTTACCTCCCCCACGTTTGCCAGCGAAAAATCGGGTAACAGGGAAACAAATCGGCAGATTTTCAGGTACCCCGATTTCTCAGGCATCACCCAAGCCTTTGATTTTAAAAGGTTTTAAAAAGTTGGCACGGCACCTGCTTTGTCTCTGGCATAACAAGAACAAAAACGCGATACCCAATAAAAACAACAGGTAACGGCTCTGACATAACAAGAACAACACGGCAGAGGCGTAGCAAGCAGATTTTTTTGGAGTAAACACGCTTTTCAGGGGTTCGCCCCGCGGTCTGGCACAGAACAATAAAACTACCTTCAGGTAGCGGCAGCCAGGTTCGGATCAGCAATGATGAAGGCAGGTCGGCGCTCAAAAAAATACGTTTGCTCTTGTGCCCCGAATGGGGGCCACCCGCGGTACAGAGGCAAAGGCTGACAAAAACAACAACAGGCCAGTCTCCAATAATAAAAAAAGAGCACGCAACAACGCTTATGAGGGGAGCTTCGGCTCCCCTCAGTGCTTCCTGTCATCCCCTTCCAGCTTCTCCTCCTCGCCCTCGATCTTCTCCACCAGCACCGGCATGCTGCCCAGCACCAACAGCGCCAATACCGTGCTGATCACCGCCGTGGCTTCGCGGCCCATCCCGGCGGCGGTACCGATGGCGGCGGTCATCCACAGCCCAGCGGCGGTGGTCAGGCCTTTCACATGGCTGGTGTCCGTGCCGTTTCCCTTGAGAATGGTACCGGCACCGAGAAAGCCGATGCCCGCGACAATGCCCTGGATCACTCGGCTCAATGCCTGTTCGTTCGCGCCGGCCATGCTCGGCGCCAGTACGAACAGCGCCGCGCCCAGGGATACCAGCATATGCGTGCGCACGCCCGCCGATTTGCCCTTGTGCTCGCGCTCGAAACCCAGCACCGCGCCCAGAAGCGCCGCCATGATCAGGCGCACGAGGACTTGGGTGACCTCGCGCACATCGGTGATGTCGGCGAATTCAGCCTGTATCGCCTGCCATATCGTGTACCACCAAGGATCCATGCTGTGCCTCCCAGGTTGTGCATCACCCTTTTATGCACCGTTCCCCTGTAGGTTGACCGTTGCGCCTGCCCGGAGTGCGATCGGCCCCGCCGAGCGGAACGATGCAGCAACCGCGAACCTGGTGCGGTCACAACCGATGACTGTCACAGGAGGAATTCGCCATGCCCGTTGAAATCGATGAAACCACCCGTCGCTGCACGCTGATCGGCGAGGACCTGCGCCTTGAGGCCGAAGGCCCGGACATCGAGATCGTCACCGATGAACAGCTGCGCATGTCCGTGGCGCTGCTTGCCGGCCAACGCGTCCCCATTACCGAGACCGAAGCCGACGCGCTCACCGTGGCCGGTGCGCTAGATAGTCGCAGGCATCTGAAGGCCAGCGCGCCAGGCTCCGTGATCTAAGGGCTGCGCGACAATCCACGACCATCTGATACGGTTTTTATCGCGCCACCTGAGTCTGTGCTGAAAACAGACCACGCCTCATAGTGAACGGGCCTGATCGAACCAGACGAGCACCGCGCCATGAGCGATAAAATCCCCAGCCAGGTCATCGAGGTTGCCGCGCCGGTACAAAAGCGCAAGGCCCTGGATGACAGCGGCATCCACACCCGCAGTTTCACCGGCCTGTACCGTAACCTGCGCATCGGCTTTGCCGGTGCGCTGTTCGTGTTGTTCTTCGGCACCGCCTGGCTGAACTGGAACGGTCGCCAGGCAGTGCTCTGGGACCTGTCCGAGAGCAAGTTCCATATCTTCGGCGCGACCTTCTGGCCGCAGGACTTCATCCTGCTGTCGGCGCTGCTGATCATCTGCGCTTTCGGCCTGTTCGCCATCACCGTATTCGCCGGCCGCGTATGGTGCGGCTACAGCTGCCCGCAAAGCGTCTGGACGTGGTTGTTCATGTGGTGCGAAAAGGTCAGCGAAGGTGATCGCAACCAGCGTATCAAGCTTGCCGCAGCCCCCTGGAGCCTCGAGAAAGTCGCACGCCGTGGCCTCAAGCATGGCCTGTGGTTGGCCATTGGCGTGGTCACCGGCCTGACCTTCGTCGGCTACTTCACCCCGATCCGCGCTCTGGCCATCGACCTGTTCACCTTGCAGCTGGGCGGCGTACCACTGTTCTGGGTCGTCTTCTTCACCATCGCCACCTACCTCAATGCCGGTTGGTTGCGCGAGGCCGTATGCCTGCACATGTGCCCTTATGCGCGCTTCCAGAGCGTGATGTTCGACAAGGACACCCTGGCGGTGGCCTACGACCCGCGCCGTGGCGAAGCCCGTGGCCCGCGCAAAAAAGGCAGCGACCCGCAGGTCCAGGGCCTGGGCGACTGCATCGACTGCACCTTGTGTGTGCAAGTCTGCCCCACCGGCATCGATATCCGTGATGGACTGCAGATGGCCTGCATCGGTTGCGCCGCCTGCATCGATGCCTGCGACGGCGTGATGGACAAGATGGGCTACGCCCGCGGCCTGATCGGCTACAAGTCCGAACACAACCTGCACGGTGGCAAAACCCACTGGCTGCGCCCACGCCTGCTCGGCTACGCCGGCGCCCTGCTGCTGATGGTCGGCGCCCTCAGCGTGGCCTTGGACATGCGCCCGATGGTGTCGCTGGATGTGATCAAGGACCGCAGCCTGTTCCGCGAGAACGCCCAGGGCCAGATCGAGAACATCTACCTGCTCAAGATCATCAACAAGACCCAACAGCCGCAACAGTATCACCTGCGCCTGGTGGAGGCCGAAGGCTTGGAGTTGAACGCCAAGACTGTATTCGCCATCCCCGCCGGCGAAATGAATGAGTTGCCGGTGTCGGTCGCCCTGCTCGCCGAGCGCCCGGCCGACAGTACCCAGGAACTGATCTTCGAAGTCTGCGCACTGGGCGCGCCATCGACCTGCAGCCAGGCCCGTAGCCGCTTCGTCGCACCACTGAACCGCTGATCCCTTACACTGATGTGTCACCTGCCTGCCGAGCCACGATGAAACGCTACGAACGATTCGCCGACGACATTGCCGAACTGATCCGCTCCGGGGTGCTCGCCCCTGGCCAGCGCGTGCCCTCGGTGCGCTACGCGAGCCAGACCCATGGGGTCAGCCCGTCCACGGTGTTCCAAGCCTACTACCTGCTCGAGCGTCGCGGCCTGATCCGGGCCCGGCCGCGCTCGGGCTATTTCGTCAATGCCCACGCGCCACGCCAGTTCAGTGAACCTCTCGCCCAGGCACCGGTCAGTGAGTCCACCGACGTGGATGTCAGTGCCTTGGTGTTTTCCATCCTCGACTCGATCAAGGACCCGCACACCGTGCCGTTCGGCTCGGCCTTCCCCAGCCCGGAACTGTTTCCGCTGCAACGTCTGTCGCGCTCACTGGCCAGTGCCAGCCGCGCCATGGACCCGCAGATGGTGGTCACCGACCTGTCGCCGGGCAATCCACAGCTACGGCGGCAAATCGCCCTGCGCTACATGGTCACAGGCCTGATGTTGCCGATGGAGGAGCTGCTGATCACCAATGGCGCGCTGGAAGCCCTGAACCTGTGCCTGCAGGCGGTCACCCAGCCCGGCGACCTGGTGGCCATCGAGGCACCAGCTTTCTATGCCTGCCTTCAGGTACTGGAACGGCTCAAACTTAAGGCCGTGGAAGTTCCGGTCCATCCACGCGAAGGCATGGACCTGGGAGCGTTGGCCCAGACCCTGGAGAAACACCCGATCAAGGCCGTGTGGTGCATGACGAATTTCCAGAACCCGGTAGGTGCCAGCATGCCGGAGGCGAAGAAACAGGAACTGGTCGAACTGTTGCGCCGCCACCAGGTGCCGCTGATCGAAGACGATGTCTACGCGGAACTCTATTATTCGCAGCAAGCGCCCAAGCCGGCCAAAGCATTCGATACCGATGGCCTGGTGATGCATTGCAGTTCGTTCTCCAAGAGCCTGGCCCCCGGCTACCGCATCGGCTGGGTGGCGGCCGGGCGTTTCGCCCAGAAGATCGAACGGCTCAAGCTGATGACCTCATTGTGCGCCTCGATGCCGGCCCAGGCGGCCATTGCCGACTATCTGCAGCACGGCGGCTACGACCGGCATCTGCGCAAACTGCGCTACGCCCTGGAGGGCCAGCAACTGAGCATGCTCGGCGCAATCGCCCGGCACTTTCCGGCCCAGACCCGGGTCAGCCACCCCACCGGTGGATATTTCCTGTGGCTGGAACTGCCCGAACAGATGGACGCCCTCAAGCTGTTCCACCTGGCCCTGGCCCAAGGCATCAGCATCGCACCGGGGCCGATCTTCTCGCCGACCCGACGCTTTGGCAATTGCATTCGCCTGAACTACGGCAGCCCTTGGCACGACACCGCGGAACAGGCCATGGAGACGTTGGGGAAGATCGTCAGGTCATTCTGACAGACCTGCATGCCGGCTACGGGAAGCGGCCTAGCGCCCGCCCCCCAGATCGATGAAGCTGCCTGTCGAATAGGATGCCTTGTCCGACAGCAGCCACATGATCGCCTCGGCCACCTCTTCAGGCCGCCCGCCTCGCCCCATCGGCAGGCCAGGCTCAAGCTTGGCCACACGGTCCGGGTCACCGCTCAGGGCATGAAAGCCGGTGTGGATGTAGCCGGGGCGTACGCCGTTGACCCGCACGCCCTCGCCTGCTACTTCCTTGGCGAGCCCCAGTGTGAAGGTATCCAGCGCGCCCTTGGAGGCGGCATAGTCGACGTACTCATTGGGCGAGCCAAGCCGTGCCGCCACCGACGACACGTTGACGATCGCCCCGCCCTGCCCGCCATGACGACGGGCCATGCGCAGCAAGGCGTGCTTGGCACACAGCATCGGCCCGACCACGTTGGTCTTCATCACCTTGAGCAGGCGGAATTCGGACATTTCCTCGACCCGGCTCTGCTGGCCAATGGTCCCGGCGTTGTTGACCAGCGCGGTAACCGGGCCAAGCTCCTGGTCGACGCGGTGGAACAGCTGGGACACTTCATCCTCGACACTGGCATCGGCACGCATGGCGATGGCCGTGGCGCCCAACGCGCGCACCTGGGCCAATACCTGTTCAGCGGCCTGGTCGTCGGCGTGGTAGTTGATGCAGATGCGGTAGCCCTGTTGTGCCGCCAGCAGCGCCGTGGCAGCGCCGATGCCACGGCTGGCACCGGTGATGACGATGACCTTCTCCATGAATCCGCCAATTGCTCTGGGAATGGATTCCCGACAATAGGGGAAAAGGCGATGCTTGTGAATGCCCTCGAAGGGCGCAGGGCGAAAGCGGCTCCCACAGGCTTCACACAGCTATCAATGCCCAGCCGAAGCCGGCGCCGCCTTGGCGGTGAACGGCGGTCGCGCCAGCCACACCAGCAGGATCAGGCCGGCGAACACCCAGGTCATCAAGGTGAAATAGTCCACCGTCGACATCATGTAGGCCTGGCCGTTGAGGATGCGCTCCAGTTGCGCATAGCTCTGTGGGTTGGCCCCGCCCAGCTGCCCCAGGGCATGCTGGGTCGCCGGATCGTACTCGCTGATGTGCTCGCTCAGGTAGGCATGGTGTTGCTCGGCGCGGCGGATCCATATCCAGGTGGTCAGCGATGCGGCGAAGCTACCGCCCAGGGTGCGCAGGAACGTCGCGAGGCCCGAGCCGTCGGCGATCTGATGTGGGGGCAGGTCCGACAGCAGGATGCTCAAGGTCGGCATGAAGAACAGCGCCACGCCAATGCCCATGAACAGCTGCACCAGCGCCACGTGCTGGAAGTCCACCTCGTTGGTGAAGCCTGCGCGCATGTAGCAGCTGGCACCGATCGCCAGGAAGGCCAGGCCCGCCAGCAGGCGCAGATCCACCCGATGCGCGTACTTGCCCACGAAGGGCGACAGGACCACCGGCAACAGGCCGATCGGCGCCACCGCAAGGCCCGCCCAGGTGGCGGTATAGCCCATCTGCGTCTGCAACCATTGCGGCAGGATCAGGTTGATGCCGAAGAAGCCGGCGTAGCCACCGACCATCACCAAGGTGCCCACGCGGAAGTTGCGGTGCACGAACAGCCGCAAGTTGACCACCGGATGGCGGTCGGTCAGCTCCCAGATCACGAAGATCGCCAGGAATACCACCGAGACCAGGCTGCCCACGACGATGAACGACGACTCGAACCAGTCCAGGTCGTTGCCCTTGTCCAGTACCACCTGCAACGCCCCGACACCGATGATCAACGTCAGCAGGCCGATGTAGTCCATAGGCTGGCGGCTGGTGGTGACCGGCCGTGTACGCATCTGCTGGCGCACCACGGCGGCGGCGAACAGGCCGATGGGCACGTTGATGAAGAAGATCCACGGCCAGCTGTAGCTGTCGGTGATCCAGCCGCCGAGAATCGGCCCGGCAATCGGCGCCACTACCGTGACCATGGCCAGCAAGGCCAGCGCCATGCCTCGCTTGGCGGGTGGGTACACGGCGATCAGCAAGGTCTGGGTCATGGGGTACAGCGGCCCCGCGACCACGCCCTGGAGCACGCGAAAAGCCACCAGCTCCGGCATCGACTGGGCGATCCCGCACAGGAACGAAGCCAGCACGAACAACAAGGTGGCCCAGATGAACAGCTTCACTTCGCCGAAGCGCCGGCTCAACCAGCCGGTCAGCGGCAAGGCGATAGCGTTGCTCACGGCGAACGAGGTGATCACCCAGGTGCCCTGCTCATAGCTCACGCCGAGGTTGCCGGAGATGGTCGGCAGGGCCACGTTGGCGATGGTGGTGTCGAGCACCTGCATGAAGGTGGCCAACGATAGGCCAATGGTGGTCAGCAGCAGACTCGGCGGGGTGAACTGCGCGGGCGCGTTGTTGCTCATCGCTGGGCCGTCTTGCCGCTGGCGCTGTTCTCGTGGATCAGCCGGGCGATCAGCTCATCGGCTTCGGCCAGCTGGCGGTCATACACCTGGGTGGCATAGCTGGCCTGCTGCGGAGGTTGCTGGGCCAATGCCGGGCCACTCTGATCGTGCAGGTCGACCTCCACCACCGTGGACAGGCCGATACGCAGCGGGTGTTGCTTGAGCTGCTCGGGGTTGATGTGGATACGCACCGGTACCCGCTGGACGATCTTGATCCAGTTACCGGTGGCATTCTGTGCCGGCAACAGCGCGAAGGCGCTGCCGGTACCGGCACCAAGGCTATCGACCGTGCCACTGTACTTCACGTCGCTGCCGTACAGGTCGGCGGAAATCTCCACCGGCTGGCCGATGCGCATATCGCGCAGTTGGGTTTCCTTGAAGTTGGCGTCGATCCAGACCTGGTCCAGGGGAATCACCGCCATGGTCGCCACACCCGGTTGCAGGCGCTGGCCCAATTGCACGGTACGTTTGGCCACGTAGCCGGTAACCGGTGCCACCAGCGTGGTACGGGCATGGTCAAGGTAGGCCTGGCGCAGGTCGGCGGCGGCGGCCATGACTTCAGGGTGCGACGACACCACGGTGTCGTCGACCAGCGCAGTGCTGGTATTGAGCTGCTGGCGGGCGCTGTTCAGGGCGCTCTGGGCAACGCTCAGGTCATCGCGGGCATGGGATATTTCCTCGGCTGCGATCGCCCCGCTGTCGGCCAGCACCTTGCGCCGCCGGTAGTTGTCCTGGGCCTTCTGCAACTCGGCCTGGCGCGTCTGCAACTGGGCCTTGAGGGCATCGACATTGCTGTACAGCCCGCGCACCTGGCGCACGGTGCGTGCCAGTCTGGCTTCGGCGGCCTGCAAGGCCACCTCGCTGTCGGCGGGGTCGAAACGCAACAGCACCTGACCTTCGCGCACCAGATCGCCATCGTCGGCACCGATGCTGGTGACGGTACCGGTCACCAGCGGTGTGATTTCCACCACGTTGCCGTTGACGTAGGCGTCATCGGTGCTTTCGTGCCAGCGCCCGACCAGGGCATACCAGGCCCAGGTGGCGGCGCCTGCCAGGATCAGCACCAGCAGCAAGCCCAGCAGCCAGGCCTTGCGCGTGCGCGTGTTGTCCGGCGCAGGTGCTGGGGTGGGAGTGTCAGCGGAAGTGGCCATGACAATACCTTGGAAAGAGTCGTGGGAAGATCAACGATTGCCGAAACGGCGAATCGTCAGGGGGTCGCCGGCGCTCAGCAGCACCTTGGCCAGCAGACCCTCGAGGGTCTTGAGCTCCTCGGGCTGCAAGGCGCCGACCAGCTCATTCATTGCCGCAGCACCGATCTCCGGCAGCCGATCGGCCAGGCGCTGGCCATCCTCGGTCAACGCCAGGCGAACCTGGCGGCGATCCTCGGGGCAACGGTTGCGCAGGATGAGGCCCTTCTGCTCGAGGCGATCGAGCATGCGAGTCATCGAGCCGCTGTCCAGGCCGAGGTAGCGGCACAGTTCGGCTGGGGTATCCACGTCGTACTGGGTGACGATGATCAGCACCTTGAACTGCGCGGCAGTGACGCCGTCTGCTTCCAGGTGCCAATCGAGGATGCGGTCCTTGAGCAACGCGGCACGCCCCAAGAGCATGCCGATGGCGCAGGTCTGGAAGTTTTCCGGCGAGAAATGAGACATGACGAAGGCCCGGGGCAATATGTGTAGAAATATTACTGCCTAGGCAGTGAATGTCAAAGCCTTGATTAGCCTGCTATGTAAAAGTTCGGCAAGACGCTCTATCAGATCGCCTGGATCCGCCGGAATCGCGATGAAAAAAACAGGCATCTGATAGTCGTTCGCCATTATCTTGGTTCTCGACACTCCCCGGTCGAGGGTAGAATGCGCAAAACCGGGAGCCGCAATGAACCACGATCGCTTGACCCCCACCCCAGACGATGCCCTCGCCGACGCGGCCGCCCACTGGTGCATGCGGCTGCATGCCGACGACTGCACGGCAGCCGAGCGCGAGGCATTCCAGCGCTGGCTGGCGGCCGACCCACGGCACCAGGAGGAGTATCAAGCGATGCTGGAGATCTGGCATACCGCCGAACGCTTGCCCCCTACCGCTACAGTGGTGGACTTCAACCCACGCGCACGGCCCGTAACGCGCCAACACACCTGGCGCCCGCTGGCTTCGGCTGCAGCAGTGCTCCTGCTCGCCCTGCCCCTGGCTGGCTGGGTCGGCTGGGAACAAGGCTGGCTGCCCAACCGCTACCAGCACGTCGAAAGCGACGGCAAGGTGCAGCAGGTGACCCTGAGCGACGGCAGCGTGGTCGAGCTCAACCTGCACACCGAGTTGCGCTACCTGAATTACAAGGACCGGCGCCAGGTCACCTTGGTCAAGGGCGAGGCGTTCTTCAAGGTCAAGCACGACAGCCGCCACCCGTTCATCGTCCGGGCAGGCAGCGGCCAAACCCGGGTCACCGGGACCCAATTCAATGTCTGGAAGCATGAAGACCAGGTCAAGGTGACACTGGTGGAAGGCTCGGTGCTGGTCACCAGCCATGGCGCCGATGACGGCTACCGCCTTGGCCCTGGCATGCAGGCCAGCTACCGCACCGGTGACTTCGAGCCGGTGCTGGCGCAAACCGACGATTCCGGCAACAGCCTGGCCTGGCGCAGCGGCAAACTGATCCTGGACAACCTCACCCTGGCCCAGGCCCTGCCAGTGATCAACCGCTACCTGGACAAGCCCTTGCGCCTGGCTGACGAGAGCACGGGCAAGATCCGCGTCAGCGGGGTGTACAGCATCGACGAGGTGGAGCGCCTGGTGGATAACCTGCCGAAGGTGCTACCGGTCTACTTGACGCGTAGCCAGGACGGCAGCACCGTGCTCAATCGCATCTCCCCACCGGCCAGCCGAGGGTGAGCCTGAAGCGTTCGCCGCAACAGCTTCGGCGCCTTTGAAATAGAGCGCCGCACAGGCGGCGCTCTATTTCACAGCTACCAACCCGCTCGAGCCCTGCCTCCGCTCAAAGTACCATCGCCGCCACCCAGCCAAACGCAAGCAGCGGCAGGTTGTAGTGAATGAAGGTCGGCACCACGGTGTCCCAGATATGGTGATGCTGGCCATCCACGTTCAGCCCTGAAGTCGGGCCGAGGGTGGAATCCGATGCAGGCGACCCGGCGTCGCCCAGCGCCCCGGCGGTGCCCACGATGCACACAGTGGCCAGCGGGTCGAAGCCCAATTGCACGCACAGCGGCACGAAGATCGCCGCCAGGATCGGCACGGTGGAGAACGACGAGCCGATGCCCATGGTCACCAGCAGCCCCACCAGCAGCATGAGCAAGGCACCGACGCCCTTGCTGTGGTCGATCCACTGTGCCGAAGCCTCGACCAGACCGTTCACTTCACCGGTGGCCTTCATCACTTCGGCAAACCCGGACGCGGCGATCATGATGAAGCCGATCATGGCCATCATCTTCATGCCTTCGGTGAACAGGTCGTCGGTGTCCTTCCAGCGCACGATGCCCGACAGCGAGAAGATCAGAAAGCCGACCATGGCACCGATGATCATCGAGTCCAGCCACAACTGGATGATGAACGCTGCGGCAATCGCGGCGCCGGCTACCAGCAGGGTCAGGGGGTTGTAGCGGACGCTGACCTGCTCGACCTGTTCGATGCGGTCCAGGTCGTAGTCGCGCTTCTTGCGGTAGCTGACGAACACGGCCAGCAACAGCCCGGCGAGCATGCCCGCGGCCGGAATGGCCATGGCATGGGTGACGTTGACGCCACTGACATCCACGCCGGCACGGGCGACGTTGGCCAGCAGGATCTCGTTGAGGAAGATGTTGCCAAAGCCCACCGGCAGGAACATGTACGGGGTGATCAAGCCGAAGGTGATCACGCAGGCGATCAGCCGCCGGTCGATGCGCAGCCGGGTCAGCACGTACAGCAGCGGCGGTACCAACAGAGGAATGAAGGCGATATGGATAGGCAGGATGTTCTGCGAGCAGACAGCCACCACCAGCATCAGCCCGACCAGCACCCACTTGAGCGCACCCTTGTTGGCATGCCCCTGCCGGTCGACCATCGCCAAGGCGCGGTCGGCCAAGGCATGGGCCAGGCCGGATTTGGCAATGGCGACGGCAAAAGCGCCGAGCAGCGCGTAGGACAGCGCCACCGTGGCACCACCGCCCAAGCCACTGTTGAAGGCCTTGAGCGTGCCTTCGGTGCCCAGGCCGCCGACCAGGCCACCGGTCAGGGCGCCGACGATCAGGGCGATGACCACATGCACGCGGGACAGGCTCAATACCAGCATGACGCCAACCGCGGCAATGACTGCATTCATGGTGTGGTTTACCTCGTTACGACAGACGAAAAGCGAGTGCGCCGGCGACAGGCTGCATGCGGGCAGTGGCCGGGCCAGGGGATGTTGTTATGAAGGGCGCACACTCTGAAGCACACCTGGGCGCTTGTCAAAGCCGTCAAGGCCGTGACTCGTGTCAGAAGTGCCTGAAAGTAGGTTTTTTTATTGAACGCATGGATAAAGAAAAGGACCGGCTCGCCGACATAAAGGGCAGCCCCAGGCCCTGCTGCCAATCAGCCGCGACTAGACCGACTGGCACTGGCCAAGACCTCTTTACAAGGGATCCCCAAATGCCTTTGCGTCAACTTTCCATCCAGTGGAAGATCACCCTGTTGGCCGGCCTGTGCCTGGCGACCATCGTCACGGTGCTGATCGGTCTTTCGTTGTACCGCATGGATCACAGTTCGGACTTGGTCAAGGCCAGCAGCATGCAGATGCTCACCGAGTCGGCCCAGGCCCGCATCGAGTCCCAGGGCGAGGTGCAGGCCCTGGATATCCGCCGCCAGTTCATGGATGCGTACCAGTACGGCGCCGGTTTCGCCCGCCAAGTGTTGTTCCTGCGCGAACAGGCCGAAAAGCGTTTTCTCGATGCCTATGACCTGCGCGAGGACATGACCCGGCAGGTGCGCTCGGCACTGCAGGCCAACCCCGAGCTGCTCGGCCTGTCGTTGGTCTTCGAGCCTGATGCGCTGGATGGCAAGGACAGCCTGTTCAACGGCCAGGCCGAGCTGGGCAGCAACGAAACCGGGCGTTTTGCCTTGTACTGGTCGCAGCCACGCGCCGGCCAGCTGACGGCCATGGCATTGCCGGAACAGGACATGGCCAACACCGAGATCGGCCCCAGCGGCGAGCCGGCCAACACTTGGTGGGTATGCCCGCGCAGCACGCGCAAAGTGTGCGTGAGCGAGCCCTACTTCTATACCATCGATGGCCACCAGGTGCTGATGACCAGCATCGTGTTCCCATTGATCGTGGCGGACAAAGTCATCGCCACCCTCTCCATCGATATCAACCTCAACAGCCTCCAGGCCCTGAGCGAACGCGCCAGCCGAAGCCTCTACGAAGGCCGTACCACGGTCGGTATCCTCAGTCCCGCAGGCCTTCTGGCGGGCTACAGCGCCGATGCTGGCAAGCTGGCCCAGCGCTTCGACCAGGTCGACCCGGCCCAGGGTGCAGAACTGGTGCGCAAGCTGCCGGACGGCAAGCTGCAGGTCGTGCGCCATGAACAACGCCTGAAGGTGCTGGCCGCCTTCGAGCCGATCCCGGGCGGCAAGCCCTGGGGCGTGCTGCTCGATGTCCCGCAAAGCGCCCTGACCGGCCCGGCCGAAGCGCTCAAGCAGGAGCTCGACGCCCTCAATACCAGCGGCACCTTGCTCGAGCTCGGCCTTGGCCTGGCTGTCGCGATCGCAGGGCTGTTGCTGGTGTGGCTGATGGCCAGCGGTGTCACCCGACCGATTCTTGGTGTTGCGGCCATGCTCAAGGACATCGCCAGCGGCGAAGGCGACCTGACCCGTCGCCTGGCCTACGACAAGCGCGACGAACTGGGTGAGCTGGCCGGCTGGTTCAACCGCTTCCTCGACAAGCTGCAGCCGACCATCGCCGAGGTCAAACGTTCGGTACATGCCGCACGCGGTACGGCGGACCAGTCGGCAGCCATTGCCGCCCAGACCAGCGCCGGGATGGAGCAGCAGTACCGTCAGGTCGACCAGGTGGCTACCGCCTCCCATGAGATGAGTGCCACTGCCCAGGACGTGGCCCGCAGCGCTGCGCAAGCCGCCCAGGCCGCTCGCGAGGCCGACCAGGCCACCCGTGAAGGCCTGGCGGTGATCGACCGCACCACCCACAGCATCGATGCGCTGGCGGCCGACATGAGCGGCGCCATGGCCCAGGTCGAAGGCCTGGCCCAGAACAGCGAGAAGATCGGCTCGGTGCTGGAGGTGATTCGCTCGATTGCCGAACAGACCAACCTGCTGGCCCTCAATGCCGCCATCGAGGCCGCCCGGGCCGGCGAGGCCGGGCGCGGCTTCGCAGTGGTCGCCGACGAAGTACGCAACCTGGCCCGGCGTACCCAGGAGTCGGTGGAAGAAACCCGCCAAGTGATCGAGGCGCTGCAGGCCGGCACCCAGGAAGTGGTCGGCGCCATGGACAACAGCCACCGCCAGGCCCAGGGTGGCGTCGAGCAAGTCGGCCAAGCGGTGACCGCACTGCAACGCATCGGCCAGGCGGTGACGGTGATCACCGACATGAACCTGCAGATCGCCTCGGCCGCCGAAGAGCAGAGCGCAGTGGCCGAGGAGATCAACCACAATGTGGCGACCATTCGCGATGTCACCGAGTCGCTGTCCGGGCAGGCCAATGAGTCGGCACGGGTCAGCCAGTCGCTGAACGACCTGGCCAACCAGCAGCAAGGGCTGATGGACCAGTTCCGCGTCTGAGTGCCATAACCGGCCGCCTGTAGAAGCGGCGGCCGGACCTGTCTGCAATCGGGGCGCAAAGCGCCCTCTCCTTTTACAACGCACCGCGCGCCGGGTGGAACCGCCCTCCTCCCAGTAGGCGAGCTCGCCAATCGGGCCGCAATTATTCCCACCGGCACAGGCATTGCCGCAGCCTGAAGCCGTTCCCGCCGTGCCCAACCAGGGTGACGAACCTGCGTCGTCTACACTTGCCCGAACCCCGAGACTGGCGACCGAGAGGCACAGATGAAGAAGATTTCCACGCTGCTGGCCGGCCTGCTCCTTGCCGTCGGCCTGGCCAGCACCGACAGTGCCGCAGCCGACGAACGCGCGCCCATCCACTTCGGCGCCATCGGCTGGGAAAGCGGTGCGTTGACCACCGAGATCCTGCGGCTGATCGTCGAGCACGGTTACGGCTACCCCACCGACACCTTGCCGGGTAGCACTGTCAGCATGGAGGTGGCCCTGGCACGCAACGACCTGCAGGTGATCGCCGAAGAATGGGCCGGGCGCAGCCCCGCCTGGGTCAAGGCCGAGCAGGCCGGCCAGGTATTCGCGCTCGGCGATACGGTAAAGAACGCCGAGGAAGGCTGGTGGGTGCCGGCCTACGTGATCAAGGGCGACCCCGCACGCAAGCTCGCGCCGCTGGCCCCCGACCTGCGCACCGTCGATGATCTCAAGCGCTATCCTCAGGTATTTCGCGACCCAGAGGCGCCGGACAAAGGCCGCTTCCTCAACAGCCCCAGCGGCTGGACATCCGAGACGGTCAACAGCCAGAAGCTCAAGGCCTATGGCCTCGACACCCTCTACAACAATTTCCGCAGCGGCTCGGGCGCAGCCCTGGATGCGGAGATCGGCTCGGCGATCCGGCGCGGCCAGCCGGTGCTTTTCTATTACTGGAGCCCGACGCCGCTGATGGGGCGCTACGATCTGGTGCGCCTGGAGGAGCCACCTTTCGACGCAGCTGCCTGGGCCACCCTGACCGATGCCAAGCACCCGGCGCCCAAGGGCAGCCGCTCATTGCCGGCCAAGCTGTCGATCGGCGTGTCGGCGCCCTTCCGCCAGCAATACCCGGACCTGGTCGCGGTATTCGAAAAGGTCGACCTGCCGATCGACCGACTGAACAAAGCCCTGGCACGAATGAGCGAAACCCGACAGCCACCGCGTGATGCGGCCCGGGCGTTCCTGCGCGACAACCCGGCGGTGTGGAAGGCCTGGTTGCCTGCCGAGGCCGCCGCCAAGGTCGAGGGGGCGTTGTGAGCGCAGGCTTTCCCGAGGCACTGCAATTCTCTTTCGCCGCATGGGTCAACCGCCTGGTCGATTGGCTGGTGCTGCACTACGGCAACCAGCTGCGTCATGTCTCGGACCAGCTGCTGCAGGTCCTGGTAAGCCTGGAAAACGGCTTGCGCCTGCTGCCATGGTGGCTGTTACTGCTGGTAGTAGGGCTGCTCGCCTGGCATGCCAGCCGTAGCCTGCTGCGAGCGGTGGTGCTGTGCGCCTTGCTGGCGCTGATCGGTATGCTTGGGCTCTGGGACAAACTGCTGCAGACACTGGCCCTGGTACTGGTCAGCACGGGCCTGTGTGTGTTGGTGGGCGTGCCGCTGGGGATCGTACTGGCGACCCGGCCGCTAGCCCGGCGCCTGCTGTTGCCGGTGCTGGACGTGATGCAGACCTTGCCGGCATTCGTCTACCTGATCCCGGTGCTGATGCTGTTCGGCCTGGGCAAGGTGCCCGCCGTGTTCGCCACTCTGGTTTATGCCCTCCCGCCCTTGGTACGCCTGACCCAATTGGGCCTGGCACAGATCGACCCCTCGTTGCTGCAGGCCGCCCATGGCTTGGGCGCCAATCGTTGGCAGCGGTTGCGGCGCATCGCCCTACCCCTGGCGTTGCCGAGCATCATGGCCGGGTTGAACCAGTCGGTGATGATGGCGTTGTCGATGGTGGTGGTGGCCTCGATGATCGGGGCACGGGGGCTGGGCGAAGATGTGCTGGCCGGCATCCAGACGCTCAATGTCGGCCAAGGGGTCGAAGCCGGGCTGGCGATCGTCGCGCTAGCGATGGTCATCGACCGGATCAGCCAGGCGTATGGCCAGCCGGGGCGTTCATGAACCCTCGTCGCCACACAAAGGCAGCATCACACTGACCTGTAGGAGCGGGCTTGTCCCGCGATCAAGGGCGAAGCCCTTGCCATACCACCGCAGCTCCCGCAAAGCCTTATCAACGTTTCATGCAGCGTTGGTAACGCTCGTCCACCCTGCCGGCAAACCATGCAGTGGTCAGCTTGCGGGTGATCTTCGGGCTCTTGAGCTCGATCCCCGGCAACACCGCTCGCGGCATAGGTTTACCAGCCGCAGCATCGGCGAGGGCGAACACACCCTCATACAGCTCGGTGTCCTCGAACGCGAGGCTGTCGCCCTTCTCCAGCTGGTTGCGGATCTGCGTATTGCGCAAACCAAGCTTGACCCCGAGCTTGCGGGCGGCCCGTTCGGTACTGCCAGGCATGATCGAACCCGGCGCTATCAGGTCGCCGTCGAGCGCCAGCCGCTCCCCGGTCGCACGGCTCAGGGCTGCCTGGAACGCGGCATTGCGGCTGGCGTACCAGCCGGCATTGAAATCGGCGAAGCGATACAGCTGACGCTGGTAATGACTGGGGTAGCCCAGCAGGTGGGCAATACCGAAGTACATCCCACCACGGCGGGTGAACACTTCCTGGCGGATCGTCCCCGAGTGGCTGTAGGGGTAATCCCTTGCGTTGCGCTCGGCGAAGTCGATGCTCACCTGCATCGGCCCTCCGGTGCGCACCGGGTTAAGCCCACCGAGCAGGGTTCTTCCCAAGGGCAGGCCGGCGATGAAATCGTCGAACAGGCCGCTCAGTTGCTTCTCGCTGCGTACCGCGAGCAACCGTTGCTGGTAGGTTTGACCATTGGGCGATGGGGTCTTCAGCGCGCCATCGACCAGCAACCTGGGGATGTGCAGGCGCGCGGCACGGCGGTCGATTTCCTCCCGGGCGATGCGGCCCAGGTTCGGCACCTGCGGGTCTGCATTGAAGGTCGACTCCTGCTCGGTGACGGCCAGCACGGCGCATAGGTTGCTCTTACTGGGAGCGATACGCTGGGCAGCGAAGGCGACCTGGATGTCCTGAGCCCAACCGTCCCGGTCCCGGGTCGAGGCCGGCAGCAGGCGCTTGACCTGGGCCTGGACCTTGGCCGGGTCGGCCTCAGGCGCTCGCGGTGGGGTGGCACAGCCTTGCATCAGTACGAGGATGGCCAGCCCGCAAGCCACCAGCCGCCGGTCGATCATTTTCTTCAAGGCTGCTCGCCCACCAGATAAGTCTTGCTGATATGGCGGAACAATGGATGGGCGGCGCTGCCCATCCATTCGAACAGCACCATCTCACGGGTGACCACCTGGGCCCCGGCATCGCGCATGCGTGCCAGGCCCGCCGCCTTGCTGGCCGGGCTGCGGCTGTCGCAGGCATCCTCGACCACGAACACCTGCTTGCCCAGGGCCAACAGGCCGAGCACGGTCTGCAACACACAGACGTGCGTTTCCATGCCACAGACAATCACCTGCTCGCGCGCCATCAGGCTCGCCGGCAAACACTGCGCGGCCACGCAGGAAAAATGCTGTTTCTGCACCACTTCGGCGGCCGGCGCTGCTGCCAGCAGCTCGGCCAGGGTATGCCCCAGGCCCTTGGGATACTGCTCGGAAATCACCGTGGGCACTTCCAGTTCGGCGGTCGCGGCCAGCAACCAACGGGCCCGCGCCCGCGTGCCCTCCGGGTCGCTCATGGCACCTATGAGTTTTTCCTGGATATCGACGACCAGCAGCGTGGCCTTGTGAGAATCGATCAGCATTGACTGCCCCTTGCCTGGGAACGTAGCGGCCTGCCGTAGGCCACGAAGGCTACTAGGCTGGCCGAGGCGAGGGGGTGGCGTCAATCATGCGCAACGCCGATAGGCGCCGAGGGCGTTGGCCAGCACGGCCAGAACACGGTCTTCATGCTCGTGGATGAAGAAATGCCCGCCGGGGAATACCTCCAGGGAAAAGTCGCCCACCGTCTCCTGGCGCCAGGCCAGCAATTGTTCCTGGCTGGCCCGGTCGTCCTCGCCACCGAGCACATGCAGCGGGCAGCGTAGCAAGGGGCGGTGGCGGTAGGTATATCGGCCACATAGCAGGAAGTCGGCGCGCAGGACCGGCAAGGTCAGGCTCATCAGCTCCTGGTTGGCCAGCACTTCCTCCGGGGTACCCTGCAAGTCACGCAGTTCTGCGATCAGAGCGTGATCAGGCCTGGGCTCGCGCCAGTGGCCGGCCTCGTAGTCTTCCCGGCGAGTCGGCGCCGCGGTGCCACAGGCGAACAGCGCCAGCGGCGGCGGGCAACCCACGGCCTGCAGTTCATGGGCGAGCTCGAAGGCCAGCAACGCCCCCAGGCTATGGCCGAGCAAGGCATAAGGCGCGTTGGCCTGCAGGCGCTGTTCGGTGGCCAGTTGCCGGGCCAGGGCCTGCATGTCGGTCTGCAGCGGCTCGCCCAGGCGCGCACCACGCCCGGGCAGCTCCACCGGGCATACTCGCAACCAGGCCGGCACCTTGCGGCGCCAGCGGCTGTAGACCATGGCGCTGGCGCCGGAATAAGGCAGGCACAACAGGTTCACCTCGGTCACCGGCAACGCCTCATTGCGCCTGGGTCTGCGCCATCTTCTGACGCAGGCTCAGCGGACGCATGTCGGTCCAGACTTCATCGATATAGGCCAGGCACTCCTGCTTGAAACCGCTCTTGCCCACCGCGCGCCAGCCGTTGGGGATGGCCTTGTAGTCCGGCCAGATGGAATATTGCTCTTCGTGGTTGACCACTACCTGGAACACGATATCGTCGCGGTCGAATACGGACGTCATTGCCTGTCTCCTTGAATGTTGAAGGCCGATGCGCGGTGCGCAAGGCGGCTCTCCATCAAACGAAGGGCGAGCGGGAAAAATTAATCGCCTGCCTTTGCAAGCGGCGCCGATGGTGGCATAGATCGAGCTTCCCTTAATGGAGCGTTTTCTCATGCTCGGCGTAACCGACTACGGCGCATTCGTCGTTGCCTTCCTCATCCTGCTGGCCATTCCGGGGCCCGGCAACTTCGCCCTGATCACGGCCACCGGCAAAGGCGGTATCAAGGCTGGCCTGGCCGCCACCTGTGGGGTGATCCTGGGCGATCAGGTGCTGATGTGGCTGGCGGTGGCCGGGGTCGCCACGCTGCTGGCCGCCTACCCCGCCGCTTTCCACGTGGTGCAGTGGGTGGGGGCGGCCTACCTGGCCTGGCTCGGCCTGCGCATGGTGTTGAGCAAGCCTGGCGCAGCCCCGCGGGAAAGCCGCATGGCCAATGGGCATTACCTGCGCCAGACCATGATGATCACCTTGCTCAACCCCAAGGCGATCATGTTCTACATGGCGTTCTTTCCGTTGTTCGTGGACCCGGTGCATCACCAGGGCGTGGTCACCTTCGCTTTCATGGCGGTCACCGTGGCGGCACTGACTTTTCTCTATGGTTTGGTTGCGGTGGTGCTGACCCATCACCTGGCCGAGCGCATGCGTGCCAACCCACGCATCAGCAACCTCCTCGAGCGCCTGGCAGGCGCCTGCCTGGTGGGGTTCGGCATCAAGCTGGCGGCGATGCGCTGAGGTTCAAGCGTCACGCAACAGGTCGTGGGCATCGAGCAGGCGGAAGGCAACCTGCGGGTTACGCTCCAGCCCACGACGGATCGCGGCGGGGATCGACTGGCGCGTCTTGCGGCACAGCCCCGGTTGTTCGTCCAGTTCGATGACGATGCCGCGCATGGTGCGCACTTCGTTGTAGCCCGGCGCGATACGCACCCGGATGCCCAGTTGCTCGTACAGGCGCACCTGCAGGCGCTGCAGGTCTTCCAGGTCCTTGAGGTTTTCCAGGCGCTCGAGCAGGCGTTTTTCCTCCTGGCGGGTCAGCAACAGGATACGTTGCGCCTGAGGCGGCCCTTCGTGCAGCCGCTCGCGCCCACAATTGCAGGCGCCCGGCGGACAGGGTTGGCGAAGGGGTAACTGGGTGCTGGTCATGGAGCAAGCATAGATCTTTCCCTGTCCAAGTTCATGAGGCAGGGATCGCCTGGATGAAAACGCCAATGACGTGCCGCACTTTTCCGGCAAGCGGTGGTCTACCCCCTCTTTTGCCGAGTTGCAATCGATTGCCGGCCGTTATTCGCAGTGCACAAGGCAGGGCCAAAAGCCCTGCGCTTGTGTAGGATGAGCAGCGCAACCTAGGCGCTGCCAGTTCATAGGGAGATCTTCATGCGCGTCCTGTCATCCGTTGCCCGTCTTGCCGTCCTGTCGCTGGGCCTGGTGGCGTGCGCCAATGCCCTGGCCTTCAGTGGCGAAGAGGGGCAACTGATCGAGTCGATCAACGCCTACCGCAGCCAGGCCCAGCGTTGCGGCGGGGAGGCTTCGCTGGAGTTGCCCCCTCTCAACAGCGACACCCGCCTGGCCTTGTCGCCAGAAGGCACCCGCGACCTGCAGCAGGCCATGACCCGCGCCGCCTATCCGATGGTCAACGTACAAGCCATCAGCCTGTCCGGCCCACGCGATGCCCAGGCCGCAATGCGTGCCATCGAGGAAAGCTTCTGCCAGGTGGTGCTCGACCCGCAGTTCGTCGATATCGGGGTCAGCCAGGAGGGCCGTGACTGGCGTATCGTCCTCGCCCGCCCGTTGCTCAGCGGGCGCCTGGGCGACTGGCAGGCCGAAGGGCAGAAACTGTTGCAGGAAATCAATGCCGCACGCAAGGTACCGCGCCAGTGTGGCGGCCAACCCTTCGCAGCGGCGCCGGCGTTGGGCTGGAACGCCACCTTGGCTGGAGTTGCCGCCAACCATACCCGAGCGATGGCCAACCAGAACTTCTTCGACCACCTGGACCGCGACGGGCGCACCCCAGGTGATCGCGCAGAGCTTGCCGGCTACCTGTACCAGCAAATCGGCGAAACCATTGCCGCCGGGCGCGACACGCCACGCAAGGTCGTGGACGGCTGGCTGGCAAGCCCCGGCCATTGCGCCATCCTGATGAACCCTGAATTTCGCGAGCTCGGCGCCGCCTATGCCGTGGACCCGAAGAGCGACGCCGGGATCTACTGGACAGGCGTGTTCGCCTCGCCGCAATGACTTTTGCGGGCATGATGAGGCCTGTGAGCGCGCGCCGCCCGCGCGGCGCATCGAGCGCTGCGCTCGATCTCACCGCCCCCGCGGCTGCCGCGGCAACCCCTGCCGCAACGCCAACGCTGTACAACCAAACCGTCGCCGTACGCACTTGCCCAGGTAGCTGGCATCTCCCAACCCCACCTCATCGGCAATCTGCGCCAGGCTGTGGCTTGTGTTGATCAATCGCCAGCGCGCCTGCTGCAGGCGCAGCTCCTGCCACCAGGCCTTGGCGCTCATCCCGTGGCTGGCCTGGAACTGGCGGTCTAACTGGCGGCGGCTGATGCCAAGCTCGGCCGCCAATTGCTCGATCGACAGCGAGGCGCCCAAGTGATGGCGCATCAGCGCAGTGGCACGCTGGACCTGACGCCCCTGCTGCCCTGCCCCGGCGTCCAGCGAACGCAAGGCATGACGGCTGTCTCGGGTCTCGTCCACCAGCATGTCAGCCAGGCCCTTGAGTGCACGGGCTCGCCCGCAGGCCCGTGACAGCAGCTCCACGGCCAGGTCGATGGCTGCGGTCCCGCCGGCACAGCTGATACGTGCACCATCGAAACAGTACAGCTGTTCGCGTTGCACCTGCAGGTGAGGGAACGCTGCGCGAAATTCAGCTTCGTGCCGCCAATGCACCACGACTTTGTGGCCATCGAGCAGGCCGCAGGCGGCCAGGAGAAACGCTGCGTTATCGACGCAAACCAGCTTCACTCCAGCTCGCACAGCACGTTTGAGCAGTGCCCGGTAAGACGGCGCCAGGGCAGCCGTTGCAGCGGCACTGCGCCCGCCGAACAGCACCAGGTAATCGTAGCCCTTGAACGCCACCTGCTGCGCGATCACGTCCACCTGTACCACTGCACCGCTGCTTGAGGACACGGGCTGCGCGTCCAGGCCCAACAATGCCCAACTGCAATAACGCTGGCGGCTGTAATCCTCATCGTCGGCGCTGAAACGCAACTTGTCGAGGAAGGCGCCGAACGGCAGCAAGGCGAATTCCGGCAGGGGAAGGATCAACAGTCGGATATCGGGTGTCATTGAAAAACACGTCCAGAAAACACCATGGAATGTCCGAATATTACCCTTCAAACGACGCTTCGTGCTCTAGACTGGCGCCCGTCCCTACCCTAAGGCGCTGCTCATGGCATTGGATACCTGGCTTCTCTATCTGCTGGCCAGCATAGGCCTGTCGTTGACCCCCGGTCCGAACAGCCTGCTGGCCCTGACCCATGGCGCGCTCTATGGCGCCCGCCGCACGTTGTTCACCATCGTAGGTGGCGTGTTCGGCTTCAGCGCCCTGATCGCCCTGGCCATGTTCGGCCTGAGCGCCTTGCTGCACACCTCGGCCTCGTTGCTGCAGGTGCTCAAGTGGGTTGGCGGGGCCTATCTGCTATGGCTGGGCATCCAACTCTGGCGCAGCCCGGCCATGCGTCTGGAACTGGCCGTAGGCAGCCCACGCGTGGGCAATGGTGGCTTGTTCCGCCAGGGTTTCCTCTGCGCCGTGGCCAACCCCAAGGTACTGCTGTTCTACGGCGCCTTCCTGCCGCAATTCATCGACCCGCAACGCGGGCTGGCGATTCAGTTCTTGATCATGGCCGCAACGTTCGTCAGCGTGGAGTTTCTCGTCGAGTACCTGCTGGCGCGCCTGGCCCTGGGCGTACGCCCCTGGCTGACCAAGGGCGGGCGCGGCTTCAACCGCTGCTGCGGGACATTGTTCGCATTGATCGGCGTGGCCTTGCCGTTGGGGCGCTGACGCCGAACGGCACGCAGGGCAGCCCATTATCGGTTTTGAGCTACAGGGCTTTCAGCCAAGTAGCCCAAGAATGTCAGCTAATGGCTGTATCGTTGGTAGGGCATGCGGCCGACACTCGTCTTCTACGCGGTTGACCTCCAACCGGCTCCAGAAACCGACGAGACCTCACGATGCGCCCTCTGGCCTATATCCTCGGCGCGCTGGCCCTGAGTAGCCAGGTACACGCCACCAGCACCCCACCCCTTTCCGACACCCAGCCAGCATTTGCCGAAGCGCCTGTGGGCGACTTGAGCCAACGGGGCGCCAAGGCCGCCCGCGAACTGAACGCCTGGTTCGCTGCAACACCCGACGATTGCGGCGGCCCCGACAAACCCGCGCACCTGTGCAGCGGCCTGATGCTCCGTGCGACCGACACCAACCCGAACTTCCTGCCTTGGGATCCAAGCCCCGGGGCCATCGCGCTGGGTGGCGTGTCCTTCTCCTGGCTAAGGCGCGACCATACGTTCGCCAGGACCTGGGAAAACTGGAACGGTTTCATTTTCTATCCCGGCCACGCCACGCCACCCGATAGGCTCGACAGCATCAAGGTGCTCTGCTCGTTCCCGATCAATGCCGATACGTGGCAACGCCCTGACCTGCAAGGCTGCGGCCCGATGCCGGACGCCCCCGAACTGACCGACACCTGCCAGAACCTCAACATCCACAGCGCGTCGGACTGGTTGACCAAATATTCAAAGACTGCGACCACCAACAAGGTTTGCGGCTGGGACATTCGCGAAGGGCGAGAGGCGACCGCCGCCTGGTTCAAGGCGTCGATCGACGCGCATCAGGGCCTTACGGGCCTTGCCTGGGAAACCTTCGACGAATTGATGCTTTCCAGCTGGCGAACCGGCGACGGCGCCCAACTGCCGCTGCATTCATTTTTCTACCCAGCGCGAAGCCTGGAATCCAGAGCCAAGGCACGCATCGACCAGACGCGCTATTTCGAACAATACGGGCAGACACTGCCGCTCATACGCCTGGCCTTTCCACAGGACCGACACGCAACCACCGTAATCAGCTTCCTCGAGGCGGACCAGGCGGTGGGCCTGTCGGCACCTCGCCTGGAAGTGGATTTCGAAGACATTCCCCCTGGATCACCTGCGGACCTGGTTTCAGGCGGTATGGGCTTCGCCGCCATCGCCTCCGAGCTGATCGAGATCCAGGATTCGAACCTTGGCAGCCCGCTGATCACGGGTAACTACCTGGTCGTAGACAACCTGCTGGACTTCCCCGTGGACCCGAACGGCAATCATACCGGCACGCGAACGGTCGAATTTTCCTGGGGTTGCAACAGCTATTGCAGCGTCACCGAGCTCACCAGCGGTCGTGAGACGGTGCTGGTGGAGGCTGAAACGGTGGGGCCTATGCGCTTCGGGCGCCACACCGTGTCGGTGACGGCCCCTGAAGTGATTCGCCTGACGAGCAGCATGGAGGACGGTTCACGCATTGTGCTGGACAACCTGACCATCGACTGACCGAGAGGCGGCCTGTGACTGTAGGCGGTAGAAGCGCCACGGCAGCAGAACCGCAGCCACCGCCAGGCCACAGGCAAAGCCGACCCACACGCCGACAGCGCCCAACGGCGAATGAAACGCCAGGCCAAAGCTCAACGGCAACGCCAGCAGCCAGTAGCTGACCAGCGTTACCCCCACCGGCCAGCGGTAATCCTGCAAGCCGCGCAAGGCGCCCAAGGCGGTGGATTGCAGACCATCGGCCACCTGCATGGCCGCCACGACCACGAACATCGGCACGGCGATAGCGATGACCTGCGGGTCATCGCTCATGGCCTCGGCGATACGCCGGCCGAACAACGCCAGCAGCAGGGTGCTGGCAACCATCCAGGCTGTCACGCTGGTGAACGTGGCGCTGCCGATGGCGTTGATCCGCGCATTTTCACCGCGCCCCTGAGCCTGGCTGATACGGATGCTCACCGCAGCGGCCATGCCCAGAGGCAGCATGTACAACAACGAGCCGATCGACTGCACGATCTGGTTGGCAGCCAACGCCGCGGAGCCCAACCATCCCAGCATCCAGGCGGCGATCACCACCGCACCGGCTTCGGCCAGGTAACCCAGGCCCAGCGGCCAGCCCTCGTTCAACAATGTGCGCCAGGCCAACTGCTTTCCGCGTGCCGGGCACCGATAGACCGCCAACGACGGCGCCAGCCACCAGTAGGTGAATGCCAGCAGCACTGCCAGGGATTCGGCCAATACGCTGGCAATGCCGGCGCCCAGCAACCCCAGCGCCGGCAAGCCGAAATGGCCATGGATCAAGGCATAGCTCAGGGGAACGTTGAACACCACGGCGCTCATCACGATCACCACTGCCACCCAGGGCCGACCAATGGCTTCCAGTACGTCCTTGAACACCACCGCCAGGCAGAACGGGATCAGGAACACAGCCATTGCCTGCCAATAAGGCGTGAGCAACTGCTCATCCGGCAACGGTACGCCCGCCCATTGCAACACCGGCAGGAGGGCGAGCATGGCCAGGCAGCCCAGGATACCTGCCAGTAACCCGTAGCCCAGGCCGGCGCGCAACGTTCGCGCCACGGCAGCGGTATCACCGGCACCGAAGGCATGCCCCACGCGCACGCTGAGGGTGGCGAGCATCCCGTACAAGCCAGCATGGAAGATCAAGCCGGTACTGGCGGCGAGCGATACACAGGCCAGCACCACCGTCCCGAGCGAAGCGAGCATCAGCGTATCGGTCAGGCTGATCAGCTCACTGGCAGAAAGGCCAAGCACCAAAGGAAGGGCCAGACGCAACAGGGCGGGGAGCTCATCCGGCCAAGTGGTTTTTCGGCGCTGAAGCGTTGCAGACATGACACGAACCTCTATTTACATACGCTACGTATGCTAATAGTTGTTAATTACATACGCAACGTATGTTAATTTCAGCGCATCGTATTCAGCCGGACGCTATCCATGCCCGTTACCCGCCGCAGCCGCGCTGCCATGAGCGCAGAGACCACAGAACGATTGATCGCCGTCGCGCGCCGCCAGTTCGCGGAGAAAGGCTTTGCAGCAGTGGTCATGGACGACTTGTGTGCCGAAGCCGACCTGACCCGTGGCGCCCTGCACCACCACTTCGGCGGCAAGGCCGGCCTGTTCACGGCGGTGGTGACCGCATTGCTCGATGAGATCAACCTGGCCCTGGATGAACGCTTCGCCACCCACAGCGATCCCTGGGACGGTTACCTCGACACCTGTCTGTATTACTACGACCTGCTCCACGACCCCGCCCTGCGCCGCATCCTCCTGCAAGATGCCCCGGCAGTGCTCGGCCCACGGCTGCGCGAACTGGAAGAGCAAAGCTATATAGGGCCAATGGTCGAAGGGCTGGCGCAGCTGCAACGAGCCGGCGTGCTGCGGGACTTCGACCCGGTCGCCATGGCGCACCTGATCAATGGTGCCATGGGTGAGAGTGGCATGTGGGTGGTCGCCCAGGACGACCCCCAAGCGGCGGCAGAACAGGTCAAAGGGGCTTTGAAGTGCCTGATGGAGGGGTTGCGCCGCTGATTTCCAGCCAATGCGACCATTGTTCAAAACCATGAATTAGCGCCAGCTTTCCAGCGAAAATCTATTTTTTCATCGCCTGTTCGTGACAAAACCGGGTCATATCCCCTGCGACAATTCGCCTCGAAAAATTATGTACTAACTTGTTAATTATCTTTTGAAAGGCCTAAACTGCGCACCGTCCCACCTGCGAGAACACTGGCAATGTCACAATCACCTCGCGCCCCTGGCGCTTCAACTTTCCTCCTGGTCGGCCTGGGCGTGGTCATCGCCCTGCTCGGCCTCCTCCTGGCCGCTGGCGGCGTCAAACTGGCGGGGCTGGGAGGCTCTTGGTACTTCCTGGTCGGCGGCTTGGCCATGGCTATTTCCGGCGTGCTCATCGCACGGCGCAAGCCGGCAGGCGCCTGGCTGTTCGCTGCATTCTTGATCGGTACGGCTATCTGGGCCGTGCTCGATGCGGGCCTGGTGTTCTGGCCGCTGTTCTCGCGGCTGTTCATGTTCGCAGCCATCGGCCTGGTGGTTGCGCTGGTGTACCCGGTACTGATGCGCGCCAATGGTGGCAAGGCCGGTCCAGGCGCATACCGCGTGGCGGCGGTACTGGCCGTTACGTTGGCGGTTGCTGCCGGCAACATGTTCGTCGCCCACCCAAGCGTTGCCCCGACCGGCAAGGGCCCGGGCCTGACTCCCGTCGAGCCGGCCAAGGCGCAGAAAGACTGGGCCCACTATGGCAACACCGAAGGCGGCAGCCGTTTCGCCGCGCTGGACCAGATCAACCGCGACAATGTCGACAAGCTGCAGGTCGCCTGGACCTACCGCACAGGCGATGTGGCGCTGAGCGACGGCAACGGCGCCGAAGACCAACTGACACCGCTGCAGGTGGGTGACAAGGTGTTCGTCTGCACCCCGCACAACAACCTCATCGCATTGGATGCCGACACCGGCAAGGAAATCTGGAAGCACGCGATCAATGCCCAGTCCAAAGTCTGGCAGCGTTGCCGCGGCATGGCCTACTTCGACGCCACCGCACCGATCGCCCAGCCCACCCAACCCGACAGCTCGCCAATTGCCACTGCTCATGTACCGGCCGGCGCGAACTGCCAGCGCCGGCTGTTGACCAATACCATCGATGGCCGGTTGATCGCGGTCGACGCCGACAGCGGCGGATTCTGCGAAGGTTTCGGCGACAATGGTCAGGTCGACCTGAAGGAGGGCCTGGGCGATGTCCCGGACTCGTACTACCAGCTCTCCTCCGCCCCGCTGATGGCGGGCACCACCGTGGTGGTCGGCGGTCGTGTGGCCGACAACGTCCAGACCGATATGCCAGGCGGTGTCATCCGTGGTTTCGATGTGATCACCGGGCAAATGCGCTGGGCCTTCGACCCCGGCAACCCGCAGCAGCGTAACGCGCCGCAAGGCGACGCCACCTACGTGCGCAGCACGCCCAACAGCTGGGCGCCGATGTCCTACGACCCCTCGATGAATACCGTCTTCCTGCCGATGGGCAGTTCTTCCACCGACATCTATGGTGTCGAGCGCAGCCGGTTGGACCACACCTACGGCGCTTCGGTACTGGCCCTGGACGCCAGCACAGGCGATCAGAAATGGGGGTTCCAGACCGTGCACAACGACCTGTGGGACTTCGACCTGCCGATGCAGCCGAGCCTGATCGACTTCACCCGGGACGATGGCAAGACCGTCCCGGCCGTGGTAATCGGCACCAAGGCCGGCCAGATCTACGTACTGGACCGCGCCACCGGTGCGCCGCTGACCCAGGTCGACGAAGTACCGGTCAAGCCAGGCAACATCCCCAACGAGCCGTATTCGCCGACCCAACCGAAGTCTGTCGGCATGCCACAGATCGGCGCACAGACCCTCACCGAGTCGGATATGTGGGGTGCCACCCCCTATGACCAGCTGCTGTGCCGCATCGACTTCAAGCAGATGCGCTATGACGGCTTGTACACTGCGCCGGGCACCGATCTGTCGCTGAGCTTCCCCGGCTCGCTGGGCGGCATGAACTGGGGCAGCATTTCCACCGATCCGGTGCATGGCTTCATCTTCGTCAACGACATGCGCCTGGGTCTGTGGATCCAGATGATCCCGTCGCAGAACAAAGGCCAGGCCGCCTCCGGGGGTGAAGCGCTGAACACCGGCATGGGCGCCGTGCCGCTCAAGGGTACCCCTTACGCGGTGAACAAGAACCGCTTCCTGTCGGTGGCCGGTATCCCTTGCCAGGCGCCGCCGTTCGGCACCCTTACTGCCATCGACATGAAGACCCGTCAGGTGGCCTGGCAGGTACCGGTGGGCACCGTCGAAGACACCGGCCCCCTCGGTATCCGCATGCACCTGCCGATCAAGATCGGCCTGCCGACCCTCGGCGGCACCCTGTCCACCCAAGGCGGCCTGGTGTTCATCGCCGGCACCCAGGACTTCTACCTGCGCGCCTACGACAGCAGCAACGGCAACGAGATCTGGAAGGCTCGCCTGCCCGTGGGCAGCCAGGGCGGCCCGATGACCTACGTCTCGCCCAAGACCGGCAAGCAGTACGTGGTGGTTACGGCAGGCGGTGCGCGGCAGTCCACCGACCGTGGCGACTATGTGATGGCCTACGCCTTGCCATAGATCACCGCCCCAATCGCCGGCAAGCCGGCTCCCACAACGTCTGTGCGCCACCTGAAACAGTGGAATCTGTGGGAGCCGGTTTGCCGGCGATTGGCCTCATACTGACAACCCGAGATTTTGCAATGCCACCCGTTTTTCGCGTCACCCCCACTGCCCTGTTCTTGACCCTGGCCAGTACCACCGCCCTGGCCAGCAGCGACCTGACGACCCGCAACACCTTGACCGGTGACTGGGGCGGCCTGCGCCACCAGCTCGAAGAAGACGGCATCAGGTTCACCGGCGACTACAGCGGCGAAACCGCCTACAACGCCCATGGCGGCCTGCACCGTTCCGCGCGCTACTCACAGAACCTCAAGCTCGGCGTGCAGTTCGATCTCTCCAGGCTCTACGGCCTGGACAACGGCGGCAAGGTCCAGCTGACCCTCAACGATCGCCGCGGCAACAGCGCCTCCGAAGACCTCGTGGGCAACCGCCTGCCGATCCAGGAAAACTACGGCGGCCTGTATACCCGCCTGACCGAACTGAGCTACGAGCGCACGCTGTTCACCCCGGCCCTGAACGTCAAGCTCGGCTACATGGCCATGGGCAACGACCTGGGCGGGTTGGACAGCGGCATCCTGTGCAACTTCATGAACGCAGGCTTCTGTGGCCACCCGCTGAACATGTCCGGTGGCAGCGGTTGGACCAACTACCCCAACGCCCACCTGGGCGTGCGGGTGAAGTACGACGTGTCGCCCGCCTGGCAGTTGCGCGTGGCGGCGTTCAATGTCGACCCCGAAAGCAACGGTGATTCCAGCCGCGCCTGGCACCTGGGGCCGCGGCACACCACCGGGACCGTGGTGCCAGTGGAGCTGGTGTACAAGCTGCAGGGCGAATTGCCCGGCGAGTACAAGCTCGGCTACTACTACGACAGCTCCGACGTGAAGCGGATCGGCAGCGACAAGGAAGTATCCGGTCGCGGCGGCCACTACCTGCTGGTCGACCAGGCCGTGTGGAACGACCCCACATCGCCTGGGCGCACCCTGCATGCCTTTGGCCAGTACTCAGCCTCGAGCAAGGCCGCGTCGCCGTTCACCAAGTGGTATGGCGCGGGCGTGGTGCTGTACAAGCCGTTCGAGGGTCGCCCGCGCGACACCCTGGCCCTGGGTTATGGTCGCGCGGTGCCCAACCCGCGTAGCCGCGATGTGCTACAGGATGCGGCGCTCGCCACCGGGCAGGGCTTCCCCGACCTCGACAGTGCCGAGCAACTGATCGAGCTGAGCTATGGCTATCAGGCCACGCCGTGGCTGAACCTGCGGCCGGATGTGCAGTACATCATCGAGCCGGGGGCCTTCTCCGGGCAAGATATCGACAATGCGCTGGTCGTGGGGCTGCAGGTCAAGGCGACGTTCTGAACCGTGCCTTGTGCCGCTTTGCGGCCATCGCGGCACAAGGTTGCGCCTAGAGGGGCATTGCCAGGGCTACCCAACTTTTTCCTGCCTACCGAACATATTTTTAATAATTTTCCGTTCCCGCCCCCTGCTCCAGTATTCGCCGCAACTACAACAACAAAGAGCGGTGAACACGATGAGTACGAGTGCGTCCATGCCTGCCACCGCGCAGGCGAATCAAGCCGGCTTTCGCCGGGTATTGGGGTTAGGTTCGCTGTTGGCCGTGGCCATCGGCCTGGTGGTGTCACAGGGTGTGATGGTGATGATGTTGCAAGGGGTCGGTGCCGCAGGCCTTGGCTTCATCGTGCCGCTGGGCCTGGCCTATTTGCTGGCGCTGAGCTATGCCTGCTCGTTCTCCGAGCTGGCCTTGCTCATACCCCGCGCCGGCAGCCTCTCCAGCTACACCGAAGTCGCCCTGGGCCACTTCCCGGCCATCCTGGCGACCTTTTCCGGCTATGTGGTGGTGGCCATGTTCGCCCTGTCGGCCGAACTGCTGCTGCTCGACCTGATCGTCGGCAAGGTCTACCCGGGCGTCTTCCCGCAATTCTCGGTGGCCTTCGCCGTGCTTGGCCTGTTCACCGTGCTCAACCTCATGGGCATCGACATCTTCGCCAAGCTGCAGAGCGCCATGGCGGTGGTGATGGTCATCGTGCTGCTGATCCTTGGCATCGCGGCCATCCATGAAGGCCATGACGCCGGCGCTACCCATGCGCTGCAGCAAGGCGATTGGAACCCCATGGGCGCTGGCGTGCTGGCATTGACGGCCATGGCCGTGTGGGGCTTCGTCGGCGCCGAGTTCGTCTGTTCGCTGGTAGAGGAAACCCGCAAGCCGGAGCGCAATATCCCGCGTTCGATGATGATCGGCCTGACCGTGATTTTCGCCACCATCGCCCTGTATGGCCTGGGTGCGCTGTTCCTGGTGCCACGCCAGGCACTGTCTGCCGATGCCCTGCCGCATTACCTGTTCGCCACCACCGTGTTCGGCAAGACCGGCGAAGTGTTCCTGGTGATCGCGGCGGTCACTGCCACCTGCAGTACCCTCAACACCTCGCTGGCAGCCATTCCGCGGATGCTCTACGGCATGGCCTGCAACGGCCAGGCGTTCCCGCAGTTCAAGCGGCTCAGCGTCCGCGCCAATACGCCCTGGGTAGCGGTGCTGTTCGTCGCGGCCATCACCGGCCTGCCGATCCTGGTGATGGGTCAGAATGCCGCCGCCATCAACCTGCTGCTGCTTTCCGCTGCTCTGGCCTGGTTGCTGGCGTACATCATCGTGCACCTGGATGTCATTGCCCTGCGCCAGCGCTACCCGCATTTGGCGCGTCCGTTCCGCACGCCGTTCTATCCACTGCCGCAAGTGTTCGGCATCGGCGGGATGCTGTATGCGATCTGGTATGCCTCGCCGAGCCCCGAGATGAGCGGCAGGATCTTTGGCGTTGCCGGGGTGGTGCTGGCGGTCGTTTCGCTGATCGCGGTGGTGTGGATCAAGGGGGTGATGAGGAAGCCGCTGTTCAAGCCTGAGGCGATGTAAACCTGGCCGGCTTTTGTTGGCTGAACTGACGCTATCGCGGGGCAAGCCCGCGATAGCGTCAGTACAAGCCTCAGCCAACGCTCAAGAGCTCCACCAACCGCAACAACATTGCATCGCACCCACGCAACTGCTCGAGACTGATGAACTCATCTGGCTTGTGCCCTTGGTCCATGCTGCCCGGCCCACATACCACGGTCGGGATACCCGCCTGATCGAACAGCCCGCCTTCGGTGCCGAACGCCACGGTGCCGAACGCATCCGAACCACTGAGCAGCGCCACCAGTTGCGCCGCCTCGCTGTCGGCCGGCGTTGCCAATCCTGGGTAGGCACTGAGCGGTTGCCAGCGGATGTCGCTGTCGGCGCTCACCGCACGCATACGCGGCAACAACTCGGCATGGGCATAGGCCTGCAGCTGGTCGACTACGGTCTGGGCCTCGAAACCGGGCAAGGCGCGCACCTCGAAGTCGAACGCGCAGTCGGCCGGGACGATGTTCAACGCCCTGCCCCCCTTGATCACACCGGTCTGTACCGTAGAGAACGGCGGATCGAAGCGTTCATCGTGGTGCTCGGGTCGAGCCAGGCTGTCACCGATCTGGCCCAGCTTGCCGATCAACCGCGCAGCGTATTCGATGGCATTTACACCATAGGGTGCATAGGCCGAATGGCTGGCTGCGCCCTGCACCTGGCAGCGCATGGCCAGCTTGCCCTTGTGCCCGAGCACCGGCCTGAGTTCAGTGGGCTCACCGATCAGGCACAGCCGTGGCTTGTGCGCACGTTGCTCGAGGGCGGCGAGCATGGAGCGCACGCCCAGGCAGCCGACCTCTTCGTCGTAGGAAAACGCCAGGTGCACCGGCAGTTTCAATGGCTGGGCGAGGAATGCCGGCACCGCCGCGAGCACCGATGCGATAAAGCCTTTCATGTCAGCGGTGCCACGCCCGTAGAGACGTCCATCGCGCTCGGTCAAGGTGAACGGTTCGACCGTCCAGGCCTGCCCATCCACCGGTACCACGTCGGTATGCCCGGACAGCACCACACCGCCGCGGTCCTGAGGGCCGATGGTGGCGAACAGGTTGGCCTTGCTGCCTTCGTCGTTGAGAAACAGCTCGCACGCCACCCCCAACCCGGCCAGGTAATCGCCAATGAAGTCGATCAGCTCCAGGTTCGAGTCGCGGCTGACGGTGGCAAAACCCACCAGCCGCGCCAGCAGGTCGCGGCTGCTTGACTCACTCATCGCCCGGCACCCCATAGCTGGGCGCAGCGGTGGGGTCCAGCGCACGGGTCACGTAATCCTGCATCTGTGGACGATAGGCTTGCCACAGTTTGCCCAAGGCGCCGATGGGATCGTCGTCGGCCCAGTCGACCCGCAGGTCGACCAGCGGCCAGGTCAGGTCACCGGCAATCTTCATCGCGGCCGAATGCACCGGCCCCGCTTCGCCACCGGCAGCCATTGCGGCGTGCATGGCCACCAGCAAACGATCGCCCAGGTGCCCCGCAGCGTGCTCGAAAGCCTCGACCATCGCCGCGATCACATGGATAGAGGACAACAAGTTACCCGCTGCCGCACATTGTTGGCCGGCCACCGCGTTGTGCACACCCAGCGCCTCCCTGCCGGTGAACAGGGCCACCTGGCCCTGGCTGTCGATCACCGTCACCTGGCGGTACTCGCTCCAGCCATTGGCCCTGAGCACCTGTTCCAGGGCTGTGCTCGGCGCCTGCCCGTGCTCCAGAGCGTCCAGGACTTGAGGGCCCAAGGCCGGCAACGTGATGTTTTGCGTGGCCACCGCGCCAACGCCAGCGCGCACCCAGGGGCAACGAGCCCCCACGGCGATGCTCGACGAGCTGATGGCGATACCGAGCTGTCCGGTTTCCGGGCAGCGACCGATGATGGAAAAGGTCATGTTCCAAGGCTCCTGATGGTCTGTTCGATGCCCGCCAAACAACAACTTTTCGCGCGGGTAAATGCATTCTGGGCAAAAGCCAACGGCCCACGAAACCAACTTTTTCCTAGGACTTGGCAAGCAAAAAACTACGTCAATAAAACAGAGGAAATGCATACCCACAAAGCCTCTGACACACCTTGAAGCCCCGCAGGTCAAGGCCTTCGTTAATTTATGGGCAAGCATTAGCTAAATAATATTTTCGCGATCCAAGCGGCGTCCCTAGTCTGGCCCCAGGCAAAGGCGGTACCCCACCGACCTGAATAAAACCGCCTTCGAAGAAGGGCTTTGACATGACATTGAACAATCTTGAAATCGACACCCTCGTGGTCGGCGCCGGCCAGGCCGGCGTGGCCATGAGCGAACACCTGAGCAAACTCGGCGTGCCGCACCTGGTGCTCGAACGCAAGCGCATCGCCGAAGCCTGGCGCACCGGGCGCTGGGATTCGCTGGTGGCCAACGGCCCCGTCTGGCACGACCGCTTCCCAGGCCTTGAATTCGACCTGGACCCGGACGCCTTCGCCGGCAAGGAGCAGGTCGCCGATTATTTCGAGACCTATGTCCGCACGTACAACCTGCCCGTGCGCACCGGCGTCGACGTGAAGCGCGTGGTACGCAACACCGATCGCCCGGGCTTCACCATCGAAACCAGTGAAGGGGTGGTCCGCGCCAACCGCGTGGTAGCCGCCACCGGGCCGTTCCAACGCCCGGTGATCCCAGCCATCGCGCCGAAGGACGAACGCCTGCACCAGATCCACTCCGCCGCCTACTACAACCCCGCGCAACTGCCCGAGGGCGCCGTGCTGGTGGTTGGCGCGGGCTCTTCCGGGGTGCAGATCGCCGAAGAGCTGATGCGCGCCGGGCGCCAGGTGTATTTGTCAGTGGGTGCCCATGACCGCCCACCGCGCAGCTACCGCAACCGCGATTTCTGCTGGTGGCTGGGTGTGCTCGGCGAATGGGACGCCGAGATCGCCAAGCCCGGCCGTGAACATGTGACCATCGCCGTCAGCGGTGCCCGCGGCGGCCATACCGTGGACTTCCGCGCCCTGGCCCATCAGGGCATGACCCTGGTCGGCCTGACCCAGTCGTTCGACAACGGCGTGGTGCGCTTCCAGGCGGATCTGGCCGACAACATCCGTCGCGGCGACGAGAACTACCTGGCCCTGCTCGATGCGGCCGATGCCTACGTCGAACGCAACGGCCTGGACCTGCCGGAGGAGCCCGAGGCCCGCAAGCGCCTGCCGGACCCCGACTGCATCACCAACCCGCTGCGTGACCTGGACCTGGCCAAGGCAGGCGTGAGCACCGTCATCTGGGCCACCGGCTATGGCGTGGACTTCAGCTGGCTGCAGGTCGACACCTTCGATGCCAACGGCAAGCCACAGCACCAACGCGGGGTATCCCGCGAACCTGGCGTGTACTTCCTCGGCCTGCCCTGGCTGTCACGTCGCGGCTCGTCGTTCATCTGGGGCGTGTGGCACGACGCCAAGCATGTGGCCGGCCACATCGCCACCCAACGTACCTACCAGGCCTACCGCGATCGCCGGCAGCGCGAAGCGGATGCCATACAGACGCCTTCCTCGATCAAGAAAGTCAGCACCTTCGGAGCACTCTGATGCCTACCCATACCCGTATCCGCATGTTCAACACCAAGGCGACCTACCCCAACCAGACGCTGGACAACGACCTCTGCCAGGCGGTACGCGCCGGCAACACCGTCTATGTACGGGGGCAGGTCGGCACCGACTTCGAAGGCCGCCTGGTGGGCCTGGGCGACCCCCGTGCCCAGGCCGAACAGGCGATGAAGAACGTCAAGCAGTTGCTCGAGGAAGCGGGTTCGGACTTGTCGCACATCGTCAAGACCACCACCTACATCACCGACCCACGCTTTCGTGAGCCGGTGTACCAGGAAGTCGGCAAGTGGCTCAAGGGCGTGTTCCCGATCTCCACCGGGTTGGTGGTGGCGGGGTTGGCACAGGCTGAATGGTTGATGGAAATCGATGTGATCGCCGTGATACCTGATCAGGTGTGATGCGACAAGGGCCGCCCTGCGGCCCAATCGCGGGGCAAGCCCGGTACAAGGATGTAGGCCCGGGCTTGTCCCGCGATGTTTTTATAGCTGCTCCAACTGCTCCCGGCAGAACTCCACGAACAACTGCGCCGGCTTGGTCAGTTGCACGCGCTTCAGCCGCGCCGCCGCGAGCCCCGACAATGCCACCGGCTCGGCGATATCCACGGTCACCAAGCGCTGGCCATCGTAGGTGTATGGCGAATGCGGCCGGGTCACCAACAGCGAAAAACCGAACCCCTGCCCCACCATCCCTCGCACCATCTCGATCGACGGCGAACTGAAGACGATGTTCGGCGTCAGGCCCATCTCGTTGAACAGGCTCACGAAATAGGTTCGGCTCGGCGCCACGTCGAGCAGGATCATCGGCTCCGGACACAAGTCACGCAGGGACACCTGGGCCTGGCCGGCGAAGCGGTGTTTCTCCGGCAGCAATACGTAGGGCTTCTGCGGCGCCATCAGTGGCTCGGCCTCGATGGTGCCATCGAGGTCGTGGTCGTAGAGCAATGCCAGGTCGAAGGTACCGGCAGTCAACCCTTGGATCAGGTCCTGCTGCTCCCCATCGCGCAAACGGATATCCACGCCTGGGTAGCGCTCGCGAAAGCCGGCGATCAACCTGGGCAGGTACAAAGGCGCCACGGTCTCGAAACACCCGATGTCGATCTGCCCGGCCACGGTGTCGTTGTCGGCCAGGGCGTTCTGCTCGAATTCATGGGTCATCTGCAGCAGGGCCTTGGTCTTGGCATAGAAGCGCTTGCCGCTGGGTGTCAACGACACGCCCTGGGCATGGTGACGGATGAACAACTGGACACCGAAGCTTTCTTCCAGGCTCTTGATGGCCGTGGAGATGGACGGCTGGGCGATGTACAGCTGGCGTGACGCCTCGGCGACACTGCCCGCTTCCACGGTGGTGACGAAGTACTTGAGTTGACGCAAGGTATAGGAAGCCACAGGCACCTCTCTGGCGCCGTGGGCGGCGCGCGGGATTTTTCCTGCCACCATACCTCAGCGCCGGGCTGGCCGGCGCTTCGGTGGCCAAGGATTTGCCTATGGCTTGAGCATATTTTTCATGGAGCCTGTAGGAGCCGGCTTGCCCCGCGATTGGCCGGCCCGGTTACCACGCTTGCATGGCAAGGCGTCGCCCTTGATCGCGGGACAAGCCCGATCCTACAGGCCCTGCAGCCCCGCTCCTACTGAACGACCCCGCACGCCACCCGCACCCCACCGCCGCCCAACTTCTCGGGGTGATCGCTGTGGTTATCGCCGCCGGCATGCACCATCAGGGCATGGCCCTTGAAATCCTCTGTCTTGAGCCGGGGCGCCAATACCGGCGTCATGGCCTTGCCGTCGGCGCCGACATACAGCGCCGGCAGGTCGCCGCGGTGGCCGCTGTCGTCATAGGGGCCCTTGTGCGCATTGGTCGCATCCGGGTCCCAATGCCCGCCTGCGGCACCGGCCGGCACCGGCTTGCCGTTTTCCTCGGCAGGGTCGCACGAGGGGCGCTGGTGCAAATGGAAACCGTGCACACCGGGTGGCAGGTCCTTGAGGTCCGGGGTGAGCAAGGTGCCGTACTTGCCCTGCTCAAGGGTGACCGTGCCGATCGGCTTGCCCGGGCCATCCGGGCCGGCCAGTTTCAATTCCACCGTCTGGGCGGCCTGGGCGAGGCCGGCGGTGGCCAGCAATGCGGTCATTACCACTGCTTTCATGACATTTCTCCATGGCGAGGGATATCGGGCTTCATACATGCCCACCTATCAGGTGGGACTGCGCAGGCTGCCAGCGATTCCATCGCGCCACAGTCAGAAACACTTCCGTCTTTTGTAAGGAACCTCTGCGCAGGGGGTGTTTTCTACCCAGTACCTACCACCATCGGAGGCTCATCGAATGCTCGATCCCAAAACCGGTATGCAACCTGGCGAACGCTATACAGTGGATAACGAAGAGCGTACCTGGCAGTTCACCGGCTTCTTCCTCGACGGCAAGTACTACCTCGGCCCCGACCTGCAGACCGCCCTCGGTTGGCTTGAGGGCACGCGGTTCTATTACGACGATGTCGACCCCGACGGTCAGCCGATCTTCCCGGATCGCCTGGCCGGGACCATCGAGGATCTGGTGCTGACCCTGGCCGACGGGACGACTCTCAAGCTCGAAGGCTCGCTACAAGGCCACCCGACGGATGCACGCAAAGGGCTTTGACGTGCACCCGAGGGCACTCAGTGCCTGATGCCCAGCATCCCACGCTCGACGATAAAGTCGATCACCGCCTGCAGCCCTTCACCCTGCTTGAGGTTGCTGAAGGTCCAGGGCCGCTCCGGCCGCATGCGTCGGGTGTCACTGGCCATGACCTCGAGCGAAGCGCCGACATAGGGGGCCAGGTCCGTCTTGTTGATCACCAGGAAATCCGATTTGGTGATGCCAGGCCCACCCTTGCGCGGGATCTTCTCGCCCTCGGCCACATCGATCACATAGATGGTCAGGTCTGCCAGCTCTGGGCTGAATGTCGCGCTCAGGTTGTCGCCTCCGCTCTCCACGAAGATCACCTCGAGGTTGCCGAACTTGCGCGCCAGCGCTTCCACGGCAGCGAGGTTCATCGAGGCATCTTCGCGAATGGCGGTATGCGGGCAGCCGCCGGTCTCCACACCGACGATGCGCTCGGGCTCCAGGGCGCCGGCCTCGGTGAGGATGCGCTGGTCCTCCTTGGTGTAGATGTCGTTGGTCACCACGGCGATCTGGTAGCGATCGCGCATGGCCTTGCACAGGGCTTCGAGCAGTGCAGTCTTGCCGGAGCCGACAGGGCCGCCGACACCGACGCGCAGGGGTTGCTGGTAATGTTGCATCAAGGCAGTCCTCAGGATCGGAACAAACGGGTGTATTGGGTTTCGTGGCGTGACGAGGCGATCGCCAGCAGCGGCAGGCCGGCGCCGAGCTGCTCGTCATCAAGGGCCAGGGCGTCTTCGAGTACGGCAGGTAGCGCCTCGCCCAGGTCCCGCAGGAGCGTCTGGGCGGCTTGCTGGCCGAACGGCACCAGCTTGACGCCCGCCATCACCGCCCCTTCCAGCCAGGCGTAGCCATGGCCCAAGGCCAACTGGCGCAGTGGGATCGACCAATGCGCGCCAAGCCAGGCCATGCCGCCCAACTGACAGCGCTCAAGGCTTGCACGCCAGGCCGGTGCCTGGCCCAGCTGCCAACCGTCGAGCATGCGCGCCAACGCGCTGCCACGCTGCTGCTCTTCCAGCCGCAGCTCTGCGGTCTCCCGATTGGCCAGCAGGAAGCGGCTCCAATGCTCGAAGCATTCGGCATCATCGTCCAGGCAAGCCTGGTAGAGCCGCGCCAGCACCGGCCAATCGAGAAAACCGAGGGTGTCGTGCAACTGCTCGCGTTGCCAGGCGGCGAAGCTCGCGACATCGTGCACCCAGCCGGCTTCCACAGCCCACTCCAGACCTTGGGAATAGGTGAAGCCGCCCACCGGCAGGCCGGGGCTCGCCAGTTGCAGCAGGCGCAACAGCGCCATATCGTTCTTCATCAGCCGGCCAGCACCAAGGCCGCACCAGCCAGCAGGCCGCCACCGAACGCTTTCTGCAGCCGGTGATGGCGGCGCAACAGGCACCCCACCGCGAAACCTGCCAGCAACAGCAAGCCGCTGACCGTGACGAAGCCGGCACTGAACAGCCAGAAAGCGCTTGGCGTCGCTTCCACGCCATGGGCCCAGCCATGGAACAGGGCGAACAACGGCATGGCGAGCGCCAACATCAACTGGCGGCTGGGCAGCAACATGGCGCTGGCGGCCACCAGCAGGGACACAGCGATCATCGTCTCCATGCCCACCAGATCACCGAAGAAATGCCCGCACACAGCGCCCGTGAACATCGCCGCCAGGGTGGCCAGCGGCAAGCTCAGGCTGCGCCGGGTCAAGGCCGCCAGTACGCCGGTGCCCAGTAGCATGAGCAGGTGATCGAGACCGGTCAGCGGATGCAGCAGGCCATCTTGCAGGGGATTGCCGTCATGGCCTGGGTGGGCGACCGCCGGTAGCGCCACCAGCAGAAGAACCAGGGTGAAAATCTTTTTCATTGAAAACGCCTTGAGGTCAGGAATGGGCAGGCAAGCGCACGAAACGATGCCCGTGGGTATGGGGAGTACTTTGGTAGGCGCCCGCTTCAGGTTCGAACGGCGCCTCTTCAGTGATCACGGCCAGGCCCAGGCCGTACAGCATGTCGTCCAGCACCGGGTCGTGCTGGTAGCGCAACAGGCCCGGCTCGATCTGCAGCGGCACGTGGCGATTGCCCAGGTGATACGCAGCACGGGCCAGCAGCAACGGGTCGACGCAACGCACCGTGGATACCTGCTCGGGGGCCGCCACGACCCTCACCACCTGCGAACCTTGAGCATCGGCGAGCAGTTCGCCGCCACGCAGCAGGTGGCCGCGCTCGAGCATCAGCCCGGCTTCGCGCCCATCGTCCAGGGTTACGCGCAAACGGCTCTTGATGCGCCGGTCCACATCCAGGGTTACGGTGCCGGTCACCGTGTCGGCTTCGGCGATCCGGCGGGTCAGGACAATCATGGGCACTCCTTCAGAACAGGAAATAACGTTGGGCCAGTGGCAGCTCGCGGGCCGGCTCACATACCAGCAGTTCACCATCGGCCCGTACCTGATAGGTCTGGGCATCGACTTCGATGTGCGGTTGCAGGCTGTTGTGGACCATGTCGGCCTTGCGCACCCGCCGGCAGCCGTGGGCCACGCCGATCAGGCTGCACAGGCCCAGCTCGTCGGCCAGCCCACGGTCCATCGCCAGCTGTGGCAGGAAGGTCATGCGCGTGGCATGCCGCGCTGCGCCCAGGGCACCGAACATGGGCCGGTAATGCACCGGCTGCGGGGTCGGGATCGAACCGTTGATGTCCCCCATCGGCGCCGTGGCGATCATCCCGCCCTTGATGACCAGGGCCGGCTTGACCGCGAAGAACGCTGGCGACCACAGCACAAGGTCCGCCAGCTTGCCCACTTCCACCGAGCCCACTTCATGGGCGATGCCGTGGGTCCGAGCCGGGTTGATGGTGTACTTGGCGATGTAGCGCTTGACCCTGAAGTTGTCGCTGTAGCCGCTGTCCGGTGCCAGGGGCCCGCGGCGTAGCTTCATCTGGTGGGCCACCTGCCAGGTGCGCAGCACCACCTCGCCGACCCGGCCCATGGCCTGGGAGTCGGACGAGGTCATGGCGAAGGCGCCCAGGTCGTGGAGGATGTCCTCTGCGGCGATGGTTTCGCGGCGAATGCGCGATTCGGCGAAGGCCACGTCTTCGGCGATGCTCGGGTCCAGGTGATGGCAGACCATCAGCATGTCCAGGTGCTCGTCCACGGTGTTGACCGTATAGGGCAAGGTCGGGTTGGTGGACGACGGCAGCACGTTGGCCTGCCCCGCCGCGCGGATGATGTCCGGCGCATGGCCACCGCCGGCGCCTTCGGTGTGGAAGGTATGAATGGTGCGATCGCCGATGGCCGCCAGGGTGTCTTCGATGCAGCCGGACTCGTTGAGGGTGTCGGTATGGATCGCCACCTGGATGTCCAGCTCCTCGGCCACGCCCAGGCAGCAATCGATGGCGGCGGGCGTGGAGCCCCAGTCCTCATGCAGCTTCAGGCCCACCGCGCCGGCGGCGATCTGTTCGCGCAGCGCTTCGGGGCGTGAAGCGTTGCCCTTGCCCAGCAGGCCGATGTTGATCGGCAGGCTGTCGGCGGCCTGGAGCATGCGCGCCAGGTACCAGGGCCCGGGGGTGCAGGTGGTGGCATTGGTGCCCGTGGCCGGCCCGGTACCGCCGCCGATGAAGGTGGTGACGCCGCTGGTCAATGCTTCCTCCACCTGCTGCGGGCAGATGAAATGGATATGCGAGTCGATGCCGCCTGCGGTGACGATCTTGCCCTCGGCGGCGATCACTTCCGTGCCCGGGCCAATCGGCACGGTGACACCGGGCTGCACGTCGGGGTTGCCCGCTTTGCCGATGGCGGCAATACGCCCGCTCCGGACGCCGATGTCGGCCTTGACGATGCCCCAGTGGTCGATGATCAGGGCATTAGTGAGCACCAGGTCCATGGCTTCGGCGGCGAGCATCTGGCCTTGCCCCATGCCGTCGCGGATGACCTTGCCGCCGCCGAACTTGACCTCCTCGCCGTAGATCGTGAAGTCCTTTTCCACTTCGACCCACAAGGCGGTATCGGCCAGGCGCACGCGATCGCCCACGGTAGGGCCGAACATGTCGGCATAGGCTTGCCGGGAAATACGGCTCATGCCCTGCCCTCCAATGCGCCCATCACCTTGCCTTGGAAGCCGAAGACCTCGCGCTTGCCGGCATAGGCCACCAGTTGCACGGTCCGCGCCTGCCCTGGCTCGAAGCGCACCGCGGTGCCAGCGGGGATGTCGAGGCGAAACCCGAGTGCCGCCGCACGCTCGAAGACCAGGCACGGGTTGACTTCATGAAAGTGGTAATGCGAGCCGACCTGCACCGGCCGGTCGCCATGGTTGGCCACGCTGAGGCTGAGGGTTTCGCGGCCGACATTGAGCTCGATGTCACCCTCTACGACCTGGACTTCTCCGGGAATCATGCTCGGCTCCTTAGACGATGGGGTCATGCACGGTCACCAGCTTGGTGCCGTCGGGAAAGGTCGCCTCGACCTGCACGTCATGCAGCATCTCAGGCACGCCCTCCATGACCTGTTCTCGCTGCAGCACCTCACGGCCCAGGCTCATCAGCTCGGCCACACTGCGCCCATCGCGCGCACCCTCCAGCACTGCGGCGCTGATCAGCGCCACCGCCTCGGGGTAGTTGAGCCTCAAACCACGTGCCAGGCGCCGCTCGGCCAACAGCGCGGCGGTGAACAGCAGCAGTTTGTCTTTCTCTCTCGGGGTCAGCTCCATGGCGTCTCTCTCAGGTGGCCCAGATGCGCGGCGGGCACGGCGCCAGGCCAAGGACGGCCGGACGCAGCATGTGCCAGAGGCGCTGCAGGGTGTGTTGCAGGTTTTGGTTGTCGTGGTCGAGCAAGCGAATCACCAGTAGCTGCCCAAGCAAGGTTGCGCCCGCCGGATTGCCCAGGCCTTCGAGCACTCGCCTGGCCTTCTCCAGCACAGCGCTAGTTGCAGGCGCGGCGCAGAAAGTGGCGACCAAGGGATGACCGCCCAGCTTCTCCAGCCGACCGTCTTCGATACGCAACCGCTCGTGCAGGCCGATGTCGTCAGGCATTTCGATATGCAGGCGATTGTCCAGGGCCCCCTGCGCGAAGCGCTCGCCCATCACCGGTCGGCCCAGGCACAGGGTCTCCCAGGCCAGCAACCGGGCGCCGGGTTCGAGGGTGAAGCGGCTGTCGAGGCGGGCCCGGGCCCCGTCGAAGAAGATGCTGTCCTGAGGCAGCCATTCCAGGGTGCTGCCGGCGGCCAGGTGGAAACGCTGCACGAGCTGCGCGGTCGGGCCGATGCTGCGGTAGAACTTGCTCGCCCCCGGCATGGTCAACAGCGCGTGGCTGCCCGGTTCGAGGTGAACATCCAGTGCTAGCCGGTCACCGGCGACGATGCCGCCAGGCGGATGCAACACATAGACATGGCACGGCGCGCCTTCGGGGTGAAACGGGCGCTGCACCAAAAGAGGACCGACGTGCCGCCGCGCACCAAGGCAGGTCATGCCCTGACGCTGGATGAAGCGCAATTGCAACTGCGCACGCCAGCCTGTCTCCTGCCCGTTCTGTTCGACCTGCTCTGCCAACGACATCCTGTAGCCCTTGCTGTACCGGGCCTCACGGCCATCGGAAAGGTCGCGCACAACGCCATGCAGCGACGTTGGCCTGACCATTCGATCAATATTCGCTGGCTGGGATATAGCAGGGAGTGGGCCAACTTTGCAGGTGAACCTTGATGAAACCTTTCATGCCCTTTGCGTAACGCGTTGCAGATCCAAGCCGATACAACCTGGCGTCAATTCATGACTGGACGTTTCCGATCCGCGGCGGATGTATTATCGTGGCGAGGTGCGCATATAAAAGCAGCCTGAGCGATCAGGCCCTAGGCAATACAAGAGGGTGTCATGAGTAACGAGAGCATTAACTGGGACAAGCTGGGCTTCGACTATATCAAGACCGACAAGCGCTACCTGTCCGTATGGCGCAACGGCGAGTGGGACAAAGGCACCCTGACCGAAGACAATGTGCTGCACATCAGTGAAGGCTCCACCGCCCTGCACTATGGCCAGCAATGCTTCGAAGGCCTGAAGGCCTATCGTTGCAAGGACGGTTCGATCAACCTGTTCCGCCCCGACCAGAACGCCGCCCGCATGCAGCGCAGCTGCGCCCGCCTGCTGATGCCGCAGGTGCCGACCGACGTGTTCATCGAGGCCTGCAAGCAAGTGGTCAAGGCCAACGAGCGCTTCGTGCCGCCGCACGGCAAGGGTGCCCTGTACCTGCGCCCGTTCGTGATCGGCACCGGCGACAACATCGGCGTGCGCACCGCCCCCGAGTTCATCTTCTCGATCTTCGCCATCCCGGTCGGCTCGTACTTCAAAGGTGGCATGAAGCCGCACAACTTCGTGATCTCCAGCTACGACCGCGCGGCCCCGCAAGGCACCGGCGCAGCCAAGGTCGGTGGCAACTACGCAGCCAGCCTGATGCCAGGCGCCGAGGCCAAGAAGAACAACTTCGCCGACGCCATCTACCTGGACCCGCTGACCCACAGCAAGATCGAGGAAGTCGGCTCGGCCAACTTCTTCGGCATCACCAAAGACAACGAGTTCGTCACGCCGAAGTCGGCCTCCGTGCTGCCAGGTATCACCCGCCTGTCGCTGATGGAACTGGCTGCCTCGCGCCTGGGCTTGAAAGTGGTCGAGGGCGACGTCGAGATCAACAAGCTCGACCGCTTCATCGAAGCCGGTGCCTGCGGTACTGCCGCGGTGATCACGCCGATCGGTGGTATCGAGTACAACGGCAAGCTGCACGTGTTCCACGACCTGGAAAAAGTCGGCCCGGTTACCCAGAAGCTCTACAACGAGCTGACCGGTATCCAGAGCGGTGACGTCGAAGCGCCAGCAGGCTGGATCGTCAAGGTCGCCTGAGGCTTCGGCCTGCTCTGAAACGCGGGGCATGCCAGCCATGGCATGCCCCGTTTTCGTTTGGCGATCGAGTTCTGGGCGCCAGATGAATTTTTCTTAAATCCGCCGTTGTCTATTCTTTGGCACAATCGAGTCTCCAATCGCTGCCCAGGTACTAGCATGCCCCGCGTACTGACCATCGAAGACGACGCCGTTACCGCCCAGGAGATCGTCGCCGAACTGTCCAGCCATGGCCTGGAGGTGGACTGGGCCGACAATGGCCGCGAGGGCCTGTCCAAGGCCATCGGCGGTGGCTATGACCTGATCACCCTGGACCGTATGCTGCCGGAGGTCGATGGCCTGACCATCGTCACCACCTTGCGCAACCTGAAGATCGCCACCCCGATCCTGATGATCAGCGCGCTGTCCGATGTCGACGAGCGGGTGCGGGGCCTGCGTGCCGGGGGTGACGACTACCTGACCAAGCCCTTCGCCTCCGACGAGATGGCCGCCCGGGTCGAGGTGCTGCTGCGTCGCAACAGCGTGCCCATGACCCAGACCCGGCTGCAGGTAGCCGACCTGGAGCTGGACCTGATCAGCCACGAGGCCCGCCGTGGCGAGCAGACCCTCAACCTGCTGCCCACCGAGTACAAGTTGCTGGAGTACCTGATGCGCCATGCCGGCCAGGTGATCACCCGGATGATGATCTTCGAGGAAGTCTGGGGCTATCACTTCGACCCGGGCACCAACCTGATCGATGTGCACATCGGCCGCCTGCGCAAGAAGATCGACCCGCCCGGCCAGAGCCCGCTCATCCGTACCGTGCGGGGCTCCGGCTATGCCATTGCCGAACCCGTCTAAGGGCTGGAGTTCTTCGACCAGCCGCCTGCTGGCACTGTACAGCTTTCTGTTCGTGGCCTGGAGCAGCATCCTCATGGGGGTGCTGTACTTCGAAGTGTCCAGCTACCTGAACAAGCTCACCCGCCATTCCATGCTGCAGCGCCAGCATCTATTCGCCCATATGACCGGTAAGCAGCTGGACGATGCCTTGATCGCAAGCCAGGCCTTCGAGGAGCGCAGCTTCGATGCCTACGGCCTGTTCGATGCCCAGCTCAACCCGATCAGCGGCCGGATCCGCGCCATTCCGCCAGAGCTCGGCCTGGACGGCCAAGTCCATGAGCTCAAGCGCTGCCTGGACGCCGACGACCCACACGTACCCCGCGACAGCTGCGATGCGGTGGCGATCCAGGTCAAGGACGGACGCTGGCTGGTGCTGGTGCGTGACAACGGCTCCTTGTTCGTGGTCACCCGGATCATCCTCCATGCCCTGCTCTGGGGCATTTCCCTGACCCTGATCCCCGGCTTCGCCGGCTGGTACCTGCTACGCCGCAGGCCACTCAAGCGCATCCGCGCGATCCAGGCCCAGGCCGAGCTGATCGTCGCCGGCGATCTCACCCATCGCCTACCCCTGTCGGCCCGGCGTGACGAGCTGGACATGCTGGCAGCCATCGTCAATGCCATGCTCGATCGCATCGAACGGTTGATGCACGAGGTCAAGGGCGTCTGCGACAACATCGCCCACGATCTGCGCACACCGCTGACCCGCCTACGGGCCCAGTTGTATCGGATCCGCCAGCAAAGCGGCGACCACGCTCCCGAGGCACAGGCCCTGGACCAGGCAATCGGCGAAACCGATACACTGATGGCGCGCTTCCGTGGCCTGCTGCGCATCAGCGAGCTGGAAGATCGCCAGCGACGCGCGGGCTTCGTCGAACTGGACCCACACGCCTTGCTGGTGGAGCTGCACGACTTCTACCTACCCCTGGCCGAGGATGGCGGCATTCGTCTGGCGCTCGTGCAACCGGAGCAGCTACCGCCCCTGCATGGCGATCGGGAACTGTTGTTCGAGGCACTGGCGAACCTGGTAGGCAATGGCATCAAATTCACCCCCGACGGCGGGCAGGTACGCATCCACGCCAGCCATGATGCCACCGGCGTGCATATCGCCATCGAGGACAGCGGGCCGGGCATTCCCGAGGATGAGCGCGCAGCAGTTTTGAAGCGCTTCTATCGCAGCGAGGAAGGTCATCGTCACCCAGGGTTCGGGTTGGGCTTGTCGATCGTCGCGGCGATCGTCGACCTGCATGGGTTCCGGCTGGAGGTGGGGGCCAGCGAGCTGGGTGGGGCGAAGCTGGTGCTGCATTGCCCTACAGGTGGTCTACCCAAGTAACGAATGGGGCCGCATTGCGGTCCAATCGCGGGACAAGCCCGCTCCCACAGATTCTCCATGACCCTTGGGATCGGTAAACAACCTGTAGGAGCGGGCTTGCCCCGCGATTGGGCTGCAAAGCAGCCCCACTCGATGGATCAGTCAGCCAAGCGCCAGGTGGTCCCGCCCTTGCCGTCTTCGAGCACCACGCCCATGGCGGTCAGCTGGTCGCGGATACGATCGGACTCGGCCCAGTTCTTGTCCGCACGCGCCTGCAGGCGCGCCTGGATCAGTGCTTCTACTTCGGCCGCATCGACCTTGCCTTCGGCACCGGCACGCAGGAAGTCATCGGCCTCCAGCTGCAGCACACCCAGCACATCGCCCAGTTCGCGCAGGCGGCCTGCCAGGCCTGCGGCGGCCTGTGGGTCGACATCGCGCAGGCGGTTGATCTCGCGCACCAGGTCGAACAGCACCGCACAGGCTTCGGGCGTACCGAAGTCATCGTTCATGGCAACGCTGAAGCGCTCGACGAATTCCTCGCCACCCTTGGCGGCCACCCGCGGCAGCCCACGAAGCGCATGGTAGAAGCGCTCCAGGGCCCCCTTGGACTCGCGCAGGCTGTCTTCGGAATAGTTGATGGCGCTACGGTAGTGGCTGGCCACCAGCAGGTAGCGCACCACCTCCGGGTGGTACTTATCGAGTACGTCGCGGATGGTGAAGAAGTTGTTCAACGATTTGGACATCTTCTCGCCGTTGATCCGGATCATGCCGCAGTGCATCCAGGCATTGGCGTACGGTTTGCCGGTAGCCGCCTCGCTCTGGGCGATCTCGTTCTCATGGTGCGGAAACTCCAGGTCGCTGCCGCCGCCATGGATGTCGAAGCTCTCGCCCAGGCAGCAAGTGGACATCACCGAGCACTCGATGTGCCAGCCCGGACGGCCTGGCCCCCATGGCGACTCCCAGCTCGGCTCGCCCGGCTTGGCGGCCTTCCACAGGACGAAGTCCAGCGGGTCCTGCTTGGCCTCACCGACTTCGATCCGCGCACCGATGCGCAGGTCTTCGATCTTGCGCCGCGACAGCTTGCCGTAGCCGACGAACTTACCGACCCGGTAGTACACGTCGCCATTACCCGGCGCGTAGGCGTAGCCCTTGTCGATCAGGGTCTGGATCATCGCGTGCATGCCGGGGATGTGGTCGGTGGCACGCGGCTCCTGGTCTGGCGGCAGGATGTTCAGGCGGCGCTCGTCCTCGTGCATGGCATCGATCATGCGCGCGGTCAGCTCATCGAAACGCTCGCCGTTTTCATTGGCGCGGTTGATGATCTTGTCGTCGATGTCGGTGATGTTGCGCACATAGGTCAGCTCGTAGCCGCTCTTGCGCAGCCAACGGGTGATCAGGTCGAAGGCCACCATGCTGCGGCCATGGCCCAGGTGGCAGTAGTCGTATACGGTCATGCCGCACACGTACATGCGCACCTTGTTGCCGTCCAGGGGCTTGAAGGCTTCCTTGGTCTTGCTCAGGGTGTTGTAGATGGTAAGCACGGCGATTCCTTAGCTGCCCCAGGAGTCACGCAGGGTGACGGTGCGGTTGAACACCGGACGGCCCGGTTGGCTGTCCTTGAGGTCGGCGCAGAAGTAGCCTTCGCGCTCGAACTGGAAGCGGTCCTCAGGCGCGGCCTGGGCCAGCGACGGCTCGGCGCGGCAGCCGGTCAGCACTTGCAGCGAATTCGGGTTGATGTTGTCCAGGAAGCTGCCGCCCTCCTCGGTCTTCTCCGGGTTCGGCGAGCGGAACAGGCGGTCGTACAGGCGCACTTCGCATTCGACGCTGCCTTCGGCCGGCACCCAGTGGATCACGCCCTTGACCTTGCGGCCCTCGGGATTCTTGCCCAGGGTGTCGGGGTCGTACGAGCAGCGCAGCTCGACGATGTTGCCTTCGGCGTCCTTGATGGCTTCGTCGGCACGGATCACATAGCTGCCACGCAGGCGCACCTCACCGGCCGGCTCCAGGCGCTTGTAGCCCTTCGGCGGCTCTTCCATGAAGTCGTCGCGGTCGATGTACAGCTCGCGGGAAAACGGCAGCACGCGCACGCCCATGTCTTCCTTGGGATGACGCGGCAGCTCGAGCTGCTCCACCTGGCCCTCTGGGTAGTTGGTGATGACCACCTTCAGCGGGCGCAGCACGCACATGGCACGCGGCGCGGTGCGGTCGAGGTCGTCACGGATGCTGAACTCGAGCATCGACATGTCGACCACGCCGTCGGAACGGTTGGTGCCGATCATTTCGCAGAAGTTGCGGATCGAGGCCGGCGTGTAGCCGCGGCGACGGAAGCCCGACAGGGTCGACATGCGCGGGTCGTCCCAGGCATCGACGTGCTTCTCGTCCACCAGTTGCTTGAGCTTGCGCTTGGAGGTGATGGTGTAGTTCAGGTTCAGGCGGCTGAACTCGTACTGGCGCGGGCGCGCCGGCACCGGCAGCCTGTCGAGGAACCAGTCGTACAACGGACGATGGCTTTCGAACTCCAGGGTGCAGATCGAGTGGGTGATGCCCTCGATGGCGTCCGACTGGCCATGGGTGAAGTCGTAGTTCGGGTAGATGCACCACTTGTCACCGGTCTGGTGGTGGTGGGCATGGCGGATGCGGTACAGGATCGGGTCGCGCAGGTTCATGTTCGGCGAGGCCATGTCGATCTTGGCGCGCAGCACGCGCTCGCCATCCTTGAACTCGCCGCCCTTCATACGTGCGAACAGGTCCAGGTTCTCCTCGACACTGCGCTCGCGGAACGGGCTGTTCTTGCCTGGCTCGGTCAGGCTGCCGCGGTATTCCTTGGCCTGCTCGGGAGTCAGGTCGCAGACATAGGCATTGCCCGACTTGATCAGCTCGACAGCCCAGTCGTGGAGCTGGTCGAAGTAGTCCGAGGCGAAGCGCACCGGGCCGGCCCACTCGAAGCCCAGCCACTTGACGTCACGCTGGATGGCATCGATGTACTCCTGGTCTTCCTTGGCCGGGTTGGTGTCATCGAAACGCAGGTGGCAGACACCACCGAACTCCTTGGCCAGACCGAAGTTCACGCAGATCGACTTGGCATGGCCGATGTGCAGGTAGCCGTTGGGCTCCGGCGGGAAGCGGGTGACGATGCTGCTGTGCTTGCCCGAGTCCAGGTCGGCCTGGACGATCGGCCGCAGGAAGTTCGCAGGGACGGCGGGAGCGCCTTTGGCAGCGGCGTTGGGCGCGTTGTCGGCAGTGGGCTTGCTCATAGGATCCTTGAATGCTGGTGTTCGGCCTGGGTAGGCCGATTGAATCAAAGGGCCTATCATAGCCGAAGCAGTCAAGCTGCTGACAGCCGGGCTCGGACAAACAGGCGCGATTTATCGCAGCTATTTGTCGCAAGCTGGCAAAATGGCCGCCGCGTGCCTTGTGTCGTGGTCGCCCGATCCTGCGTCAGGTGACAAGTACGCGCCCTGCGCACCCTAATTCCCGAATGCCTTGAAAGAGCGAATTCCAGCATGTCCAAAGTCAAACTGAGCACCAACCACGGCGACATCGTCCTGCAACTGGACGCCGAAAAGGCACCGAAAACCACCGAGAACTTCATTCAATACGTCAAGGACGGCCACTACGACGGCACCGTCTTCCACCGCGTGATCAACAACTTCATGATCCAGGGCGGTGGCTTCGAAGCCGGCATGAAGCAGAAACCGACCCGCGCGCCGATCCAGAACGAAGCCGACAACGGCCTGAAGAATGCCAAATACAGCATCGCCATGGCCCGCACCATGGAGCCGCACTCCGCTTCGGCGCAGTTCTTCATCAACGTAGCCGACAACGACTTCCTCAACCACAGCGGCAAGAACGTCCAGGGCTGGGGCTACGCGGTGTTCGGCGAAGTGATCGAAGGCCGTGAAGTGGTCGATGCCATCAAAGGCGTGTCCACCGGTTCCAAGGCCGGCCACCAGGACGTGCCGAAGGACGACGTGATCATCGAGAAAGCCGAGATCATTGAGTGATCCTGCTGATCTCCGATCTGCACCTGCAAGAAGAACGCCCGGACATCACCCGGGCGTTTCTTGATCTGCTCGATGGCCGCGCCCGCCATGCCAAGGCGCTGTACATCCTCGGCGACTTCTTCGAGGCCTGGATCGGCGACGACGCCATGACGCCCTTCCAGCAGTCGATCTGCCAGGCCCTGCGACGGCTGAGCGACAGCGGTACGGCGGTCTACTTGATGCACGGCAACCGCGACTTCCTGATCGGCCAGGCCTTCTGTGAAGCCGCGGGCTGCACGTTGCTGGACGACCCCTGCGTGGTACAGCTCGGTGGCGAGGCGGTGTTGCTGATGCATGGCGATACCCTGTGCACCCGCGACCTGGCCTACATGAAACTACGCCGCTACCTGCGCAACCCGCTGAGCCTGTGGATCCTGCGGCACCTGCCGCTGTCCACCCGGCAGAAGCTGGCGCGCAAGCTGCGTAGCGAAAGCCGCTCGCAAACACGCATGAAATCGACAGAGATCGTGGATGTCACGCCTGAAGAAGTGCCCAAGGTGATGGCGGCCCATGGTGTTCGCACTCTGATCCATGGCCATACCCACCGGCCAGCGATCCACAAGCTGACGGTCGATGGCCAGCCTGCCCGGCGCATCGTGTTGGGGGACTGGGATCGCCAAGGCTGGGCGTTGCAGGTCGACGAGCAAGGCTTCCAGCTGGCGCCGTTCGGCTTGCGCTGATTCGGCGCCCTGGCAAGGCTGCTGAACCTTTCATCCCGAGCAAGCCCGCCCCACAGGTGCCAAGCCGATCACAAGGTCCAGGCTTTGCAGGATCGTGTGGGAGCGGGCTTGTCCCGCGATGGGGCGTAGCCTATATCAGCGGGTGGTGCCCACTGCCGTGCCCTTGTCAGCCTCACTGATCACATACCGACGGTACTGTGGGTCAGCCTTGATCTGCGCCTCGGTGAAGGGAATCGGAGCCAATTGCTTGGCCGCGAACGCCCGGGTCTGATCGTTTGCATGGGCCGATTCCGCCTCGCTGGACTGGGAGAACGCTAGCAATCCGAACGCTTGCGGCCCCTGCTCGTTAAAACTGACCAACTGTAAGTAGCTGGTACCGCTGACCACCAGACGCTTGCCTGCCCCATCGGGCACGCTGTACATGGCGTTGTACACGCCCAATTCCTGGGGGCCACCTGGCACCGGAGTGCCATCGGCCGACTGCTGCACCTGCCCCCAGCGGCTGTCGCTCGCAATCCCGGCCTTGCCTACCCGCTCCAGGGAAGCCAATACGGCCTCGTGTACGCGTTGGCGCACCGCCGCCTGCTCCACCGCAAGCCCGCGCGGGGTGTGCTGGGGATCGACTGGGTCGAAGGCCACCCGCCATATGTTTGATTGGGCCACCAGCGCGTCGAAGATATTGGCGAAATGCAACAGGCCGATGCCACTGGCCAGGTCAGCCTTGCCGTCCCAGGCTGCCAGGCTTGCACACACCGCCTGGACGTCGGCGGGCGCGGTCTTGCACCAGGCCAGCAGGTCCGGCAGCACCAGGCTGGCTGCGTACACCTCATCGTCCAGCACCATGCGCTGCAGGTCTTCCAGCGTCAGCTTGCCATTGCCCTGAAGCCGCTGCAGCGCAAAACGGCTGCGCAGGCCCAGCGGTTGGCCCTCGAGGCTGACCAACGGGGAAAAGCCGGTCAGCGGTTGCGCAGGGTTGGCCATCCAGGCCGGGTCGTTGGAGTTCTGCACGAAGTCTTCGCGCACAAGGCTCGGCAGTAGCCGCGCCGGGAAAATACCCGGCTGGGCTGCCTGGGCGTCGGTCTTCCATTGACATGCGCTGCGCGAGCCATCAAGTACCACCAGCGGGCCGGCGGCCGACGGGTCGCTACAGCGAGCGAGCAGCTCCTGGTCCACATGCGGCACTACGGACTGGTTCAGGTAGGCCGCCTGGCCACCTGCATCGACCGCCAGGGTATTGACCCAAGGGATGCCCTGCAACTGCGCCACCGTACGCTTCAGGCCATCCAGGCTGTCGGCATGGTTGATGGCGTACCACTGCTGCAGCACCCGGGTATTGTCCAGGTTGGCATCGCGCAGGCTGTAGGCGAACCGGTTGTCCCAATCCAGCCGGCCCGGCCAGCGCACCACAGGGCCGAACGTCGAGGCGTAGACCTGTCGCTCGACCTGCTGCAATTGGCCGTCCTCACCTTTGACCGCGACGCTCAAGGTCTGGCGACTCAGTGGCAAGAATTTTCCATCGAGCAAGTAGCGTGTCGGGTCCTTCGGGTCGAGCTGCAACCTGTACAGCGTGAAATGCTTCGAGGTATCGACCGTATGGGTCCAGGCCAGGTGGCGGTTGAAGCCGATATTGACCACCGGCAAGCCTGGCAAGGCGGCGCCCATGACATCCAGCTGGCCTGGGATGGTCAGTTGCATCTGGTAGAACCGCAGGCCGCCCACCCAGGGGAAATGCGGATTGGCCAGCAACAAGCCACCACCGTTGGCCGACCGTCGCGCCCCTACCGCCACCGCGTTGCTGCCACGGGCCATGGCGAACTGCGCCTGACGGCCCAGGGCCAGGCTGAAATCTTCCTTGCCCAGGCGCGCAGCCCGCTCAGGCGGAGCAGCCGCCACCAGCGCCTCGGCGAATTGGCCAACTCCGCCTTCAACCAGGAGCCGACGGGTCAGCTTGGCCAGATCGAGGCTGCTGATCGGCCGCAACCAGTCCCCCTGGCCGCACTCAGCAGGCAAGCCCTGTGCCCGACGCTCGACCAGCGCGCGGTTGTAGCCCTGGACATAGCCCTCCAGCAAGTCGCGCACCGGCGCTGGCTGGGCTTCAAGGAAACCCTTGACCGCAGAGTCTGCATTGAGCCAGGCGAAGAAGAAGTCACTGTCCAGGTTCGCACGCTGCTCCACAGTTCTGCCCTGGGCGCCGAAGTAACGGGAACGCTCGCCGTTGACGGTCACGACCTCATTGGCCAACAGGCACAGGTTGTCCTGGGCGTAGGCATAGCCGATGCCATAGCCCAGACCTCGTTCGTTTTCGGCCAGGATGTGCGGAACACCGAAACTGGTACGGCGGATCTGTGCCGAGGCCTCGCCAGCGGCTTCCCGCGCCTGGGCTGCCAGGCCAGATGCAATCAATACGGCTGCCAGGCCAAGACGGGTCATAGGACGCGAAAATGTACGCACGGACACTCCTGGAGTTGGGGATATCCCGTACAGACGAACAGCACACTGGAAATTTTACGCAGGCCAAGGCCCTGCATCGTCATGAACAGGACCTGAACATTATTTTTTCATCGTGGGCTGCAGTTTTGTCCGTCTCATTCGTCATACCCAATGAGGCACCCTTGTTTTCGGGACAGTCCACGAAAAGGAGCATTCACATGTACAACCCACAACCTGCATTGCAGAGCGCCCGCAACCCGGGCCCCAGCAGTGCCGGGCCAATCCCCGGCACCCCCGCACGCGCCGGCAACGAACAGATTCGCGAATTGCTGCGGGCCTTTGGGCTGCGCACCAGCCTGATCCGCCTGAAGGTCATCGATGCCTTGCATGCGGCTGACCGGGACGGCCGCAGCATTGGCGTGCGCGGCGTTCATGCACAACTCGAGCAGTTGGATATTCCGTTGTCGTTCCTCAGCGTGCGCGAGGTGCTCAAGCGATTGTGCGCCGAGGGCGTGATCCGCCTGGGCAGCGACAAATGCTACAGCCTCAACCCCGAAGCACGAGCTGTATTGGAGCAGCCCATGTCGAGCTGAAGGCATGGCCGGCCAGGGTTGGCCGGCCTGGCAGGTTCAGGGCTTCGGCCCGACCTTGCGGCGCAGGATACCGTTGATCACCACCACGACCACCGCGATGGCAATGGCGATGTATTGGAAGGTCTGCTCGCTGATGGTCCCCTGTTTCTGCAGGTAGGACAGGCCCAGCATGAGGCCCAGCACCACCAGTATGATCAGGATGGAATATTTCAGGCGTTGCACATGTGTCATCGAAGGTTCCTTGCAGCATCAGGGACAGAGAGCTCGCGTCGAGCCGGGGCCATGATACAACGTCACCGGTCGCGTTTCCTGCTGCCTGCCCCTTTCCCCACCTGAAAGCATCCAGTCTCCCCCACACCCTGATCGGAGACCACCCGATGCGTACTGTCCACGTGATCTACTGCCTGCTCCTGCTGACGTCCCCTGCCGCCATGGCATTGGACGCCACGACGCTTTCCAACGACCAACTGCACCGGCTCGCCCGTGAGCTGGAACCTCGCGCCGGCTCCAGCCAATGGCAGCAACTCTGGCAGAACATGCGCCGAGCCGGCTATTTCAATTCTCGCCCCGGCCAGCTGCACCTGGCCATACCGCAAGCCCAGCTGCCCGCCCTGGCCCGACAGACACTGACCGAGGCCGACCAGGCAGCCCCTTTGGACACGGCTCGGGTTCGTTATCGCAAGGACTTCAGCCCCCGGGTCATCGGGCGGCGCGATGCCGAGCGTTTCAGTGCCCTATGCCTGGAAGTCGACTGGCGTGCGGTTCCGCAGTCCCTGGCCCATGCACCGAAGGCCTATTTGGGCATGGTCGGCTTGCTACAGGGGTACCCCTGCCTATGAGGGTACTACCACCCTTTGAAGTTCGCGACGCAGCAAGAAACGGGCACTCAAGGCTTGCGGGTCGGGACTGAAGGCATCTCCTACATGCGCAACCACCGCTGCCTGCAAATACTCGGGGCCTGAGGCTACATCCTGCGATCCGCTTGGCGCCTAGCAGGTCGACTAGGTGCTGCCTGAGAATCGACGCAGGTGATCGGACAGGTCGCCCTGACGGCACACTGCCGACAGCCTGCGCCACCAGAGACATCACACCTGGCGCCTGCTCATTTTCGAGGGAACCCCATATGGAATTGCCAGACCTCAATCGCATCGACATTTCCCAATTGCCCCACTCTTTGCAATCACTGATCGAATGCATCGGCATCGAAAACGCCTACCGCCTGACCTGCGCCTATGGCGGGCGGCCGAAATACATTCCCAAGCATCTCGAACGCACCAAACTCGCCGACGTGCTCCCCGCCGAAGCGCTGCAAGCATTGATCAAGCGCTTTGCCGGGGTTGCGCTGGAAATTCCCAAGCCGGATCACTTCCTGCGCCAGTTGCGCAACCTGCAGATTCAGCAGGAAAGCGCCGACGGCCTGTCTCGTAGTCTCCTGGCGGACAAATACGGTTTGAGCCTGCGCCAGATAGGCAACATTCGCCGCCAGGACAACCATGTCCGTTGAAACCCAACCGCCCACTGCCCCTATAAGGAACAAACCCAATGTCCATCGATAACAACCTGATCGGCTCGGTCATCAATGCACTGCCCATGGATCGCATGATTGCAGCGCCTTTACAGGCGATGATCGACGCTCAAGTCACGGCCAGCCAATCCTATGCCGACTTTCTCATGCAGGTCTGTATCAAGGATGGCAAGGCCGTTGCCATCGAATTCAACTACGACGAAACCCTCGTAGACGAGCAAGGCCTGCACCAGGGGACGGTCAGCCGAGCCATGCAGATCCCGTTGATGGCGGCGATCACGCACCCCAACATCTGTATCGAAGAGGGCCGTGTCGAATTCGAGCTGACCATCAGCCAGATGGCCGAAACCCGCTCGAACTCCGAATTCAATGGCGAAGCGGAAGCCTCGCTGGGTTGGGGTCCGTTCAAGCTGAACGTGAAGGCCAGTGCCAGCCATAAATCGGAACAAACCCGCAAAAGCGATACCCGTGCACGCTATGCCTTCAATACCACGGTGCGCCGTCAGGACCCACCCGAAGCACTGCAACGGGTCATGGACTACCTGACCGATGCTGCCACCAAACCGACCGTGATCAAGGACATCACACCCGAGAAACCGGACCTGCCACAGGAAACCCCGGAGCTACCGAACTCGGGTAACTGATTCCGACGCCTTGCCCGACCACCCAGCCCCCGCCGCCGAGCGGGGGTCCGTGCACCTATCGAGGAATACTTTGCGTGGATACCCGCCCCACCAGCCAAGCCCCCATGACATCGAGCGATCTGTCCGACATCACGCGCGGCTTGCAGGAAGCTGCAGCCGCCACCAATACGTTGATCGCCCAGCAATACATCAAGCTGTTCGACCAATTCTTCGACTACGACCCCGAGCAACTGGGGGCCCCTATGAAAGCCAAGATGGTGGAGATCGCCATGGACGGCCAGCATACCTTGCAGATTCCATTGATCGCCCTGGTGTCGCCGCGAGGCCTGGCCCTGGAGCGCATGCAGGTCGACCTCTCGGTCAGGGTCAACGGGATAGATGCGGGCGACCCGCACAAGGATACCCATGACAATGGCACGGCCCGCTTCCAGGTCACCGTCGGGGCCAATGGCCGTCGCGGGGACCAGCGCGACCCGGACGAAGTACAGATCCGCATGCAGTTCCAGGCGTGCGAACCGCCCGAGGCGATCAACCGCTTGATCGAGGAATACACCAACCTCATCGTGCCCCAGCGCCAAAACGCCCCATCCACGAGGGATGAGGCGTCCAATGAGTTCATTGAGGCAGCGACCGTTCGCTGAGCGCTAGAAGTCCCGCCTGTAGAAGATATCCAGCGAACTGGCCAAGCCGCTGGCCGCCTCCAGGTAGACCTTCTTGCTCAGTTTGTAACGCAAGGCGATGGTGTTGGCGGGCTCGAACACGCCGACACCATAGCGCAAGCTCAGCCGCTCGGTGATGTTGCCGCTGGCGACCACACTGGTGCTGTTGCCCGTCCCTTCGGAACCCAACTGGAAGTCCTCGATGCCAAGGCTCGAGGCCAGCCCACCGGTCAGCTCCTCGCCGCCCAGCAACCCCAGCCCCAGGGCTGCCTGGGCCAACATATTGTTGTCCTCGCCGCTTGTCGCCAAAGGCCTGCCCAACACCAGGTAGGACAACGCCTGCTCCTGGCCCATGGCAGGTTCGGAAAACACCTTGGTGGTCGGCTGCTCGGCGCTGCCGCTCAGGCGAATACCCGCGATCACGTCATCGACCCGACGGATCGCCTCGATATCCAGGTACGGCTGGTCGATGGGCCCGGCAAACAACAAGCGCGCCCGCCGGATGATCAGGTTCTGGCCATATTTGCGATAACGTCCTTCGGCAAGGCTGAGCTCACCGCGGGTGTCCATGTTGTTGCCGATATGCACATGGCCGAGCAGGTTGGCAGTCAAGCCAAAGCCTTTGAACGACAGCTTGTCACGCCCTACCTCGACATCGATGTCCATGTCCATGGCCAGCGGCGGCTTGCCTTCTTCGGTCTGCTCGCCGACGATCACCGTGTCATCGGAGACCTTGACGGTCGAGGGCGGCAGTTCGCGCACGGTGATCTTGCCCTTGGGCACCTGCACCTTGCCGGCGATCGACAGTCGCTCATCGGCCAGGCGGATGTTCAGGTCAGGGGCAACCTCCAGGTCTGCGTAAGGTTCGACATGCACCGGCAATTGCTGGCCACTCAAGCGTAGGTCCATTGCCAGTGCCTGCCCCCAGGTCAGGTTGCCCTCGAGCCGACCACGGCCGGCCGGCCCACTCTGCCAGTTCCCCTGCAACTGTACCTGCTCGCCGGCGATCAGCGCCTGCAACGAGAGGTCTTCGAGACTGACCGGCAGCTCGGCCCCACTCACTTCGCCGCCGCTCAACGCCAGGTTGCCTGTGACCTGAGGACTCAGCAGCGTGCCAGACAACCGTCCGCTGCCATTGAGCTGGCCGGCCAGGCGCTCGACCATCGGCACGAATGGCCGGGCGATCGACAGGTCCAGGCCGGCCAGGCGGAAGTCGCCGCTCAGCGGTTTGTCCTTGCCCAACGGGTCGAGCCGGGTAACCAGGGACAGCTCGCCCAGGCGCTGGCCACGAAAATCCAAGCGGGTGTCGACACGGCGCGGGGCAAGGGTGCTGTCCAGGCGCAGGACCTGGTACGGGAAATCGACCCAACGGCCATTGTCGCGAATACGCAACGTCCCATCGCCCGCGTCCACCCGCAAGGTGCCCTTGGGCCCACCGGCGGGGATATCCAGGTTGATGTCGGCATTGAGCAGGCCCTGCCAGGCAAAGTCCTTGGGCAACCATTGCGCCAGGCTGTCCAGCGGGAACTGCTTGAGGTGATAACGCAGGCGTGGCTCCGGCGCCAGACGTTGGTCTTCGCCGCACAGGCTCGCCTGACCGGAGCGCCAGCAATGGGCGCCGAAGTCCAGTTGCCCGCTGGCCAAGCGCTGCAGCTTGGCCGGGGCCTGCAAGCGCCAGTCCTGGCCGCCTGCCTGGATACGCCCGGAGGCCAGGCGCCCCCGCCAATCGCCCTTGGTCAGCTGGCCGTCCACGGCCAGGTCGAGCTTGAGCTGCGGCCCATCGAGGGCCAGGGTGGCGGCTTGCTGGCGGATATCGCCCTTGCCGTCGATGTCCAGGTTGCCCAATGCGGTTTCGCCTAGGCGGATATTGCCGGCCTTGAGCGTGACCCGCCCGCGTTGAGCACTGTCCAGGCGCGCGTCCAGGCCCAGGCGCTGGATACGGTTTTCGGCCTGGCCCAGCTGTTGGCCTTGCAGCGTCAGCGTGCCTTGCGGAGCAGCCAGGGTACCGGCCAGGTCCAGGCGCCCCTTGGCCTGCCCTTGTAACCTGGGCCAGAGCTGCCCCAAACGCGGCAGGTCGAGGTCGATTCGCCCGGCCAGGCGCTGCTGCAGGCTGGCGCTGCCGTTGATACGGTTGTCACCCAGCTGCACCGCCAGGCTGCCGAGGGTCCAGTTCTCCCCTGCCCCTTCGGTCTCGACCTTGAGCACAGCCGGTTGACCGCGCAGGCGCCCCTTGAGGTCGAGCTGCGCCTGCAGCTGCAGACGCTCGTTCTTCAGCTCGCCCTTGCTGCGCAACGGCCCGGCCAGGGTACCTGGCAATTCCGCCAGCCAATAGGCCGGGTCGAGCGCCGACAATTGAAGGTCGACATCCCAGGCCAGGGTATCGGCGAAGCGGATCGCCACACTGCCGGCAGCCCTGCCCTGCCCGGCGCTCACCGCCAGCGCAGGCAAACGTACCTGAGTCAGGTCACCGTCGAACGGGCTGGCTACGCTGAAGGCACCTGCCGGTCCATCGAGGTCACCCTTGAAGGCGCCCGTGTAGCTGTCATCGCGGTAGTGCACCTGGGCGTTGAAACGCTTGAGGGTGACCTGCGGTGCCACCTCCATGGGGTACAGGCGCAACCAGGGGAAGTCCAGCCAGTCGACCTGGGCATCGGCCGTCAGCCCCTGCTGCCAGTCAGCGCTGGCTTGCAGCTTGACCCGCTGGGTGTCGCTGGCATTGAGGTCCAGGGCATCGAGGCGAGCGCCCTTGGCATCAACCCTGCCGCCCAGCGCCAGGCCGATGGGACCTTGCTCGGCTGGCAGGCTGGCCGAACCCGCCAGTTGATAGCCGCTGAGCAGGTCGCCCTTGGCCTCCAGCCGCAGCTGGTTCAGTTGCACGGTATCCGGCAACGATGCCGCAGGCTTGAAGGCGTCCGCGCGAATGCTCAGGGTGGCCGGCAAATGTTCGGCCAAGGCCTGCAGACGGCCCTCCAGGCGGGCGTCGAGGTAACCGCTGCTGGTGGCATCGATGACGAGCGACTTCTGCAGCTCACCCTCGATGGCCAACGCCAGTTGCCAGGGCTTGCCTTGCATCTCGGGCAGCTGCAGCGTGCCGGTCACCTGCAGGGGCCAATCGGCTTCGGGCTTGAGATCACCTTGCAGGTCCAGGCGCAGGTCGTCGCGCTGCAGCCGCAGGGTGTCGATGCGCAGGCCGTTGGCCGCCCAATGAGCCGCCAATTGCATATCGCCCAACAGGTCGTTGCCATCCAGGCGCAACCGCCCGAGCTTGACCTCACCCAGTTCGATGGCGATGGGCAGCCTCAAGCTGGGCAGTTGCAGCGGCCCGCCGTCCGCCTGTGCCTCGTCCTGGGCGAACACCATGTCGACCTGCTCGGCCTGCACCCGCTCCAGGCACAAGGTGGCGCGCAGCAGACACAGCGGCGACCACGCCAGCTGCACAGCCTGTACCTGGACTTGGCTTGCGCCGTCGGCCCATACCAGTCGCTCGGCCTGCCAGCTACCACCCAGGCGACCCTGGAAGTGGGTGACCTCAAGCCCGGGGACGCGCCCCAGGGCCCAACGGCCGCCTGCCTCGCTCCCCAGGAGCAGGCCCAGCACCAGGGCCGCCAGCAACAACAGACCCAGCAACGCCAGGAGAATGGGTTTGAACACACGCGTCACAGCTCAGGCCCCATGGAGAAGTGCAAGCGGATACCACCGTCGTCGTCCAACGCATGGGCCAGGTCCAGGCGCAGTGGCCCGACTGGTGAAACCCAACGCACGCCGATGCCGACACCGGTCTTGAGGCTGGGCAGTTCCAGCGAGTTGAACGAGTTGCCCTGGTCGACGAATGTCGCCACCCGCCACTTGTCCGCCACCGAATATTGGTATTCGACACTCCCGGCCATCAGGTAGCGGCCGCCGATGCGGTCGCCATCGCTGTTCTTCGGTGACAGGCTCTGGTAGTCGTAGCCGCGCACGCTCTGGTCGCCGCCGGCAAAGAAGCGCAACGATGGCGGAACATTCTGCTTGTAGCCGTTGGTGGCACTGCCGCCGAACTGTACGCGCCCGAGCACACGATGGTTCTGCCCCAGGGTGGTCAGGCCCTTGAGCAGCACATTGCCATGCAACAGGTTGGTGTCCGACACCAACCCGTCCTTGGCCCCCTGCAAGTCGAACTGCAAGCGATAGCCATTGTGCGGGTCGATGCGATTATCGCTGCGCAGGTAGGAGAAACTTACGCCCGGCATCAACAGATTGCTCAGCCCCGAATCGTCGCCCAGCCGGTACTCCTCGCGCTGGTATTTGAGCGAAATCACCCGCTGCCAGCCACTGGGCAACTTGCTGTGCCACTCCGGGCCGACCGTCAGCAGCTTGCTCAAGGTATCGGTGCCGGCGATCTCTTCGTTCTGGTAGCCGCCTGCAAAGCGCAGCTTGTCGGTCAGCGGCGGGTCCAGGGGAATGTCGTACCACAGGCCGACGTTCTGCCGAGGAGCCGACAGTTCGGTCTCCCAGCCATAGCTGTGCCCCTGGGGGTTGACCCAGTGGCGGGTCCAGTTGGCCTTGCCGCGCGGGCCGACGTCCGTCGAAAAACCCAGGCCAAGGCCCATGGTGCGTGGCTTGCGGGTTTGCAGGTGGACATCCACCGGGATCTCTTCGTTGACAGCGGCGGTCGGCGCCGCATCGACCCGCACGCCTTCGAAGTAGCCGCTCGATTGCAGGTCGTTGTTGAGCTCGGCGATCAGCTCGGAATCGTAGGGGGTGCCGGGTTTGAAAGAGACCATGCGCTGCAACAGGTCGTTGTCCAGCGGCGTATCGCCACCGAAGGTCACTGCGCCCATGCGATAACGCGGGCCGCTCTGGTAGATGAGTTCGATGTCGGCGATACCGGCCTGGGGGTCGATTGCCAGACGCTGGCGGGTGAAGTGGCCACTGAAAAACCCATAGCGCGAGGCCTGGTTCTGGATCAGCCGCTTGGCATCCTCGTAGCTGCCATGGTTGAGCTGCTCGCCTGGGCGCAAGGCCTTGCTGTCGGGTACGCGAAACGCCGCGAGCTCGCTGGCCGGCCCCTCGATGCGCACGGTCACATTGCGCAGGTGCACAGGCTCGCCCGGCTCGATGTGGATGATCAGTTGCGGTGGCTTGCCCTGCGCACTCGGCGGCTTGACCTCGGTATCGATCTGCGCCTGGTAGAAGCCCAGGGCCTGGGCGGCCTTGCGCGCCTGTTCCTGGGCCCCACGGCTGAACCGCAACAAGGCCTCCTCGTCACGGTTCCCGAGGCTGCCGATATAGCCTTCGACATTGCTCTTGAGCGCCTTGTTGGCCGGTTTCACCCGCACCAGCAATTCGCTCTGCGCCCATACGGTGGTACTGGCGACCCAAAGAATCAGGCCCCAGCTTAATCTTCCTGAATACGTCATGCGGCACATGCTACCAGAGGCCGGCCCTCCAGGGTGCCGCTCGGCGAGCGGATCATGCAATGTCCGGCCCTGGCGAGACCGGCTGCGGGCGGAAAAACACCCGTTCGCGAATAGGGCCGACGGCGATTTCTCCCGCTTGCTGATAGCCCTGGCGCTGGTAGAACGCCAGGGAATGCGCATTTCCGGTGTTGAGTACCACGCCTGCGCAACCAGGTGCTTCGGCGCACCATTGATGCACAGCTTGTAACAATTGTTCGCCGTAGCGCTGCCCCTGGAATTGCGGCTGCACCCCGAGCAACGACAGTACATGCACCTTGCCCTGGGGCAGGCAGGTCGCCAAGGCAGCCTGAAAATCCAGATAACGGCGGGTACAGCCTACGCCCGTACCCAGGACCATACGCAGACGCCATGCCCAACTGTCGACCACACCCAGGCGCCGGGTCGGCGGCACGATCAGCGCCACCCCGACCAAGCGGTCATCGATCAGCAAGCCAATGGCAGGCAGCTGCAAGTGGAAATGCTGGCCTACCCAGGCCCGCAACATTGCCCGCAGGCGTCGCTCGTAGCCCGGCCGCTGGGCTTCGAGCACATAGGCGAAAGTAGGGTCATGGCGGTAGGCATGGTAGAGCACTGAGCGGACCTCGCCACGATAACCGTCATCCAGCTGGCAGATGCGAACTGGCTCGGCGTTGACGTCGGGCATTGCGAGATCCTTTTGAAATTACCGTGATGTAGCGGAGCAAGCGCCGTGCCATACATCGTGTCTTCGGTACATTAGCAGCGCAGGCCGGAAGGTGCCATGCTGGCAGCGGGGGCGGATGTCGGATAGCATCCCAATTTTTGTCAGGATTGTCTTTTCATGAAGATCGTCTCGTTCAACATCAACGGCCTGCGCGCGCGCCCGCACCAACTGGCGGCGCTGATCGAAAAGCACCAGCCGGACGTGATTGGCCTGCAGGAAACCAAGGTCAGCGACGATCAGTTCCCGTTGGCTGATGTCCAGGCCCTGGGTTATCACGTGCACTACCATGGCCAGAAGGGCCACTACGGCGTGGCCCTGTTGTCGCGGCGCGAACCGCTGGACCTGTTCAAGGGCTTCGCCAACGACGAAGAAGATGCCCAGAGGCGTTTCATCTGGGGCACCTTCGCCGACGCGCACGGCACGCCCATCACCGTCATGAATGGCTACTTCCCGCAGGGCGAAAGCCGCGACCATCCCACCAAGTTCCCGGCCAAGCAGCGCTTCTACAGCGACTTGCAAGGTCTGCTGGAAGCCCAGTTCCGCAGCGATCAGCCGCTGCTGGTGATGGGCGACATGAACATCTCGCCCCAGGACTGCGACATCGGCATCGGCGCGGACAACGCCAAACGTTGGCTGCGTACCGGCAAATGCAGCTTCCTGCCGGAGGAGCGCGAATGGCTGGAGCGGCTCAAGGGTTGGGGGTTGGTCGACAGCTTCCGACACCTGCATCCTGAAGTGGCCGACCGCTTCAGCTGGTTCGACTATCGCAGCCGTGGGTTCGAGGATGAGCCCAAGCGGGGGCTGCGGATCGACCTGATCATGGCTTCCCAAGGGCTGGTACCACGGCTCAAGGCGGCGGGTGTCGATTATGAACTGCGCGCGATGGAGAAGCCTTCCGATCACGCGCCGATCTGGCTGGAGCTCGCTTGAGCCTGTAGACGATGTCCGCCGCAGCGGCTTAAGCGAACAAGCAGGCTTTACTGTAAAAGCCTCTGGATCTGTTCGCGCAGGCTGTCCAGGTCGAACGGCTTGGCCAAAATGGGTGCCGTGCGCGCAATCGGGCTTTGGCTTTCAAGGATCTCAGCTGGATACCCGCTGATGAAGATCACCTTCAGGTCAGGCCGCAACTTGACGGCCGGCTCGGCGATGTCCACCCCCGAGATCCCGCCTGGCAGGCGAAAGTCCGTGACCATCAAGTCCAGGTGCGGCTTGCTCGCCAGGATGGCGAACGCCTGCTCGCCGTCCTCGGCCACCAGTACGTGGTAGCCCTCCCCGGCGAGGTAATCGCGCAGGATCATGCGAATCGCCGGTTCATCCTCGACGACCAGTACCACATCTTGTGCATCTTCACTCATGACTTCGCCTTGGAATTCAATAGGTTGGCCATCAGACCCCAGGCTCAGGCAGAGGTTGCCTGCGCCTGGTCGCTTTGCAGTCGTGCAGCCGCCAACGGCAGGCACAGGCTGAAGGTTGCACCCTTGCCTTCCTCACTGTCGACCCGGATATGCCCACCATGGGCCTGGACGATCTGCTCGGAAATATACAGCCCCAACCCCAGCCCCCCACTGGCCTGCTGCGCCGCGACCCGTTCGAACTGTTGGAAGATCCGCTGCTGATTGGCGGCACTGATGCCGATCCCCTGGTCCTGGACCTGTACCCAAGCCCTACCACCCTGCTCGAACACACGAACTCGCACCGGTCGCCGTTCACCATAGCGCAGCGCATTGGACAGCAGATTCGCCACCACCTGCTCGATACGAAATTCATCCCACTCTCCCGGTAACGCCTCACAGCGCTCCAGTTCGATATGGGTGTCGAAGGCTGCGGCCTGAGCGGTGAAGTTCTCCACCAGCCCCCGCACCAACTGACCGAGGTCGAAAGCCTTGGGCCGTATCGACAACTTGCCGGTGCGGATGCGCGAAACATCGAGCATGTCCTCGATCAGGCGGATCAGGCTGTTGATCTGGCGCTCGTCACGCTCGACCATGGCCTGCAGGCGATCCGGGGTAAAGGCGTCGAGGTTGCCCTTGGCCAGGTGCATCTTGCGCAGCTGGGTCTCGAGGATCAGGCCATTGAGTGGCGTGCGCACCTCGTGTGAGACGATCGACATGAAGTCGTCACGCATGCGTACCGCGCGCTCGAGCTCACCCCGCGCCACCTCGAGCTCGGCCAGCAATTGCGCCTGCTCCTGGCGGCTGTGCTCAAGGGCCTCCAATTGACGTCCCAAGGCCTTGCGCTGGCGGAACAAGTCGACGAACACCGAGACCTTGCTCTTGACCGCCAGGGTATCGAGCGGCTTGTGCAGAAAATCCACCGCACCGCTCTCATACCCTTTGAAGGCATAGTTCATTTCACGGGCTGCGGCGCTGACGAACACAATCGGGATGTTCTTGGTCTTCTCGGTGCCACGCATCAGTTCGGCCAGCTCGAAACCGTTCATGCCCGGCATCTGCACATCGAGGATGGCCAGGGCGAATTCATGCTCGAGCAACAGCGACAGCGCCTGTTCGGCAGACTGGGCCTGGTGCACTTCACGGTCCTCACCCTGGATCAGGGCACGGAGGGCCAGCAGGTTTTCCGGCAGGTCGTCGACGATCAGCAGTTTGGCGATGATATTGCTTAGCATGCGCTGGGTTCCAGGGTCGCGAGCAGTTGCCCGATACCACTCAGGGAAAGGATATGGTCGGGCCGGTGCAGGGCCAGTGCGGCCTCCGGCATCAGTGCGACCTGTGCGTCGCGGGGGTCCTGGACCACGGTCCGGCCTCCGCTGTTCTTGATATGAAGCAGCCCCTGGGCGCCATCTTCGTTGGCCCCGGTGAGCAGCACGCCGAGCAGGCCAGGGCCGTAGGCATCGGCCGCCGACTGGAACAGGAAATCGATCGCCGGACGAGAGAAATGCACTGCCTCCTCCTGGCTCAACGACAGGCTGCGGTCGCGCTCCACCGACAGGTGGTAGCCCGGCCCGGCCACATAGATCCACCCAGGCTCGATACGCGCTTTGTCGCAGGCCTCGCATACCGGCCGACGCAGCCGCCGCTGCAGCACCTCGGCCAGTTGGCTGTGGCGGTCGTCAGGCAGGTGCAGGACACATAACACCGGGATGGCAAAGCGCTCCGGCAGTGCGCCAAGCACCGCGAACAACGCCGCGACGCCACCCGCCGAGGCGCCGATGACCACCGCCTGTACACCGTTCATGACTTACGGTAGATCCGTTCGGGCCGCATCAGTGCCTCGAATCGGTCGCTGTAGACGGAAAAATCCACCGATTCCTTGCTGCCCAGGACCAGAAAGCCACGGTGACACAACGATTCATGGAACAGACCCAGGGCGCGATCCTGCAACTGCTTGTTGAAATAGATCAGCACGTTGCGGCAGGACACCAGTTGCGTCTCGGAGAACACGCTGTCGGTGGCCAGGCTATGGTCGGCGAAGGTCACGTTGTCGCGCAGGCTGCTGTCCATGATGGCGTTGCCGTAGGCTGCGGTGTAGTACTCGGCGAAATCCCGGCGGCCACCGGCCTGGCGGTAGTTTTCGGCATAGGCCTGCATGTCGTGCATCGCATAGATGCCTTGCTTGGCCTTTTCCAGCGAGTACGGGTTGATGTCGGTGGCATAGAGGATGGTGCGCTCGAGCAACCCTTCCTCGCGTAGCAGAATGGCCATCGAATACACCTCCTCGCCCGTACTGCAGCCTGCGATCCACACCTTGAGCGACGGCCAGGTGCGCAACAGCGGCACCACTTCATTACGCAAGGCGAGGAAGTGCCCAGGGTCGCGGAACATCTCGCTGACCGGGATAGTCAGGTACTGCAGCAGTTGCATGAACATGCTCGGGTCGTGCAACACCCGCTCCTGCAACGCCGAGATCGTGGGGCAGTCGAATTGCCGCACGGCATGCAGGATCCGGCGCTTGATCGAAGCGCCGGAATAGTCGCGGAAATCGTAGCTGTACTTGAGGTAGATCGCCTCGATCAGCAGCCGGATCTCGATGTCGGTACTACGTTCGCTAGTCAAATTCGCTCCAGTTGTGGCAGCCAGACACGGATCAGCGAGAACAGCCGTTCCAGCTCGATCGGCTTGGCCAGGTAATCGTTGGCACCGGCCTGCAGGCAGCGCTGCTGGTCGTCCTTCATGGCCTTGGCGGTCACGGCGATGATCGGCACTTTGCGCCAGCGGGGTTGCTGGCGAATCAGCCGTGTCGCCTCGTAGCCATCCATCTCTGGCATCATCACGTCCATCAACACCAGGTCGATATCCTCGTGCTGTTCCAGCCGTTCGATGGCCTCGCGCCCGTTACGGCCGATCTCGACAATGGCACCTTTATGCTCGAGGGCACTGGTCAAGGCGAAGATGTTGCGCACATCGTCGTCGACCAGGAGGATCTTGCGCCCTTCGAATACCTTGTCGCGGCTACGTGCGGTCTTGAGCATGCGCTGGCGTTCATGGGACAGCTGCGCTTCGACTTTGTGCAGGAACAGCGTGACTTCGTCGAGCAGGCGCTCCGGCGAGCGAGCCCCCTTGATGATGATCGAGTGGGAGTACTTGCGAAGCTCGGCCTCTTCCTCGCGTGTGAGGTTGCGCCCGGTGTAGACGATCACCGGCGGGAAAGCACGGATCTGTTCGCAGGTCATGCGCTTGAGCAGCTCGTCGCCAAGCATGTCCGGCAGCTTCAGGTCGATGATCATGCAGTCGTAGATGTTCTCGCGCAACAGCGTCAGGGCGTCCTGGGCCAAGGCCACGGCAGTGATCTCGATGTCGTCGTCGCCGATCAGCCGGGCGATGCTTTCTCGCTGCAGGTCGTCGTCTTCCACCAACAGGATGTGCTTGAGCTTCTGGGTCAGCTTGGCCTCCAGCCGGCTGAACACCGCCTTGAGCTCCTCACGGCTGGTGGGCTTGACTGCATACCCCACGGCACCCAGGTGCATGGCGGCCTCCACGCGGTCCTCCACCGAGATGACATGCACCGGGATGTGCCGGGTAGCGGCCTGCTCCTTGAGCCGCTGCAGCACCGTCAGGCCCGAATGGTCCGGCAGACGCATGTCCAGCAGGATGGCATCCGGCGTGTACTGGGCGGCCAATTCGTAGCCCTCGTCCGCACTTTGCGCCACCAGGCAGCTGTAGCCCAGCTCGTGGGCCAGATCGAAGAGGATGCGGGCGAAGTTCGGCTCGTCCTCCACCACCAGGATGGAGCGGCTGGCAAAGGGCGCGTGCTCGCGGTCGTCGGCGAAGGCTGGCCCCCGGGGTGCCGGCGGCACCGGCGCAGCAACCTGGGCCACCGGTTTGGCAACTTGCGGCACCTGGGCCTCGGCCGGTGCGCCTTCGTACTGTTCAGGCAGGGTCAGGTTGAATGTACTGCCCTGCCCTGGCGTGCTCTGCACCGTGATCTGCCCGCCCAGCAGGCGCGCCAGGTCTCGGGAAATCGACAAGCCCAGACCGGTACCACCGTAGCGTCGATTGCTGGTGCCATCGACCTGGTGGAACGCCTCGAAGATCGCCTGTTGCTGGTCGGCCGCAATGCCGATGCCGCTGTCGCGCACGCTGAAGCACACGCCCCGGCCGGCCTCGTGGCCGATGGTCAGGCTGACCTGGCCATGCTCGGTGAACTTGATCGCATTGGACAACAGGTTCTTGAGGATCTGCTCCAGGCGTTGGCGGTCGGTGAACAGGGTCGCCGGCACCTGCGGCTCGACCTGCACCGCAAAGTCCAGGCCCTTGTCCCGGGCCAAGGGCTCGAACATGGCTCGCACCCCCTCCACCAGCCCCTCGACCTGGGTGACCTGGGCGCGCACATCGAGCTTGCCGGCCTCTACCTTGGCGATATCGAGGATGTCGTTGATCAGGTTGAGCAGGTCGTTGCCGGCCGAATAGATGGACTCGGCGAACTTCACCTGTTCATCGCTGAGGTTGCCCTCGCCGTTTTCCGCCAAAAGCTTGGCCAGGATCAGCGAGCTGTTGAGCGGCGTACGCAGTTCATGGGACATGTTGGCCAGGAACTCGGATTTGTAGCGGTTGGTGCGCTGCAGGTCTTCTGCGCGAGCCTGCAGTTCCAGCTGCGCCAAGTTCAGTTCGCCGTTCTTGCGGTCCAGGGCGTCGGTGCGCTCGGCCAACTGCTCGTTGGTCTGTTCCAGCTCCGCTTGTTGGGTCTCCAGATGCGCCTGGGACTCCTTGAGGATACGCGATTGCTCCTCAAGCTCCTCATTGGCGGTCTTGAGCTCCTCCTGCTGTACCTGCAGTTCTTCGTTGAGCTGCTGGGTCTCGGCCAGCACTTCCTGAAGGCGTTGGCGGTTGCGTGCGCTTTCGATGGAGATCCCCAGGTTACCGCCGACCTGCTGCAACAGCTCCGCATCACGCTCCTGCAGGGGTCTGAGAAAGCCCAGCTCGAGCACACCATTGACCTGCCCGTCATCACTGGTCGGCATCAGCAACGCGCTGCGCGGCAGGCCATCGCCCAGGCCCGAACTCAAGCGCAGGTAATCGGCGGGCAGGTCATCCAGGCGCAGCGGGCGGACCTGGCGGACCACTTCCGCCAGCAACCCGTCATGGCTGGCCACTCGCTCGCCGCGGGCTTGCTGCTCGGCGCCCAGGCCGTAGCTGGCCACACGCACCAGCTGCCCTTGTTCGTCGCGCACATAGAAGGCGCCGACCACACTGCCCAGGTACCCGGCGAAGAAGCGCAGGATGTTGTCGCCGAGCATGGGCAGGGTCAGTTGCCCAAGCACCTGCTCCGCCAGTTGGGTCTGACCGTTGCGCAACCAGGCTTGGTGTTCCAGGCGTTCAGTGGCCTGTCGCTGGGCCTGCAGGTTCGCCACGTAGCTCTCCGACAGCGCGAGCAGGTCGCGGCGGCCGAGATAGGCCAACAGGGCTGTCAGGGCCACGATGAACAGCACGAACGCGCTGCTGAGCAGCACCGTCACGGTACTCACGGTTTCGTTGCGGGCCATGCGCAGCTGCTGTTCGGCTGCGATCAGGTCGTCGTATTCCTTGCGGATCCCGTCGCTCAGGCGTTTGCCGCGGCCATCGGCGATGGCGATCTGGTAATCGCCCTGGTTACGGCGCAAGGCAATCATCTCGGCACCGAAGTCGTTCCAGGCCCGTTGCAAGGCGATCAAACGGTCGATGCGCTCAACCTGTTGCGGGTTGTCCATCACCATCGAGCGCAGCGCCTGGAGGCTGTTGAAGATCCGCGGCTTGGCCACCTCGTAGGGATCGAGGAAACGTTCCTCCCCGGAAATCAGGAAGCCGCGCATACCTGTTTCCATGTCGATCGCAAGCTTGGCTGTCTCGTTGGCATTGCCGATCACCCGATCGGTGTGCTCGACCCATTGCATGGCCGAGAGCAAATAGTTGATCACCGCGACAAACGCCACGGCCCCCAGCAGGCCTACGCCAAGGGGCAAGCCGACATTGCGGCGCAAGAGCTTGCGAAAGCTCTGCTGGTCCATAGAGGCTGCTTGAATCATTTGAAAACGCCCGCGCGAAAAGTATCCATTGGGTGGGTGGCCGCTGCGCCACCGGTTCATAGCGAGTCTAACCAGCTTTACCGGCTCTGGCAGGGCACTTAGCCAGTATTTGAAGGCTACTTGCACCAATCGTTCCATCGATGTGCAGGGCCCGTTATGCTGGGGAACTTCTGCTGCCCGCCGGGGCACCCAATAAAGACCACCCCATGAACAGGATCCACACAATGCAGCTACTGGTAGTCGAAGACGACGACATCGTACGCATGCTGATAGTCGAAGTGCTCGGCGACTTGGGCTATACCGCGATCGAGGCCGACAGTGCCGCTGCCGCCTTGGCAGTGCTCGAGGATCGGAGCCGGGACCTGGCATTGCTGATGACCGACGTGGGCCTGCCGGACATGCGCGGCGAGGACCTGGCTGCCAAGGCCCGTGAACTGCGTCCAACGCTGCCGGTGCTGTTTGCCAGCGGTTATGCCGAAACGCTGAATGTGCCAGAGGGGATGCACATGATCGGCAAGCCGTTCGGGATCGACCAGCTTCGGGACAAGGTCGTGGGAATACTCGGGGCGCCCTGAGGTTCGACGCGATACCTTCGGAGCCTGTGAGACGCCGCGCGGGCGGCGCTCGATCTCACAGGCTCCTCTACCTTCCTGCTTACACCCCTCTACACACGCAAGCCAAGAAAAAAGCACTGTGCTGCCGCGCCTAAAAAGTTATAAGATAACATTTCAATTCAACGACAGACCCGCCCGCCTCCAATCATGACAAGCGCCTGCCCCACCCCCACCCAACTCACCCAGCGCCTGCAGAGCATCGATGCCCTGCGCGGCCTGGTGATCCTGTTCATGCTCCTGGACCACGTCCGTGAAACCTTCTTCCTGCATCGCCAGGTCAGCGACCCGATGAGCATCGATGCCACCGAACCCACCCTGTTCATCAGCCGTACCCTGGCCCACCTGTGCGCACCGGTCTTCGTTCTGCTGACCGGCCTCTCGGCGTGGCTCTATGGCGAAAAGCACCAGGGCCGCGGCGATGTATCGGCCTTCCTGTTCAAGCGCGGCCTGTTCCTGGTGGCGCTGGAATTTACTCTTGTGAATTTCGCCTGGACCTTCCAACTGCCGCCGACCGTGATCTACCTACAGGTGATCTGGGCCATCGGTGTCAGCATGATCGCCCTGTCGCTGCTGGTCTGGCTCCCCCGCCCGGCGCTGCTGGCTGTCGGTATCACCCTTGTCGCCGGGCACAACCTGCTCGATGGGTTGCACTTCGAACCCGGTTCGGCCCTGCATGTTCCTTGGGCGATCCTGCATGACCGAGGCTGGCTGGAGCTCAACGAACATCTGCGCCTGCGCACCTCCTATCCGGTATTGCCATGGATCGGCGTGATCGTGCTGGGCTATGCCCTGGGCCCCTGGTTCGCCCGGGGCAGCGATGCCGGGGCTCGCCAGCATCGCCTGCTGCTGCTCGGTATCGGCGTGCTGCTGGGGTTCTTCGCCCTGCGCCTGTTCAACGGCTATGGCGAGGCACCATGGAGCGGCTACCCGACCGCGACCCAGACCCTGATGAGCTTCTTCAACATCACCAAGTACCCACCGTCGCTGTTGTTCCTGGCCCTGACCCTGGGCCTGGGCCTGCTGTTGCTGCGAGCCTTCGAACGGGCCGGGCAGGCACGCTGGATCGGGGTGCTGGCAGTGTTCGGCGCAGCGCCCATGTTCTTCTACCTGTTGCACCTTTACGTGCTGAAGCTGTTGTACCTGGCCAGCGTCGCGCTGTGGGGCCTGAACCAGGGGGACTATTTCGGCTTCGAGGGCATCGGGGCGGTCTGGCTTGGCGCGCTTGTGCTCGCCATCGCATTGTTCCTGCCGGTGCGCGCATTCGCCCGGCTCAAGGCCCGCCGCCGCGACATCGCCTGGCTCAAGTACTTCTAAGGCGGCAGGAGCCCAGCCCCATGCATGCCTGCATCAATTCCGGGCCTCGGCAGTCGCTGCGCGTCGCCCTGCTGCTGCCGCTGCTCGGCGCCTCGCCCGTGGCCTTGTCGGAATCGGCCCAGGCGCAGTCCGACGGCTTTATCGAAGACAGCACCTGGAGCTTGCTCAACCGCACCGTGTTCGACCAGCGCGACTATCGCCATGGCGGCCGTAACGGTGCAGCCCGCAATGCCTACAAGCCACGCAGCGAGCGCAGCGGCAAAGCCGAGGAATGGGCCTATGGCCTGATGGGGACCTTCCAGTCCGGGTTCACCCAAGGGGTGCTGGGCGTCGGTGTCGATGCCCACGCCTACCTCGGCGTACAACTGGACAGCGGTGGCGGCCGTGCCGGCAAGGCGCGCCTGCTGGCCTTGGACAACGACGGCCACCCCAAGGGCAACTACAGCCGTGGCGGCGCGGCGCTCAAGCTGCGGCTGGCCGACACCGTGCTGTCCTACGGTGAGCAACGGGTGAAGACACCGGTGTTCAGTTCCTCCGATAGCCGCCTGCTGCCCGAGACTGCCACGGGCCTGTTCTTCACCAGCAGCGAGATCGACACGCTCAAGCTGGTGGCCGGCCATTTCAACGAAAACACCGACCGCAATGCCTCGAGCCATGACCAGGGTTTCGCGGTGAACTACTCGAACGCACGCCAGGGCGACAGCTTCGACCTGGCAGGCATGGTGTGGACCCCGAACAGCGCCGTTAACGCCAGCCTCTATACCTCGCGTTACGCGGATACCTGGCGTCAACATTACCTGGGCAGTACCCTCAGCCATGCCCTGGATGAACACAGCAGCCTGAGCCTGGAACTGAACCTGTACCGTACCACCGATACCGGCAAGACCTTGTCCGGGCGTATCGACAACACCACCTGGAACCTGCTCTCACGCTATACCCACGGCCCGCACACGTTCAGCCTCGGCTGGCAGCAGGTCGATGGCGATACACCGTTCGACTATGTCACCCGCGGCGCGATCTACCTGGGCAATGCCGTGCAGCTGTCCGATTTCAACGCACCCAACGAGAAGTCGTGGCAAGCGCGCTATGACCTGAACATGGCAACCTTCGGCATCCCCGGCTTGAACCTGGCGGCCTTGTATGTGCGCGGGTTCGATATCGATGGCAGCCACACCGACCCGGCCGGCGGCTACGCCTACCTGGGCTACGGCAAGGGCGGCAGGCATTGGGAGCGAGACCTGGAAGCGCGGTACGTGGTGCAGGACGGCGCAGCCAAGGGCATGGCGTTCTCGGTACGGTACGACGTCCACCGTGGCAATACTGCCCAGGCGGAGCTGGATGCCGATCAGATACGCCTGGCCGTGGAATACCCGTTGGGTGGCGGGCGCTGAGATCTTCAGTAAACTGACCGCCAGACCAACCCAAGGCCCGATCGATGCCCCGCCCTCCCAGACGCCTGTTCCCGATGCTCCTGCTCGCAGCCCTTGCCGCTTGCGACCAGGCGCCCAGCCGCGAAGAAAAGATCCTGGCCAACCTGCCCCTGCAGGAGGCCTACGAGCACAACATCGACAAGATCGCCGCGCTGCTCGCACCCAAGCACCCCGGCCTGTCCGAGGAACAGATCCAGGCCGTGGTGCGCAAGCACCTGACCGTCGAAGATCAACGCCAGGACCTGTTCAAGCTCTACAGCGAGACGCACTTCAACGATGCCGAGTTCGACCTGATTGTCACCGCCACCCAGGATCCCGCCAAGGCCAGGGCGCTGGAGGAAACCGAACAGGGCAGGCAGTTGAGCGAAAAGCTCACCGCCCTGATGCGTGAAAGTGCCAACGATGAGAAAGCCCAGGCGCTGGCCGAACAGCGCATGCAGCAGGTCGAGCAGGACCTGCTCGAACTGGAACAGACCAAGCGGTGAACGCCCTGCGCTGCCGCTTCTGATGCCCCATGGCCACCACTGTGCAGAACAGGTAAGGTTGTCACTCTTTCCCGCTGTTGAGGTCAGGATTGCCACACGCCAAGAAAGGCCTGCGCCTGGATCTGCGCACGTTGATCCTCATCCTGTCGGCGCTCACCGCCACGGTGATGCTGTTGACCAGCTATTTCGCCAGCTATCGTGTGCAGCGCCAGTTGCTGATCGATCATGCGCTGGAGGCCAACAGAGTGTATGCCGCCAAGCTTGCGGCCATCACCGAGACGTTCGTTGGCAATGCCCTGCAGCAGCTGGCTTTCAGCGCTACGGTCCAGGCCCGGCAACTGGGCGATGCGCAACTGACGCAAGCCGAGACCGAACGTGTGCTGCGTCAGAGCCATGCCTTCAACTCGGTGTACCTGGTCGACGCCCAAGGCGTGCTCCGGGCCATTTCCCCTGCGCCCCTGCGCAAGGTGCTGGGCACCCGCCTGCACACTCCGGGCGCGGTGCAGGCACTGCAAGCGCGCAAGACGCTGATCTCGACGCCCTTCCTTTCAACCGCCAACAATCTGGTGGTGATGCTGTCGCAGCCGATCTTCAGCGCCGACGGTCAGTACCTGGGCTATGTCGGCGGCAGCTTGTACCTGCGCGAGCACAACATCCTCAACAGCCTACTCGACAAGCACTTCTACACGAATGGCGCCTATCTCTACGTGGTCGACCGTAACCGCCGCCTGCTCTACCACCCTGACACCCAGCGGGTGGGCACAGTGGTCAGCGGCAACGCCCTGGTCGATCGGATCGCCACCCTGGGCAACGGCACGCAGCAAGTGACCAATAGCCATGGCGTGGAGATGCTTGCAGGCTTCGCCACGGTGCCCAGCACCGGCTGGGGCATCGTCGCCCAGCAGCCACTGGCCCAGACCGTGATACCACTGCGGCGGCTGATTCTCGATGTGGTCGGGATCTCCGTGCCCTTGGCCCTGGTGGGCTCGCTGGTGCTCTGGTTGCTGGCCCTGGCCATCACCCGCCCGCTGCGCCAGCTAGCAGCCGCCGCACGCACACTGGACAGGGCCGGCACGGCGGAACGCCTGCACCAGGTTCGAGCCTGGTACTTCGAGGCCGCCGAACTCAAGCGAGCGCTGCTGTTCGGCCTGAACCTGCTGCAGGAACGCATCGGCCGACTCAACCGCGACGCCCAGACCGACCCGCTCACGGGGCTGGGCAACCGCCGGCGCTTGGAGTTCAGCCTCGCGCTGATGGAGGCCGAGGCGCACGGCTTTTGCGTGGTTGCCCTGGATATCGACCACTTCAAGCGGATCAACGACAGCCACGGCCATGATATCGGCGACCAGGTGCTCAAGCGCCTGGCCGAATTGATGCGCCGCTGCTGCCGTGAGGGCGATGTGCTGTGCCGAACCGGTGGCGAAGAGTTCCTCATCCTGTTGCCCAAGGCCAGCCTGGAAGTGGCGACAGCCGTGGCCGAACGCCTGCGCAAGGGCGTGCAGGACACGCCGATCGAGCCGGTGGGTGCCATTACCCTCTCGCTTGGGGTCGCCCGCTGGGACGCGCAAGGGGATGAAACCCCGGCCGATGCGCTCAACCGTGCCGACCAGGTGCTGTATACGGCCAAGCAGGCCGGGCGCAACCGAGTGGTTGCCCAGCTCGCCCGCTGAAGGGCGGCCTGTTCCGTCCGTCAGGGCGTCGGCACCGTGCAAACCCAGGCACACTCGAACGCAGAAGACACCTGGATGGGAGATTTCCGATGAAACACGCATGTGTCCTTTCCCTGGGCCTGGCCTTCAGCCTGGGCGTCGGCGCCTCCCTGGCGCTGGCAGCGAACGAGCCGAACACCCAGCGCACCCCGACCGAACAGGTACCCGGCACCGGCACCATCGACCGTGACGGGGGGCCAATGGGCTCCGGCACACCGGGCGATGGCCTGGGTATAGGTACCGATGCCAACGACACCGACAACACCGGCGGCGACGGCACCGCCCAGGGCAAGCCCGGAGAGGCAGGGCCCGGCACCGGCAACAATGGCGACCTGGATGATTCCGGCAGCCCAGGTGGCGGGGCCCCGCGCAACGACGATTCGCTCTAGGCGGCCTGCATCGAAGGGCTTTTGCCTCGAGCCCGGCACAAGGCCTCACACCGTGATTTCGCAAGTCTTTAGAGCGGCGCAATCTCGGTGGGTGGCGGCAGCCTGCGATGGCTGCAAAGCGGCCCCAAGCCTAATGCCAGTCAGTTAAGCGTTATCGGCTGCATTTGGGGCTGCTTCACAGCCCATCGCAGGCTCCGCCAGCTCCCATGAAGCAAGCGGAGCCTGGGCCGTATTGGCACGGCTGAGAAGTATTAAACCAACCGAAGGCAATTTGGGCTTGTCCCGCGATTAGGCCCACCGGCACTGCTGCGACATTCCACCACACCTGCGCGTTATACCGTTCATCCACTCGAATGGTAGATTCGCCAACCATGAACACCTCCCGCCAGACACGTTCGCTGACTGCCTGGGCGCTCTATGCCAGCGTCCTGTTCAGCCTATTGTTGTGCGGCTTGCACCATGGCCAGATGAGCGGCCTGCGCCTGGCCGGGCTGGAAGGCGGTTTCTGTTCGCTCTCCAGCGACCACAGCCCAGCGATCGACCTGGGCGACAGCAGCAGCGACCAACACATGGCCCAGCTCGAGTGCCCGGTGTGCTCATCCTTCGCCCTGGCCGTACCGCTGGCCAGCCACGGCTGGGCCCTTTTCCGGGCCAGGGGCAACACACCCTCACCCATCGTCGCACGCAGTTGGGCACAGCCGCCGCCACGCTACCTGCGCCCCGCCCTCAACCCCCGCGCCTCTCCCATCGCCTTCCCCGCAGCAGCGACCTTCGCCTGACGCCAGCCGTGCGCGCTGGTGGTCAGCCATGACCTTTGCGTGGAAGCCCTGACAACATGATTCGCAAGACCTCCCTGGTGCTCCTGATGGGCACCTGCAGCTACGCCTGGGCGGGTACCGCCCCTATCGAACTGACCGCCACCACCGTCGATGGCGAACGCCAGGCGCCCACCGGGGTTCAGCTGGACGAGCCGATTCGCACCGGCTCCCGGCTCGGCCTCAGCGCCCGGGAAACCCCGGCCTCGGTGAGTGTCTCGGACCGCCGCGTGATCGAGGAGCGCGGCGCCAAGGACACCCAGGATGTGATCAACGCCATGGCCGGCGTCAATGCCTCGGCCAACCCCGGCTATGGCGGCTACGTGTCCTACCGCGGCTTTACCCAGAACCAGATCACCCAGCTCTACAACGGCATCAACCTGGGCTACAGCAGCGCCACCCGCCCTGTGGACGCCTGGGCCATCGACCGGGTCGAGCTGCTTGGCGGGCCCTCGTCGTTCCTGCATGGCGCCGGTGCCGTGGGCGGGTCGATCAACTACATCACCAAGCTGGCCAGCCGCGACGAGCAGACCGTCGATGCACGGGTGCGCTATGGCAGCTACGACGACGCGGAAGTCGCCTTCGGCATCAACCAGGCCCTGGCCGGCAACCCGGCCGAGGCCCGGCATTTCGCCCGCCTGGACTTCAGCCGTAGCCACGGCAATGGCTATGTCGATCGTAACGAGCGCTGGACCGACAGCCTTGCATTCTCGCTGCTCAGCGACCTGTCACCCAACCTGACCCATACCCTGGCCCTGGAATACCAACAGGACAAGGAAGACAGCCCCTACTGGGGCGCGCCGATCCTGCCGGGACGCAGCACCATGAAGATCGACCGGCACCGGCGCTTCGAGAACTACAACATCGCCGATGGCCGTTACGAGCAGCGCGTACGCTGGCTGCGCTCGATCCTGGATTACCAGCTCAGCGACAGCACCAGCGTGCAGAACACCCTGTATCACTACCGAGCCCAGCGCGACTACCGCAACCTGGAGCGCTACGCCTACAACGACGCCGGCAACGTCGTGCGCTCCGGGCCCTACCTGCAGCGCCACGAACAGCGGGTGCTGGGCGACCGTATCGAACTGCGCCACGACAACGCGCTGTTCGGCCTGGTCAGCCAATGGGCGCTGGGCCTGGACTATTCGCGCATGCGCCAGACGCTCTACCCTACGTCCAACAACTGGAGCGATATGGTGGACCCGGACCACTTCGACCCCGGTAGCTTCGGGGACATCCCTGGCGTGAATAATGGTCTGACCAAGCAACGCCACCACGAAGTGACCAACCGCGCCTTGTTCGCCGAAAACCGCCTGCAGCTCACCGAGCGCCTGGCCCTGCTGAGCGGCTTGCGCTACGACTACCTGGACATGCAGGTGCACAACTATGGCCCGGTCTCGGCCACCAGCCCGGCCTACTTCGAACGCCGCTGGGAGCCCCTGAGTGGGCGTGTCGGCCTGACCTACGCCTTGACGCCGTCGGCCAGCGTATACCTGCAATACAGTACCGCCGCCGACCTGCCGGCCGGTTCCTTGGCGTCTGCCACCTACTCCAACGTGGGTTTGTTCGACCTGTCCAAGGGCGAGCAGTGGGAAGCTGGCAGCAAGTTCGACTTCCTCGACGGGCGTGGCGCAGCGACACTGGCGGTGTACCAGATCGTGCGCAAGGACTTCGCGGTACGCGACGCCAACGACCCCAACGTGACCGTCCAGGCGGGCCAGCAGACCTCGCGCGGCATCGAGCTGTCCGGCCGGCTGCAGGTCACGCCTAGGCTGTTGGCCGAGGCCAACTATGCCTATGTCGATGCCAGGTATGACGAATTCAACGAAGCGGTCGGCGGCAAGTCGGTATCGCGCAAGGGCAACACCCCGGTCAACGTCCCGGCCAACGTCGCCAACCTGTGGCTCACCTATGCCTTCACCCCGGCCTGGACCGCAGGGATGGACATGCGCTATGTCGACTCGGTGTACGCCGACAACGCCAATACGCTCCAAGCTCCTGCCTATACCCTGTTCGGTGTGTTCACCCGCTATCGCCTGGACGAACACACCGCGATCACCGCACGGGTGCGTAACCTGACCGATGAGCTGTATGCCAAGCAGGCGTATGGCACGCAGTACTACATGGGCGCACCGCGCACGTTCGAGGTGGCGATGGACCTGCGGTTCTAGGGCCTGTACGAAAATCGGCCCTGGCCAGCGGACTGCCCCGGCCCTCTCGCTGGCAAGCCAGCAACCACCGGTACGGCGATGCTTCTGAAAACAGCGCAGAACAGATGGGGGCGGGCTTGCCCCGCGACAGGGCCAGATCAGGTATCCCGATGTCGTCCATGAAAAAGCGCCTCGCCCCACCTGCCGCTCTACTGGGCCACATAACAACGATGCCGCGGCCCGACCGCGGCACTTTCGTCCAAGCTGCCCATGAAGACCGGAGAACACCCCCATGCCCATACCCCATGAGGTATCCCCCGCCACCCTGCGCCGGGTGATCGCCGCCTCGGCCATTGGCAACTTCGTCGAATGGTTCGACTTCGCCGTCTATGGTTTCCTCGCCACGCTGATCGCCAGCCTGTTCTTCACCGGCGAGGATTCGAGCATCGCCCTGCTCAAGACCTTCGCCGTGTTCGCCGTGGCGTTCGCCCTGCGCCCGTTGGGCGGCATCGTGTTCGGCGCCCTGGGCGATCGCCTGGGACGCAAGCGCATCCTGTCGCTGACGATCCTGCTCATGGCCGGCTCCACGACCCTGATCGGCCTGCTGCCGACCTACGCCAGCATCGGCCTGGCAGCGCCCTTGCTGCTGACCCTGGCCCGGTGCCTGCAGGGCTTTTCGGCCGGTGGCGAATATGCCGGCGCCTGCGCCTACCTGATGGAGCATGCGCCCCAGGACAAACGTGCCTTCTACGGCAGCTTCGTGCCGGTGTCGACCTTTTCGGCCTTCGCCTGCGCAGCGGTGATCGCCTATGCCCTGGAAGCCAGCCTGACGCCCGAGGCGATGAGCAGCTGGGGTTGGCGGGTTCCCTTCCTGATCGCGGCACCGCTGGGGCTGGTGGGCCTATACCTGCGCTGGCGCATGGAGGAAACCCCAGCCTTCCGCGAGGCCATGGCAGAGGGCAAGGAACACAGCCATTCGCCGCTCAAGGACACCCTGCGCCATCACGGCCGGGCAATCCGCAACCTCGGGGCATTCATTTCCCTGACCGCGCTGTCGTTTTACATGTTCACCACCTATTTCTCCACCTACCTGCAGATGGTCGGCAACCTGACCCGTGCCCAATCGCTGCTGGTGTCTACCGTGGCGCTGCTGGTGGCTGCCGTCGGCTGCCCCCTGGCCGGTGCGTTCTCCGACCGCGTCGGGCGGCGCAAGACCATTGGCTTTACCTGCCTGTGGGTGATGGTGGCGGTGTTTCCGGCCTACTGGCTGGCCAGCTCGGGGTCGATGTCAGGCGCCTTGCTGGGGGTGATCCTGCTGGCGATCGGCGCCTTGCTCAGCGGCGTAGTCACCGCCGCGCTGCTCTCGGAAAGCTTCCCGACCCGCACCCGCTATACCGCCTCGGCGATCACCTACAACGTGGCCTACACCCTGTTCGGAGGCACCGCACCGCTGGTGGCGACCTGGCTGATCAGCCAGACCGGCAGCAGCCTGGCGCCAGCGTTCTATCTGGTGGCGATCGCTCTGGTGGCGTTGGTCGGTGGCTTGGCACTGCCGGAAACTTCGCGGATTTCGTTGCATGATGAAATCGGTGGGCGTCAGGCTGAAGCGACGTAGACTCAAGGGCCTTATCGCCGGCAAGCCGGCTCCCACAGCAACAGTGCTATCGTCACGACTGACGCGTTACCTGTAGGAGCCGGCTTGCCGGCGATGGACGTGCAGCGCCCCAAGCCCTCAACCAGGCTCCCCCTCCTCCCGCCGGTGCGCCCACTGGTACAGCGCCGGCAGTACCAACAAGGTCAACGCGGTGGATGAAAGGATGCCCCCGATCACCACGGTCGCCAGCGGCCGCTGCACCTCCGCCCCGGTACCGGTGGCCAGCGCCATCGGAATGAACCCCAACGACGCCACCAACGCGGTCATCAACACCGGCCGCAACCGGGTCAGCGCCCCTTCCTCGATGGCCGTGCCCAGCGACCGACCCTCCTCGCGCAGGTTGCGGATGAAGGCGATCATCACCAAGCCATTGAGCACCGCCACCCCAGACAACGCGATGAAACCGACCCCGGCGGAGATCGACAGCGGGATATCCCGCAGCCACAGCGCCAGCACCCCGCCGGTCAGGGCGAACGGAATGCCGGTGAACACCAGCAGGCCATCCTTGAGGTTGTTGAACATCATCAGCAGCAATGCCATCACCAGCAGCAGCGCCACCGGCACCACCACCTGCAAACGCTCGGCGGCCGACTGCAGTTGCTCGAACTGGCCGCCCCAACGTGTCCAATAGCCCGGCGGCACCTGCACCTGGTCGATCAGGGTCTGCTCGGCCTCTTCGACGAACGAACCCAGGTCGCGCCCACGCACGTTGGCACTGACCACCACCACCCGCTTGCCATCCTCACGGCTGACCTGGTTCGGGCCCAGTTGCAGGTTGAGCGTGGCCACCTGGGACAGCGGGATGAAACCGATCTGCGTTGTCCCTGCCGCTGCGCTGGCCGGCACCGGGATGAGCAGGTTCGAAAGCCCGTCGACATCGGTACGCAGGGCCTCGGGCAGGCGCACCACCATGTCGAAACGCCGGTCGCCTTCGTACAGGGTACCGGCCGTTCGCCCGCCGACGGCAATGGCGATGGCATCTTGCACATCACCGACGTTCAAGCCATGGCGGGCGGCCTTATCGCGGTCGATATCGATGGTCAGCACCGGCAGCCCGGTAGTCTGTTCGACCTTCACCTCCGAAGCTCCCGGCACCTGTTGCAAGGTGGCGGCGATCTGCGCGGCGGTGCGGTTGAGTGTTGCCATGTCGTCGCCGAACACCTTCACCGCCACATCGCTGCGCACGCCGGAAATCAGCTCGTTGAAACGCAGCTGGATCGGCTGGGACAACTCGTAGTTGCTGCCCGGTACGCTGGCCGCGGCGCGCTGCACCTCGGCGATCAGCGCTTCGCGCGGCTTGTCCGGGTCGGCCCATTGTTCGCGCGGTTTGAGCATCACATAGGCATCGGAGATGTTCGGCGGCATCGGGTCGGAAGCGATCTCAGCGGTACCCGTGCGGGCGAATACCCGCTCCACCTCGGGCACCTGGGCGATGATGGCCGTTTCCAGCTGTTGCTGCATCTGCACCGACTGGCTCAGGCTGGTACCCGGCACGCGCAGGGCCTGCAGGGCGAAGTCGCCTTCGCTGAGGCTGGGAATGAACTCGCTGCCCATACGGTTGGCCAGCACACCCGACAACAGCACCAGGGCTGCAGCCCCGGCGAACGCCAGGTTGCGATGGCTCAGCACCCAGCCCAGTACCGGCGCGTAGCGCTGGCGTGCGGTACGCATCACCACGCCCTCTTCTTCCTTCACCTTGCCGGTGACGAACAGCGCGATGGCTGCCGGGACGAAGGTAACCGACAGGATCATCGCGCCCAGCAGGGCCATCACCACGGTGAAGGCCATGGGGTGGAACATCTTGCCTTCGACACCGGTCAGGGCAAAGATCGGCAGGTACACGACCATGATGATCAACTGGCCGTAGACCAAGGGCCTGCGCGCCTCGCGAGCAGCGGCGAACACTTCGTGGAAGCGCTCGCTGCGGGTCAGCATGCGCCCATGGCGCTGCTGCGCATGGGCCAACCGGCGGATGGCGTTCTCGACGATCACCACTGCGCCATCGACGATGATGCCGAAGTCCAGGGCTCCCAGGCTCATCAAGTTGGCGCTGACTTTGTTGCTGAACATGCCGGTGAAGGTGAACAGCATCGACAGCGGGATGACCATGGCCGTGATCAATGCCGCACGGATATTGCCCAGGAACAGGAACAGCACGGCAATCACCAGGATCGCGCCCTCCACCAGGTTCTTCTTCACCGTGGCGATGGCCTTTTCAACCAGGTTGGTGCGGTCGTACACCGTCACGGCTACCACCCCCTCGGGCAGGCTGCGGTTGACCTCGGCGAGCTTGGCGGCCACGGCCTGGGACACCGTGCGGCTGTTTTCGCCGATCAGCATGAACACCGTGCCCAGCACCACCTCGCGGCCATTTTCGGTGGCCGCGCCCGAACGCAGCTCCTGGCCCAACCCGACCCGGGCGACATGGCTGACCCGGATGGGCGCGCCATCGGTACTGGAGATGACGATATTGGCGATATCCTGGGCCGACGCCACCTGGCCCGGAGCGCGAATCAGCAGCTGCTCGCCGTTGCGCTCGATGTAGCCGGCCCCCACGTTGGCGTTGTTGCTTTCCAGGGCGCCGATCAGGTCATTGAGCGTGAGCTTGTAGGCCGCCAGGCGCTTGGGGTCCGGCGCAATCAGGTACTGCTTGGCATGTCCACCGATGGTGTTGACCTCCGCCACACCGGGCACGTTGCGCAATTGCGGCTTGATGATCCAGTCCTGGATCACCCGCAAGTCAGTGGCGGTGTAGGGCGTACCGTCCTCCTTGCGTGCTCCCGGCTCGGCCTCGACGGTCCATAGGAAGATCTCGCCCAGGCCCGTGGAAATCGGCCCCATGGCCGCCTCGATGCCCTCAGGCAGTTGCTCGCGAGCCACTTGCAGGCGCTCGTTCACCAGTTGCCGGGCGAAAAAGATATCGGTGCCGTCATCGAAGATGACCGTCACCTGGGACAAGCCCGAGCGCGACAACGAGCGGGTCTGCTTGAGCCCAGGCAGGCCGGCCATGGCCGTCTCGATGGCGAAGGTGATGCGCTGCTCGGTTTCCAGCGGCGAATAGCCGGGCGCGGCGGTGTTGATCTGTACCTGGACGTTGGTGATGTCCGGTACCGCGTCGATAGGCAGTTTCTGATAGCTGTTGATGCCCACGGCGGCCATCAGCACCACCGCGAGCATGACCACCAGGCGCTGCTCGATGGCGAATTGGATCAGGCGTTCGAACATGGATACGTTCCTGGGTCAGTGGCTGTGCTCGGCCGAGCCCTTGCCGAGCTCGGACTTGAGGACGAAGCTGCCGGCGGCCGCCACCTGGGTGCCGGCGGCCAGCCCTTCGGTGATTTCCACCTGGCCGGCATCGCGCCGGCCGGTCTTGACCGGGCGGGCCTCGAAGCCCTCCTCGGTACGGGCGAAGACCACCGTCTGCTCCTCCCAGGTCTGCAGGGCCGCTTCCGGCACCACCACGGCGGCGTCGAAGCGCTCGATGTTCACCGCGATCGTCACGAACAGCCCTGGGCGCCAGGCGCCGTCAGGGTTGGCCAGAGTGGCTCGGGCGGTGGCGGCGCGGTTCTGCTCGCCGAGCAGGTTGCCAACATAGTTGACCTTGCCTTGCACTTCGGCGCCCAGGTCCGGTGCACTGACGGTCACGTTCCGCCCGGTGGTCACCCGGCCCAGGTCGCCAGGCGTGACGGCGAAGGTCGCCCATACCCGGCTGAGGTCCGAGAGCGTGAAGGCGTTGCTGGTTTCATCGACCACCTCACCTACGGTCAGGTGCTTTTCCACCACCACTGCATCGAACGGTGCGCGCAGTTCATAGCGGTTGCCGGCCCCTGCCGGCGCCACGGCAGCGACTTTCTGCCGGGCGTTGGCCAGGGCGATCTCGGCTTCCTGCAATGCCTGGCGAGCTTGCAGATAGTCCTGCTCGGCGCTGATGCGCTCCTGCCACAACTGTTGTTCGCGCTTGAAGGTCAACCGCGCCAACTCCAGGCGCCGTTGGGCGGCCTGTTGTTCGCTGCGCAACTCGGAGATCTGCTGGCTGGCGACTACCGCCAGCACCTGGCCGCGCTTGACCGCCTGGCCCAGTTCGGCTTGTACCGCCTCGACCACCCCAGGCACCCTTGGCACCACATGGGCGGTGTGGTCTTCGTCAAAGCGGATTTCGCCTGGGAAGCTGATGGCCGTGCCCAATGTCATTGGCCCGGCAACGACCAACTGCACGCCGGCGGCTTCGATCTGGGCGGCGCTGAGGTGCAGGCTACCGGTCTGCTCGGCGTGTGCCTCGCCACCCTCCTCGCCATGGCCCTCATCCTGCTTGCCATCATGGGCGTGGGTGTGTTCGCCACGGTCATCGCGGACCTTGCCAGCGGTGTTGGTCCAGGCCAGGCCGCCAAGGCCGAACACGGCGATGGCGGCGGCCAGGAGGGCTATCTTGCGGGTGTTATTCATCGTTACTCCTGAAAAGATGGGCCGTTCTGGGGACCTGGGGCTGCAACGCAGCTCCAATCAGAACCCCTCACCCAGATCGCCATAGATACGTTCCACCTGCGCCCTGGCATCGGTGGCCGAGGCCAGGGCGTCCAGGTACAGCCCGCGCGCCTCGATCAGCGTGCGCTGGGCGTCGAGCACGTCGAGGAAGCCGAACTTGCCCATTTCGAACCCTCGCGTGGCGGTGTCGACCGCCTGCTGGGCCGACGGCAGGATGGTGCGGTCGTAGGCCTGCACCTCCGCCATGGCGGCGGCCCACTGGCTGACGGCGCTACGGGTGTCGCTGCGCAGGCGCAGTTCGACGGCGTTGCGCAGGTCGCGGGCCTGGTCGGCACGCCGGGCAGCAGCCAGCACGTTGCCCTGGTTGCGATCGAACAAAGGCAGCGGCATCGACAGGCCAACCACATTCACCCGTTCGCGATCTTCGCGGCTGTACTGGCTGCCCAGGCTCACAGTGAGGTCGGGTATGCGCCGGGCCTTCTCCGAGCCCAGAGCCGCCTCGCCCCGCTGGATCTGCGCCTGCGCCAGGCGCCATTCGGCGGTTCGCGCAATCTTGTCGAGCAAGGCCTCGGCACGGGGCGCAGGCCCTGGCGACAGGTGGCTGGCATCGAGGCGGTCGAAGGAGGCCAACGGGTTTCCAGTCAGGCGCGCCAAGGCCTGGTAGGCGACCGTACGCTGGGACTCGGCACGGCGCACCTGGGCACGTGCCTGAGCCAACTGCACCTGGGCGCGGGTGACCTCGACCGGTGAGGACTGGCCGGCCTTGACCCGCCCCTGCACTACCTGCAGGCCGCGCTCGGTCAAGGCCTGGGACTGCTGTGCCAGCTCCAGCGCGGTCTGCGCCCGCAGCGCGGCATGGAAGGCCTGGACCACATCGGCGCGCAGGCCGTTGCGCTGGCGCTCGAGTTCGAGCTGCGCCACGCTCTGGCCGGCGCTGGCCAGCTCGATCCGTGCACCACGCTTGCCGCCGAGCTCCAGGGCCTGACTGAGGGTCACGGTGGTGGTGCTGGTGTCGCGGCGGGTGTCTTCGACCTCCCAGGACAGTTCAGGGTTGGGGATCAGCCCGGCCTGGCGCCGCTCGCCCTCGGCGATACCGATTTCACGGCCAGCGGCGGCCAGTTCGGGGTTCTGGGCGAAGGCGGCGTCGAGCGCCTGGGACAGGCTCAAGCCTTGCGCTGCCTGTAGCTGCGGCATGGCAAGCACAGCCAGTAGCAGGCCAAACAAGGCAGCATTGCGGGGTGTGGCACGGTTGCACGGCACGGTGAGGTCCTCGTCGACAAGCGTCGGAAAGCTTGGCGAGGGACTCTAGGGCGGGGCGCTTATCGTCGCGGTGGCATGAACATTACAATTTTGAAAGAAAGCGCCAGGCTGATCGGTTGGCTGCTCCGGCCCAATCGCAGGACAAGCCCCACACAGGATCGCGTAACTCCGGGCTTACGCTGTGTGGGGCTTGCCCCGCGATTGCAGTCGAAAGGCCACCGCCTACCCGACGAGGTCATTCCGCCAGCAGTGCCTGGATCACGCGCTCCTGTCCGGCATAGTCACCCTCACCGAAATGCACATGGCGCACCTGCCCCTGGCGATCGACGAAATAGTGCGCAGGCCAGAACTGGTTGCCCCAGGCGTTCCAGACCCGGTAGTCGTTGTCCACCGCGACCGGGTAGCCGATGCCGAGCCTGGCCACCTTCTCGCGCAGGGTGCCCAGGTCATGCTCATAGTCGTACTCCGGGGTGTGCACCCCTACCACCACCAAGCCCTGGTCGGCGTAGCGCCGGGCCCAGTCATTGACGTGAGGCAGGCTGCGCTGGCAGTTCACGCAATCCCAGGTCCAGAAATCCACCAGCACCACCTTGCCCTTGAGGGCGGCATCGTCCAGCGGCGGCGAATTGAGCCATTGGCTGGCGCCGGCCAGCGAGGGCATGGGCTTCTCCCTGCCCTGGGCCGCCAGGTAGCCCGCCAGGCCAAGCCCCAGCAGGCCCAGCACCCACCCAGCAACCTTCAGCCACCGGCGTCGGTCAGTTGTCATGGCAGCCACCGGTGGCGTAAGTACGATACTCCAGGCTTTGTCTACGGCCATGGGAATCGAGGTAGTCCATGCGCGTATTCACCACGCCGCAGGCATTGCTCTGGTCATCCTTGATCGACAGCACTTTCTGCACGTCCAGCCGGTCGCCATAGCGATACTGCATCACGCTGTCGCTCATCGGTTCGCTGCTGGCCTGGGCGGAAATGGCGGCAACGCCGAACAACGCGAACAGGGCTGCATTGGCAAAAGTCTTGAAGGTCATGGCATCTCTCCTGTGCAAATGGGGAGTTGGTTCCCCGGTCGAGAGCCATTACAAGCCTGCTGGGTATCGCGGATGTGTCTGCACAGGGCCAGGTGTGCATTTTCCTGTATCTCTGTCATAGGCAGATACACTGCAATACAAACCCCGGCAGGCAAGCACTGCGACGCTCGGTACACTTGCCTGCATCTTTACTCGTAAGGAACCCTGCGATGGAACACGTCGATCACATCCTGATCGTCGACGACGACCGCGAGATCCGCGAACTGGTCGGCAACTACCTGAAGAAGAACGGCCTGCGTACCAGCATCGTTGCCGATGGCCGACAAATGCGTGCCTTCCTGGAGAACAATACCGTCGACCTGGTGGTGCTCGACATCATGATGCCGGGCGACGACGGCCTGCTGCTGTGCCGCGAACTGCGCGCCGGCAAGCACCGCAACACCCCGGTGCTGATGTTGACCGCCCGCAACGACGAGACCGACCGCATCATCGGCCTCGAGATGGGCGCCGACGACTACCTGACCAAACCCTTCTCGGCCCGTGAGCTGCTGGCCCGGATCAACGCCGTGCTGCGCCGTACCCGCATGCTGCCGCCGAATCTGACCATCAGCGAAAGCAGCCGGCTGATCGGCTTCGGTCAATGGCGGCTGGACACCACAGCCCGCCACCTGCTCGACAGCGATGGCACGCTGGTGGCCCTGAGCGGCGCCGAATACCGCCTGCTGCGGGTATTCCTCGACCACCCGCAGCGGGTGCTCAGCCGCGAGCAATTGCTCAACCTCACCCAGGGCCGTGAAGCGGACATCTTCGACCGCTCCATCGACCTGCTGGTCAGCCGCCTGCGCCAGCGCCTGGGCGACGACGCCCGCGAGCCCAACTGCATCAAGACCGTGCGCAGCGAAGGCTATGTGTTCTCCCTGCCCGTGCAATTGCTCGAGTCACCCACATGAGGTGGCCGCATACCCTGGCGTCGCGCCTGGCCCTGATCTTCCTCACCGGCCTGGTGCTGGCCTATGGCCTGTCGTTCAGCCTGCAGTTCTACGAGCGCTATGTCAGCAGCCGCTCGATGATGCTGAGCAACCTGGAGCAGGACGTCGCCACGTCGGTGGCCATCCTCGACCGCCTACCGGCTGAGGAACGTGCCGCCTGGCTGCCCCGCCTGCAGCGCCACAGCTATCGCTACCAGTTGGGCCAAGGCCTCGGCGGCCAGGCCATGCCCAGCGAAGACCCACCCATGGCCGCCGAGTCCATCGTCAAAGCGATCGGCCGGGACTACCGCCTGACCTTCCTCGAGATCCCAGGCCCTACTCCACATTTCCAGGTACACCTGCGCCTGGCCGACGGCGCCCCCCTGACCCTCGACGTCACGCCTTCCGGCGTGCCGGTGGCCAAGTGGTTGCCTGTGGTGCTGTTGATCCAGCTGGCGGTGTTGTTGGTCTGCACCTGGCTCGCGGTGCGCCTGGCCATCCGCCCTCTGACCCGCCTGGCCCGGGCAGTGGACGACCTGGACCCGGACAAGCCAGGCCCGCAACTGGACGAAAGCGGCCCGCGGGAGGTGCGCTATGCCGCCGTGGCGTTCAATGCGCTACAGGCTCGCATCGCCGCCTACCTCAAGGAGCGCATGCAGTTGCTGGCGGCCATTTCCCATGACCTGCAAACCCCGATCACGCGCATGAAATTGCGCGTCGAGGTCATGGACGATGGCACGGAGAAGGACAAGCTGTGGAGCGACCTGACGGCCATGGAGCACCTGGTGCGCGAAGGCGTCGCCTATGCCCGCAGCATGGACAGCAGCACCGAGGCGCCCTGCCGGGTCAAGCTCGACGCCTTTCTCGACAGCCTGGTGTTCGACTACCAAGACAGCGGCGCGAAGGTCGAATGCCTCGGTGCCACCAACGTCACCCTGCAGACCCGCCCCCATGCCCTGCGCCGGGTATTGGTGAACCTGGTGGACAACGCCCTGAAGTTCGCTGGGGCGGCACAGCTTGAGGTCGAGCACGCCGGCACCCGTACCTTCATTCGCGTTCTGGACGAAGGCCCCGGCATTCCGGCTGCAGAGCTCGATGAGGTACTCAAGCCCTTCTACCGCGTCGAGGGCTCGCGCAACCGCAGCACTGGCGGGACCGGCCTGGGGTTGGCCATCGCCCATCAGCTGACCCAGGCCATGGGTGGGCGCCTGACCTTGACCAATCGCCCGGCAGGTGGGTTGTGCGCGCAAATCGAGTTGACGTGAGGCGCCCTGAGCGGCGCCGATCTACACGAAGATACATAAGCACTGCCCGCCCGACACATTGCAGATACGCCGCTCCAGCACACTTGCGTACACACACTGCATATTCGGGAGACCTGCTGATGAACACCCTCGCCCACCCCTCAGGCTGGAAACCACTCACCCTGCTCGATCGCGTCGCCAGCTGGGGCGCTGACCTGCCCCTGCGCCTGTTCCTGGCCTGGGAGTTCTTCGAGTCGGGCCTTGAGAAATTCAATGGCGCCAACTGGTTCACCGACCTGCAGTCGAGCTTTCCGTTTCCATTCAACGAGCTGCCTGCGGGCTTGAACTGGCAGCTCTCGCTGTGGGCGGAGCTGATCTGCCCGCTGTTGCTATTGCTTGGCCTGGGCACTCGCCTGGCCTCGGCGGTGCTGATGGTGGTCACCGTGGTGGCGATAGCCGCCGTGCATTGGCCGGAGCATTGGTCGACCCTCGCCGAGCTGGCCCGGGGCTATGTGATCACCGATCAGGGCTACGGCAACTTCAAGCTGCCGCTGATCTACCTCGTGGCCTTGCTGCCACTGCTGCTCAAGGGCGCAGGCCGCCTGAGCCTGGACCACTGGCTGTGGCGTCGGCTGCGCCTGGCGGGCCGTACCGCGACGGTGGGCTAGAGCTGTTCTGCGCGCAGCGCGATCGCAGGGCAACCCCGCGATCGCGTCGCTCGTTGGCGCACTTGCCGCGATCACCTCAGGTCGAAGCGATCGAGCTCCATGACCTTGACCCATGCCGCGACGAAGTCCTTGACGAACTTGCCCCCTCCATCGCTGCTGCCGTACACCTCGGCCAGGGCGCGCAGCTGGGCATGGGAACCGAACACCAGGTCGACCCGGGTGCCCGTCCATTTCAGTTGGCCGGTCTTGCGGTCACGGCCCTCGAAGGTCTCGTTGTCCGCCGAGGTGGGTTTCCACTCCACCCCCATGTCCAGCAGGTTGCAGAAGAAGTCATTGCTCAGCGTGCCAGGCCTGTCGGTGAACACGCCATGCGCGCTGCCACCGGTATTGGCCCCCAGCACCCGCAGGCCGCCAACCAGCACGGTCATTTCAGGGGCGGTGAGGGTCAGCAACTGGGCCTTGTCCAACAACAGCTTCTCGGCCTTGACGCTGTAGCGCGCCTTGGAGAAATTGCGAAAACCATCGGCCAACGGCTCGAGTACGCCGAAGGATTCAACGTCGGTCTGCGCCTGGGAGGCATCCATGCGCCCGGGCCTGAACGGCACGTTGACGTCATGCCCGGCGTCCCTGGCGGCTTTTTCAACTGCGGCGCTACCTGCGAGCACGATCAGATCGGCCAGGGAAACCCGCTTGCCCGAGGCATTGAATTCGCCCTGGATCCTCTCCAGTACCTGCAACACCGTGTTCAATTGCTCGGGCTGGTTGGCGGCCCAGAACTTCTGCGGTGCCAGGCGCAGTCGCCCGCCGTTGGCGCCGCCGCGCTTGTCCGAGCCACGGAAGGTCGAAGCTGCGGCCCAGGCGGTGGACACCAGCTCCGCCACGCTGAGCCCCGATGCCAGGACCTTGCCCTTGAGGGTGGCGATGTCCTGCTCGTTCACCAGCGGGTGGTCGACTTTCGGGATCGGATCCTGCCAGAGCAGCTCTTCTTCGGGCATCTCCGGCCCCAGATAACGCGCCAAAGGGCCCATGTCCCGGTGGATGAGCTTGTACCAGGCACGGGCGAAGGCATCGGCCAGCTGCTCGGGGTGTTCCTTGAAGCGACGGGCGATGGGCTCGTAGATAGGGTCGAAACGCAGGGCCAGGTCAGAGGTGAGCATCGATGGCGCATGGCGTTTGCCAGGGTCATGGGCGTCGGGAATCCGCCCTGCTCCGGCACCGTTCTTCGGCCGCCACTGGTGGGCGCCGGCGGGGCTTTTGGTCAGTTCCCAGTCGTAGTTGAACAGGTTCTCCAGGTACTCGTTGCTCCACTTCGTCGGGGTCGAGGTCCAGGTCACTTCCAGGCCGCTGGTGATGGTGTCGCCGCCCTTGCCGGTGCCGTAGCTGTTTTGCCAACCCAGCCCCTGCAATTCCAGGCCTGCCGCTTCCGGCTCGGGTCCGACGTTGTCGGCAGGGCCTGCACCGTGGGTCTTGCCGAATGCATGGCCGCCGGCGATCAGGGCCACGGTTTCCTCGTCATTCATGGCCATGCGGCCGAAGGTCTCACGGATGTCCTTGCCGGAAGCCACCGGGTCGGGGTTACCCTCGGGGCCTTCCGGGTTGACGTAGATCAGCCCCATCTGCACGGCAGCCAAGGGGTTTTCCAGGTTTCGCTCGCCGCCCAGGGCGCGCCCTTGTTCTTCTTCATGCTTCTGCGGTTCGGCCACCAGGTCGCCCTTGCCCGGGGGTTGCGCCTTGCCGTAACGGGTGTCACCGCCCAGCCAGACCTTTTCCGAGCCCCAATACACATCTTCATCCGGCTCCCACACATCGGCGCGCCCACCGGAGAAGCCGAAGGTCTTGAAACCCATGGATTCCAGGGCCACGTTGCCCGTCAACACGATCAGATCGGCCCAGGAAATGTTGCGCCCGTACTTCTGTTTGATCGGCCACAGCAAGCGCCGGGCCTTGTCCAGGCTGACGTTGTCCGGCCAGCTGTTGAGCGGGGCGAAACGCTGCTGGCCGGAGCCTGCGCCACCCCGGCCGTCGCCGATACGGTAGGTGCCAGCACTGTGCCAGGCCATGCGGATGAACAGCGGGCCATAGTGGCCGAAGTCCGCGGGCCACCAGTCCTGGGAGTCGGTCATCAAGGCTCGCAGGTCTTGCTTGAGGGCCTGAAAATCGAGTTGTTTGAACGCCTTGGCGTAGTCGAAGTCCGGGTCCATCGGGTCGGACTTGGACGAATGTTGATGGAGGATCCGCAGGTTCAACTGGTCAGGCCACCAGTCACGGTTGTTCGTGCCGCCACCGGCGGTCTGATGAAACGGGCATTTCGATTCGTTCGACATCTGCGTGTACCTTTCGCACGGAAGTGGAACAGGCATCAGGGGTGTCCCTGCCCATGCCTGCATGCCGTTTTCTTGGGGCAGAGTGAAGCCTAGCCGAGCGCAGCCAGGTTTCTAATAGGGCAATTGACTAGGGTCGATAGGCCAAAACTGTCAGCAGCATTGTCACTTGCCGCGTTGCATCCAGGCCGCCCCCAAACCACTCAGGCAGATGATGGCGATGCCCACCAGGCTGGCGATGTCCGGCACCTGGCCGAAGATCAGCAGCCCCAGCAAACCGGCGAAGACGATCTGGCAATAGCTGAACGGCGCCAGCAATGCCGGGGCAGCCAGGCGGAAGGCCTGGGTCAGCAACAGGTGCGCGGTCATGCCGCAACCGCCGAGGGCCAGCATCAAGACGACGTGGTTCCATTGCGGTGCGTGCCAGAAGAACGGCACCAGCACGCTCAGGATCAAGGTATTGCACAGCCCGGCGAAGAAGTTGCTGGTGGTTGGGCTGTCGTAGACGGCCAGCTTTCGGGTCAGCAATTGGTAGAAGCAAAAGCCCAGGGCCGACCCAAAGGGGAACAGGATCGCCGGGGTGAACATCGCCCCCCCAGGGTGCACCACGACCAGCACGCCGATAAAGCCCATCACCACCGCTACCCACTGGCCGACGCTGACGCGCTCCTTGAGCAGCGGCACCGAAAGCGCGGTGACCAGCACCGGGGCGAGGAAGTTGACGGATGTCGCTTCGGCCAAAGGCAGGTACTGCAGGCCTGTGGTGAACAGCAAACTCGTGCTCAACAGGCTCAGCGCACGCAACGTCTGCAAGACCGGGCGGCGAGTGCGCAATACGGCCATGCCGGCCTTGGGAAGGAAGATCCCGGCCATCAGTAGGGTATGTACCAGGTAGCGTGCCCAGACCACCATGATGATCGGGTACAGGCCGCCCAGGAACTTGGAAAGGGCGTCGTGGCTGGCGAACAGGAAAGTCGCCACCACCACCAGGGCGATGCCGCGCAGCGGTTGGTTGACTCCGGACAGCGGGGTACTGGCACTCATGGCGTTCTCGGCGGTGGCGCACACTCGCGCCGGGAACCGCACGGCCGGTCGGTCGGCGGGTTTACTGTGCGGATTCTAGAAGAGATGTGCCAGGATGCGAAACCTGTAATGCCAGGCAACCAAGCCTTATCGACTGCAAGCACCGGCACACACGTAGAACGTCAGTTTGGAGGCCGGCGCTATACCTGTGGTAGCCGGCTTGCCGGCGATAGGGCGTGCAGCGTTCCGTGTCCTTGACTGACAGGCATCAGCCCCTGGTGCACTATTTTTCCTCGAGCACCGCCCGCCCCTTCACGGCCCGAGGTCCCATCCAGGCCCAGACGATCAAGCCGGGCAAGGGTACGTAGACCACGAAGACGATCCATAGCATCTTCCGTTCAGCGCGCCGGTCGCTGCCGATGATGTGCCAGATGGCGAAGATCTCCAAGAGGATCAGAATGGCTGCGAGAATGATCCAGATCGTTCCGATTTCCATGAGCGCTCTCCCAATAGGCATGTAGTGCTTTGGGTGCCAGCCAGCCGCCAGGGTTCAGTCCGATCCTGCCCGCGTGTGCGATCCAGTTGTCTTTCCCTCACGCTCCCAGCAAACTCATCGGGCCAGCCAGGAGTCGGAGTCAGCAGTGTCCACGCCACGTCAGTTCAGCCAGAAGACCAGCACCAGCAACATGCTGCGGCTAAAATCCGCCTCCGCTAACGGCCAGGTGCCCTATCGAGTCGACTTCGTCCTTCTCGAACACTTCTCCATGGCCAGTTTTACCGTGGCGATGGACGTGCTGGTCACCGCCAACCTGCTGCGTGCCGACAGCTTCCGCTTCAACCCGCTCTCACCCAAGGGCGACCGGGTGCTCAGCGACCTGGGCCTGGAGCTGGTGGCCAGCGAACTCGATGCAGCCAGCCTGAAGGAGCTGGACCTGCTGGTGATCTGCGGCGGCTTGCGCACGCCACTCAAATACCCTGAACTCGACCGCATGCTGGGCGACTGCGCGGCCCATGGCGTGGCGTTGGGCGGTTTGTGGAACGGCGCTTGGTTCCTTGGCCGCGCAGGTGTGCTGGACGACTACGGCTGCAGCATTCACCCTGAACAGCGTGCCAGCCTGGCTGAACGCAGCCCACAGACCCGCCTCACACCGGCCAGCTTCACCCTGGACCGGGACCGGCTCACCGCCGCCAGCCCCAATGGCGCCATGGAGCTGATGCTCGGCCTGGTTCGACGTCTCTACGGCGATGCACTGGCCGAAGGTGTCGAGGAAATCCTGTCGTTCTCCGGGGCCCGCTATCGCCAGGTTGGCCCTGGGGCGAAGAAGTCCATGAGCCTGCACTTGCGTACCATCGTCGAGCTGATGGAGAACAACCTCGAGGAAACCCTCAGCCTGGACCAGCTCGCCGCCTACAGTGGCCGCTCACGGCGCCAGATCGACCGCCTGTTCCAGGCCCAGCTCGGCACCTCGCCGCGGCGCTACTACATGGAACTGCGCATCACCAAGAGCCGTCGGCTGCTGCAATATTCCGACCTCTCGGTAATGGAAGTCGCGGTCGCCTGCGGTTTCGTCTCGGTATCGCACTTCAGCAAGTGCTATGCCGCCTATTTCGGCTACCCGCCATCACGGGAGCAGCGCCTGGGCGAGTGAGGCCGCTGGCAGCCCGTTCAAGCACGGATGTAACCCAAGACCGCTTCGCGAATCATCTGCTTGTGGCGCCGCTTGACCTCCTGCTCGCAGAGGTCGATTTGGAAGAGCTCGCCGAAGGTATGCCGGTTGGACACGCGGTAGAAGCAGAACGAGCTCATCAGCATGTGCAGGTCGATGACGTCGATGCCTGGCCGGAACACGCCCTCTTCCACACCTCGTTGCAGGGTACGGGCCAGCCCTTGCAGCACGAGGCTGCTCATTTCGCGAATCGCCGGTGATTGCTTGATGTACTCGCCGTAGTGAATGTTCTCGGTGCAGACGATGCGCACGAAATCGACATTATGGTCATGGTGGTCGAAGGTGAAGTCCACCACACGTTCGATGGCCTGCACGGCCGGCAGCGACTCCAGGTCAAGGCTGTGCTCGGTCTTGCGGATGTCGCCGTAGAGCTTGACCAGGCACTCGATGTACAACTGCTCCTTGCTGCCGAAGTAGTAGTAGATCATGCGCTTGGAGGTGGCGGTGCGCTCGGCGATGGCATCGACCCGCGCGCCGGCAAGGCCTTGCTGCACGAACTCATGGATGGCGGCCTGGAGGATGTCCTCGCGCGTTTTCTCGGGGTTGTGCTTGCGCGGCTTGCGCTCCCCTTCGATCCCGGATTGCCCGAGATTGACTACCGAATCACTCATACCCACTCGCAGGCTGTTGTCTTCAATGGCGTGGGATTATCCGCGAGCGGGGCCGTACAGGGAAGCGGGAGGGCACCTGTGTGCCCTCCCAAAGGTGTCAGCGGACGGTGAACTGGATGTGCAAGGTGATGTCGCTTAGCTCTTTCAGTACCTGCTGATCCTTGGCATCGGCGAAGGTCAGACTCAGTAACGTCTTGTCATCCTCGTCATTGGCCGACGCGATAGGCAGCCCTTCGAACGGCAACCATCGGGTGGCCGCGTTGCCGCCCTCCTGAGGGAATAGACCGTCGTCCTTGCGGGCATGGGATATGACGCTTTGGTGGCAACCGGACGGCAAGCCGAGGTAGTTGGTCATCAAACGCGCCCGGACCTGCTCGGAAGATTCGACATGCGGCCCGTCAAGGCTCACCGCTATGCGACGAATGCGGCATATGCCGTCTTCGAACTCTTGCGCCAAACCCAGATCCTTGAGGCCGAACTGTATAGACAGCTTGTTCGACTCGAACGTCAAACTGCCCAGCGGAAGCGTGCAATCGATCTCCTTTCCGTCCTGCACGCTCTGAATGGCATCCTGCAGCGTGACTGCCTCCCCATCCACGAGAAGCTTGCCATCGAAGACCTTGGCCAGCGACACGTCGCGGGTCACCTCCAACTCACGCTTTTGCCATCTCACCCAGGCATCCTCCATCTGCCCCAACGCCAACATCAGCCCCTCTCCGCACAACAGCCCCGACCAAGCGCCATTCCAAGTGCCCGTGCGCAGGTAGCGGGTGTTCTCACCCATTTCCCATTGCAACGCCTTCTGCGCCATCAGGCAGCGCGTAACCGTCAGGTCGTAGTAGGTATAAAAGATACTTGCCAGGCGCGCGCGCAACCAACTGTACAGTGCTTTGCTGGTCGCCTTGCCTTGATGGTAAGCAAGTTGTACCTGAGCATTCATCTCTTGGGACCGCGCGTGGGCGATCTGCAGGTTGATAGAGGTTTCACGCGCCGTCAGCGCTTCCAGTTGCACCTGGAATGCCGCCATGAATCCTGCGGCATTCTTGTACTGAATCTCCCAGTCCTGGCGCCGACGTCGATAGGCCTCGCATTTATCGATCGTCTCGCTGGCGATCTCCAAGCCGGTCATCGTCAGGCCAGCAACCGTCCCTGCCGCCTGCAGTGGGCCGCTGGGACGTCCACCACCGTTGGATGTGCCGAAAACATTCGGGAATGTATTCACCAGTCCCGCCGTCACGGCGAGCGATCCCCAAACGCCGGTCAAGGCTTTTCTCGTTTGGGCGAAACCTAGTGCCAGTTTTTCACCTGTGTTCATGTTCTCGTCATACAGGGAGCGGTAATGGTCTCGTCGCGTCCTGGCGACCTCCATAAGCACTGTTATACGTTTGCGTTCAACATCCAGCTCCTTGAGGGCCTGCTCTTGCAGCTCCACGCTTCTGGCCGCCAGTTCCACCCCTTGAGTACTGAGCAGTTCCAGCAACCCTTCAGCATCCTGGCGCTCGAGAATGAGCCGCATGGCATTGCCGAACAGCATGAGGTGGGACGCCATGGTCCGCGCCCCTTCCATCAGCGGAATGAAACGCAACGCCGGCACGTTGTCGATGGTCGGCAAGGCATTGGCCCCGCCCGCCTCGGCGGCCACCGCGTCGGCCCACAG
>NZ_JBWXTH010000015.1:0-81161 GCF_056856075.1 Pseudomonas sp. FA-1
GGGCGCGGCGAAGGGCCATCCATGGCCCTGCGCCGCTTGCCGGGCATCCATGCCCGGCACCCACCTCCGTAATGCCTATGCTCGGCCTCCTGACGTCGCGATTGGCGGCGCCTGGTCTAACGTGTAAGAAAGAGCGAAAGCGGTGGCGGCGACAGCGGCGAAAAATCATACTGATTGGTTGGCTGTTCTGGCCGAATCGCGGGCAAGCCCGCTCCCACAGACAGCACAATTCTTAAGCTCGCGCCGTCCCGCGATTGGCCCGTGAGCCCGCCGCCAATCCCATTGAAAAAACAACGCCAGCCCAGGCGCCACCCGTAACTTGCGCCCCGTCAGGAGGCCGAGTGGAGGTATTGCGTAGGTGGGTGCCGGGCATGGATGCCCGGCAAGCGGCGCAGGGCCATGGATGGCCCTTCGCCGCGCCCCACCGGAGCGATGCCGGAGCGAGGGAACCCCGGCGCACAGCGCCGGGGCCGGATGCAGGGGCGCGCGGCTTTGGTTACTTTGGCCAAGACCAAAGTAACCCGCCGTAAGGGCGGAAAGGTGACTCAGCGTCGATAAAGCAAATGGCTTTATCCCAAAACCCAAAACCAACCAATCAACCAAGCAACCAGCAACCAGCAACCAGCAACCTACTGATGATTGCGCTCAAACGTCTCCCGCCCCATGGCCCTGATCTGCCCCTCGATCAATGCATCGAACGGCTTCAACACCTCATCGAAGCACAATGGCGACTCCAGGACATTCAACGCCTCCACCACAGCTTCGACCGTCGACAAAGCCCCCTCCCCCGGCGCCTTGCGCAATCGATAGCGCGATGCCCGCACTTCTCCGAGCGTCACCCGCGGCAATGCCGCCAACAACGGATTCAGGTACAGCAGCTTGCGCGCCTTGCGCCAGGTACCATCAGGCACGATCAGCATCAAAGGCAGCTCGTCATCACCCTCGTAGGCCCGCAAGACCCCAGCCTCGTCCCCCGGAAACAACACCACCGGCCGATATCCAGGCGTCGCCAGCAACCGCTCGAGATCATCGAACACCTCACCCACCCGCAACTCGCCATTGACCAGCCCAAGGGCCGCCAAGCGCGCGGTGTTCAAGGCATGCGAAGTCTCGCTCGGATGCTGCAGCACGACCACCCGGGTACGGCTGTCGAGGCTGGGAATCAATGGGCAAAGGCAATGGTCAAGCGGACGCAGGCAGCGCTCGCAACGGGGTCTGGACATAGGCTTCTCCTTACCCGCGCAGTGTGCCACAGCACACGGGCAAAGCCCCCACATCCTTGTGGGGTAAGCACGATGTCAGCGGTTGAAGCGCTCCGCCAGGCTGTGCAGGTATTCGGCCATGCGCTCCAGGTCCTGGCTGATCTCTGCGCCCTGCTTGGCCTGCCCCGCGCTCTCGTCGCACAGGTGCGCGATACGCACGATCTGCTGGTTGATGTCTTCGGCGACATGGCTCTGTTGCTCGGAAGCCGTCGCCATCTGCTGGCTCATCCCGGTGATGCGGCTGACCGCCTGGACGATGCCCGACAATGCCTGCTGCACCGCCTCGACACTCTGCACGCTGTCACGGGAAATCTGCTCGCCACGGTTGGCCGTGCTCACCGCGCGCTCGGCCCCTGAGCGCAGCGAAGCGATGATCTGGTGGATCTCCTCGGTGGACGCGCGGGTACGCTGGGCCAGCGAACGCACCTCATCGGCCACCACCGCGAAGCCTCGCCCTTGCTCACCCGCCCGCGCCGCCTCGATGGCGGCGTTGAGCGCCAGCAGGTTGGTCTGCTCAGCGATGGAGGTGATCACATCCACCACGCTGCCGATCGACTGGGTCTGCTCGGCCAAGGCATTGACCGCCTGGCCGATATCGTTGACCGCATCGCTCATGCTGCCCATGGCCTTGAGGCTCTGCTGCGCCAGATCGCTGCCCTGCTGGGCCAGTTGGTCGGCGTCGCTGGCGGCATGGGCGGTGCTCTGCACGTTGTGGGTGACCTGCTGGATGGTCGCGGCCATCTGCGCGATGGCCGTGGCCGACTGGTCGGTCTCGCTGCGCTGACGATCGAGCATCTGAGCCTGGGCGTCGGACAGGCCTGCCGATTGCGCCGCCCGGGACTTGACCCCCACCCCTGCATCCACCAGTCGGGTCAAGGCGGTCTGCAAGCGCGCCTCCTCGCTGATGATGGCCAGGTCCAGTTGCCCCTGCAGGCCTGGGTTGTCGCTGTAGGTCAGCGCCACCAGCGGGCTGGTGAAGGCCTTGGGATGCTCGGCCAAAGTACGGCGGATGGCCTGGTTCTGCCGATGTTCGATCCAGTACCAGGCACCGAGCATGCTCGCCATCAGCACACCCAGCGCCGCATATTGCGGCAGCCAGAGATAGCCGGCGGCCGATACCAGGCCGGCACCAACCAAGGGCAGGCCATGCTGCAGCCCATGCCCCAGGCGTGCGACCAAGGGCACGGCAGAGCGATTACCGCGCAAGCGCGCATAAAGCGCCTCGGCGCGGCGGATCTGGTCGCGACTGGGCACCGAACGCACCGACTCGTAGCCGCTGATACGGCCATTCTCGTAGATGGCCGTGACGTAGGCACTGACCCAGTAGTAATCACCATTCTTGGCGCGGTTCTTGACCACGCCCATCCAGGGTTTGCCCTGCTTGATGGTTTCCCACATGTGGCCGAACACCGAAGGCGGCATGTCCGGGTGACGTACCAGGTTGTGCGGTTGGCCCACCAACTCCTCATAGGTGAAACCGCTGATCGCCACGAACGCATCATTGCAATAGGTGATGCGGCTGTTCAGGTCGGTGGTGGAGATCAGCCGCTGGTCGTTGGGGAAGGTTCTTTGGTGCTCGGTGACGGGCAAATTCATGCGCATCGTGGCAGTCCTTGCTTCATGTAGATGATGGGAAATTTCATCAAAGCAAATAGATATTTAGCAGAGTGCCATCACTCCAGTCGCGTGCCTTGGACGAAAATTTACACAGCCTGACGTAATGTTCTGAAAGCGACCCTTCTCAGCTGACGTTGAGCTGCGACTTGAGCAGGTCGCGGAAGGTCTGGATCAACGGTTCGCGGCTTCTGCCACGGCGAATGATCATGGAGAACGGTGCTTGGTAGCCAAAGGTGGCAGGCGACAGCACCCGCAGGTCGCCCTTGTCGACCCAGGCCTGGGCATAGTGCTCGGGGAGGTAGCCGATGTAGGCGCCGGAAAGAATCAGGATCAATTGCGCCTCCATGCTTTCCACCGTTGCGGCACTGTGCTTGAACCCATGCCGGGCCAGCTCTGCCTGGCTCCAATAGCCCCGCCCGACCATGCGCTGCTGGGTGATCACCTCTTCAGGGACCCGACGCTCGCCGAACAGCGGATGCCGACTGCTGCAGTATAGCCAGTGCTGCTCACGGTAGAGCGGCTGGTACACCAGGCCGCTCATGCGCGAGGAGAACGCGCCGATGGCCAGGTCCAGGCGATTGTCCTGCACGCCCAGTTGCAGCTCGTAGGGGCTGGACACCGACAGGTGCAGGTGCACCGCCGGATGCTCCTGGCTGTAGGCACCGATGGCCTCGGCCAGCGGCAAGGCCCGGTCACCGACCGTGGAGTCGATCACCCCCAGGTTGAGGGTGCCGCGCAGTTCGCCCTTGAGGGCCGCGGCATACTGTTCGAAACCATCGAGCTCGGCCAGCAGGCGCAGGGTCTCCTGGTGGAACAGCTCGCCCTTGCTGGTCAGGCTGAAGCCCCCTCGGCCACGGTGGCACAGGACGATACCCAGGGCACTTTCCAGCTGGCTCATGTAGGTGCTGATGGCCGAAGTGGAGAGGTTCAGCTCACGCTGGGCATTGGCGAAGCCCTGGTGGCGGACCACGCTGACGAAGATACGCAACAGTTTCAGGTCGGGCAGTGAAGAGGCCATGGTGCAGCGGTTCCGCAGGGTGGAGATCGGCAGAGTCTAACCCGCTGTCGAGCATTAGTTTAGAAATTACTGAAGTAAGTATTTGCGTGTAGCGATTCCTCCTGCCCACTACCTTGCGCAGACTTGGTCGCAATGTCCCTGCCCGCCGGCGCCACCTTGCCAGCCAGGCACGCGGCGGCACAGGTTCGAACAAACAGAACAATCGACCGACTGATGAGGCCCACCGTGGAAAAGATTCTCCACCAACCACTGGGCGGCAACGAAATGCCGCGTTTCGGCGGCATCGCCACCATGCTCCGTCTTCCCCACCTGCAAAGCGCCGAAGGCCTGGACGCCGCGTTCATCGGCGTACCGCTGGACATCGGTACCTCGCTGCGCTCGGGTACCCGCTTCGGTCCGCGGCAGATCCGTGCCGAGTCGGTGATGATCCGCCCGTACAACATGGCCACCGGTGCCGCGCCATTCGACTCGCTGTCGGTAGCCGACATCGGTGACGTGGCCATCAACACCTTCAACCTGCTCGACGCCGTGCGCATCATCGAAGAGGCCTACGATGAAATCCTCGAGCACAACATCATCCCCCTGACCCTCGGTGGCGACCACACCATCACCCTGCCGATTCTGCGCGCACTGCACAAGAAGCACGGCAAGATCGGCCTGGTGCATATCGACGCCCACGCCGACGTCAACGATCATATGTTCGGCGAGAAGATCGCCCATGGCACCACCTTCCGCCGTGCCGTGGAAGAAGGCCTGCTCGACTGCGACCGTGTGGTACAGATCGGCCTGCGCGCCCAGGGCTATACCGCCGATGACTTCAACTGGAGCCGCCGCCAGGGCTTCCGTGTGGTACAGGCCGAGGAGTGCTGGCACAAGTCGCTGGAACCGCTGATGGCCGAAGTACGCGAGAAGGTCGGTGGCGGCCCGGTGTACCTGTCGTTCGATATCGACGGCATCGACCCGGCCTGGGCACCGGGCACCGGTACCCCAGAGATCGGCGGCCTGACCACTATCCAGGCGATGGAGATCATCCGTGGCTGCCACGGCCTGGACCTGATCGGCTGCGACCTGGTCGAGGTCTCGCCGCCCTACGACACCACCGGCAACACCTCGCTGCTGGGCGCCAACCTGCTGTTCGAGATGCTCTGCGTGCTGCCAGGCGTCGTGCGCCGCTGACCTGCAGGCGCGGCCTTGCGCCGCGCCTACGGCTAGCACGACACGAGCAACTGCTTGACCCCGGCAGGAGCCATGAGGGAGGGCCATAGAGGCCCGCCAACACAAGACAGGACCGCCGGGCGCCGTGAGTCGCCTGACTGGTCGATCTCGCCATAATAAAGATAATCGGGAGACCCCCAATGGCCTTGGACATCATCGTTGTACTGATCTATGCCGCCGGCATGCTCGGCCTCGGCTGGTATGGCATGCGGCGTGCGAAGACCCACGAAGACTACCTGGTGGCCGGGCGCAACCTCGGCCCGACCCTGTACATGGGCACCATGGCCACCACCGTACTGGGCGGTGCCTCCACCGTCGGCACCGTGCGCCTGGGCTATGTCCATGGGATTTCCGGCTTCTGGCTGTGCGCCGCACTGGGCCTGGGTATCATTGCGCTGAACCTGTTCCTCGCCAAGCCGCTGCTGCGCCTGAAGATCTTCACCGTCACGCAGGTACTGGAACGCCGCTACAACCCGATGGCACGCCAGGCGAGTGCGGCGATCATGCTCGCCTATGCGCTGATGATCGCGGTCACCTCGACCCTGGCCATGGGGACCGTGCTGCAGGTGTTGCTCGATGTGCCGTTCTGGATGGCCCTGCTGTTCGGCGGTGGCGTGGTGGTGGTGTACTCGACCATCGGCGGTATGTGGTCGCTGACCCTGACCGACATCGTCCAGTTCATCATCAAGACCGTGGGCCTGATGTTCATCCTGCTGCCGGTGTGCCTGTACAAGGCCGGTGGCTGGGACACACTGGTGGCCAAGCTGCCGGCGGCCAGCTTCAGCTGGACCACCATCGGCTGGGACACCATCATCACCTACTTCCTGATCTACTTCTTCGGCATCCTGATCGGCCAGGACATCTGGCAGCGGGTGTTCACCGCCCGTGACGAGAAGGTCTGCCAGCGCGCCGGTACCACCGCAGGCATCTACTGCGTACTGTACGGCCTGGCCTGCGCCCTGATCGGCATGGCCGCCCATGTGCTGATGCCGGACCTGGCCAACCCGAACAACGCGTTCGCCGAGATGATCAAGGGCCAATTGCCCGAGGGCATCCGTGGCCTGCTGATGGCCGCAGCCCTGGCTGCGATGATGTCCACCGCCAGCGCCGGTCTGCTGGCTGCATCGACCACCCTGACCGAGGACTTGCTGCCGAAGCTGCGTGGCGGCAAGCAATCGAGCCTGGGCGTCAACCGCCTGTTCACCCTGCTTACTGGCTTGGTGGTGTTGGGCATCGCCCTGGCGGTGAACGATGTGATCAGCGCTCTGACCCTTGCCTACAACCTGCTGGTCGGCGGCATGCTGATCCCGCTGATCGGGGCGATCTTCTGGAAGCGCGCCACCACCGCCGGGGCGATCTCCAGCATGTCGCTGGGCTTTGCCACTGCACTGTTCTTCATGTTCAAGGACGGTCTGGATGCCAACACCCCGATCTACTACAGCCTGGCGGTCGGCCTGGTGAGCTTCGTGGTGGTCAGCCTGCTGTCGCGCCGCCCGGTGGGGGCCGTCAACCTGGCCTGAGCCTTGGGCAGGCGTGAAAAGCCGCCATGACTGAAAAGGCCGCTGCATCATCGGATGCGGCGGCCTTTTCGTTTCAGCGGCGACGCGGTTGGCGCTTGCGCTGCTCTTCGTCGGTAGGGATCGGCACCGGCTGCAGCGGAGGTGGGAGCAAGCCCAGGGCGACGGCGAGGTCGTGGAGCCAGTTGTACATTCGATTGTTCATAAATGCCCCCTCACGGGTCAGCCTCACGGCGATTCAATCCTGCGATGCTTCATACAGATCATAGTCCCATGTCCTGTATTACGCATGCTTCTGCTCCTACAGATAAGGGCGAGTTTGACGCGGATCAAGCGCAAACGCCGCCTGCCGACGGTCGGTCAATTGTTTCCCCTTGTTGCACGTCGATCCAGGCCTGCAGGTTGGCGCCGCACATGCCCTGGCGCCACATCAGCCAAGTGACCGCATGGTCGAAGGGTGCCTGCAGGCGGTGGGCACGAACCTGGTCGCGTCCAGGCAGGCTGTCGAGCATGGACTGCGCCATCAGTGCCACCCCGGCCCCGGCGATCACACAGGCCAGCATGCTCTGGTACGACTCGATCTCCATGACCCGGCCCATGGGCGTATGGTCATGGGCATACCAGGCCTCCAGGCGCATGCGGTAGGAGCAGCCCTGGCGGAAGGTGAACACCGCCTTGCCGGCAACATCCCGGGCGCTATGCACCGGGACATGCTCGGGCCGCGTGATCAGCACCAGAACCTCCTCGCACAACGGCACACCATCCAGCCCGGCCAGGCTCGGCGGGCCATCGACCAGGGCAGCGTCCAGGCGATGCGCCAGCAGCCCTTCGAGCAACTCACCGCTGGGCGCCGCCCGCACCTGCAGGTTCACCGCTGGGTAGGCCTGGTGATAGCGGGCGAGCAAGGTCGGCAGATGAATCGCCGCAGTGCTGTACATGGTGCCGAGGGTGAAATCACCGGCTGGCTGGCCGCCCTGCACTGCGGCCATGGCCTCGTCACGCAGGGCGGACAGGCGATCGGCGTAATCGAGCAGCACCTTGCCCGCCGGCGACAGCTGCAAGCGCTGCCGCTCGCGCAGGAACAACTCCACACCCAACTGCTCCTCCAGCTGGCGCAAGCGGGTCGACAGATTCGACGGCACCCGGTGCAAGCGTTCGGCGGCCCGGGTCACCGACCCCTCTTGCGCGACGGCCTGGAAAATGCGCAGTTGGCTGAACTCCATTACCTTCTCCAAAACAGAACAACTTGATCATCATTATTCAATTTTTTTGAAAGTCAATCCGCCCTACCCTGCCACCCATCGCGTCTATTGGTGCAGGAGTCGCCGCATGTCCCCCCTCGTACAACTGCTGGCCAGCGCCGTTGCCCTGATGATGGCCATGGGCATCGGCCGCTTCGCCCTGACCCCGCAACTGCCGCGCTTGATCGCCGAAGGCCAGATCGACCTGACGGCGGGCGGCCTGGTGGCTGCCGCCAACTACCTGGGCTACTTTTTCGGCGCAGTGGACGGCATGTTCGCCCGCCGCCCGGCCCAGGTCCGTCTGCGCCTGCATGCCGGCCTGTGGCTGTGCGTGCTGCTGACCCTCGCCTCGTGGGCGGCACAGGGTTTCTGGAGCCACCTGTTGCTGCGCTTCGGGACCGGTGTGGCCAGCGCCTGGGTACTGGTGATGATCACCAGCCTCAGCCAGCAACTGGCCGCCACCCACGCTCGCCCTCGCCTGGGAGCGCTGGTGTTCGCCGGGCCCGGCATCGGCATCGCTGTCACCGGCTTGCTCGCCCTGGGGGCCCACCTGATGGGCCTAGGGTCAGCGACGCTGTGGCTGATCTATGCGCTGGCCGCCCTGGTGATGTTGTTGGCCGTGCTGCCGTGGTTGCCCCGGATGCAACCGACCACGGCGGTTCCGGCCGTACCCCAGGACGGCACCACCCAGCCGGGCATCGCGCGATTGGGGTTGGTCTATGGGCTATATGGCATCGGCTATATCCTGCCGGCGACCTTCCTGTCGCAGATGGCCAGCCAGCAGTTCCACGGTCAGTGGCAGGCCGATCTGTTCTGGCCAGCGTTCGGCCTGGCGGCTGCGTTGGGGGTCGTGCTGGTCAGCGTGCGACGCCCAGCCCGCACGTCCCATTGGCTGAGCGCGACGCTCTGGTTGCAGGGGCTGGGGGTACTGGCCTGCCTGTTGGGCAACGGGTTCGGCCTGGCCCTGGGCGTGCTGTTGTGCGGCGCGCCTTTCCTGGCCTGCATGCAGCTGGTGATGCGGCGTTCGCAGGAGCTGGCGCCCCACGCCACCCAGCGCAACGCCGGGCTGCTCACCGCCTGCTTCGCCCTCGGCCAGCTCAGCGGGCCGCTGCTGGCGGCCGTGAGCAACCATTACGGTGGGAGTCTGCAGCCTGCCTTGCTGCTCGCTGCGGGTGGGTTGGGTGTCGCCGGGGGGTTGGTGTTGGTTGGCGAACACGGGGGGAGGCTTCAGCCGGTCGGGCGTTGTACTTCGACTTGACGGCGCCGGGGCTGCGTTGCAGCCCTTTCGCGGCGCAAGGCCGCTCCTACAGGGGCGGCGCGGCTGCGCCTGTTCAGCCGACCAGCTTGCGCAATTGCTGGCGCACCCAAGGTTCGGCACTGACAAGGATGACCCCGCACAGCACCATCACCGCGCCCAGTACGAAGTTCAGGCTGAGCGGTTCACCCAGCAACACCACACCAAAGGTCACGCCGAACAGCGGTGTGATGAAGGAGAACACCGCAAGGTTCGATGCCAGGTACTTGCGCAGCAGCCAGAACCAGGTCAGGTAGCTGATGAACGACACCACGATGGCCTGGAACAGCACACTGCCCGCTGCCAACGGCGTGAAGGCGACCATGCCCACCTGCCCACTGATCACGGCGATCAACAGCAACCCGACGAAGCCCACCAGCAATTGGTAGAACAAGGTCAGGTCGGCAGGCGCCTCCGACAACCGCGACCCGCGCACCACCACGGTGGTCGCACCCCAGGCCAGGCCCGCCAGTACACCGAAGGCATCGCCAAGCAGCACCCGGCCATCGAGCTGGTCCCACGACAAGCCACCGGCAAAGGCCATGGCGATGCCGCCGAACGACAGCAGGATGCCCAGCCACTGCAACAGCCGCAGCCGCTCGCTCGGCAACATGAAATGCAGCCCCAGGGCGGTGAACACCGGTGCGGTGTAGAGAAACACCGACATATGCGCTGCGGACGTCAACTTCAGGCCCTCGGCGATGAACAGGAACTCCAGGCCGAACAATACGCCCGACAGCAACCCCGCCCGCCAGGTGCTGCCCACCATGCTCCAGCCACCCCGCCAGCACACCAGGATCCCCACCAGTACCGCGGCGATCCCTGAACGCAGGGCCGCTTGCATCACCGGTGCGATATCGCTGGCAGCCCATTTGATCATCACCTGCTGGCTGCCCCAGATCAGGCACAGCACCAGCATCACCTGCAGGGCGAAGGCATCGGTGTTCTTGCGGGCCGCGCTCATGGGCGGCCCCCTTGGCGTATCGATGGCATGGGCACGGTCTCGACGATGGCAGACAAGCCCCGATTATCAGGTTTGCAGCCTTCTCCACGCCAGCCTCAAAACGACCTCAGGCGATCTGAGCTTTTGCCGCCACCTGTTCGAACGTCGTCTCGTCCAGGGCATCGTCCTGCTCGTCCAACACCTGGCGCGGGTGCTCGAAGCCAGGGATGCTGCTGTCGATCAGGCTGAGCAAGCGCGAGCCTCGCTCGGTGAGGACGAAGTTCTCGCCGTTGCCGCCGTCCTCTTCCGGCCGGCTTTCGATGAAGCCACGCTCGAAGAGGATCTTCTCGTATTCGCAGGCACGGGTCTTCAAATGGTCCAGGTCGCCCACCGGCTGGCCGGTGGCGGCCAGCGCCGCCGCATGCTGCTCGGCATAGGGCCGTGGCGTGAAGCTGTGGCCGGCGCTGTTTTGCACTTCATGCAACAGACGCTCGATCAAGTCCCAGTCGTAGGTGCTCATGGAGGTGGCCTCCTGCTGTGAACGGTTGGGGTACACAGCATGGGACCGAAAGGCAGTGCGGGGTGTTCCAAGTGAAAATCGGCAACAGGCTGCCGTTATCGGTGTGAACTTCCAGGCGACACACTTTTCAACCGCATATACCCCTGCTGGAGATCGAACGGATGAAACGGTTACTGCCCCTGGCCTGTGCCAGCGCCCTGTTGTACGCCCTGCCCAGCTGGGCCTGCACACCGGAGGAAGCCACCCAGAAACGCGAGGAACTGGCCGGACTGGTCACCCAGCTGACCGAGCAGGATCCGCAGAAGGCCAAGGAGATCAACGAGGAATTGCAGGGCATGGACCTGGGCACGGCCAGCAAGGACCTGCCGGACAAATGCCAGTTGATCGACAAGCGGATCAAGGAATTGAAGGAAGCGGAAACCAAGGCGGACTAGGGAACTGCCTTCAGGGCTGCTTTGCAGCCCTGAAACCAGGCCGCCAGAACATCACTCAGCCTTCGGTGCCCGCTTCTTCAAAGGCGCCATGCCATCGGCGCTGGCCAGAGGCGCCTTGGCCTTTGGCTTGGCTGCCGGCTTGCGCTTGGCGGTAGCGCCCTTCTTCTCGGCGGCCTTCTTCTCGACCTTTTTCTTCTTGGTGCCAGCCGCCTTGCCGGAGGCCTTGACCTTCTTCGGCCCGTTGTAGGTGCCCTTGACCTCCTTGATGACCCGGCGCTCGAATTGCTGCTTGAGGTAGCGCTCGATGCTCGACATCAGGTTCCAGTCGTTGTGGCAGATCAGCGAGATCGCCAGGCCTTCGGCGCCGGCACGACCGGTACGGCCGATACGGTGCACGTACTCGTCGCCACTGCGCGGCATGTCGAAGTTGATCACCAAGTCCAGACCGTCGATGTCCAGGCCACGGGCGGCCACGTCGGTGGCGACCAGCACCTTGGAGCCGCCCTGCTTGAAGCGATCGATGGCCAGCTTGCGGTCCTTCTGGTCCTTTTCGCCGTGCAGCACGAACGCCTTCACCTCCTTGGCCACCAGATGACCGTAGATGCGGTCGGCCAGGGCCCGGGTATTGGTGAAGATGATCGCCTTCTGGTAGGTCTCGTTGGCCAGCAGCCACTGGACGATCTGCTCTTTGTGCTGGTCATGGTCGGCAGTGATGATCTGCTGGCGGGTGCCTTCGGACAGCTGCGAGACACTGTTGAGCATCAGGTGCTCGGGGTCCTTGAGCACCTTGCCGATGATGTCGCGCAGCGCCGCGCCACCGGTGGTGGCCGAGAACAGCAGGGTCTGCTCGCGGTTCTCGCACTCCTTGCACAGGCGCTCCATGTCTTCGGCGAAGCCCATGTCGAGCATGCGGTCGGCTTCGTCCAGCACCAGAACCTGGACGTGGGAGAGGTCCAGGTTACCGGCGTTCAGGTGTTCCAGCAGGCGGCCCGGGGTGCCGATCAGGATGTCCGGGACCTTGCGCAACAGTGCGGCCTGCTCCTTGAAGTCCTCGCCGCCGGTGACCAACCCGGACTTTACATAGGTGAACTGGGAAAAACGCTGCACTTCCTTGAGGGTCTGCTGGGCCAGCTCGCGGGTCGGCAGCAGGATCAGTGCCCGGATCTCCACGCGACGCTGGCGCAGGTCGACCAGGCGGTTGAGCAGCGGCAGCACGAAGGCGGCGGTCTTGCCGCTACCGGTCTGCGCGGTCACCCGCAGGTCACGCCCTTGCAGGGCCAGGGGAATGGCCGCCGCCTGCACCGGGGTCGGCTCGACAAAGTTCAGCTCGGCCACGGCTTTGAGCAGGCGTTCGTGCAGGGCGAATTGGGAAAACACGGGTGTACCTCGGGCAGTCGCTGGAAATTCAAGTTGCATAGGGTAACGTTTTCCGTGACGGACGCCGAATTTCTTTTGGCACCTTGGCGCCAATCCGCGTTCTAATGGGCCTTCGTTTTCGCAATACAGACCCGTCTAACCCTCATGGATATCCAACGACTCTGGAAAGACGCCCTGGACCTCTGGGGCACCCTCGACCAACACCCCATGCTGCACGCCGCCCTGGGCCTGGTGGTCCTGCTGGTTATTTCCCTGCTCATCGGCCGCCTGGCCCGCTTCATGGTGCTGCATGCCAGCCGCCTGCTGGCCCGCCAGCAACCGCTCAAGTGGCTCGACGACCTGCGCCACAACAAGGTCTTCCACCGCCTGGCCCAGACCACGCCCTCACTGGTGATCCAGTTCGGCCTGAAGCTGGTGCCGGAGCTGGGCGAAACCGCCCAGCACTTCCTCGGCAACGTGGCCCTGGCCTTCACCCTGCTGTTCATGACCATGGCCCTGTCGTGCCTGCTCGATGCCCTGCTGGACATCTACGCCCGCACCGAGCACGCCCGCACGCGTTCGATCAAGGGCTACGTGCAGCTGGCCAAGATGATGCTGTGGATCTTCGCTGCCATCGTCATCGTCGCCACCCTCATCGACCGCTCGCCGCTGTTGCTGCTCTCGGGCCTGGGTGCCATGTCGGCCGTGCTGCTGTTGGTCTACAAGGACACCTTGCTGTCGTTCGTCGCCAGCGTGCAGTTGACCAGCAACGACATGCTGCACGTCGGCGACTGGATCGAGATGCCCCAGGTCGGCGCCGACGGCGACGTGGTGGACATCACCCTGCACACGGTCAAGGTACAGAACTTCGACAAGACCATCGTTTCCATCCCCACCTGGCGCCTGATGAGCGAGTCGTTCCGCAACTGGCGCGGCATGCAGCAGTCCGGCGGGCGGCGCATCAAGCGCAGCCTGTTCATCGACGCTGCCGGCGTGCGCTTCCTCACCGCCGAAGAAGAACAGCGCCTGGGCCAGGTCCGCCTGCTGGGCGACTACCTGAAACAAAAGCGCCAGGAACTGAGCACCTGGAACGAAGCCCTGGGGCCGGTGGCCGAACTCGCCGCCAACCGCCGCAAGCTGACCAACATCGGCACCTTCCGCGCCTTCGCCCTGGCCTACCTGAAGAACCACCCCGACGTGCAGCAAGGCATGACCTGCATGGTCCGCCAGATGCAGACCACGGCCGAGGGCGTGCCGCTGGAGATCTACTGCTTCACCACCACCACCGCATGGGCCGAGTACGAGCGCATCCAGGGCGATATCTTCGACTACCTGCTGGCGGTGTTGCCCGAGTTCGGCTTGAGCCTGTACCAGCAACCCAGCGGCAATGACATGCGTATCGGGCTTGCCGCCAGGCCTCTGGCCACTCACGAGCCGCAACGGTTGAGCGAGCTGAGCGAGGCCTGAAGACCAGCCAGGGCCACGCCACCCTATTGGCTGGCGCGCCTGCTGTGTAGGAGCGGGCTTGCCCCGCGATCAAGGGCGAAGCCCTTGCCATGTCTATACGACACCAAGCCCGCCCCTATCGGGGCGGGCCGGCATCGCGGAAAAGCCCGCTCATTCTCCAACTCAGCGAGACATCGCCTGCGGCGTTGCCGGACGTTGCACACCCAACCGGCTCATCCACACCGACGCCACGATGATCGCCCCGCCTACGAAGAGCCGCCCCAGCGGCTCGTCCTGGTTCCATATCAGCAGGTTCAGCAGCAACCCCACCGGCACGTGCAGGTTGTTCATCACCGCCAACGTGGCCCCCGGAACCAGGCACGCGCCTTTGTTCCACCAGTACAGCCCCAACGCCGTCGGGACCAGCCCCAGAAACAACAGCACCAGCCATTGTGTGTCGGTCGCTGGCAGGTGCTGGTAGTTGCCGAACAACAGGAAGGCGGGCAGCACGACGATCAGCGCGCCCAGGTAGAAATAGCCAAAGCGCCGGTAGTGCGGCAGGTCGCTGGGGTGTCGAGCCACCAAGTGGCGATACATGACCTGGCCTGCCGCATAGGTGAAGTTGGCCAGTTGCAGCAACAGGAAGCCCATGAAGAAGTCACCGCTGATGCTGTCGAAGCGGATCACCGCAGCGCCCGCCACGGCCACCAGGGCGGCCAGCAGCGCCCAGAAGTTGAAGCGGCGGTTCAGGGCGTCTTCGATCAGGGTCACGTGCAAGGGCGTGAGAATGGTGAACAGCAGCACCTCCGGCACCGTCAGCACGCGGAAGCTCAGGTACAGGCACACATAGGTGATGCCGTACTGCAACGCCCCGATCAGCAGCATCGCGCGCATGAAGCGTGGCTCCACCTGGCGCCAGCGGGTCAGCGGCAGGAACACCAGCAAGGCCAGCACCACGCGCGCCAGCACCGCGAAGTAGCTGTCGACGTTGCCGGCCAGGTAGACGCCGATCAGGTTGAAGGAAAACGCCTGGATCAGCGCGACGATTATCAGGTAGCCCATGGTTGCCTCTTGAGTATCAAGGCGGCGACCTTAGCGGGTTGAGCCGAAGCAGTTCAACCATGCGCAGTGTAGGGGCAGTGCCAGACCATTCGCGGGTAAATCCGCTCCCACAGGTTGCGGGAGCGGGCTTGCCCGTGAACAGGTCAGTCCTGCATGGCGAAAAAACCAACATAAAAAAGCCCGGCCATCAGGCCGGGCAGGTACACCCAAAGGAGCAACAGGGTGTCAGGGGGTTGGGAATGCGTTACGCGTCAGGCCACCGCGGCCAGCCTGGCCTTGGCCTGGTTCAGGCCTTTCTCGTGGAATTCGCTGCTGATATTCAGGCCTTCGGCGTGGATGAAGTCCACCTCATGAATGCCGATGAAGGCCATCACCTGACGCAGATAGGGTTCCTGGTGGTCGCTGGTGGCACCGGCATGGATGCCGCCACGGGCAGTCAGGACGATGGCGCGCTTGCCGGTCAGCAGGCCTTGCGGGCCGGTCGGGGTGTACTTGAAGGTGATGCCGGCACGCAGCACGTGATCCAGCCAGGCCTTGAGGGTGCTGGGGATGGTGAAGTTGTACATCGGCGCCGCCATCACCAGCACGTCGGCCGCGAGCAACTCCTCGGTCAGTTCATTGGACCGCTCCAGTGCATCCACTTCTGCGGCGCTGCGCTGCTCTTCAGGCTTCATCCAGCCGCCGAGCAGGTTGGCATCCAGATGCGGCACAGGGCTCACCGCCAGGTCGCGCAGCTTGATCTCGTCGCCCGGATGGGCCGCTTGCCACTGCTGGATGAAATCCTGGGTCAGCTGGCGGGAAACGGAATCCTGCTGGCGGGCGCTGCTTTCGATGATCAATACGCGGGACATGGAAGCCTCCATCGGCGAACAAAAGGTTGCGATTCGATGGAGGTGAGATTAAAACTTGACCTATCGATAAAAAAGCGTAAAAAGTGGGTGAAATCTATCGACTATTCCGTTTATTCGGCTTTGCAGTTCACCGCGATGCGCAGCTTGATGATCTGGCGGTTGAACTTGGCGGTGACGTCCACGCTTTGGCCCGCCGGTACATTCACCCGGCGTACCCGCGGCGCCTCGGGGCCGTTGCGGAACGTCACCTTGCAAGCCGCCGGAACCTGCCCGTAGTTATTCAAGGTGATGCTGCCGATGTCGTAGGCAGTGTCGTAGGTGGTGTAGTCCAGCTTGACCCCGGCCAGTTCCTTCTCCACCTCGATGGGGTAGGCCATGGCCCCCAGGGGCAGGCACAGCAGCAATGCCGCACAAGATTTCTTCATTGGGCGCTCTCCTTGGAAGAGCGCAGCTTAGGACAACAGGAGCCGAAGATGAAAGCGCCACGCGTAACCCTGGATCAGTGGCGAACCCTCCAGGCGGTGGTCGACCACGGCGGGTTCGCCCAGGCCGCCGAAGCCCTGCACCGCTCGCAATCGTCGGTCAGCTACACCGTGGCGCGCATGCAGGAGCAGCTGGGTGTGCCGCTGCTGCGCATCGACGGGCGCAAGGCCGTGCTGACCGAAGCCGGCAATGTGCTGCTGCGCCGTTCACGCCATCTGGTCAAGCAGGCCAGCCAGCTCGAGGACCTGGCCCACCACATGGAGCAAGGCTGGGAGGCCGAGGTGCGCGTGGTGGTCGATGCCGCCTACCCCAGCGCCCGCCTGGTCAGGGCGCTGAGCGCCTTCATGCCGCAAAGCCGCGGGTGTCGGGTACGCCTGCGCGAGGAGGTGTTGTCCGGTGTCGAGGAAGTGCTGCACGAAGGCATTGCCGACCTTGCCATCAGCAGCTACAGCATCGGCGGCTACCTGGGCGCCGAACTGAGCTCGGTGGAATTCATCGCCGTCGCCCACCCCGAGCACAGCCTCCACCGCCTGGGCCGGGAAATCACCTTCCAGGACCTGGAAAGCCAGTTGCAGGTGGTGATCCGCGACTCCGGCCGTGCCCAACCACGGGATGTCGGCTGGCTCGGCGCCGAGCAGCGCTGGACGGTCGGCAGCCTGGGTACCGCCGCCACCTTCGTAAGCAGCGGCCTGGGCTTTGCCTGGCTGCCCCGGCACATGATCGAGCGCGAGCTGCGCGACGGCGTGCTCAAGCCGCTGCCGCTGGATCAAGGTGGCAGCCGTCACCCACTGTTCTACCTTTATTCGAACAAGGACAAGACCTTGGGTCCGGCCACGCAGATTCTCATCGAGCTGCTGCGCAATTTCGACACAGCGCCATTGGACGAGCCCTTCGCAGCCCCCCCGCAAGCCTGAGAGGACCGCGCCCATGGCCTATTTCGAGCACGAAGGATGCACGCTGCACTACGAGGAATACGGCCAGGGCGAACCCCTGGTGCTGCTGCATGGCCTGGGCTCGAGCTGCCAGGACTGGGAACTGCAAGTCCCGGTGTTGAGCCGCCATTACCGGGTAATTCTGATGGATATCCGCGGTCATGGTCGCTCCGACAAACCTCGCGACGGCTACCAGATCGCGACCTTCAGTGCCGACCTGCTGGCCCTGCTGGAGCACCTGCAGACCGGCCCGGTGCACGTCGTCGGCCTATCCATGGGCGGCATGGTGGGTTTTCAGTTCGCCGTCGACCACCCCGCCTGGCTACGCAGCCTGTGCATCGTCAACAGCGCCCCTGAGGTGCGACGCAACTCGATCGCTCACTGGATCTGGTGGATCAAGCGCTGGAGCCTGGCGCGCATCCTCAGTGTCGAGACGATCGGCAAGGGCTTGGCCGAGCGGCTGTTCCCCAAGCCGGAACAAACCGAACTGCGCCACAAGATGGCCCAGCGCTGGGCGCGCAACGACAAGCGCGCCTACCTGCGCAGCTTCGATGCCATCGTCGACTGGGGTGTGCAGGCGCGCATCGGGCAGATCCGCTGCCCGACCCTGGTGATCGCCGCCGACCACGATTACACCCCGATACAACTCAAGGAACGCTATGTCGCCCTGATGCCCCAGGCGACACTGGCGGTCATCGCCGATTCCCGGCACGCTACTCCCCTCGACCAACCCGAGGTCTTCAACCAGACCCTGCTGCACTTCCTCGCAGCGGCTTCCACTTCTCAAGGATCTTTGAGCCCATGCTGAAAAAACTCCTGATCACCGCCTGCTCGGTCGCCTTCGCCACCAGCGTCATGGCTTCGGACAAGACCCCTCACGTCGTGCTGGATACCAGCTTAGGCCAGGTCGAGATCGAGCTGAACGCCGAAAAGGCGCCGATCAGCACGAAGAACTTCCTCGAATACGTCGACAGCGGCTTCTACAACAACACCATCTTCCACCGTGTGATCCCAGGCTTCATGGCCCAGGGCGGCGGCTTCACCGACCAGATGGTGCAAAAGCCGACCCGCGACCCCATCCGCAACGAGGCCAGCAACGGCCTGGCCAACACGCGCGGCACCCTGGCCATGGCGCGTACCTCGGACCCGAACTCGGCCACCAGCCAGTTCTTCATCAACGTGGCCGATAACGATTTCCTCAACCCAGGCCGCGACCGTGGCTACGCGGTGTTCGGCAAGGTGACCAAAGGCATGGAGGTCGTTGACCAGATCGTCAACTCGCCTACCACCATCAAGCAAGGCATGCGCGATGTACCGGCGGACCCGGTGTACATCACGTCCGCCAAACGCATCGACTGATCGCAGGTCTCACAAGGATGTGAACCCGCCTTGAGGTCGGATGGAACAGGAGTGTGTCCACCATGTTGTACCGCCGCTTCGAACAGCTGATCGACATTTTCCGCGAGGCACCCAGCGAGGCGCCGCCAAACCAGGTGTGGCCGTTCTACCTGTATTACCTGCGCCAGGTCTGGCCCAGCTTCATCGCTCTGCTGGTGGTCGGCCTGGTGGCCGCGCTGATCGAGGTGGCCATGTTCAGCTACCTGAGCCGGATCATCGACCTGGCCCAGGCCACGCCAGGCACCGAGTTCTTCAGCCGGCACAGCGGCGAGCTGGCCTGGATGCTGGTGGTCATCCTGGTGCTGCGGCCGGTGTTCTTCGGCCTGCACGACCTGCTGGTGCACCAGACCATCAGCCCGGGCATGACCAGCCTGATCCGCTGGCAGAACCACACCTACGTGCTCAAGCAGAGCCTGAACTTCTTCCAGAGCGACTTCGCCGGGCGCATCGCCCAGCGCATCATGCAGACCGGCAACTCCCTGCGCGACTCGGCGGTGCAGGCCGTGGACGCGCTCTGGCACGTACTCATCTACGCCATCAGCTCCCTGGTACTGTTCGCCGAGGCCGACTGGCGGCTGATGCTGCCATTGCTGGCCTGGATCGCCTGCTACATCGCCGCGCTCTACTACTTCGTACCCCGGGTCAAGGAACGCTCGGTGATTTCCTCCGACGCCCGCTCCAAGCTGATGGGGCGCATCGTCGATGGCTACACCAACATCGCCACCCTCAAGCTGTTCGCCCATACCGACTACGAACAGCAGTACGCCCGCGAGGCGATCAGCGAGCAGACCGAGAAGACCCAGCTGGCCTCGCGGGTGGTCACCAGCATGGACGTGGTCATCACCGGCCTCAACGGCCTGTTGGTGGTGGGCACCACGGGCCTGGCCCTGTGGCTGTGGAGCCAGTCGCTGATCACCGTTGGCGCCATCGCACTGGCCACGGGCCTGGTGATCCGCATCATCAACATGTCCGGCTGGATCATGTGGGTGGTCAATGGCATCTTCGAGAACATCGGCATGGTCCAGGACGGCCTGCAGACCATCGCCCAGCCGGTCAGCGTCACCGACAAGCCTGGCGCCCCGGCACTGCAGGTCAGCCGTGGTGCGGTGCACTTCGACCATGTGGACTTTCACTACGGCAAGGGCAACAAGGTCATCGACGGGCTGGACCTGGACATCCGCCCCGGCGAGAAGATCGGCCTGATCGGCCCTTCCGGCGCCGGCAAGTCGACCATGGTCAACCTGTTGCTGCGTCTGTACGACGTGGACAGCGGACGCATCCTCATCGACGGCCAGGACATCGCCGAGGTCAACCAGGCCAGCCTGCGCGCGCAGATCGGCATGATCACCCAGGACACCTCGCTGCTGCATCGCTCGATCCGTGACAACCTGCTGTATGGCCGGCCGGATGCCAGCGAGGCGCAAGTCTGGGAGGCCGTGCGCCAGGCCCGGGCCGACGAGTTCATCCCCCAGCTCTCCGACGCCCAGGGGCGCACTGGGTTCGATGCCCATGTGGGCGAGCGCGGCGTCAAGCTCTCCGGTGGCCAGCGCCAGCGCATCGCCATTGCCCGGGTGCTGCTCAAGAATGCGCCGATCCTGATCATGGACGAAGCCACCTCGGCGCTGGATTCGGAAGTCGAGGCGGCGATCCAGGAGAGCCTGGAGACCTTGATGCAAGGCAAGACGGTGATCGCTATCGCCCACCGCCTGTCCACCATCGCCCGTATGGACCGGCTGGTGGTGCTGGACCAAGGGCGCATCGTCGAAAGCGGTACCCATGCCGAGTTGCTGGCCGAGCGCGGGTTGTATGCGCGGTTGTGGCATCACCAGACCGGCGGGTTCGTCGGGGTGGATTGACCGCTCCATCGCGCGCCTGCCATCGCGGGACAAGCCCGCTCCCACAGGCTCAGCGCCATCCGCAAGAAGGGTGGTGAACCTGTGGGAGCGGGCTTGTCCCGCGATTGGGCCCGCTCAGGCCCTCCGGTAAGGCAACATCTCCCGCGCCTGCTCGGCATAGGCCCTCACCCCTGCCCGCTCCTGCTCGAGGAAATCCCCCACCGCCCGGCGCAACCCCGGGTGCAACAGGTAATGCCACGACCGGGTCAGCACCGGCTCGAAGCCGCGGATCAGCTTGTGTTCACCCTGGGCCCCGGCATCGAACCGCTGCAGCCCTTCTTCAATGGCGAACGTCATGCCCTGATAGAAGCAGGTTTCGAAATGCAGCCGATCGAATTCGTCCAGGCACCCCCAATAACGCCCATACAGGCTGTCACCACCGACCAGGCTCAGGGCCATGGCCACCTCGCGCCCGTGCTGGCGAGCCACCACCACCCGCACCGCCTCGGGCATGCGCTCGGCCAGCAGGCTGAAGAATTCGCGGGTCAGATAGGGCGTACGACGCCGCACCGCATAGGTGTTGGCATAGCACAGGTAGACGAAGTCCCACTGCGCCTCGCTCAGTTCCTCACCGCGCAACCAGCGGAAGTCGATCCCCTGCCCGGCCACCTGCTCGCGCTCCTTGCGCATCTGCTTGCGCTTGCGGGAACTCAGGGTATCGAGGAAATCCTGGAAGTCGCGGTAACCGCGGTTATGCCAGTGGAACTGACAACCCAGGCGTTCCATCCACCCTGGCAAGCCGGCGATACGCTCGTCGAGGGCGCTGTCGGTGAAATTGATGTGCGCGCCGGAGAGCTCGCCCTTGCCCAGGTACTCGGGAATGGCCTGCAGCATGAGCACCCCATCGGCTGGCTCGGCCGCCAGCAGGCGCGGACCGCTCACCGGGCTGAACGGTATCGCGCCGAGCAGCTTGGGGTAGTAGCGGATGCCCGCGCGTTCGCAGGCATCGGCCCAGCCGTGATCGAACACGTACTCACCGAAGGAGTGCCACTTGCGGTAGGCAGGCAGCACTGCACGCACCTGCCCATCGCGCTCCAGCACCAGATGCTCGGCCGCCCAGCCGGTCGCGGGCGCGACGCTGCCGCTGTCCTCCAAAGCGCTGAGGAAGGCATGGCGCAGGAACGGCTGGCCGCAAGGCACCAGGGCATCCCAGGTCACCGCCGGCAGGTCACGTAGATGGGCAAGGCTGTACAGGCTGGTCACGATGTCGACTCACAGGCCAGGAAGTGGCCAGTATCCCCAAGTGGGTCGCGACACTCAAATGAACGCGCACACTCAACCTCGCTTAACCGCAGTGCCATCAAATAGACATTATTCTGTCATTCCTCCCCGCAATACTGGCGCCTGTTTTTCGGAACCCCAAAAACCTCTCTAACCAGGGGCTTTCCGAAGGCATGCCAACTAAGGGGCAGGCGCAAGAGCCTCCCCAACTTTTTCCAACAGGGAGAACCTTATGCGTCTTGTTTCTACACTTACCGGAGTAAGCCTCACCGGCATGATGCTGGCACTGAGCGCTCCGGCCAGTGCTGCAGTCGACGCCAAGCTGCTCGAGATGCTCCGCGCCAACGGCTCGATCAACCAGGCGCAGTACAACGAACTGCAGGCCGATCTGGCCAAGGAAACCAAGGAAAAGGCAGAGCAGAAGGCCCAGGCCGACCGCCTGAGCTCCTTCGAGCAGAAAGTGGCATGGGCCGCCAAGACCCAGATCAAGGGCGACGTGCGCCTGCGCTACGAAGACGTCAACGTCGACAACCCCAACAGCCGCAGCGGCAACCAGGACCGCGAACGCGTCCGTGCCCGCGTCGGCTTCTACAGCCAGATCAACCCGCAGGTCGATGCCGGCATCCGCGTTGCCACCGGCAGCAGTTCCGATGCGCGCTCCACCAACCAGAGCCTGGACAACTACTTCGACAAGAAGTCGCTGTGGGTAGACCTGGCCTACCTCGACTGGCACCCGACCGCCGTGCCGAACCTGCACCTGATCGGCGGCAAGATGCCTCAGCCTTGGGTGAGCATGGGCGACATCATCTGGGACAGCGATATCAACCCCGAAGGCGTGGCCGTCACCTACAAGACCGACTTGGGCGGCGCCGAGCTGTTCGGCAGCGCCGGCCACTACAACCTCAAGGACAACGTGGATGGCGACGGCGTGCAGTTCAAGCATGACGCCCAGCTGTACCACGGCCAGTTGGGCGCACGCTTCGATGCGGCCGACACCGTCAAGGTCACCGTGGGTACCAGCATCTACGGCTATGACAACGACAAGGAATCGGCAGCCCTGCGCGCCTTCGGCAACACCACCAACGAGTTCAACCTGGTGGAAGGCTTCGGCCAGGTGGACTTCACCGGCTTCGCCATCCCGCTGTCGGCCTACGGCCAGTACGTGAAGAACACCGAGAGCACCGACGGCGAAGACAAGGCCTGGCTGGCCGGCCTGAAGACCAAGCTCGGTGCCTGGAGCCTGGACTACAACTACCGCGACGTGCAGCGCAACGCGGTGGTCAGCGCCTTCACCGACTCCGACTTCGGTGCCGGCTTCACCGGTTCGCGCGGTCACAAGTTCAAGGTTGGCTACGAGATCGACAAGAACTTCTCGCTGGGCGCAGCCTACCTGATGGCCAAGACCGACCTGTCCCAGCTGCCGAACAGCAATGCCGACGTCGACACCCTGCAGGTCGACCTGGAAGCCAAGTTCTAAGCGCAAGCTCCCCTGCGTCACTCAGGCGGGAAGTGCCGACCCCATCCGGCGCTTCCCGCTTTTTTTGCCTGCTGCAAATGCATTGGCCCAATCGCCGGCAAGCCGGCGCCCACAGGATCGTGACAGTCCCGTGGGAGCCGGCTTGCCGGCGATTGGGCCAATGCAGACGCTACAAGGGATCAGCGCTTGCGCAGGATCACGCTGCCGATCGAATACCCCGCACCAAACGAGCTCAGCACGCCCAGCGCGCCCTTGGGCAGGTCATCCTGGTACAGGTGGAAGGCAATCACCGAGCCCGCCGAACTGGTGTTGGCATAACGGTCCAGAATCACCGGTGCATCCTCCTCGGCGACCTCACGCCCCAGCAGCTTCTTGACGATCAGGTGGTTCATGCTGAGGTTCGCCTGGTGCAGCCAGAAGCGATTGACGTCGTTCGGTTGCAGGTCGTTTTCCTCCAGGTGCTGGCCGATCAGCTCGGCGACCTTCGGGCAGACCTCCTTGAATACCTTGCGGCCTTCCTGCACGAACAGCTTGTCTGGGGCGTCGATCCCCTCCTCCGCCGCACGGTTGAGGAAACCGAAGTTATTGCGGATGTTGTTGGAGAAGCCGGTCCACAGCTTGGTGCTGACGATCTCGAACTGGTGCACCGAGGTGGCCTGGTCGGCGCGTTCGACCAGTACGGCGGTAGCGGCATCGCCGAAGATGAAGTGGCTGTCGCGGTCACGGAAGTTCAGGTGCCCGGTGCAGATCTCCGGGTTGACCATCAGCACCGCTCGGGCCTGGCCCAGTTGCACACTGTTGGCGGCGGTCTGGATGCCGAAGGTGGCCGAGGAGCAGGCCACGTTCATGTCGAAGGCAAAGCCCTGGATGTCCAGTGCTTGTTGCACTTCGATGGAGATGGCCGGGTACGGGCGCTGCAGGTTGGAGCAGGCGACGATCACCCCGTCCACGTCGGCGGGCGTGCGGCCTGCACGCTCAAGGGCCTGGCGGGCGGCGGCCACGGCCATTTCGCAGAGGATCGACGGCTCGTCATTGGAGCGCTCCGGCAGGCGCGGCTTCATGCGCTGCGGGTCGAGGATGCCGGCCTTGTCCATGACGAAGCGGCTCTTGATGCCGGAAGCCTTCTCGATGAAGGCCGCGTCGGACAGCGGCGCGGCCTTCAGCTCGCCCCGCTCGATGGCGGCGGCGTTGTCCTGGTTGTACTGCTGCGCCCAGGTGTTGAAGGACGTCACCAGCTCTTCGTTGGAAATGCTCTGGGCCGGGGTATACAGGCCGGTGCCGCTGATCACGACGTTATGCACGGTCGTTCCTCTGGTCAGAGGCCATCGCCACGCGGCGCTGGCCGGAAAAGGCAAGATAATGGCACTTTAGTGCCAACTTATACGCGAGGGCCGTGCCCTCGATCACAAGACAAGCCCGCACTCTCAGGATAGGCGCGGTTCCTGTAGAAGCAGGCTTGCCCTGCGATGGGCCGCACAGCGGCCCAAATTCCCGCAAGTTTGCCACATTTCCCTAGGTTTAGGCTTCCACCTGGGACCACTGTTTGGACAGACGCTTGTCGGAAACCGGCACCTTGGTGCCCAGCTGCTGGGCGAACAACGACACCCGGTATTCCTCCAGCCACCAGCGGTACAGGGTAAGCTGTTCGTCCCGCTTGCCCTCCTGGGCATGCTTGTCGGCGCGGGCCTTGTACTGGGTCCACAGGTTGGCCAGCTCGCCGCTCCACACCCGGTCCTTCTGCACCTGCGAACCGAGCTTCTCCAGACGCAGCTCCACCGCCTTGAGATAGCGCGGCAATTCCTTGAACCAGGCCGCGGGCGTCTCGCGTACGAAGCCTGGATACACCAGGTTGGCGAGCTGCTGCTTGATGTCGTTCAAGGCGACCGCCTGGCTCAGGTCGATCTTGCCCTTGAAGCGCTTCTGCAAGCCATGCCACAGCTTGAGCACCTCCAGGGTCTGGCGGGCCAGACGCTCGGCATGCTCGGCCCAGCTGCCGCGCTTGCGCTCGGCCAGCGCGGCGAGCGCTGCACCGTCACGCGGCAACGGCGCCTCGCCTTCGAGGATGCAGCTGTCCAGGCTGGCCAGGAGGATATCCTCCACCAACGCCTCGACCCGGCCCAGCTCGCGGTACAACAGGCCCAGCTCGGTCAGCCCCGGCAGCTTGCCGCGCAGGAACTTGGCAGGCTCGGCCAGCTGTTGCAGCAGCAACCGCTGCAGCGCACGGCGGTGCTGGAACTCGGCTTCGGCCTGGGTCGAGAAACGCCCCTCGCGCACTGCCCCGGCCTCTTCCACCAGCGCCGGATACACCGTCAGCGACAGGCCGGCGATCTTCTGCTGGGCGGTTTGCGCCACCTCGGCGAACGCCTTGGCCTGCACCGGCTGCTCGGCTTTTTCGTTGCGCGGCATGGCCAGTGCGGCCTGGCTCGCAGCGGCGAAACGCGCGGTCAGTTCGGCCAGGTCACGGCCTTCGCCAAGGAACTTGCCCTGGCCGTCGACCACCTCGACGTTCATGCGCAGGTGCCCTTCCACCAGCCCGGCCGCTTCGGCCCAGGCGTCGTCCGGCACCCGGGCGCCGGTCATGCGCAGCAGTTCCTGGCCCAGGGCCTGGGGCAAGGCGCCCTGGCCGAAGGTCATGCGGGCCAGGGCCGCCTTGACGAAATCGGGTACCGGCACGAAGTTCTTGCGCAGGGCCTTGGGCAGGTTGCGCACCAAGGCCACGCACTTGGCCTCCAGCAGGCCGGGTACCAGCCACTCCAGGCGCTCGCCCGGCAGGCTCGGCAGCAGCGGTGCCGGCACACGCACGGTAACGCCGTCACGGGGGTGGCCCGGCTCGAAGTGGTAGGTCAATGGCAGGCGCAAGTCCCCCACCTGCAGGCTGTCTGGGTATTGCGCGGCGGTCACTTCACTGGCTTCGCGGGCCAGCACGTCCTCTTCGCGCATGATCAGCAGGTTCGGGTCCTTCTGGCTGTTGACCCGGTACCAGCTGTCGAAGGTCGCACTCTGGTGGATCTCTGCCGGCAGGCGCGCCTCGTAGAAGGCGTACAGGGTTTCCTCGTCGGCCAGGATGTCCCGTCGCCGGGCCTTGGCCTCCAGTTCGTCGAGCTGCTCGAGCAGGCGCTTGTTGGCCGCCAGGCACTTGGCCCGCGACTGGATCTGGCCACCTACCAAGCCGTCACGGATGAACAGCTCGCGGGACACCACCGGGTCGATCGGGCCGAAGTGCACCGGCCGGCGACCGACCAGGATCAGGCCATACAGGGTGATCTGCTCGTAGGCGACCACCTGGCCGCGCTTCTTCTCCCAATGCGGCTCGAAATGGTTCTTCTTGACCAGGTGGGTGGCCAGCGGCTCGATCCAGTCCGGTTCGATCTTGGCCACCATACGTGCATAGAGCTTGGTGGTTTCCACAAGCTCTGCGGCCATCACCCACTGTGGGCGCTTGCGGCCGATGCCGGAGGACGGGTGGACCCAGAAGCGCCGCTGGCGCGCGCCCTGGTAGTCGCCGTCTTCGGTCTTGTGGCCGATCTGGCTCAACAGGCCACTGAGGATGGCCTTGTGCATACGTGGGAAGTCTGCCGGCTCCTTGTTGACCGCCAATTGCAGGTCGCGGCAGATCAGCGAGAGCTGGCGGTGGGCGTCGCGCCATTCACGCAGGCGCAGGTAGCTAAGGAAGTGCTTGCGGCACCAATTGCGCAGCGGGTTGGCGGTCAAGGCCTGGCGCTGCTCCTCGAAGCCCCGCCAAAGGTTGACCAGGGCGGCGAAATCGGAGTCGGTGTCCTTCCACTGGGCATGGGCCTGGTCAGCCGCCTGCTGGCGCTCCGGTGGGCGCTCGCGGGGGTCCTGCACCGACAGGGCACTGGCGACGATCAGCACTTCCTGCAGGCTGCCCTGGCGGGCGCCTTCGAGCAGCATGCGGCCCAGGCGTGGGTCGATCGGCAGGCGTGCCAGCTGGCGGCCCAGCGGGGTCAGCTGGTTTTCGCGATTGACCGCCGAGAGCTCCTGCAACAGGTTGAAGCCGTCGCTGATGGCCTTGCCATCCGGCGGCTCGATGAACGGGAAGGCATCGATCGCGCCCAGGCGCAGGTGCAGCATCTGCAGGATCACCGCGGCCAGGTTGGTGCGCAGGATCTCAGGGTCGGTGAACGCCGGCCGGGCGTTGAAGTCTTCTTCGCTGTACAGACGCACGCAGATGCCCGGCTCGACCCGCCCGCAACGGCCCTTGCGCTGGTTGGCGCTGGCTTGCGACACCGCCTCGATGGGCAGGCGCTGAACCTTGGCCCGGTAGCTGTAGCGGCTGATGCGCGCAGTACCGGTGTCGATCACGTAGCGGATGCCCGGCACGGTCAGCGACGTTTCGGCAACGTTGGTGGCAAGTACTACCCGGCGCCCGGTATGGGGCTGGAAGATCTTCTGCTGCTCGGCTGGCGTCAGGCGCGCATACAGCGGCAGGATCTCGGTGTGGCGCAACTGGGCCTTGCGCAGGATCTCGGCGGCATCGCGGATCTCCCGCTCGCCCGGCAGGAACACCAGCACATCACCGGGGCCCTTGCCCTCGCTGCGCTCGTGATGGGCCAGTTCGTCCAGGGTGGCGAGGATCGCCTGGTCGACAGTGAGGTCGTCCTCGACGCGGTTGCCCTCCTCGTCCTGCTCGCTGGTCAACGGGCGGTACCAAGTCTCCACCGGGAAGGTGCGGCCCGACACCTCGATGATCGGCGCGCCGTCGAAATGCTTGGAGAAGCGCTCCAGGTCGATGGTCGCCGAGGTGATGATCAGCTTCAGGTCCGGGCGGCGGTGCAGCAGGGTCTTCAGGTAGCCGAGCAGGAAGTCGATGTTCAGGCTGCGCTCGTGGGCTTCGTCGACGATGATCGTGTCGTAGCGCTCGAGGAAGCGGTCGTGCTGGGTCTCGGCCAGCAGGATGCCGTCGGTCATCAGCTTGACCAGGGTACCGGCATCGCTCTGGTCCTCGAAGCGCACCTGGTAGCCGATCAGCCCGCCCAAGGGCGTGCCCAGTTCTTCGGCCACCCGCGCCGCCACGCTGCGCGCGGCGATCCGACGCGGCTGGGTGTGGGCGATCAGGCCGTGGCGACCGCGGCCCATCTCCAGGCAGATCTTCGGCAACTGGGTGGTCTTGCCCGAGCCGGTCTCGCCGGCGATCACCAGCACCTGGTGCTCGGCCAGGGCCTTCTTGATTTCGTCGCGCTTGGCCGCGATGGGCAGGCTGTCGTCGTAGCGGATGCTCGGCACGCTCTGCTCGCGGGCCACGACCTGGGCGCAGGAAGCCTGGACCTTTTCCACCCACGACGCCTGCTTCGCCTCGTCGGGGCGCTTGCGCAGCTCGTGCAGTTGACGCCGCAGCCGATGGCGGTCGGCGATCATGGCGTGGTCAAGGTTCTTCAGGAGTTGGTCGATTGAGTGGTCTGTCATGGGGCTTTTTGGTGATGCAGGTGGGCCTGCTTTTTCATGATCGGCATTCGAAAGATGCGCGATTGTCGCAGATTTGCGACCGCTTTGCTGTCTGTGCTGCCTGCACTGAAGGAGCGGCCTCGCGCCCTTTCGCGGCACAAGGCCTTCCGACAGCATTTGCATCGTTGCTTGAGAATGTTTAGCCAACCACGGAATGAACGTTGCCATTCACTGCTTTAATCAACCTTATACCCCATGTGAGTATCCAGGCATGATCCGCCCCTCGAGCAATGCGCACCCGGCCCTTCCCAAGGCCAAGGCGCGCGCCGGCGAAAACCCGCTGGTACATGTCATCCTCGCCTTCTGGGCCCTGTGGCACTGCCGCCACGCACGCCCGCCGGATACTTCGTTCACGCCTCTCTGACCTGTCCCGGCCACCTTCGGCCGGTTTCCCGGTACGAGCCGCCGCCTGCGTGCGACGGCCCTGTGCGCCTGCGGGCGCGAGCGAACATCATGCACTTTGCCAACCCCGACCAGGCCAGGCGCTTCCTGGCCGACAACCCTGATATCGAGCTGTTCGAGCTGTTCATCCTCGACGCCAACGGCGTGCCCCGTGGCAAGCTGCTGCACCGCGACGAGCTGCTGGCGGTGTACGAAAGCGGCCGCCCCCTGCCCAGCACCATTCTCGGCCTGACCCTCAATGGCGAGGACGTGGAAGACTCCGGCCTGGTCTGGGACGTGGGCGATATCGACTGCCGCGCCTACCCGCTCGAAGGCAGCCTGGTACGCCTGCCCTGGCGACGCGTGCCGACCGCCGCCGTGCAGGTGAGCATGCACCCCAGCGAGGGCCTGCCGGCCAGCGTGGCCGACCCGCGTCATGTATTGCTGCGCACCCTCGAAGCGCTCGAGGCCGACGGCTACCACCCGGTGATGGCCTGCGAGCTGGAGTTCTACCTGCTCGATCAGCAACGCGACGCGCAGGGGCGCCCGCAACCGGCACTGGACAGCGATGGCGGTCGCCCACACGCCACCCAGGTGTACGGGCTGCGAGAACTCGAGCAGATCGAACCCTTCCTCGCCGACCTCTATGCCGCCTGCAAGGCCCAGGGCATCCCCGCGCGCACGGCGATCTCCGAATACGCGCCCGGCCAGGTGGAAATCACCCTGGAACACGGCCCTGCCTTGCAGGCCATGGACCAGGCCGTGCGCTACAAGCGCCTGGTCAAGGGCATCGCCAACGCGCATGGCATGCAGGCCTGCTTCATGGCCAAGCCCTTCGCCCACCTGGCCGGCACCGGCATGCACATGCACCTGAGCCTGGCCGATGCCGAGGGCAACAACCTGTTCGCCAGCCACGACCCGGCCGGTACCCCGCTGCTGCGCCAGGCGGTCGGCGGCATGTTGCGCCACCTGCGCGAGTCTTTGCTGCTGTTCTGCCCCAACGCCAACTCCTACCGGCGCTTCCAGGCCAACAGCTATGCGCCCCTGGCGCCGACCTGGGGCGTCGACAACCGTACCGTGAGCCTGCGGGTGCCCGGTGGGCCGGCCAACAGCCGCCACGTGGAACATCGTATTTGCGGCGCCGATGCCAACCCGTACCTGGCCGCAGCAGCTATTCTCGCCGCCGCCCACCGGGGTGTACGCGAGCAGCTCGACCCCGGTGCGCCTGTGCAAGGCAACGGCTACGCCCAAGCCAAGGAGCACCTGCCCACCGAGTGGCTGACCGCCCTGGAGGCCCTGGAGCATTCGACGTGGGCCCGGGAAGCTCTGGGCGAGGCCTTCCTCGGGGTCTACCTGAAGGTCAAGCGCGCCGAGTACCGCCAGTTCATGGCCGAAGTCGGCGAACAGGACTGGCGCTGGTATCTGCACCAGGCATGAGCCTAATCCGTTTGAAGGAATCGACATGAACGCAGCATCGAACAACCTGGCGGCGCAACGGGCACCGTCCTACTACAGCGCCACGCTCAACGACCCGACCGCCTACCCGACGCTCACCGGCACCGAGCAGGTGGACGTGGCCATCATCGGCGGCGGTTTCACCGGAGTCGCCACGGCAGTGGAGCTGGCCGAGCGAGGCCTGAAGGTGGCCATCGTCGAAACCAACCGGATCGGCTGGGGCGCCAGCGGGCGCAACGGCGGCCAAGTCACCGGCAGCCTCTCGGGCGACGAGGCCATGCGCACGCAGATGCGCAATCGCCTGGGCAGCGAGGTAGACGATTTCATCTGGCACCTGCGCTGGCGCGGGCACCAGATCATCGAGCAGCGCGTGGCGCGTTACGGTATCGATTGCGATCTCAAGCGCGGCCACCTGCACGCGGCGATGAAGCCGTCGCACATGAGCGAGCTGCAAGCCAGCTACGACGAGGCGCAGCGCCGTGGCATGGGCGACCAGGTGCAGTTGCTCGACCGCGCCGCGGTCGGCCAGCACCTGCAGAGCCCGCTGTACCTGGGCGCCTTGAAGAACCGCCGCAACCTGCACCTGCACCCGCTCAACCTGTGCATGGGCGAGGCCCGCGCCGCCCATTCCCTGGGCGCTTTGGTATACGAAAACTCCGAGGTACTGGAGATCATCCATGGCCCGCGCCCGGCGGTGGTCACCGCCCAAGGCCGCATCGAGGCACGTCAGGTGCTGCTGGCAGGCGATGTCTACCACAAGCTGGAAAAGCGCCAGCTCAAGGGCAAGATCTTCCCGGCCATGGGCGGCATCGTCACCACTGCACCGCTGGGTGAGCTGGCCGAACAGATCAACCCCCAGGACCTGGCGGTGTACGACTGCCGTTTCGTCCTCGACTACTACCGCCTGACGGCGGACAAACGCCTGCTGTTCGGCGGCGGCGCCAACTACTCGGGCAAGGATTCGCGGGATATCGAAGGCGAGCTGCGCCCCTGCATCGAGCGCACCTTCCCGGCGCTCAAGGGCGTGCCGATCGAGTTCAAGTGGAGTTGCGCCATGGGCATCGTGGTCAACCGTATCCCGCAGTTGGGCAAGCTTTCGGACAACGTCTGGTATTGCCAGGGCTATTCAGGGCATGGCATCGCCACCAGCCACATCATGGGCGAGATCATGGCCGAAGCCCTGACCGGAACGCTGGAGAAATTCGACACCTTCGCGGCGTGCAAGCACATCAAGGTACCGATGGGGGACCTACTGGGCAATCCGCTGCTGGCGGCGGGGATGTGGTACTACCAGATGCTCGAGAAACTGCGCTGACTCCGCGCCCCCTGGAGCGGCCTTGTGCCGCGAAAGGGCCGCAAAGCGGCCCCGATCAGCGATGCTGCAAAAGCCGGGGCGTGCCTTGCAGCCCTTTCGCGGCACAAGGCCGCTCCAGAGACCGCGCCGCCTGCGGGTCAGGCGATCTTCTTCAGGCCCTGTTTCTTCAGCTCTTCATCGCGCAGCTCGCGACGCAGGATCTTGCCGACGTTGGTGGTCGGCAGCGCATCGCGGAACTCGATGTAGCGCGGCACCTTGTAGCCGGTGACATTGGCGCGCATGTGCTCCATCACCTGCTCCTTGGTCAGGGTCATGCCCGGCTTGACGACGATGAACATCTTGATCACCTCGCCCGACTTCTCGTCCGGCACGCCGATCGCCGCGCACTGCAGCACGCCCGGCAAGCCAGCCAGCACATCTTCGAGCTCGTTGGGATACACGTTGAAGCCGGACACCAGGATCATGTCCTTCTTGCGATCGACGATGCGCATGTAGCCGTCCGGCTGGATCACCGCGATGTCGCCGGTCTTCAGCCAACCGTCCTGGTCGAGGATCTCGGCGGTGGCGTCCTCGCGCTGCCAGTAGCCCTTCATGACCTGCGGGCCCTTGACGCACAGCTCGCCGACCTCGCCCAGGCCCAGTTCGCGACCGCTGTCATCGATGACCTTGCACAGGGTGGAAGGCACCGGAATGCCGATGGTGCCGACCTGGTTGGCCTCGGCCGGGTTGACCGCCGCTACCGGGCTGGTCTCGGTCATGCCGTAGCCTTCGCAGATGGCGCAACCGGTCACCGCCTTCCAGCGCTCGGCCACGCTCAACTGCAAGGCCATGCCGCCGGACAGGGTGATCTTCAACGCCGAGAAGTCCAGGGCGCGGAAGGCATCGTTGTTGCACAGGGCGACGAACAGGGTGTTGAGCCCGACGAAGCCGCTGAACTTCCACTTGCCCAGCTCCTTGACCATCGCCGACAAGTCACGCGGGTTGCTGATCAGCACGTTGTGGTTGCCGATCAGCATCATGGCCATGCAATGGAAGGTGAACGCATAGATGTGGTACAGCGGCAGCGGGGTGATGAGGATCTCGCACCCCTCATGCAGGTTGGAGCCCATCAGCGCCCGGCATTGCAGCATATTGGCTACCAGGTTGCGGTGGGTCAGCATGGCGCCCTTGGCAACCCCCGTGGTACCGCCGGTATACTGCAGCACTGCGACGTCGTTGGGCTGGGGGTTGGCCTCGGTCACCGCGCCACCCTTGCCCAGGGCCAGGGCATCGTTGAAGCGCACGGCGCCCGGCAGGTTGTAGGCCGGCACCATCTTCTTCACGTACTTGATCACGCTGTTGATCAACAGGCGCTTGAGCGGCGGCAGCAGGTCGGCCACTTCGGTGACGATGACGTGCTTGACCTGGGTCTTGGGCACCACCTTCTCGGCGAGGTGGGCCATGTTGGCCAGGCATACCAGGGCCTTGGCGCCGGAGTCGTTGAACTGGTGCTCCATTTCCCGCGCGGTGTACAGCGGGTTGGTGTTGACCACGATCAGGCCGGCGCGCATGGCGCCGAACACGGCTACGGGGTATTGCAGGACATTGGGCAATTGCACGGCGATGCGGTCGCCGGGCTTGAGGTCGGTATGCTGTTGCAGCCAAGCGGCGAAAGCGCCCGAGAGCGTGTAGAGCTCACCGTAGGTCAGGGTCTTGCCCAGGTTGCTAAAGGCCGGTTTGTCGGCAAAGCGTTGGCAGGATTGCTTGAGTACCGCCTGGATATTGGGGAATTCGTCAGGATTGATTTGAGCCGTAATTCCGGCTGGGTACTTATCCTTCCAAAAATTTTCGATCATGGAAGCCCGCTCCTTCAGCAACAGCCAATTCGTCACGCATTGTGCGTTTATTATTGATATGAGATGACGGCTCATTGCAAACCGGATCATCCGAAAGCGCGCCGAGAGTAACAGCTTTGCCAAGGGTCGACTAGAGCCCGAATCGGCCTTATCGGTCACAAAAATGACTCAAAGAACTATATAGGTCATTTTTAGAGTATTTAACCAAAACGTCGCAATTCAGCCCGAAAAAGGCAGGCTAGAGCGGTTCATCCCTAGCCTGCCTGTTCGGAAGCCCGCCAGGGATCAGGCGATATCACGCAGCTCGCGGCGCAGGATCTTACCCACCGGCGTCATGGGCAATGAATCGCGCAGCACGATGTGCTTGGGTACCTTGTAGCCTGTGAAGTTGGCCTTGCAGAACGCCTTGAGCTCATCGACATCCAGCCCGCCCTCGCGGGGCACCACGAACAGCTTGACCGCCTCGCCGGAACGTTCGTCCGGCACGCCGATGGCCGCGCAGTTGGCGACCTTCGGGTGCCCCATGACCACATCCTCGATCTCGTTGGGGTACACGTTGAAACCCGAGACGATGATCATGTCCTTCTTGCGATCGACGATACGGGTAAAACCGTCGGGGTCGATCACGGCGATATCGCCCGTCTTCAGCCAACCCTCGGCATCCAGTGTGGCGGCGGTGGCCTCGGGCTGCTGCCAGTAGCCCTTCATGACCTGCGGCCCCTTGATGCAGAGCTCGCCCCGCTCGCCCAGGGGGAGTTCGTTGCCTTGGTCGTCGATGACCTTGAACGCCGTGCCCGGCACCGGGATGCCCACGGTGCCCAGGCGTGCCAGCTCGCCATAGGGGTTGGTGCTGGCCACCGGAGAGGTTTCGGTCAGGCCATAGCCCTCGACGATGCGACAGCCCGTCAGTTGCTCCCAGCGTTCGGCGGTGGCCTTCACCAGCGCCGTGCCGCCTGAGTTGGTGACCTTGAGGGCGGAGAAATCCAGGGCCTTGAAACCGGGGTGGTCCATCAGAGCGACGAACAGCGTGTTCAAGCCCAGCAGCGCGGTGAACCGCCACTTGCCCAGTTCCTTGATGAAGCCCGGGATGTCGCGGGGGTTGGTGATCAGCACGTTATGGTTGCCGGTGACCATCATGCACATGCAGTTCGCCGTGAAGGCATAGATGTGGTACAGCGGCAGCGGCGCGATCATCACCTCCTCGCCGTCCTTGATCAGCCGCTGGCCGTCGGGGCCGTGCTGGGCGAAGCAGGCCAGCACCTGCAACATATTCGCGACCAGGTTGCCGTGGGTGAGCATGGCACCCTTGGCAAGGCCGGTGGTGCCGCCGGTGTACTGCAGCACGGCGATGTCGTCGAGCGCCAGCGCCACCGGCCTGGGCGACAGGCCGCGGCCCTGGCGCATCACCTGCTTGAACGACACGGCCTGGGGCAGGTTGTAGGCCGGGACCATCTTCTTCACTTTGTCGACCACGGTGTTGACCAGCCAGCCCTTGGCGGTGGGCAGCAGGTCGCCCATCTTCGCCTCGATCAGGTACTGGATGTCGGTCTCGCCGAGCACCTCCTGCACGCGCTGGCCGAACATGTTCAGGTACACCAGGGCGCGGGCGCCGGAATCCTTGAACTGGTGGCGCATCTCGCGCGCGGTATAGAGCGGGTTGGTGTTGACCACGATCAGGCCGGCGCGCATGGCACCGAACACGGCGATAGGGTATTGCAGCACGTTGGGCATCTGCACGGCGATGCGATCGCCCGGGACGAGGTCGGTGTGCTGCTGCAGCCAGGCCGCGAAGGCCGCGCAGTGGCGATCGAGGTCGGCATAGCTGAGGGTCACGCCCAGGTTGCTGAAGGCCGGGCGGTCGGCGAAGCACTTGCAGGAGCGTTCGAAGACATCGACCACGGATTGGTAGGCATTGATATCGAGGGTGGAAGGCACGCCCGCCGGGCGCTTGTCGTTCCAGAAGTCGGCTTGCATTTATAGTTGTTCCTCTGCCCGAAGCTATCCCTACCTCTTTGCCCACACAGGCAAAAGGGTGTTGAACCGACGTTAGCAGGTAAGACGCAGGAGGCATACAAGCCAAGTGCCGCCATTAACATTGTGAATCTTATTTGTTGTCTTCCTGCATTCGGCGCCATTGCGCATACACTGTCTCGAAGCCGTGCGCAAAGGACCTTCCATGCCCCATGACGCCTTCTGGCTGCCTGCCAGCGAGCATTGCAGCCTCTATGTCCACCAGTGGTTGCCGACCACCCCGGTCAAGGCCGTGGTGCTGCTGGCCCATGGCATGGCCGAGCATGCCGGTCGCTACCGGCGTCTGGGCCATGCCCTGGCGGATGCAGGTTTCGCGCTGCTCGCCCCGGACCTGCGTGGCCATGGCCGTACCGCCGAGCTGGGCTGCCTGGGCCTGTTCGCCCGTCATCATGGCTGGACCACCGTAGTCAACGACCTGGGCCTTATCGCCCAGCACATCGGCCAACAATTCCCTGGTACACCGCTGTTCCTGTTCGGCCACAGCATGGGCAGCTACATCGCCCAAGCGTACCTGATGCACCACAGCGCCAGCCTGCAGGGCGCCGTGCTCAGTGGCTCGAACTTCCACCCCCCCCTGCTGTACCGCACCGCCTCCCTGGTAGCCCGTGCCGAAACCTGGCGCCAAGGGCCGCTGGGCAAGAGCGCGCTGCTCGACTGGCTGTCGTTCGGCTCGTTCAACAAGGCCTTCAGGCCCAACCGCACTGCCTTCGACTGGCTCAGCCGCGATACTGACGAAGTCGACCAGTACGTCGCCGACCCGCTGTGCGGCTTTCGCTGCTGCAACCAGCTGTGGGTTGACCTGCTCCAAGGCCTGGCGCAGATCAGCCAGCCGAAGAACCTGGCGCAGATCGACCCGAACCTGCCCATCCTGGTGATCGGCGGCGAATGTGATCCGGTCAGTGCCGGCAAGCGTCTGAAAGGTCTGGCCGCTGCCCTGCGCGCGACCGGCAACCGGCACGTGCAACTGCGCCTGTACCCCGAGGCCCGGCACGAACTGCTCAACGAAACCAACCGCGACGAGGTCACCGCCGATATCCTCGGCTGGCTGGAGCAGGCCCTGGCCCTTGGCCGCCCTGCCCGCAGTGAATGATGTACACTTCCCCGTCCGCCCTCCTAAGGAAGCCCCGATGCCCCAGGTCACCAACACGCCCTACGAAGCCCTCGAAGTCGGGCAGAAAGCCAGCTATGAAAAGTCCGTGCAGGAGCGCGACATCCAGCTGTTCGCCGCGATGTCCGGTGACCACAATCCGGTGCACCTGGACGCCGAGTTCGCGGCCAAGAGCATGTTCCGCGAGCGCATCGCCCATGGCATGTTCAGTGGCGCTTTGATAAGCGCCGCGGTGGCCTGCACCCTTCCGGGCCCCGGGACCATCTACCTGGGCCAGCAGATGAGCTTCCAGAAGCCGGTGAAGATCGGCGACACCCTGACCGTGCGCCTTGAGATTCTCGAGAAACTGCCCAAGTTCAAGGTGCGCATCGCCACCAATGTATACAACCAGAACGACGAGCTGGTCGTCGAAGGCGTCGCCGAGATCCTCGCACCGCGCAAACAGCAGACCGTCGAACTGGTCACCCCGCCAAATTTCGTCGCCAGCTGATACGGCGCCCTGTGGGAGCGGGTTTACCCGCACAGCATGCCACACGGTATTCGCGGGTAAACCCGCTCCCACGGGCCTTGCGCTTGCTCAGCTCTTTCTCACCCCAACTCCCGCAGACACCGCTCGATATGCCGCCGCTCCGGCCCTTGCCGGGTAAGCGCCAGGGCCTGGCGCCAGGCGACCCGGGCCTGCTCATCCTGCCCCAACTGCCGATGCAGTTCGGCCCGCGCGGCATGGGCCAGGTGGTAATCGAGCAACTCGCCCCGCCCCAGGATCGCTTCGATCGCCTGCAACCCAGCCCTCGCTCCATCTCGCTTGGCCAGCGCCACCGCCCGGTTCAGCTCGACCACCGGTGACGGCCAGTGGCGCTGCAGCACATCATAAAGCCCGACGATTTCCGCCCAGTCGGTCTGCTCGGCGCTGGGCGCCTCGGCATGCAGCGCGGCGATGGCTGCCTGTACGCTGTAGGCGCCAAACTGACGGCTGCGCAACGCCTGCTGCACCAATTGGCAGCCTTCGTCGATCTGCGCACGGTCCCACAAGCTGCGGTCCTGGCGGTCGAGCAGCACCAGCTCTCCCGCCGCATCGGTGCGGGCGCGCAGGCGCGACGCCTGCAGCAGCATCAATGCCAGCAGCCCGAGCACCTCGGCATCGGGCAGCAGTTGGGCGATCAAGCGCCCCAGGCGGATCGCCTCGTCGCACAGTTCGCGCTGCACCAGGTCTTCGCCAGAGGACGCGGAGTACCCTTCGTTGAACACCAGATACACCACCCGCAGCACGTTTTCCAGGCGTTCGGGCAGCTCACCCAGGGCCGGTACCTGGTAGGGAATGCGCGCATCGCGGATCTTGGCCTTGGCGCGGACGATGCGCTGGGCAATGGTCGCCGGGCTTTGCAAAAATGCCCGGGCGATCTGCTCGGTGGTCAGGTCGCATACTTCACGCAGGGTCAGCGGTACTTGGGCGTCTGCGGCAAGAGCCGGGTGGCAGCAGGTGAAGATCAGGCGCAGGCGGTCATCCACCAGCAGTTCCTCCTCGCTGGGGTCCTGTCCCTCCCCTTCCAGAAGCATGATCAGGTCAGCCTGGGAGCGGTCGAAGCGAGCCCGCCTGCGCAAGGCATCGATGGCCTTGAAACGGCCTGCGGAGACCAGCCAGGCCCGGGGGTTGTCCGGGATGCCGTCCCGCTGCCAACGTTCGACAGCGATGAAGAAGGCGTCATGCATCGCCTCCTCGGCCAGGTCGAAATCGCCGAGCAGGCGGATCAAGGTTGCCAGGATACGCCGGGAGTCGCGGCGGTAGACCGCCTCGACCTCCCCGCGCACCTGTTCGGCATCGACCATCAGTCCGGCATCCGCTGGGTCACGACCTCCACCAGGCGGTCCAGGCTTTCGCCCCATCCCTGGTAGAACCCCATTTCTTCGTGGGCGCGGCAGTCGGCAGCACTCCAATGCAAGGCCCGGGCGGTGTAGCGGGTCTTGCCCTGCTCTTCGTCGAAGGTCATCACCGCGGTCATGAAAGCCTTGCCCGACGGCACCCAGCCCGGGGCGAACGCATCGGTGAATACCAGCCGCCGCGGTGCGATGATTTCCAGGAATACACCCTGGTTGGGGTACTCGGCGCCATCGGGCGCCCGCATCAACGTGCGGAACAGGCCACCGACCCACAGTTGCATCTCGCATTCAGGGGTGGTCATGCCATGGGGCCCCCACCATTGGCTCAGCCACTGGGGCTCGGTCCAGGCGCGGAACACCTTGGCCGGCGGTGCATCGATCAGGCGGCTGATGGCCAGCTCATGCTGTGCCTGGGCCAGGCCTGGTTGTGCAAGGCTCATTATGCTCGCTCTCCATTGTCAAGGTTGCAGCTCGCGCACCGGCCGCACTTCGACGCTGCCGACCCGCGCCGCCGGAATCCCCTTGGCGATGTTCAGCGCCTCGTTGAGGTCGCGGGCATCGACCAGGTAGAAGCCGGCCAACTGTTCCTTGGTCTCGGCGAACGGGCCGTCGGTCAGGCTCATGCGCCCGCCACGCACGCGTACCGTAGTGGCGGTCTGCACAGGCTTGAGCGCCTCGGCCGCGAGCATTCGCCCGGACCCCTGCAGCGATTCGGCGTAGGCCATGCATTCGGCGTCTTCGGGGCTGTCGGGCAAGCTGTGCAGCAGCCCTTCGTCACAATAGACCAGGCACAGGTATTTCATGGTCGTCTCCAATGCAGGGGTCGCGGGCAATTGCCGATGAGCGGTATCAGGGCTTGAGGTTGAACAGCGCCTTCTGGGTCTGCATGTCGAACGGCGCCGACCAGTGTTCATGGATGACCTGCCACTGCCCGCCCCTACGACGATAGCCCACGGTGGCGCGCATGAAGCCGCATTGGCTTTCGTTGTCGGCCGGGCCGCAGCGGTTGAGCCAATGGGCCAGGGCCAGGTCACCGTCGGCATGCACGGTCAACTGGGCGAGTTCGAAGACCATCGGCCCGGTGCACATGCCCATGCACATCTCCCAATGCGCCCGGTAGGCCGCTTTGCCCTTGAATTGCAGTTCCTGGATGGCATCGAACGCCAGGATATCGTCGGCATAGGGCGCGGTGATCGCATCGAGGTCGCGGTCACGCACGGCTTGCATCCAACCTTCGATCAATTGGCGGATTTCGGTTTCGGCTGCAGTGTTCATCGGTGTTTCCTCCGATCGCTCATGAGTGGGTGGCACCGGGAGAAGCCGGTGCCTTCATGACTGGTCGAACTGGGATCGGGGAAATCGACACCGCGCTGAAAATCTTTTTTTGTCGCGTCCGCGACGGGACCACGCTATTAACCAGGCTTATGACGCCGGGCTGGCCAGAATGAACTCACGATAACCGGAGAGAATCACGTACCCCGCGAAGTAGCAGAAGATCGCCGCCGACAACAGGTACGACCAAGTCAGCAAACGATCCCCCAGCAGACGCCCGCCGTGGCTGGCGATACCACACAGGGCCAGGCACCAGACCACCCCGGCGGCGAAGAAGCCTCCCAGGAACAACCCGGCCTCCAGCAGCCCACCGGCACCGGAGCGGGAAATCAGCACCCCTCCCACCGCAGCGAACCAGAGAATGGCACTGGGCGAGGACATGGCCAGGAACATTCCTCGCAGGAACTCGCGCCAGGCCGGCTCGATCACCACCTGCCCACGGGCCTCCAGGTGCCCGCCACGCCAGGCCGCCAGTGCCATCTTCAGCGCAAACCACACCAACAGCGCCGAGCCGCCAAGCCACAAGGTCCAGCGCACCGCCTCGAACTGCAACAGCACGGTCATGCCCGCCAACGCCGCGACGGCATAGATCAGGTCACCAACGCACGTTCCCAAGCCCAGCCAGAGGCCTTGCATGAAGCCGCGGCGCATCGCCAAGGTGATCATGGCGATGTTGGCCACGCCGATGTCCAGGCACAAGGACAGGCTCAGAAGGAATCCATTCGAAAAAGGCATGGGGCACTCTGTATACGCTACGGCTCGAGAAGAGGCGCATTGTGCCTGGCTTGCAGCGTGGATGTCAGGCCCGCGCAGCCTGCTCGACCGCTTGGCCTCCTTTCCCGGGCGAGGCCGATGGCACCGCCAGCATTGGCTGCCGAGTACCAACTACACTCTAGAACCTTGCCGCTGGGTGGTCGCTGGCAAAAACCGTTTGTCCTGCGACGCCCTGTGGGAGCGGTGGTCCCACAGGGCAGCACTGATCAATGGTTCTCTGCGCGACAGCGCAGCCCGAAGGGTTGGGCTATCTCCTTCAAGGTCGAAGGCGGCGCCGACGTTTCAGCCCTGGCTGCAACCTTCGCCCATGGCACGATATTGGATGGTGTGCACCTGGCCTTGATGGTCCTCGTAGGTCATGGTGGCGGGCACCACTTCGCAGACGTTGGGGATGGTCGAAAGGCTGATCACCCGCTTGATGTCCAGGTTCATGGAGTAGTCGTACTGCTCGACAACAGGCTGGGTGGAGGCGGTCTTGACCTCGTCTGCCAGGGCGAACGAGGACATACCGACCAATGCAAGAATCAGTAAGGGTTTCATGGTATATGGCCTTAAAAGCAATCAAACTGATCGATTGACTTCATATGCCGGAAATGGCGCGGAGAAGTTGTCATCGACTTCGAGATGACACGAAGTACCGATCCCGCTGCGTACGGGGGATGGAGAAAATTCTACTCCCCGCCGGTAATAGTTGAACCCCAAACTCGGACAATCACCCTTGCGTGGCCTGCAACAATTCATGACAGGCCTGCACCAGGGAGGCTGCAGGTCAGCCATTGTGATGTCACAATCGGCACATGACGACGATGCCCGCACTTGACTGCCGCCCCCTCACCCGCCTCGAACGCAAGTTGCTCGATCACTTCTACCGCCAGCACGGCTCGCGCATGCGCGCGGCTGGCGATGGCGAATCATGGGTGGCTCGGGCCGATGGCATCGTCGGCGGCATGAACCTGAGCCCCGTGGCCGATGGCCGTTGGCTCACCGGCCTGTTCGTGGCGCCGCAATGGCGTGGCCGGCAGGTCGCCACGCACTTGATCGAGGCAGCATTGGCCGCCAACGCGCCCCCTACCTGGCTGTTCTGCCATCCGGAGCTGGAAGCGTTCTACCAACGCATGGGCTTTACCGTCACCGCTGTCCTGCCCGACGCCCTGGGCGCACGCCTGACGCGCTACCAGCGCAGCAAGCGCCTAGTGGCGATGGTACGAGGTCAATCGTCGCGGGCATCCAGCCCGGGAAACAGCACCTCGGTATAGCCGAACCGGCTGAAATCCTGGATGCGCGACGGGTACAGGCGGCCGATCAGGTGGTCGCACTCGTGCTGCACCACCCGGGCATGGAAACCGTCGGCGAAGCGGTTGATCGGGTTGCCCTGTGGGTCGATGCCTTCGTAGCGGATATGCCGAAAGCGTGGCACCACGCCACGCAGGCCGGGCACCGACAGGCAGCCTTCCCAGCCGTCCTCGACCTCCATCCCCACGGGCGTGATCACCGGGTTGAGCAGGATCGTCTGCGGTACCGGCTCGGCATCGGGGTAGCGCTCGCTGCGCTCGAAGCCGAAGATCACCAACTGCAGGTCGATGCCGACCTGTGGCGCGGCCAGGCCCACACCCCCTACATGGCGCATGGTCTCGAACATATCGTCGATCAACTGCTGCAGCTCGGCGCTGCCGAGCAGCTCCTGCGGCACTGGCGGGGCGATGCGCAGCAGGCGTTCGTCGCCCATCTTCAGGATGTCACGGATCATCGCGGGTTCGGCTCGCTGGGCTGGGGCTCGACCGGGTGCTCATGGCCGAGCACGGTCAGGGTCTGCTTGGCGGCCTGGCCGGTGGCTTCCTTCTGGCCAGGGTTCTTGCCTTCACTCGACATGTGCTCGATGACCGCATTCATTTCCGCGCCCAACAGCAGTACCGCGGCGGAGATGTAGAAATACAGCAGCAGCACGATGATCGCACCGATGCTGCCGTACATCGCGTTGTAGTCGGCGAAGGTCTTCACATAGTACCCGAACGCCAGCGAGGCGATGATCCACACGACGACCGCCAGCACCGAGCCTGGGGTGATGAAACGAAACTCCTGCTTCACATCGGGCATCACGTAGTAGATCAATGCCACCGCCACCATCATCAGGATGATGATCGACGGCCAGCGCAGGATGGTCCACACCGTGACGATCACTTCCTGCATGCCGACCTGGGCGGCGATCCATTCCATCACCTGCGGCCCGAGCACCATCAGTGCCGCAGCCGCCAGGAGCATGCCGGCGATGCCGACGGTGTAGATGATCGACAGCGGCAGGCGCTTCCACACCGGGCGCCCTTCGGGCACGTCGTAGGCGGCGTTCATCGCGCTCATCATCAGGCGTACGCCGGCCGAGGCGGTCCATAGGGCAATGACGATACCCACCGACAGCAGCCCGCCCTTGGACTGCTGCAACTGGTCGATCACCGGGTTGACCTGCTCCAAGGCCTGGGGCGGCAGCACCAGCTCCGACTGCAAGCGCAGCCAGGAGAAGAAGTCCGGCAGGTGCAGGAAGCCGATCAGGGCGATGAGGAACAGCAGGAAGGGGAACAGCGAAAACAGCATCTGGTAGGCCAGCGCGGAAGCATAGGTGGACATCTCGTCATCGAGAAATTCGCGAACGGTGCGCACCAGCACGCGGTGCAGGGGCAAGCCGCGCAGGTCGGGGAAAATCATAGCGTCTCCTTTCGCCGCAGGATCGTGTCAGGCAAGGCCAACTGGCAGGCGGTAGGCCCTTTCAATGATGCAAGTCTAATAGACCACGCCAGGTGCGGTGCTGCTCAATCCCGGACACACCGAAGAAATGGCTACGCAATGGGCTATGCCGGGCACGCACTGCGGGAGCATACCGGGCTTGTTCGCCAGCAGCGCCCAACGCACAATACCAGGCCTTTCTAGCGTCAACCCGCAGGAACCTGCATGAAACTCGACAAACCCACCGCCATCGCCCGCCGCAACGAAGTGCTGGAACGGCCGGTGCTCAACCGCGACAACACCTTGTTCGCGATCCTCGACCGCAAGCGCAACCTGTGGTGGTTCGATGTACCGACGGCGCTGCTGCGCAAGGGCCAGCCCGACTGGGTCAACCTGCTGCTGCACACGCCCGAGACCGACACGCTGCAGCACCTGAAGGTGCCGACCAACTTCCTGCGTGCCCATCAGGAACAGATGGAAGTCCGCCACCCCGGCAAGCGCCGCTCGACCATCAGCCTGGCCCTGAGCGCCGACCGCGACTCGCTGCTACGCGACACCCGCCCCGGTGGCGAGCAGCTGGACTTCACGCCTTTCCTGCAGGCCTGATCAGGCTCGCTCGATACGATCGTCAAGGATGACGATACGGCCCTGCTTGTACAGCGCGCCAATCGCTTTCTTGAAATTGCCCTTGCTGACGTTGAACAGCCGGCTGATCACCTCCGGGTCGCTCTTGTCGCAGACCTCGAGCATACCGCCGGCGGCCTCCAGGCGCGCCATGATCTGCTCGGGCAGGCTGTCGGCCAGCACCTTGCCCACCGGCTGCAGGCTCAGGGCGATCTTGCCGTCGTGGCGCACTTCCTTGATGTAGCCCTTCTCGTGCATGCCCGAACGCAGGAACTTGAACACCTCGTTCTTGTGGATCAGGCCCCAGTGGCGGTTGTTGATGATCGCCTTGAAGCCCATCGGCGTCTGCCCGGCCACCAACAGCTCGACCGGCTGGCCGGCCTGGTAGTCGGCCGGGGTGCGATCCAGGTAGCGGTCCAGGCGAGCGGTGGCGGTGATGCGGCGGGTGCGTTTGTCCAGGTAGGCGTGCACCACACAATAATCGCCGATCTTCAGCGGCCGGGACTCTTCCGAGTATGGCATCAGCAGGTCCTTGGACAGGCCCCAGTCGAGGAAGATGCCGGCGCCGTTGATGTCCTTGACCTTGAGGCTGGCGAACTCACCGACCTGCAGCTTGGGCTTCTCGGTGGTGGCGATCAGCTGGTCCTCGCTGTCGAGGTAGATGAACACGTTCAGCCAGTCGTCGACCTCGGTGGCGGTGTCCTTGGGAATGTAGCGCCTGGGCAGCAGGATCTCGCCATCGGCCCCACCGTCGAGGTACAGGCCGAAGTCGGTGTGTTTCACGATTTGCAAACTGTTGTAGCGCCCAAGCAAAGCCATTTACGAAGATCCTCAAGACAAGGCGGCTATTCTACACCTGAACAGCCCCGGCCGCCTGTCCATCCATGCCCAGGAACTGCGGTGGCCAGGTTGCATCTACTGCCAGGCAAGCCCCAGCAAGGATTGGCCCATGCTCCTGACCCTGCGCCACGCGTTCCTCGCCCTCTGCTTCGCCCTGGCCGTGGTGGCCTGCAGCCGCATCGACCTGGCCTATCGCAACCTCGACGTGCTGGTGCCCTGGTCGCTGGGCGACTACCTGAACATGAACCGCCAGCAGAAGGCCTGGCTCGACCAGCGGCTCAAGCAACACCTGGCCTGGCATTGCCAGACCCAGCTGCCCAGCTACCTGGAGTGGCTCGACCAGATCCGCCGGATGGTGGCCAACGATCAGGTTACCGACCAGGCCCTGCGCCAGCGCACCGACGAAGCGCGCCAGGCCATTGTCCGGGTCGCTGAGGCGATCACGCCATCAGCCACCGAGTTGTTGCGTGGTATGAGCGATGATCAGGTCAAGGAGATGAGCCAGGCCTTGCGCGACGATATCCACAAGCGCCAGACGCAATACGACAAGACGCCACTGCACAAGCAGGTCAGCGAACGCGCCCAGCGCATGGAAGAGCGCCTGGAGCCCTGGTTCGGCGAGCTCAACGCGCCCCAGCGCCTGCGCGTGCTGACCTGGTCCCAGGCGCTGGGGGACCAGAACGGCCAGCGCATTGCCAATCGCGCCCACTGGCAGCAGCAACTGGTAAAGGCCATGGCCCAGCGCAACACCCCCGCCTTCGAGCCTCGGATCGCCCAGCTGCTACAACGCAAGGAAAGCCTATGGAGCCCGGAATACCGCATCGCCTTTCAGCGCTCCGAGCAACAGGCTCGCAGCCTGCTGGTAGACCTGATGAAGCAGAGCACCCCCGGGCAGCGGCAGTTTCTCCAACAGCGGTTGAGCAAGGTGCGCGCTGATTTCCGTGAGCTGAAGTGCCTGCAAGCCGCAGCCACACGATGACCAGCGACACCTCATGCCAGACATATCTACCGCAGGTTCTACAGGGGTATCGACACAATGCACAGCAAGGCATCACAGCCGACGCCATTCACCTTTTTGTCGAGAGCACTGACCCATGAAGACCGATTTCACCAATCAGGACGAGAATGCGCCCTTCTACTCCGGCTCGTTGGAGGACTTGCTGAGCGCCATCTACGCGGATGGCTGCGTTTCGGCCCAGGAATACAGGGCCATTCGGGATGAAGCGGACAAGCGTATCGAGACACTTATCGGGCTGCTGGGATCACGCAACAGCACCCTGACCGCCTACATGAACTCGATGGATGTCACCATGCAGTTGCTACAGTTGGCGGCTCTGCAGGCCAAGAAAGCCAAGCTGACCGATACCGGGAAAGCTATCGTCCGTGATGCGCTGCAAGCGCAGCTCGAATACCTCAAGGCGGGTACCCACCTGGTGCTTACCCAGCTGTGAAATAACGACGCATGGGCACCACCACACGCTTCGGTGATGCCTGTGCGTCCGGCTGCACAAAAGCCGTGGCCAGGCTCAGCGTGCGTTACGCCGATACGGAAACACATCGATGACCTTCCCGTCACGAATCGCCGCCTGCAGTCCCTTCCAGTAATCGGCGTCATACAGCTCCCCATGCAGCCGGCTGAACAATCGCCGCTGGCCGATATCGGCAAACAGGAACGGTGGGAACTCTTCGGGGAACACGTCGTGGGGCCCAATCGAGTACCAGGGCTCGCCAGACATTTCGTCCTCCGGGTAGCGAGGCGGCGGAATGTGCCGGAAATTCACCTCGGTGAGGAAGCTGATCTCGTCATAGTCATAGAACACCACCCGGCCATGGCGGGTGACGCCGAAGTTCTTCAGCAGCATGTCGCCCGGAAAGATATTCGCCGCCGCCAGCTGCTTGATCGCCAGGCCGTAATCCTCCAAGGCCTCCAGCACCTGGGCCTCGCTGGCCTGCTCGAGGTAGAGGTTGAGCGGGGTCATGCGCCGTTCCGTCCAGCAGTGGCGAATACGCACGGTATCGCCTTCGAGCACCACGGTCGAAGGCGCCACCTCCAGCAGTTCGGCCAGGCACTGGGGGTCGAACTTGACCTTGGGGAAGCGAAAGTCGGCGAACTCCTGGGTATCGGCCATGCGCCCGACCCGGTCGACGCTTTTCACCAGGCGGTACTTGTCGATCACCGTGGCCCGGTCGACGGTCTTGGACGGCGAAAAACGGTCCTTGATGATCTTGAACACCGTATTGAAGCCGGTCAGGGTGAATACGCTCATCACCATGCCCCGCACCCCCGGCGCCATGATGAAGCGATCCTCGGTGGTCGCCAGGTGGTTGATCAAGGCACGGTAGAACTCCGACTTGCCATGCTTGTAGAAGCCGATGGAGGTGTACAGCTCGGCGATATGCTTGCCAGGCAGGATACGCTTGAGAAAACCGACGAATTCCGCGGGCACCGGCACGTCGACCATGAAATACGAACGGGTGAAGGAAAAGATGATCGAGACTTCGGCTTCGTCGGTGATCAGCGCATCCGCCTCGATGCCATGGCCCTCGCGGTGCAGCAACGGGATCACCAGCGGCCATTGCTCGTCGGGGGTATACAGCCGCCCGACCAAGTAGGCGCCCTTGTTGCGGTACAGCACCGGCGAAAACAGCTCCACGGCCAATGCCGGATCCTTGCACACCCAGTCCGGCAGGCAGTCGCGCAGTTGCCCCTCCAAGCGCGCCACGTCACCCTCCAGGTCAGCGTAGGGCACGTCGAACGGATAGTCGGCAAACACGGCCCGCAGCAGGTTGCGCAGGCTGCCGTCCGGCCGGTAGGTACGAGTCTGCGCCGCACGTTCGTGGCCACGCATCGAGGGTCGGGTGGTGTGGATGAACATGCAGCCATCGCTGATCAGGTCATGACTGAACAGGCTGCAGAAGATCGAGTTGTACCACGTCTCCGACAGTTCATCGTCCAGCCGTGGGTCGATCAGCCTGATGTAGGCGCTCTTGACCAGCGGCCACTGCTCCACGTCCAGCAGCACCATCTCGGCGAAACCTTGGCGCAGCCAACCGTTGACTTCATTGACCTTGGCCTCGTAGAGGTTGATCCGCCTCGCGGCCGCCCGCTGGGTTTCCTGCCACTGAGCCTGTTCGAAACGCTCACGGGCACCGAGTGTGATGCGCCGGAAATGCTCGCGGTAGTCGTCGAAGCCATCGAGAATCATCCGGGCGATCTGAGCTGCCGGCCAGGGCTGGGACATGCGAAGGACCTCTGTGCTGGGGTTCAACACGTCAGCTTAGTTTCATCTCCCGCTCTTGGTATCGCCCTTCGCGGGTAACAGGGGCAGCACACCGTCCCACCTGTGTGGGCTTGTCCCGCGACAGGACCAGCGCGAATTCACACCGCAAGAAAGGACAAGAACCGCTTTCCCCCGCTAGCGTACACTCGCGCCCTTGCCGATCGCTGGAGACCATCGTGAGCCCCACCGCCCTTGCCCGCCTGCTGACCCTTGCCGCCGTCTGGGGAGCGAGCTTCCTGTTCATGCGTATCATCGCCCCGGAGCTTGGCACGGTGCCGACCGCATTCTTCCGGGTATCGATCGCCTGCCTGGGGCTGATGGCCATCCTGGCGGCGGCACGGGTGCGCTGGAACTTCCAAGGCAAACTGGGTGCCTGCCTGGTGCTGGGGATGATCAACTCAGGAATTCCAGCCACTTTCTATTCGGTGGCGGCCCAGGTGCTGCCGGCGGGCTATTCGGCGATCTTCAATGCCACCACACCGTTGATGGGCGTGCTCATCGGCGTGCTGTTCTTCCGTGAGCCGATGACCCTGGCCAAGCTGTGCGGGATCTTCCTCGGCCTGTTCGGTGTCGGCATCCTAAGCGGCGCAGGCCCCGTTGCCCTGGACCTGGCCCTGCTGCAAGGCGCCCTGGCCTGCCTGGCCGCGACCACCTGCTATGGCTTCGCCGGTTTTCTCGCCCGGCGTTGGCTGAGCGACCTGGACAGCCGGCTTTCCGCCCTGGGCAGCATGCTGGGCGCCACCTTGCTGCTGACCCCGCTGTTCGCCTGGAGCGCCCTGACCCAGCCTCCGGCCAGCTGGGGCGGTTGGCAGGTCTGGTCGTCGCTGCTGGGCCTGGGCCTGTTGTGCACAGCCTTCGCCTACATCCTGTACTTCCGCCTGCTGGCTGAGATCGGGCCGGTGAAGGCCAGCACCGTGACCTTCCTGATCCCGGTGTTCGGCGTGCTCTGGGGCGCCTGGCTGCTGGACGAGCCGCTGTCGATGGCGCACCTGTATGGCGGCGTGCTGATTGGCATGGCGCTGTGGCTGGTGCTGCGACCGGCCAGATAGCGATCGCGAGGCAAGGCCGCCCCTGCAGGAGCGGCCTTGCGCCGCGAACGGGCCGCAAAGCGGCCCCCGGGCCTCAAGCCTCAGCCGGCCGCAACCCCGGCTTGCGGAACACGAACAGCAAGCCGACGACGATCAACCCCATCCCCAGCAGGCTGAGCGGTGCCAGCCGGTTGCCGAAGATCAGGAAGTCCATCACCGCCGTCACCGCCGGCACCAGGTAGAACAGGCTGGTGACATTGACCAGGTTGCCTCGGGCGATCAGCCGGTACAGCAGAAGGGTCGCCAGCAACGACACCACCAGGCCCATCCACAACAGCGCGCCGAAGAAGGTCGCGTTCCATTGCACATGCAACGGTTGCAGCGGCGCGAATACCGCGCACAGGGCGAAACCGGCCAGGTATTGCAGCGGCAAGGTGCCCATGGGGTTGTCGGTGATGCGCTTCTGCAGGATCGAGCCAAAGGTCATACTGGCCAGCGCCAGCAGGGCGAACAGCATTCCGGCCAGGGATACCCCGCCCAGGTTGATGCCCTGGTACACCACCATCACCAGCCCGCCGAGCCCCAAGCCCAGGCCGAACAAGCGGCTCCAGGAACGCTGGCGCTCCATCAGCACCACAGTGAGGATAGGTTGCACGCCCATCACCGTAGCCATCACGCCGGGCGTGACGTGAGTATCGAGCGCCAGCAGGTAAAAGACCTGATAGGCGCCCAGCAGTACGCAGCCAGTCCCCAGGGCACGCAGGATCGCACCCGGGGTACGCGGCCAACGCAGCCCCAGCAATGGGCCGATCAGCAGCAGGCCGGCCAGGGCCAGCGCCGAGCGCAGCAAGAGGAAGGCGAACGGGCTGGCCTGGGCCAGGCCGAGCTTGGAGACGATCGCCCCGCTGCTCCACAGCAGGACGAACAAGCTGGTCGTGGCCGCCGAGACCACGGATGCTTTGGAAAAGACAGACATGTGTTGCCACCTGTATTGGGCAAGAAAGCCAAACGGCAGGCTGTCGCGTTAGCGAGGGATATAGCCGACCGTGTTCAGTAGGTTGCGCGTGCGGTGGGGTGCGGCCAGGGGCCGGTCAGCCCAGCACCACGACTGCGCAAGGAGGCGGAGCTACGCCGCCTACGACGCCACTGACAGGTGGTGGGTAGTGACTGATCATGGCCGGCTGCTGGCTGCCACGCACGGCCACGCCCGCGACAGGCGCGAGGACGAAAGCAGTGGTGGAAGGGATGGCTGGCATGAACAGGTCTTCTGGAAGGATGTGAATGGATCCGACTATAGCGGCGTATCCGCTACTGGGCAAGGCGCGTGATGATCAGGGCCCGATCGCCGGTTCGCCGACGATCGGGCCAGGGCGTCAGAACAACCAGCGGTACAGCAGGTAGGCCACCACCATCGCCAGCACCGGCCGCAGGATGCGGTAGGCCTTGGGGTTGGCGCGCTTGAACTGCTTCACCCGGGTGCTGATCCGGTTGCTGAAGCGCTTGCTCCAGGCATAGGCCTGGTTGATGCCGCCCACGCGCTCGTCATCGGTGTTCTGTGGCGCGGTGGCGCGCCCGAGGAAGGCACTGACCTTGCGGTTGATGCGGGTCATCAGCGGGCTGCTGAGCGGCCGCTCGATGTCACAGAACAGGATGACGCGGGTGACGTCGGTCTCGTTCTTGACCCAGTGCACGTAGGTTTCGTCGAACATCACGTCCTCGCCGTCGCGCCAGGCGTACGGCTGGCCATCGACATAGATGCGGCAGTTGTCCGAATTGGGCGTCGACAGGCCCAGGTGATAGCGCAGCGAGCCGGCGAAGGGATCACGGTGCGGGTTCAGGTGGCTGCCGCCCGGCAGCAGGGCGAACATGGCGCCCTTGACATTGGGGATGCGGCTGACCAGTTCGACGGTCCTGGGGCAGAGCATTTCGGCCGAGGGCAACGGCTTGTCGTACCATTTCAGGTAGAAACGCTTCCAGCCCTTCTTGAAGAACGAACCGAAGCCGGCATCGTTGTCCTTCTCCGCCGCGCGGATGTAGCCCTCGTCGAACAGGCGCATGGCCTCTTCACGGATCACCTCCCAGTTGTCCTTGAGCACGTCCAGTTCCGGAAAGCGCTGGCGGTCCAGGTAGGGCTTGGAAGGTACGCCGGAAAAGAGATACATCAGGCTGTTGTAAGGGGCGAACAACGCTGAATGGTTGACGAACTGGCGCAACACCGGCAAGCGCGCCTTGCCGCGCAAGTGCACGAACAGCACACTACCGAAGAACACCAGCAGGACACCTGCCTTGGCTGCAAAGGAAAAGGTCATGCAACAACTCCTTGGAGAGGAAACCAGGCCGTAGCCTGCTCCCACGCAAAATCATCCGGCCATCATAAACCCATCCGGCCCCGGTAAAAACAACCGGGGCCGGACTGCAGTGTTGAGGATTTTGCAACAAAGCGCGCCATCGAGCATTGCGCCGGATCAGCGGTATGCTGGACAAGCTCCCAGGCTACGCGTGCTTCGTGGGAGCCGGCTTGCCGGCGATTAGGTTGCCCAGCAGCCGCCTACTGCTGGTTTTCCTGCTCGGTGAACAGGTCGCTGAACAACATGCTCGAGAGGTAGCGCTCGCCGGAGTCCGGCAGGATCACCACGATGGTCTTGCCCTGCATCTCGGGCTTCTCGGCCAGGCGCACCGCCGCCGCCATCGCCGCACCACAGGAGATACCGCAGAGGATGCCCTCTTCCTGCATCAGGCGCAGCGCCATGGCCTTGGCCTCCTCGTCGGTGACCGTCTCGACCTGGTCGACCACCGACAGGTCCAGGTTCTTCGGCACGAAACCTGCGCCGATACCCTGGATCTTGTGCGGGCTGGGCTTGAGCTCCTCGCCGGCCAGGGTCTGGCTGATCAGCGGCGAAGCCACAGGCTCCACCGCCACCGAAAGGATCGACTTGCCCTGGGTGTGCTTGATATAGCGCGAAACACCGGTGATGGTGCCGCCGGTGCCGACGCCCGCCACCAGCACGTCCACCGCGCCGTCGGTGTCGTTCCAGATCTCGGGGCCGGTGGTCTTCTCATGGATCGCCGGGTTGGCCGGGTTGTCGAACTGCCCCGGCAGGTAGTACTTGCCAGGCTCGGAAGCAACGATCTCGTTGGCTTTCTCGATCGCGCCCTTCATGCCCTTGGCCGGGTCGGTGAGCACCAGTTCGGCGCCCAGGGCCTTGAGCACCTTGCGCCGCTCCAGGCTCATGGAAGCGGGCATGGTCAGGAGCAGCTTGTAGCCACGGGCAGCGGCTACGAACGCTAGGCCGATGCCGGTGTTGCCCGAGGTCGGTTCGACGATGGTCATGCCCGGCTTGAGCTTGCCACTGCTCTCGGCATCCCAGACCATGCTCGCGCCGATCCGGCACTTGACCGAATAACCTGGGTTACGCCCTTCGATCTTGGCCAGGACGGTCACCCCGCGCGGGGCGATGCGGTTGATCTGCACCAGCGGCGTGTTGCCGATGGAATGGGCATTGTCTGCGTAGATGCGGCTCATGGCAGGGTCCTTAACCGTGCAGGAAAGCCTCAAGGGTAAGCCCGCCCCACAGGCCAGTAAAGCCCGTTCGAACTCGGCCAAGCCCGGCGCGGTCAACCGGACAACCCGCCCTCGGAGAGCCTTCGATGAAAGCGCGTTACCGCTGGCCGTTGCTCGGCGTCACCGGCCTGGTTGCCCTGTTGCTGGCCCTGCACCTGGCCCTGCCCTACCTGGTGCGCGACTACCTCAACGACAGGCTGGCCGACATGGGCGACTACCGCGGCCACATCACCGATGTCGACCTGGCCTGGTGGCGCGGCGCCTACCAGGTCAACGGCCTGAAGATCGTCAAGACCACCGGCAAGGTCCCGGTGCCGCTGCTCGATGCGCCGCTGGTCGACCTGTCGGTGAGCTGGCGCGCGCTGTGGTACGACCAGGCAGTGGTGGCCGAAGTGGTGTTCGTGCACCCAGAGCTGAACTTCGTCGACGGTGGCAACAAGCGCAATTCCCAGACCGGCCAGGGCACCGACTGGCGCCAGCAGCTGGAGAAGCTGCTGCCCATCACCCTCAACGAAGTGCGCATCGACGACGGCACCCTGACCTTTCGCAACTTCACCTCCAAGCCGCCCGTGGACCTGAAGGCCACCCAACTGCAGGCCAGCATCCGCAACCTGACCAATGTGCGCGACGAGAAAGGCCGGCGCGACGCCAGCTTCGACGGCACGGCGCGCCTGCTGGGCGACGCCCGGGTGGAAAGCCGCGCCACCTTCGACCCGTTCAGCGACTTCGACGACTTCGAATTCCGCCTGCGCGCCACCGACATCCAGCTGCGCCGGCTCAACGATTTCGCCAGTGCCTATGGCAAGTTCGACTTCAACGCCGGGCACGGTGACCTGGTGATTGAAGCCCAGGCCGAACAGGGCCGGCTCAACGGCTACATCAAGCCGCTATTGCGCGATGTGGACGTGTTCAACTGGCAGCAGGACGTCGAAGACAAGGACAAGGGTTTCTTCCGTTCGATCTGGGAAGCGTTGGTCGGCGCCAGCGAAACGGTGCTGAAGAACCAGCCCAAGAACCAGTTCGCCACCCGTGTGGAGCTCAGCGGCAGCGTGCACCAACGCGACATCAGTGGGTTCGAGGCGTTCTTGCAGATCCTGCGCAATGGCTTCATCCAGGCGTTCAATGCACGTTACGAGCAGTCGCCGCCCGATTCCGACTGAACCGGGGCGCGACGCACCATTCAGAGACTGAATACCCAGTCTGCGTTTGCAGGCGCCGGGCGCGGCGTTATAGTCGCTGACAAATCACAAACAGAGGTTGCCCGCACGGGCCCTGTCGCCGGCAAGCCGGCGACAGGGCCGATGCAGGCTTGCGCAGAGGATCGGTTCATGAAGTTCGAAGGCACCCGCGACTACGTCGCCACAGACGACCTGAAGCTGGCGGTCAACGCGGCCATCACCCTGGAACGCCCGCTGCTGGTCAAGGGTGAGCCGGGTACCGGCAAGACCATGCTCGCCGAACAGCTCGCGGCCTCCTTCGGCGCCCGGTTGATCACCTGGCACATCAAGTCCACCACCAAGGCCCACCAGGGCCTGTACGAGTACGATGCGGTCAGCCGCCTGCGCGACTCGCAATTGGGCGTGGACAAGGTCCATGACGTGCGCAACTACCTGAAGAAGGGCAAGCTGTGGGAGGCCTTCGAAGCCGAGGAGCGGGTGATCCTGCTGATCGATGAAATCGACAAGGCCGACATCGAGTTCCCCAACGACCTGTTGCAGGAGCTCGACAAGATGGAGTTCTACGTCTACGAGATCGACGAGACCATCAAGGCCAAGCAGCGTCCGATCATCATCATCACCTCCAACAACGAAAAGGAGCTGCCGGACGCCTTCCTGCGCCGCTGCTTCTTCCATTACATCGCCTTCCCCGACCGCGACACCCTGCAGCAGATCGTCGACGTGCACTTCCCCAACATCAAGCAATCGCTGGTCAGCGAGGCGCTGGACGTGTTCTTCGACGTGCGCAAGGTGCCAGGCCTGAAGAAGAAGCCCTCCACCTCCGAACTGGTCGACTGGCTCAAGCTGCTGATGGCTGACAACATCGGCGAGGCGGTTCTTCGCGAACGCGACCCGACCAAGGCCATCCCGCCGCTGGCCGGCGCCCTGGTCAAGAACGAGCAGGACGTGCAGCTGCTCGAACGCCTGGCCTTCATGAGCCGGCGCGGCAATCGCTGACAGGAGCCGGCCATGCTGCTCAACCTGTTCAATGAAATGCGCGCGGCCAAGGTGCCGGTGTCGGTGCGCGAACTGCTCGACCTGCTCAATGCCTTGCAGCAGCGGGTGGTGTTCGCCGACATGGACGCGTTCTATTACCTGGCCCGGGCCATCCTGGTGAAGGACGAACGGCATTTCGACAAGTTCGACCGGGCCTTCTCGGCCTATTTCAAGGGTCTGGAAAACCTCGACCGGCACCTGGAGGCACTGATTCCCGAGGACTGGCTGCGCAAGGAGTTCGAGCGCTCGTTGAGCGATGAGGAGCGTGCGCAGATCCAGTCCCTGGGCGGGTTGGACAAGCTCATCGAGGAATTCAAGAAGCGCCTGGAGGAGCAGAAGGAACGTCATGCCGGCGGCAACAAGTGGATCGGCACCGGCGGCACCAGCCCGTTCGGCTCCGGCGGCTACAACCCCGAGGGCATCCGCGTGGGCGAGGCCGGCAAGCGCCAGGGCAAGGCGGTCAAGGTCTGGGACCAGCGTGAGTACAAGAACCTCGACGACCAGGTCGAACTGGGCACACGCAACATCAAGCTGGCCTTGCGCCGGCTGCGCAAGTTCGCCCGCGAAGGCGCCGCCGAGGAACTGGACATCGATGGCACCATCGACCATACCGCCCGGGATGCCGGGCTTCTGAACATCCAGATGCGCCCTGAGCGACGCAACACGGTCAAGCTGCTGTTGCTGTTCGACATCGGCGGCTCGATGGACGCCCACGTCAAGGTCTGCGAAGAGCTGTTCTCAGCCTGCAAGACCGAGTTCAAGCACCTGGAGTACTACTACTTCCACAATTTCGTCTACGAGTCGGTGTGGAAGAACAACCTGCGCCGCACCTCAGAGCGTTTCTCCACGTTCGACCTGCTGCACAAGTACGGCGACGACTACAAGGTGGTATTCGTCGGCGATGCGGCCATGGCGCCCTACGAAATCACCCAGCCCGGTGGCAGCGTGGAGCACTGGAACGAGGAAGCGGGGTATGTGTGGATGCAGCGCTTCATGGAGAAGTTCAGGAAGATCATCTGGATCAATCCCTATCCAAGGCAGGCCTGGGACTACACCGCTTCGACCCACCTGGTGCGCGACCTTATCGAAGACAAGATGTATCCGCTGACCTTGCAAGGGTTGGAGGAAGGGATGCGCTACCTGTCCAAGTGAACATACCGCTCCTGCAGGCCGTGCACGATCCCCTGTAGGAACGGCCTCGTGCCGCGAAAGGGCTGCAAAGCAGCCCCAATGGCCTCACCCCCACCGCACAAGGTAGGCCTGCTGCTCTTGCCAGGCCAAATCCTGCACCACCGCCCTGAACCGCACCACCGCTCCCGGCAGGCACTGCGCCAGTCGCGCCAACGCCAGCGGCGTCAACGCCCCCAGCCGCGGGTACCCGCCAATCGTCTGCCGGTCATTGAGCAGCACGATCGGCTGCCCATCCGGGGGTACCTGCACGGCCCCCAGCGGTATCCCTTCGGAAATCATCGGCGCCCCCTGGTAGACCAGTTGCGGGCCCAGCAGACGAATACCCATGCGGTCGGCACGGCTGTCCAGGGTCCAGTCGCGGTTGAACGCCTCGAACAGGCTGGTGCCGCTGAACTGGCCGATCTGCGCCCCCATCACCAGGTCCAGCTCTGGCGTGCCCTGGTAACCCGGTCGCAATGACTCCGGCACCTCCCGCAACGTCGGCGAGCTGCCGGAGAACGCCAGCACCTGGCCCTTGGAAAGCGCCGCGCCTTGCCCGTTGAGGCCGCCCAGGCCCTCGCGCACCACTGTCGCGCAACTGCCCAGCACCGCCTCGGCCTGGAACCCGCCGGGTGCCGCAAGGTAGGCGCGTGCGCCCTGCCGAGGCTGGTGCAGGCTCAGGCGCTGGCCCTTGGCGAGCCGCACGCTGCGCCAGGGCTGGACAGGCTGGCCGTCGACCTGTGCATCCAGGTCAGCGCCTGCCAGGGCAAGCGTACAGTCCTGCTCGGCCACCACGCTGAAGCCTCCCAGGGTCACCTCCACCACCGGCGCATCCCAGGCATTGCCCAGCAGCCAGTTGGCCCAGCGCAGGGCCACCCAGTCCAAAGCACCGCCCTGGGTGACGCCCAGGTGGCGCACGCCGAAACGCCCGGCATCCTGCACCTGGCACAGCGGCGTGCAGGTGTCGATCGTCAACTGGTTCATGCCAGGGCCTCCAACGGGGTGTCATCGCCGCCCAACGCCATAAACTCGGCATGGGACACCGCTACGAAGCGTACCCGGTCCCCCGGTTGCAAGAGGCTGTAGCCGTCGCGCTCGCGGTCGAACAGCTTCACCGGGGTACGGCCGATCAGGTTCCAGCCCCCCGGAGACACCGCCGGGTAGGCGGCAGTCTGCCGCTCGGCGATACCCACGCTGCCGGCGGCCACGCGCTTGCGCGGGGTATTCAGCCGCGGGCTGGCCAGGCGTTCGTCCACCAGCCCCATGAAACCGAACCCTGGGGCGAAGCCCAAGGCGAACACCGGGTATTCGCGCGCGCAATGCAGGCGCACCACCTCGGCCTCGCTCAAGCCGCTCCGGGCTGCCAGCTGCGGCAGTTCCGGCCCGACGCTGGCGTGGTACCACACGGGCATCTCGTGCCGGCGCCCGGCATTGCCGGTGTCCGGCTGCAAGCCCTCCAGCGCCTTGCCGATCAACGCCCTCGCCTCGCCCGGAGCCGACGCGAACTGCACCATCAGCGTGGTGTAGGACGGCACCAGGTCGACCAGGCGCGCGCCGAAAGCCGCACGCAGACGCTCGCTGGCGGCCAGTATCCAGGGCATGTTGGCCTCCTCGATGGTGTCGAACAGGCGCACCATCACGCTGTCGATGGCCACCACCTCGATGCGTGGGCTGATCATGGTTGCACCAACGCATCCAGGGCCTGGCGGATCTGCCGCACTGCCGCCACGGAGCTGTCGTTGTCGCCATGTACGCACAGGGTGCTGGCATCCAGCTGCACGGCGCTGCCGTCATCGGCCACCAGTGCCTGGCCACGCGCCAGGCGCAGGGCCTGTTCGAGTACCTGCGTCGGGTCGTGGTGCACCGCGCCGGGCAGGCGCCGGGACACCAGGTGGCCACTGGCGGTATAGGCGCGGTCGGCGAAGGCTTCGAACCACAGCGGCACACCCACCGCCTCGCCCAGGGCCCGGGCGGCACTGTCGTCGGCAGTGGCCATGAGCATAAGCGGCAAGCTGGCGTCATAGGCGGCCACGGCCTCAAGTACGGCACGCAGCTTGAGCGGGTCGGCCATCATGTCGTTGTACAGCGCGCCATGGGGTTTTACATAGGCCACACGGCCGCCAAGCACCCTGCAGATGCCATCCAGGGCGCCGATCTGGTAGTGCAGCAGGTCGCGGATCTCCTCGCTGCTGCAGGCCATGGAGCGGCGGCCGAAGCCGACCAGATCCGGGTAGGCCGGGTGCGCACCGATGGTCACACCGTGCGCCAGCGCCAGGGCCACGGTGTGGCGCATGGTGCCCGGGTCGCCGGCATGGTAGCCGCAGGCGATGTTGGCGCAATCGATGTAGGGCATGACCTCGGCGTCCAGGCCCATGCGCCAGCTGCCGAAACTCTCGCCCATGTCGCAATTGAGTAGCAGGCGTTTCACCGGTGGGGTTCCCTTGTGGCTGTTCATGTTGCCTACCTTACCGTGCCTTGAGTTGTTTGCCGCGTGTTTCCGGCAGGCTCAGGGCGGCAAGAATCACCACACCGTAGGACACCGCGGCGAAGCCACCAATACCCAGCCCCAGCGGCACCTTCTGGCTGAGCATGCCGATCAGCAGCGGGAAGAAAGCGGCGATGGCCCGCCCCACGTTGTAGCAGAAGCCCTGCCCCGAACCACGGATACGCGTGGGGAACAGTTCGGTGAGGAAGGCGCCCATTCCGCTGAAGATGCCCGAGGCGAAAAAGCCCAGGGGGAAGCCCAGCCACAGCATGACGCCATCGCTCACCGGCATCTGGGTATAGAGCAGCACGATGACGAACGAGCCGACGGCGAACAGGATGAAGTTCTTCTTGCGGCCGAGCAGGTCGGTCAGGTACGCGCTGACCACGTAGCCGACATAGGAGCCGATGATGACCATGGCCAGGTAGCCACCGGTGCCCAGCACGCTCAGGCCGCGTTCGTTCTTGAGGAAGGTCGGCAGCCAGGAGGTGATGGCGTAGTAGCCTCCCAGGGCACCGGTGGTCAGCAGCGAAGCGCGCAAGGTAGTCCACAGCATGCCTGGGGCGAAGATCTCGTAGAAGCGCGACGGCGCCTCGCTCTTCTCCACCGCCTTGGCCTCGCGATAGACCTCCGGGTCCTTGACCAGGCGGCGAACGAAGATCACGAACACCGCCGGCACGATGCCCAGCAGGAACAGCGCGCGCCAGGCCTGCTCCGGTGGCAGGACGGAGAACAGCAGCGCATACAGGATGGCCGTCAGGCCCCAGCCAATGGCCCAGCCGGACTGCACCATGCCCACCGCCTTGCCACGGTCCTGGGCGCGGATCACCTCGCCGATCAGCACCGCGCCGGCGGTCCATTCACCACCGAAGCCGAAGCCCATCAGGGTACGCGCCACCAGCAACTGCTCGTAGCTCTGGGCGAAGCCGCAGAGGAAGGTGAAGAAGGCGAACCACAGCACCGTCAGCTGCAAGGTGCGCACACGGCCGATGCGGTCGGACAGGATGCCGGCGATCCAGCCACCCAGGGCCGAGGCGATCAGCGTGCTGGTGTGGATCAACCCGGCCTCGGCGGTGGTGATGCCCCACATGAGGATCAGGGTGGGGATCACGAAGCTCAGCATCTGGGTGTCCATGCCATCGAGGCCGTAGCCGATCTTGCAGCTCCAGAAGGTGCGTCGCTGCTGACGGTCGATGTCGCGGTACCAGGCGAAGGGGCCGGTGGACGGGCGGGTGGGCGCCTGTTGCTGCACGCCGGTTGGGTTCATGAATGCCTCGGCTTGTTGGTATTGTTTTATGGACGACGCCTGGCGTCGCGGCCTGGGTATCATTGTTCAAAGGCTGCGGGGGTAGCGTCCAACGATAAAAACCGCCGGTCTGGAACAAGAAAAACTGATCATGAATCTGCGCTTTCTCGAAACCTTCGTCTGGGTCGCCCGGCTCAAGAGCTTCAGGCTCACCGCCGAGAAGCTGTTCACCACCCAGGCGTCGGTGTCCAGCCGCATCGCCGCGCTGGAGGCGGACCTTGGGGTGAAACTGCTGCTGCGCGACTCCCGCGGCGTCAGCCTGACCCCGGAAGGCAGCAAGGTGCTGGAGTACGCCGAACGCATGCTCGATACCGCCAAGGCCATGAAGCAGTCACTGGACAGCGACAGGACCAAGGTCGGGCGGATCCGCATCGGCGTCATGGACACGGTGATCCATACCTGGATGAGCGCGCTGGTGGCCGAGCTCACCGAGCGCTACCCCCAGGTGGAGATCGAACTGGTGGCCGATACAGCGCTGAACCTGCGCGAACAGCTGCAAAAAGGCTTTCTCGATGTGATTCTGCAGACCGACCTGTTACGCCAGGAGTCGATCCGCAGCACCGACCTGGCACGCTACCCCATGGGCTGGGTCGTTGCAGCGGGCTCTCTGCAACACCGCGACTACGCCTCGCTGGCGGAGCTGGCCCGGGAGCGTATCGTCACCTTCTCCAAGAACTCCCGCCCGCACCAGGAAGTGCTCAGCCTGCTGCAGGCCGCAGGTGCCCAGGCGCCACGGCTGAACTGCGTGAACTCGGTCGCCGCCATCACGCGTCTGCTGCGCGATGGCTTCGGCATCGGCGCCCTGCCGCCGGCATTGGTGGATGCCGAACTAGCCCGCGGCGAGCTGGTATTGCTGGGCGGGCTGCAGCCACCGCCGAGCCTGGAGCTGGTGGTGGCCTGGCAAACCGGCGTGGCGTTGGTGGATGAGGTGGTAGGGGTGTGCAAGCAGGTGCTGGAGCGTTATGCGCGGGATGTGGGGGAACAGCGGATCGTGCTGGTCTGACAAGCCCCTGGGGCCGCTACGCGCCCCTTTCGCGCAAATGGCGCAGGCCACGTACCTGTAGGAGCGGCCTCGTGCCGCGAAAGGGCCGCTTTGCGGCCCCAGGCCTAGCGCCAACTCTCTTTGACAGCCTTGCGCCGACCGCCAAGCACCACCCAGCCAAGCCCCACCAGCAGGCTCTCGACCACCAACGCCAGCACGAACCCCGCGCCAAGCCCCCAGCCGATAGCCTCGGGCACCAACAGCACTTGGTAGCTGTAGCCCGCGAGCGTCTCGTCACGCAGCTGCGGATCGGCCTGCACCAGCACATGCCAGGTGCGGCTCGGCCAGGGCGCTTGCAATGCCTGCCATTCCTTTTCCAGCAGCTGGTTGCGAACCAGCAGGCTTTCGATGCTGTTGGCGTCACTGTTGAACACCGGGTCGTCACTGGTGCGGTAATGGCGCACCAGTGCCTGGAGGTCACCGTTGAAGAAGCGTTCGGCGGTCTGCCGGAAGCCATCGAGCGCCTCGCGCGACTCGAACAGGTGCGCCTCGACCCGTTGGCTGTAATCCTTGATCAGCCCGGGCACCTGGAGCCCGGCCAGCAGGCCGAAGGTGAACAGCAGCAACCGCAGGTAACCTCTGAACATGCAACGGCTTCCTAGCTCTGCCCCTGGGCGATGCATTCGCCATGGCGCCACAGGGCCCATTGACCCGGCTCGTAGCGCTGCCAGGTCTCGTTGTCGGTCAGGGCCTCGGTGGCGATCACCGTGACCACGTCGTTGGGGGTGGTTTCGGACTGGAAGTCGACATTGAGGTCGACATCCTTCAAACGCGCCGGGCCGAACGGTGCGCGCCGGGTGATGTGCACCAGCTTGGTCGAACAGAAGCAGAACAGCCAGTCGCCATCGCTGAGCAGGCAGTTGAATACGCCCTTGCCGCGGTACCCGGCACAGGCTTCGACCAGCACCGGCAGCAGCTGTTCAATCTCGACAGGCTCCGGGAAGGCGGCGCGCACGCGATTGAGCAGATCGCAGAAAGCCGCCTCGCTGTCGGTGTCGCCTACCGGCCGGTAGAAGGTGACCTGGCCCTGGAATTCGCCAAGCTGGCCGTTGTGCGCGAAGCACCAGTTGCGCCCCCACAGCTCGCGCACGAACGGGTGGGTGTTGGACAGGCAGACCTTGCCGACGTTGGCCTGGCGGATATGCCCGATGACCACTTCGCTCTTGATCGGGTAGCGCTGCACCAGGTTGGCCACCTCCGACTCGCTGCTCGCTGCCGGGTCCTGGAACACGCGCAGGCCACGCCCTTCGTAGAAACCGATGCCCCAGCCGTCGCGGTGCGGGCCGGTACGGCCGCCGCGCTGCATCAGGCCGGTGAAGCTGAAGACGATGTCGGTGGGAACGTTGGCGCTCATGCCCAGCAGTTCGCACATGCTCCAGGCCCTCCGCCTACAACCGTGGCTCGACCCGGCCGCGGCCGGTGGCCACCGGCTGCGGGTCGTCGCGGTAGCGGTCGTGGCGCTCGGCAACCACCGAAGCGCGGGCTGTCACCTGCTCGTCCTCGACGGCCTGGCGCTGGGCGGCGGCATCAGCCTTGGCCCGGCGTTCACGGGCACGCTTTTCCAACGGCCAGCGCACCAGGACGAAAACGCCATACAGGATGAAGGCGATCAAGCCGTACATGGCCAGGTCCGAAGCGGCACGCCAGGCGTTGTTGCCGACCTTGAAGGCCAAATCCAGGGCGGTGATGGCGATGGCCGGGGCGAAGCTCTCCTTGACCGGGTCGACGATGGTCGGGGTCAGCAGCAGCACTGCCAGGACCACCCGCAGCGGTTCGCGCAGCCAGCGCCACATCCAACCGGTGAGCTTGAAGCCTACCCACAGGCAGCCAAGGGCGGCCAGGGCATACAGGCCCCAGGCGAGCGTATAGTCGTTCTCGGTCATGGTGTTCGTGCAAGCCAGGTAAAGAGATGCCTATGATAAACACTTTTCAGGGCGCACACAGCGTCTCCCTGTCCCGGCCCCAATCGCCGGCAAGCCGGCTCCCACAGATTCAACGCTGCCCTCGAGGCTTATGCAGTACCTGTGGAAGCTGGCCCGCCGGCGACAGCGCCAGAGCATGCCGCCCCCAGCCAAGAGATCCCCAATGCCCAACAAGCCTCAGCCGCCCGTCGCCCATAGAGACAACGCCCCCGATCCCTACGCCTGGCTGCAGCAGCGAGACACGCCCGAGGTACTCGCCTACCTTCACGCCGAGAACGTCTACCAGCAAGCCTGCCTGGCCGACCAGGCGCCCCTGCGCGAACAGCTGTTCGAGGAAATCAAGGCACGCATCCTCGAAACCGACCTGTCGCTCCCCTCCCCCTGGGGCCCCTACCTGTACTACACCCGCACCACGGCCGGCGATGAATACCCGCGTCACTACCGCTGCCCACGCCCAGCCGATGACTCCAATACCGTCGACCAAAGCCAGGAACAACTGCTGCTCGACCCCAACGCCCTGGCCAATGGCGGCTTCCTGTCCCTGGGTGCCTTCAACGTCAGCCCCGACCATCGTCTGCTGGCCTACAGCCTCGACACCAGTGGCGACGAAATCTACACCTTGTACGTGAAGGACCTGGCCAGCGGCACGGTCACCGCCCTGCCCTTCGACGACTGCGACGGCAGCCTGACCTGGGCCAACGACAGCCAGACGCTGTTCTTCGCCGAACTGGACGACACCCACCGCCCCTGGCGCCTGCGTCGCCATACCTTGGGCAGCCCCGAGGCCCAGACCGTGTTCGAAGAGCCCGACGGGCGCTTCTTCCTGCATTGCTACCGGGCCAGTTCCGAGCGCCAGCTGGTGCTGCTGCTCAACAGCAAGACCACCAGCGAAGCCTGGGTACTCGATGCCGCGACCCCGAATGCGGCCTTCACCTGCCTGGCACCACGGGTCGAGGGCCACGAGTACTTCCCTGACCATGGCCAGCTCGACGGCCAGTGGCGATGGTTCATCCGCAGCAACCAGGACGGCATCAACTTCGCCCTGTTCCAAGCCCCGGCCGAGCAGGTACCCAGCCGCGAGCAATGGCAGGTGCTGGTACCGCACAGCGACCAGGTCATGCTCGAAGGCCTGAGCCTGAACGCCAGCGCCCTGACCCTGAGCCTGCGCGAAGGCGGCCTGCCGATCATCGAAGTGCGGCCCCAGGGCCTGGCGCCCTACCGTGTCGAACTGCCGGATGCCGCCTACAGCCTGTATGTGCAGGACAGCCTGGAGTTCGCCAGCACCCGTGTGCGGCTGCGCTATGAAGCGCTCAACCGACCGGCCCAGGTGCGCCAGTTGGACTTGGCCTCCGGCGAGCAGGTTGTGCTCAAGCAGACCCCGGTACTGGGCGAGTTCGATGCCGACGACTACGTCAGCGAACGCCTATGGGCCGTGGCCAAGGACGGCACCCGCGTCCCCATCAGCCTGGTGCGCCGGCGCGACGACCTGGGCCAGTGCGTACCGCTGTACCTCTACGGTTATGGCGCCTACGGCGAGAGCCTCGACCCGTGGTTCTCCCATGCCCGCCTGAGCCTGTTGCAACGCGGCGTGGCCTTCGCCATCGCCCATGTGCGCGGTGGCGGCGAGCTGGGCGAAGCCTGGTACCGGGCCGGCAAGCAGGCGCACAAGCAGAACAGCTTCGACGATTTCATCGCCTGTGCCGAGCACCTGATCGCCGAGGGCGTGACCACCCGCGAACGCCTGGCCATCAGCGGCGGCAGCGCCGGCGGCCTGCTGATGGGAGCAGTGCTCAACCAGCGCCCGGAGCTGTTCCGCTGCGCCATCGCCGAGGTGCCGTTCGTCGACGTGCTCAACACCATGCTCGACCCGGAACTGCCGCTGACCGTCACCGAGTACGACGAATGGGGCAACCCCGAGGAGCCGGAGGTCTACCAGCGAATCAAGGCCTACGCCCCCTACGAGAACGTCAAGGCCCAGGCCTACCCGGCCATGCTGGTGGTCGCCGGCTACAACGACAGCCGCGTGCAGTATTGGGAAGCGGCCAAGTGGGTGGCGCGACTGCGCACCTGCAAGACCGATGACAACCTGCTGCTGCTCAAGACCGAGATGGGCGCCGGGCACGGCGGCATGAGCGGGCGATACCAGGGGCTACGCGATGTGGCGTTGGAATATGCGTTCGTGCTCAACGAGTTGGGCGTGGTGTAGCCACAGGCCGCGTGGATCCGCGGCCTCCTGTGGGGCTTGTCCCGCCCCACAACGAGGCCATTTCAGTCTTGCCTGGGTGGCTGTTTCGGCGGCTCCTGCAACCCCGGCAACGGCTGGTCCTTGGGCGGCCCGGGCACCGGCATCGGCGGCAGCAGCGGCGCGCCGGGCTGGTTGTCACCGGCCTTGGGCGGCGTGCTCGGAGTGATCTGTGGATAGGGGGTCGGCGTCGGCGTACCCGGTGCACCGGGCACCGGCGTGAAGAGCCGAGGCTGCTGGCCAGCCGCGTCGGCCAACGGCGCGGCGGCGAGAATCAGCGCGGCGAGGATCGCATGAACCATCGGCAACCTCCTGTCAGGGTATCCCTACAGGCTATGCCCAATCAGGCGTTTTCGCCTGTCCGAGCAGGGCCCAGGCGCGCTAGACTCAGTGACATAACCGTCATCTACCCGATTACAACAAAGGTAACACCATGAGTTCGGCCTCCACCTCCGCCGCCACCGCCCGCCTCGAGCGCATCCTTGCCGACGCCAAGCGCGACAAGGAAATGGGCTACCGCGACAAGGCCCTGAAGATGTACCCCCATGTCTGCGGCCGCTGTGCCCGCGAGTTCTCCGGCAAGCGCCTGTCAGAGCTGACCGTGCACCACCGCGACCACAACCACGACAACAACCCCCAGGACGGCTCGAACTGGGAACTGCTGTGCCTGTACTGCCACGACAACGAGCATTCGCGCTACACCGACCAGCAGTACTTCAGTGAAGGGTCCACCAGCACGCCGAGCATCGCCAAGGCCACCCACAACCCGTTTGCCGGGTTGGCGAGCCTGCTCAAGAAGGACTGACCCCGAATCGCCCCCCGCTGCTGCCGGTGAGCCCGTATAATCGCGCTTTTTGCGAAGGGCCCCGGTACGTGGCAAACAAACGGTACAGCTGCATCGGCCTGTTCAACCCCAAGTCCGCCGAGAACGTAGGTTCGGTGATGCGTGCGGCGGGTTGCTATGGCGTCAACTCGGTGTTCTACACCGGCAAGCGCTATGAGCGCGCCCGCGACTTCGTCACCGACACCAAGCGCGTGCACTACGACATCCCGCTGATCGGCATCGACGACCTGCAGCGCATCATCCCCTTGGGGTGCACCCCGGTGGCCGTGGAGCTGGTCGAAGGCGCCCGCCCGCTCCCCGAATACACCCACCCTGACCGCGCCCTCTATATCTTCGGCCCCGAAGACGGCAGCCTCGACGCGAGCGTGCGCGCCTGGTGCGAAGAGACCATCTATATCCCCACCCAGGGCTGCATGAACCTGGCGGCGACCGTGAACGTGGTGCTGTACGACCGCATGGCCAAGGGGCTCAATACCCGCTCGGGGCCCAAATTCAAATAAAAAGGCCGCCTTGCATAGCCAGTACCGCACCACCCGGCAATCGGACTGAACGGGCAGGTGGTGCAGCGGGTCAGCTGCTTACACCTCAACTGGAGAGTTCGTCATGCGCGATACCCCTTTGCTTGTGCATACACGCAACGTCCACGGCTGGGAGCGCGCCAGCTCCCTGGCCGGCGGCGCCTTGATGATCAGCAAGGGCCTGCGCCACGGCGGCCTGGTCGGCCTGCTGCAGATCGTGGTGGGTGGCATGGCCCTGGCCCGGGGCGTCAGTGGGCACTGCTCGACCAAGGCCTGGTGGCAGCGACACCGGGCCGATTACCTGCGACTTCGCGGGGACATCGAACGCGGCGCTGCAGAGCTCAAGGCGCTCAAGGCCAGCGCCGAGGCAGCGACACAGGGCGTGACGGTGACCGGGGTCGAGACTAAGGCCAAGGGCTGAGGTGGCAGGGCCGTCCTTTCAATGCAGGACCTTGCTCTCCAGCACCTCGGACCGCCGCCCCAGCACGCTCTCGCTGAGCTGGATGAACTCCTCGGTGCTGACACTGGGCAGGCGCATCAACGCCCGGGTGACATCGTCCAGCGAGCGCTTGTCGTGAGTGTGCAGGCGGATCTCGCGATCCAGCGCCTGGAGCAGCAGCACGCCTCGAGCAACCTGGCCGACATCGGCGTGTTCACCACGCAGCCGGGAAACCTTGGCGCCACGCTTGTGCAGGCGTGCCTGCCAGGCCTCATAGCGGTCGTCACTGATGCCGCCGGCGCGGCGCAGCAACTCGGTGGCGTAGTAGTCGGCCAGGCTTTCGCCCAGCCAGTCGCTGCCGTCACGGTCGTTGACCTGGGCGAACAGCTGCACCAGCTCACGCAGCAGCGGGCTGGCGCCGCTCTCGCCGATCAGCGGGCGGGTGCTGTGCAGGTAGATCGAATGATGCCCGGCCAGCGCGCCCCGCCACATCTCATCGCGAGCGCCCACCAGCAGCAGCTTGGGCGGGTTGCGCGGGAACACCGCCTGCAGCTGCGGCCAGACGAAGGTCAGTAGGGTCAGGGTGTCCATCCGGCGCATGCCCTGCCCCTGCGGCGCGGCCACGGTCACTTCGGTAGCGCCCAAGCGCGCGCGGCGGCTGCCCAGGTTGCCGGCCAGCATCCAGCCGGTGGGCCGGTCGAACAGCCGCGAGACATCGTCGATGCGAAACTTCTGCTTGCCGATGCGCGGCCAGGCGGTTTCGACGCTTTTCCAACCGGCCGGCAGCTCGAACGTCAGGCGCGCCACCAGCTCGGTGCCATCCTGCTGGTCCAGACGCGCCGGCGGCACCAACTGGTCACCGCGCAGCAGCGCCCAATCCGGGGTTATACGGCTCTCGTAGGCACCGCCGCGTGGTTTCTGGTCCAGCTGCACACGATAGCTGAGCCGGGGCTTGCCCACAGCCGGGTGCCAGACGCCCCGCTCGCCCTGTACCTGCCATTGGCCATCGGCCTGGAAGTCGCTGTAGGCGCCCTGCTTGCCCAGGTCGAAATCCAGGCTGCGCACGGCGCTGCCATCGGCCAGGGTCAATTGCACCTCGGCCTGACCGCTGGCCGGCAACAGGCGCACCTGGTAGTCCAGGTCGACCTTCTTGGCCCAGGCCGGCGCACAGGCCACCAGGCCCAGGACCCACAACAGATGGCAACGCATGCAGAACTCCTTGTTCCAGAGGCGAAAATAAAGGCAGGCGCGAGTCGCTCAGCTCGCGCGGAAGATCAGGTGATCCTCCCAGTCGTCTTCGTCGACATCATGCTCGCTGAGCATGCGCCCGGACTGGGAGATACGTTGTTCGTGCACCTGCGTGCGGTCGCCGCACACCAGGTGGTGCCAGGCTGGCAGGTCCTTGCCTTCGCTGACCAGGCGATAGCCGCAGGTGCTCGGCAGCCATTTGAACTGGTCGGCCTTGCCGGGGGTGAGCTGGATGCAGTCGGGCACCTGGGCGAAGCGGTTGGGGTAGTCGCTGCACTGGCAGGTGGTCAGGTCCAGCAGCTTGCAGGCGATGCGCGTGTAGTAGACGCTGTTGTCGTCCTCGTCCTCGAGCTTCTGCAGGCAGCACAGCCCGCAGCCATCGCAGAGCGACTCCCACTCTTGCGGGTCGAGCTGTTCAAGGGTCTTGCGCCGCCAGAAGGGCGCGTTGTCGGCGATCATCACACGTGTTCCTGCATTGAACTTCAATCCGCGGCGCGCGGCGGCGCCAGTCTAGAGCCTGTCCGGGGCCAATGCCAGACCGCTTGTCAGTGCCGGCTGGACGCAGTAGCGTGCGCGCTTTCCCCGTCCCTTTGCAGGAGCAGCCATGAGCGCCAACCCACGCATCGCCGACCGAGGAAAGACCAGCGCTGTGGCACACCTTCGACACAGGCTCCGCCTGGGGCCACCTGGCCTTGCAGGCCAGCATCAGCGGCTGGCACACCCACGGCATGGCCGGCTTCGACCAGGACCTAGGGCCAATGCAGATTAATAGCCCCTCGAGAAATCCACTTCCCCGCGCAACTCCTGCCCCGCCTGGTACGCCTGCACATTCTCGGCGAACAACCGCACCATCGCCGTCGGCGAAGTGGGCGCCGAGCTGTGCCCGGTCAGCAGCAGGCCCCAGGCGGTCCAGAACGGGTGCTGCCGAGGCAACGGCTCCTGGCGGCAGACATCGATCACCGCCCCCGCCAGGTGGCCTTCCTTCAAGGCGTGCACCAGGTCGGCGTCGACCACCGCCACACCGCGCCCGGCGTTGATGAACAGTGCGCTGGGCTTGAAGCGCTTGAATAGCGCCGCATCGTACAAGTCGTGGGTAGCTGGGGTGTCCGGCAGCAGGTTGAGCACGTAGTCGGCCTGCTCCACCATGCGAGGCAGATCCGCTAGCCCGGCCACTTCGACGAACGGCGCCTGTTCCCGCGCCTGGCTGGCGACACCGTGAAGGATCGCCCCGAACGGCACCAGGAACTCGGCGACCCGCTGGCCGATATCGCCCGTGCCGACCACCAGCACCCGACGCCCCTCCAGGCTGCGCCCCGGGCGATCGTCCCAGCGCCGCTCGACCTGACTGACCAGGCGCGCCAGCACATCGCGCTCGTGAATCAGCATGTAGGTGAGCATGTATTCAGCCATTACCTGGCCGAAGATGCCCACGGCACGGGTCAGACGATAGTCACGTGGCAGCCCGTCGGCCAGCAGCGGGGTGATGCCGGCCCAGGTGGACTGTATCCACTCGGGGCGATGGCCCTGGCGCAGGAGGCTGGCCAGCAGGTCCGGCTGGCCCAGCCACACCGGGCAGCCGGCGGCCTGGCGCGCAAGCTCGGCGGAGTCATTGCTGGTAACGATCTCCAGCGTCGGCGCCGCCTCGCCGAGCAGGCGGGCATAGTTGGCATGATCCTGTTCAGCGATCAGAACGCGCATGTACGAAACAACCTTGGCAAACAACGAAGACGGCCCGACAGGCGGGCCGCTTGACGAACGATGGGGACCAGGCCGGAATCAGGCCGGGTCGTTGCGGCGCAGCAGCTCTTCGGGCAAGTGCTCGATGTAGTCGTCCTCGGGCGGCGGCATCTGCAGGTGGTAGCCTTGGTTGTCGAGGTTCTCCAGCACCTTGGCGATATCTTCCCGGGCCAGCTTGCGCTCGGGGGTCAGCACCAGGTCGAAGGCATGCACGGGGGTGCCGAAGAACGGCAGCAGGGCTTCGGGAACGCGCGCCAAGCCTTCGGCCTTGAGCACGTAGAGATACATTTCGTTCTTGCGGGGGCTCTTGTAGATCGAGCAGATACGTTTCATCAGGATTCTCCGGCGCCCGCCAGGTTGTCCAGCAGGGCCTGGCCCATGCGCTCACGGCGCCAGCCGCGCAGCGAATCGGGCAGTTGATAGGGGCCATTGGGGAAGCCGCTCTTGAGCAGGGCTTCGAGGGTTTTCTTGCGCAGCATGAGCTCCGGCGCGATGCCCAGGCGCTCGCCTTCGGCCTGGCCGACCGCGCGCAGGCGCTTGAGCATGCCCGAGGCTTCGATCGGCAACGGCTCGGGCAAGGCCTGCGGCCATTGCTCGGCCGGCAGGCTCGCGGCGCGCTTGATCAGATCCAGCAGGAACTGGCCGTCCTGGCGGATGGTGCGCGGGTGCATGTCGTCGATCTTGGCCAGGGCCGAGAGGTTGTCCGGCTGGCTCTTGGCCATGGGCCACAACGAATGCTCGCGCAATACACGATTGCGCGGCAGGTCGCGGCTGCGCGCCTCGCGCTCGCGCCAGGCACACAGCTCGCGCAGCACCGCCAGTTGCTGTGGGTTCAGCTTCCAGGCGAGCTTGACGTCGCGGTACAAGGTCTCGGGTTCTACCTCGCGGCGCAGCTGGGCGACCAGCTCGGCGCCATCTTCCAGCACCCAGGCGTACTTGTCGTCAGACAGCCGTGGCCGCAGCGCGCTGAACAGCTCGGCTAAGTGCACGGCATCTTCGGCGGCATAGCTGACCTGGGTATCCGACAGCGGGCGCTGCAGCCAGTCCGAACGGGTCTCGCCCTTGGGCAGCTCCAGGCCCAGCACGTCCTGCACCAGGCGCGAATAGCCCATGGAGAAACCGATGTTCAGGTAGCCGGCTGCCAGCTGGGTGTCGAACAGCGGTTGCGGCAGCTTGCCGGTCAGGCGCAGGAGCACTTCCAGGTCTTCGCTGCAGGCATGCAGCACCTTGACCACGCCCGGGTCGTCGAGCAGATCGGCCAACGGCTGCCAATCGCGGATCAGCAACGGGTCGATCAGGTACGCCCGGTTGCCTTCACCGACCTGGATCAGGCCGGCCTTGGGGTAGAAGGTGTCGACCCGCATGAATTCGGTATCGAGCGCTACGAAGGGCAGTTCGTGCCAGCCCCGGCAGTGTTCGGCCAGGGTCTGGTCGTCACGTATCCAGTGTATTTCTATGGCCACGAGGCTCTCCCACAAATATTGGCGCGCAGTATATACGGCGCGGGCATTGGGGGTGAAACCTGCGCCATCCTTGGTTTGATCAACGGTCAGCGGTCATCCAGGGGCGACAGCTGGCGAACATGTCCAGCGATTGCCGGTAGACCTCGGTGCGCACCTGCAACAGGCCGAGCATCGAATGGAACAGGTTGTCCTGGCTCAACGGCGCATCGCGCAAGCGGCCCAGGCAGTCGCTGTCGAGCGCGAAGTCCTGGCGGTAGCTGTCGGAAAACCACATCAACAATGGCACGTGACGCTGCTGCTCAGGGGCCAGCATGTAGGGGGTGCCGTGCAGGTAGAGGTTGTATTCGCCCAGGGATTCGCCGTGGTCGGAGAGGTAGATCATCGCCGTATCGACCTTGTCCTGGCGGCTGCGCAGCAGGTCGATCAGCGAGGCCAGCACCTGGTCGGTATAGGCCAGGGTATTGTCGTAGCTGTTGACGATCGATTGCTCATCGCACTGGTTCAAGGCATTGCTCTGGCACACTGGGGTGAAGCGCTGGGCGCTGGCCGGGTAGCGCTTGTAGTAGTCGGGGCCGTGGCTGCCCATCTGGTGCAGCACCAGCACGGTGTCGTGGTCGAGGTTGTCGAGCAGTTCGCCCAGGCCCTGCAGGAGGATCTCGTCGCGACACTCGCCGTCAGCGCACAGTTTCGGGTCCTTGAGGTTGCTGACGTCGACGAACTGCACCCGGTCGCAGGTGCCTTTGCAGCCGGACTGGTTGTCGCGCCACTGCACGGTGAAGCCGGTACGCTGGAGGATGTCCAGAAGCCCCTCGCGGTTCTTGGCGACGCGGGCGTCGTAGTCCTTGCGTGGCATGCCGGAGAACATGCACGGCACCGACACGGCGGTCTCGGTGCCGCAGGAATGCACGTCGGAAAACGCCAGCAGGCCCTGCTCCTTGCCCAGGTTCGGGGTGGTGTCGCGGCCGTAGCCCAGTACGCCGAAGTTCTGCGCCCGGGCGCTCTCGCCCACCACCAGCACGGTCAGCGACTTACGCGTGTGGCGTTGCCAGGCGGCGCTGTCGCGCTTGGCGTCCTCTCCGTAATGCTGGAATGGCCGGGCAGCACTGCCCAGGCGTTCACCGACATAGCCGAACGAGGCCCCGACGATGTTGCTCGGGGTGAGCATCAGGCGGATCTCGTGGTGGTTGCGAAACAGCGAGGCCAGGCCCTGGTAGTTGACCAGTGCTACCGAGCCGAGGGCCACGACGCACGCGCCGCTGACCACCAGCTTGCCGAACAGCTCGCGGTGCCAGGGGCGATAGGCGATGGGGGCTTTCCACACCAGCAATGAAGGCAACATGCCGAGCAGGATCATATACAGGGCGAACTTCAGGGAAAGCAGGTCCCGTACTTCCGTGACATTGGTCTCGGCGATATTACGAAACATGCCGGTGTCGACCAGTACACCATATTGGTTCATGAAGTAGGCGACGCCCGCGCCACTCATGAACAACAAGATCAGCACCGGTTTGAGTACGTACTTGAACGCCACCAATGTGAGGATGAGGTTGAACGCGAAGAACATCAGCACGGCGAATGCCAACAGCAGCCACAGCCCCACCACGCCGGGCGGTACCACGGCCTGCAGGTGCTCCCACAGCGCAGTGTTGAAACCGATCAACAGGTAAAGACTGGCCAGCAACGTGACCCATTCGGCCCGCAGGGTTTTGAAGTTCGGCATGATGTTCGCAGATGAGAGTTGTTATCGGCCGTCGCACCAGGCGGGGCACCGGGGAAGTTGGCCGAACTCTAGAAAGCGTGCCATCAACATTTCGTGAAAAAGACGCCAACGAATAATGGACGGTGCGGTTTTTCCAGATGAAATGAATTTCATGTTTGCCGGTACTGCGTGCGGCCCCTTGGCGCACCCTCCCTCCGCAACCGGGCAAAGGCGACTATCCTCAAGATTCAGGACTTTTTGCCAACCCCTGACCCGAGGTGAAGAAATGCCAGTCCCGCATGATCTGCTCGCTGACCTGCACATTTCCGCTGACGATTTCCAGGCGCTGATCGACAAGGACCAGACGCTCCATCAACTGCACAAGGAGTACAACGCCAAGGACAAGGAGGTGGTGGCCGCCGAAGGTAACGGCACTGCCGACGATGCGGTGAACCGCCTGCGCAAGGAGCGCCTGTTGCTCAAGGACAAGATCGAACGGATCGTTCATCCGGCAAGGTGATTGCACAGACCGATACCCTTCGCGGGTGAACCCGCTCCCACAGATTCGTGCATGCCCTGTGGGAGCGAGTTCACCCGCGAATGCATCAGCTCTCGGCCGAAGCCTTGAGCGCCGTGTCCAGGTCTTCGATCAGGTCGCGGTAGTCCTCGATCCCGACCGACAGGCGCAGCAGGTTCTCGCTGATGCCCATCTGCCCCTTCTGTTCCGGGCTCAGGGAGTTGTGCGACATGCTCCAGGAATGGTTGATCATGCTCTCGACCCCGCCCAGCGAGTCGGCCAGCACGAAGATCGACAACGCCTCCACCAAGCGGTTGACCGCGGCCCGGTCACCCTTGATCTTCATCGCCACCACCGCTCCGCCGGTGCGCATCTGGCGCTTGCACAGCGCATGCTGCGGGTGGCTTTCAAGTTCCGGGTAGTACACCTGCTCGACCAGCGGATGCCCCTCGAGGAAGCGCGCCACGCGCAGGGCATTGGCGCATTGACGCTCCATGCGCACGTCCAGGGTCTTGAGCCCGCGCAGGGCCAGGTAGCAGTCGAACGGCCCCTGGATTGCCCCGACGGCCATGCTGATCCGCCGCAGGCGCTTGAGCAGCTCGTCATTGGCGGCGACCACCACGCCGCCGATCAGGTCGGAGTGGCCGCCGATGTACTTGCTCGCCGAATGCATCACCAGGTCCACGCCGAGGGTGATCGGCCGCTGGTTCCAGGGCGAACAGAAGGTGTTGTCGATGCAGGTGAGGATGCCGCGCTCGCGGGCCAGCTTGCAGACCGCCTCGATGTCCACCAGGTGCAGCAACGGGTTGGTCGGCGACTCGATCCAGATCAGCTGGGTCTCGGGGCGGATGGCCGCAGCCACGGCGTCCAGGTCATTGAGGTCGACATAGGTGGTGCTCAGGCCCGAGGTACGGCTGCGGTAGTCTTCCATCAGGCGGAAGGTGCCGCCGTAGACCCCGTTCATCACCACCACGTGGGCATCCTTGGACAACAGCTCGAGCACGGTGGCCGTGGCACCCACGCCCGAGGCGGTAGCCACTGCACCTGCGCCTTCCTCGAGGGCGGCGACACAGGTTTCGTAGGCATGCCGGGTGGGGTTGCTGACCCGGCTGTAGGCGTATTCGGGGTTGTCGTCCAGGCCGCGCTTGATGAACGAACTGGTAGTGACGATGGCCGGGAAGATGGCATTGTCGGCGACGCTGGACTGCTCGCCGGCGTGGATGGTGCGGGTGGCGAAATTGCGCGGCTTTTCGGACATGGTCGGGTCCATTGACTCTGCTGAGGTTGGAAAGCGCCACTATCGCATATCCGGCGGGGCGCCGCCGAACGGGAATGAACCTGCACCACGCCCGTGTCGGCTATTCTTTTCGTACCCTGATCGCGCTAGTCTCGAGAAACTTTTTCTCGCACCGACCGGCCATCGCATATGGACAGTTTCGACCAGCACATCCTCACCCTCCTCCAGCGTGATGCCTCGATGTCCCTCAAGGACCTGGCCGAGGCCGTCAATCTTTCCACCACCCCTTGCTGGAAGCGGGTCAAGCGTCTGGAGGACGAGGGTTACATCCGAGGCCGCGTCGCCCTGCTCGACCCCGAGCGCCTGGGCCTGGGGCTGACCGTGTTCGTTCAGCTCAAGACCCAGCGCCACGACAGCGCCTGGCTGGAGCAGTTCGCCCGGGTGGTGACGGGGTTCGAAGAGGTGATGGAGGTGTATCGCATGTCCGGCGACTGGGACTACATGCTGCGGGTGGTGGTGGGCGATATCGCGGCGTACGACCGGTTCTACAAGAAACTCATCACCAGCACCGACGGCCTGTCGAACATCACATCGAGCTTTGCCATGGAGCAGATGAAGTACACCACGGCGTACCCGGTGCATCGATGATCAACGGGGCCGTTGCGGCCCAATCGCCGGCAAGCCGGCTCCCACAAGTACGGCGTCAACGCTGTCCGGGTGGGAGCCGGCTTGCCGGCGATTGGGCTGCGCAGCAGCCCCACTGGATCAGGCCACGCTCGCCTCGATCCGGTTCCCGGCCCGCGTCTTCTCCAGCTTGATGGCCACGAACTTCGAGGTCGGCGTGTAGGTGCCCTCGCCATAGCTTTCCAGCGGCACCAATGGGTTGGTCTCCGGATAGTAGGCCGCCGCCTGGCCTTCGGGCAGGTCATAGGGCACCAGGCGGAAGCCCGACACCCGACGCTCGCGGCCGTCCTCCCACAGCGACACCATGTCCACGTGCTCGCCCGGTTCGAAGCCCAGGCGGCGGATGTCCGCCTCGTTGACGAACACCACTTCGCGCAGGCCGAACACACCCCGGTAGCGGTCATCCAGGCCATACAACGTGGTGTTGTACTGGTCATGGGAGCGCAGGGTCTGCAGGATCAGGTCCGGGTTGTCGCCACGGGCCAGCACCTGGGCATTGACCAACTGCCGAGGCAACTCGCTGGCGGTGAAGCGCGCCTTGCCAGTCGCCGTGCGCCATTCGCGCTCGGATGCCGTGTTGCCCAGGTGGAAGCCGCCGGGGTGCTGCAGACGCTCGTTGAAACCGCTGAAGCCCGGGATCACATCGGCGATCATGTCGCGGATGCGGCTGTAGTCGGCGACGGCGTATTCCCAGTCGATCGGTCGGTCGCCCAGGGTGGCCTTGGCGATGCCCGCGATGATCGCCGGCTCCGAACGCAGGTGCGGCGAACGGGGTTTGAGCTGGCCGTGGGAGATATGCACCATGCTGAAGGTATCTTCCACGGTGACGCCCTGGGGCCCTTCGGCCTGCAGGTCGATCTCGGTACGGCCCAGGCACGGCAGGATCAACGCATCGCCACCGGTGACCAGATGCGAGCGGTTGAGCTTGGTGGAAATCTGCACGGTCAGCGCGCAGTTGCGCATCGCCGCGTGAGTACGCGGGGTATCCGGCGTCGCCTGGGCGAAGTTGCCACCCAGGCCGATGAACACCTTGGCCCGGCCCTCTTCCATGGCCTTGATCGCCAGCACCGCGTTATGCCCGTGCTCGCGCGGCACCTTGAACTGGAAGCGTTTTTCCAGGGCATCGAGCAGCTTGGCCGGGGGCTTCTCGTCGATGCCCATGGTGCGGTCGCCCTGCACGTTGCTGTGGCCGCGTACCGGCGACAGGCCCGCGCCTGGCTTACCGACGTTGCCGCGCAGCAGCTGCAGGTTGACGATCTCCTGCACCGTCGGCACCGAATGACGGTGCTGGGTCACGCCCATGGCCCAGCACATGATCACCCGCTCCGCCTTGCGGTACATGCGCGCGGCCAGCTCGATCTCGGCCAGGCTCAGGCCCGACTGCTCGACGATATGTTCCCAGGAGGTGTCATCCACCGCAGCCAGGTAGGCCTCGAGGCCATCGGTGTGCTCGGCGATGAAGGCATGGTCGAACACCGCCGGCTCGCCCTTGGCCTGGGCTTCGCGCTCCCACAGCAACAGGAACTTGGCGATGCCACGCATCGCCGCCATGTCGCCACCCAGGGCCGGGCGGAAGTAGGCGGTATTGGTAGGTTCGGAGCCGTTGCTGAGCATCTCGAACGGGTGCTGCGGATGCTGGAAACGCTCCAGCCCACGCTCCTTGAGCGGGTTGAAGCACACTACCTGGGCGCCCCGCTTGACCGCCTCGCGCAGCGGTTCGAGCATGCGCGGGTGGTTGGTACCCGGGTTCTGGCCAATGACGAAGATCGCGTCGGCCAGTTCCAGATCATGGTAGACGACGGTGCCCTTCCCTACGCCCAAGGTATCGGCCATGCCCACACCACTGGCTTCGTGGCACATGTTCGAGCAATCGGGAAAATTGTTGGTACCGTAGGCGCGCACGAACAGCTGGTAGAGAAACGCTGCCTCGTTGCTGGCCCGGCCGGAGGTGTAGAACTCGGCCTGGTCCGGGGTCTCCAGTGCGTTGAGGTGCCGGGCGATCAGAGCGAAGGCCTCGTCCCAGGTGGTTTCCACATAGTGGTCGGTGGCGGCGTCATAGCGCATCGGGTGGGTCAGCCGGCCTTGGTACTCGAGCCAGTAGTCGGTCTGGGCGGCCAGGGCGCTGACGCTGTATTTGGCGAAGAACGCCGGGTCCACCGAGCGGCCGGTGGCCTCCCAGTTGACGGCCTTGGCGCCGTTCTCGCAGAACTTGACCATGTCACTCTCGGGCGACTCGCCCCAGGCGCAGCCAGGGCAGTCGAAACCGCCGTTCTGGTTGGTCTTGAGCATGGCCCGCAGGTTCTTGAAGGCATTGTCGCTGCCCAACCAGCTCTTGGTCACGCTCTTGAGTGCGCCCCAGCCGGCGGCCGGTCCCTTGTAGTCCCTGATATGTTCGTCTTGGCTCATGCGATGGATCCTCACGCTCTTGAAAAGGCACCGGCTGGTCAGGTCCGGTGTTTATCCAGCCTATGGACCCCGGCCTAGAGCCGTCCAATCGAAATACCTTAAAGCGTGATAAGCCCTCTCGATCATGACGTGCAGCCCTTGTAGGCCGCGGCCTGCAGCCGTGATAGACAGGGCTGATCGAACAGTCAGGGAAAGCAATTTGACGAGGGTGCCCGCAGGTTATAGCTTGGAGGTTGCCTGCGGCGACACGCCGCCTCACCCAATACCCAGAGCATGAACGTGGAAGAGAACACCCAGGCACTGATCGACGGCTTCAATCGGCGCATCGACTACCTGCGGATGTCGGTCACCGACCGCTGCGACTTCCGTTGTGTCTATTGCATGGCCGAAGACATGCAATTCCTGCCGCGCCAGCAGATCCTCAGCCTCGAGGAGCTGTACCAGGTGGCCGAGCGCTTCGTCGCCCTGGGTACCCGCAAGATCCGCCTGACCGGCGGCGAGCCGCTGGTACGCCAGGGCATCGTCGAGCTGTGCGGGCGTATCGCCGCCCTGCCCGGCCTGCGCGAGCTCTGCCTGACCAGCAACGGCTCGCAACTAGGTCGCCTGGCCCAACCGCTGTTCGATGCCGGCGTGTCGCGCCTGAACATCAGCCTCGACAGCCTCGATGCCGAACGTTTCCGCAGCCTGACCCGCACCGGCGACCTGCACCAGGTCATTGCCGGCATCGACGCCGCGCGCCGCGCGGGTTTCCGGCGCACCAAGCTCAATTGTGTGGTGCTCAAGGGCCGCAACGACCACGAGATCGTCGACCTGGTGCGCTTCGCCGTCGAGCGCGAACTGGATATCTCGTTCATCGAGGAAATGCCCCTGGGTGTAATCGACGAGCACGAGCGTGGCGAGTCGTACTGCTCCAGCGACGAAGTGCGCGCGCGTATCGCCGAACACTTCACCTTGGTGGAGTCGGCCGAATCGTCCCAAGGGCCGGCGCGCTACTGGCGGGTCGCCGAGGCACCACAGACCCGGGTCGGCTTCATCTCGCCGCACAGTCACAACTTCTGCGCCACCTGCAACCGCGTGCGCCTGACCGTCGAAGGCCGCCTGCTGCTATGCCTTGGCAACGAGCATTCGATGGACCTGAAACAGGTCATGCGCGCCCACCCCGGCGACACCGAACGCCTGGAGAGAGCCATCCGCGACGCCATGCACCTCAAACCCTACCGCCACCACTTCGAGGTGGGCGGCGAGGTACAGATCCTGCGCTTCATGAACATGACCGGCGGCTGATCGCCCGCCTCTGGAACACCATGATCGTCCATCCCCGTCCCGATGTACTGCGTGTGCTCTTCACCCTCAAGGGCTCGATCGTCAAGCGCATCGCCCTGCGCTGCCTGATGGTCACCTTGCTGGCCGCCCTGATCGTGTTGATCGAGCACCACTACCCGGCCTTCTTCTACCCGGTCAGCGCCACGCCCTTCACCCTGCTGGGCCTGTCGCTGTCGATCTTCATGAGCTTTCGCAACAACGTCTGCTACGACCGCTGGTGGGAAGGCCGCAAGGCCTGGGGGCGGATGATCATCGAGATACGTTCGTTCATCCGCGAAAGCCAGGCGATCGCCGACGAGCGCCTGCGCGCCGAACTGCTACGCGGCCTATGCGCCTTCGCCCATGCACTCAACGCCCGCTTGCGCAACGAGGATGAATTGGCCGTCGCGGGGCCTTGGCTGGCCGACGGCTCGACCATCAGCCGGCACAACACCTGCGATGGGATCCTGCGCCAGCTGGGCGGGCACTGCTCGCGCCTGGCCGAGCGCCAGTCGATCAGCGAATGGCGCTACACCCTGCTCGAACAACGCCTGGTGGGCCTGTCGGAAGTCCAGGCCACCTGCGAACGGATCAAGGGCACGCCATTGCCCTTCCCCTACACGTTGCTGCTGCACCGCACCAGCTATATCTTCTGCGTGCTGCTGCCCTTTGCCCTGGCCGAGCCACTGGGCTGGCTGGCACCGATCTTCACCACCATCGTCAGCTACACCTTCTTCGGCCTGGATGCCATCGGCAACGAACTGGAAGACCCGTTCGGCCGCGACGAGAACGACCTGCCCACCGACGCCATGGTACGTACCCTGGAGCGCGACGTGCTGTCGGCGCTGGGGCACGAACCGCTGCCGCCGGCGCTGGTGCCGGTGGATCATGTGTTGAGCTGAGAACGACGGGGCTGCCAGGCAGCCCCCCACCTACCCCCGACTCTCACACATCCCCACCGCCTTCAGGTGCGGCACGAAATTGCATGGCCGATGCCGCGCATCGAGCTGTTCCACCAGAATCCCCTCCCAGGCCGTACGACAAGCCCCGGTCGAGCCCGGCAGGCAGCAGACCAACGTGCCGTTGGCCAACCCGGCCAAGGCCCGGCTCTGCACCGTCGAGGTACCGATATCGAGGATCGACAGCGCGCGGAACAGCTCGCCAAAGCCATCGATGCGCTTGTCCAGCAGGCAGCCCACCGCCTCGGGCGTGCTGTCGCGCCCGGTGAACCCGGTCCCACCGGTGATCAGCACCACCTGCACCTGTTCATCGGCGATCCACTGGGCGACCTGGGCGCGGATCTTGTAGAGGTCATCCTTGAGCAGCGCCCGTGCCACCAGACGGTGGCCGACCTCCACCGAGCGCGTAGCCAGCAGCTCGCCCGAGGTGTCGTTGTCGAAGGTACGGGTATCGCTGACGGTCAGCACGGCGATGTTGAGCGGTACGAACACCGCGTCCGGTTTCACACTCACCTGGGGTTCCTCACGAAAGGGCATTGTCATGCCACGCTAAGGGCCTAGGCCGGGTGACGTCCAATCGATATGGCGAACCGGGTTATCGAGGCCCTCTATCAATCCCCGCGCCCTGTCTGCTGCGATGCAGATGCCCTGAGGGAATTAGCGGGTCCTGTGGGAGTTTCCATGGTGCTGGACAGGCTCAAACACTTCTCAGCCGTGCCAATACGGCCCAGGCTCCGCTTGCTTCATGGGCGATTACCCAGCCCTTCGGGCTGCGCTGTCACGCAGAGAACAAGCGGCCAATGTAGCCCCTGTGGGAGCGGCGGTGCGGCGGTCCGACTTGTCCCGCGATTAGGCCGGGCCCGATATCACCGTCGCCTGGCAAGGGCTTCGCCCTTGATCGCGGGACAAGCCCGCTCCCACAGG
>NZ_JBWXTH010000016.1:0-68209 GCF_056856075.1 Pseudomonas sp. FA-1
CCCAACGGACGATGCGCTATTCAGGCAAGGAGCAGGATGCGACGGGGTTGTATTACTACGGCTGGCGCTATTACCAGACAGAGTTGGGGCGCTGGTTGAGTGCCGACCCGGGTGGGCTCATTGATGGGGTGAATCTATTCCAGATGTGCCAAAACTGTCCTGTTAACAGAAGGGATCTGGATGGCCGTATGTCTCCTCCACCCCCTCCACCCCCTTCACCCCCTCCGCGGCGACCGACTCGTCGTGATGTAGGCTCTGTACGAAAAGAGATGTTAGCTTCTCGACCTACCATGGCGCCTGTGCCATCAGGAACAACAGGGGAAAGTGAAGCGGAAGTCTTGCGTTTCAATGATGATGAAATATTACGCCTTGCTGATCATGGAAATATCACGGTTGATAGGCTCGCTGGGGCGACACAGATCAAGGTCTATGATGCCAGTCATGTAACACGACTGGTTGAGCTGGACGGCAAAGTGGTCATGCACAAGAAGTTTGATGGTTTTGCCATGGCAGGCGCAACTGGTGCAGAAGAGCGTACCTATGCTAAGCGGGAGTTTTTCGCGTGGAAATTTAGCGATGCACTGGGTATGAATATCGTTCCGCCCGTTGCATTGGTGGTGGGAGATCCCAAGCAAATAGTGGTTGAATATGTAAATGGCGCTCGGCCGCCGAAGGAGTATAAGAGGCAAGATACGCCTCTCTATATATTTGACTATCTGTTGGCTATGCGTGACAGACGGAATAATGGCGGCAATGTATTGCGCGGTGAAGATGAAAAACTTTACGCCATCGATCATGAGTCTACGCTAATGGCCGGCTATGTGCCTTTTTCGAAGGAAGAGGTACATCAGGACAGCATTACACGTCATCATCTGGATGTGTTTTTTGAATCGGCTGATTGGGGCGTTTTTGATGAAACCGATTGGTCGGCTTTTTGGGATGAGCATGGTCCGCAAGAACTGAACAGCGACCAAGCAAAAAAGGAGTTTCTGATGCGGATAGCATTTGTCAAAAGCAAAATGATATAAAGGCCGTTATCAATATGATTTTGGATGAAATTTATTGGGTGACGAATAGCCCTTTGGCGGCGCCATTGGGCCGAGGCAGTTGAGTACCCCACTGGCGCTGCAGCGGGCTCAACCCAGCGCCAGGCTCAGTACCAACGGCAGGGTGACGGCCGCGCTGATGGTCTGCAAGGCGATGATGGTGGCCATCAGCGGGGCGTTGCCGCCCATCTGACGGGCCATCACATAGGATGACGAGGCGGTCGGCAGGGCCTGGAACATGACCGCTACCACCGCGGCCTGGCCGCTCAGCCCGAGCAGGCGGCACAGGCCCCAGGTGGCCAGCGGCATCACCAGGAACTTGAAGGCCGAGGCGGCCATCACCGGCCGTACCTGATGGCCCAGCTGCGCCCCGCCCAGGGCGGCGCCTACGCACAGAAGCCCCAAGGGCAGGGCGGCCTGGCCGAGGGCCTTCACGGTGGGCTCTATGCCCGTTGGCAGGCCCAGGCCGGTCACGCGCAGCAACAGCCCGCCGGCGCAGCCGATGATCAAGGGGTTGGCAAAGATCGCTCGCAATACCGTCAGTGGCGAACTGTGACGGGCACTGAAGCGGGCGAACACCAGCACGCAGAGCAAATTGACCAACGGCACGATCGCGGCATTGGCCACCGCCGCCAGGGCGATGCCCGCGCTGCCGTAGATACCGGCAGCCAGCGTGGCCCCGATGTAGTTGTTGAAACGCACGCCACCTTGGAACACCGAGGTGAAGTCGGCGCCGTCATGGTTCGCCGCGCTCTGGTAGAGCACCAGCAACACGCCGCCTAGCAAGGTCGAGAGCATCAACACCCCGACCATGCCCCAGATCGGCACGCCATCGAGGTTGGCGGTGGCCAGGCCGTGGAGGAACAGCGAGGGCAGCAGGATGTAGTAACTCAGGCGTTCGGCGCCTGGCCAAAAGGTTTCGGCAAGGAAGCCACGCATCCGCAACACGGTGCCCAGCGTGATCAGCAGGATGATGGGGAGCAAGGTGGTGAGCAGCAGGTGGAGCATCGTGGGCGGTCCGTCGTCGGGTACCGGCATAGCCTAGCGGCGGCAGCCAGCAGAAAAAAACGTTGTTTTCTGCAGTGACTGTTGAGGAAAAATGCATGTTCGGTGTAGCTCCCATCGCGGGACAAGTCGGATCGCTGTCCCACGATGGCGGTAACGCTTTCGATCAGGCTATCGGCACCCCAGGCCCTTTCACCCGCTGCAACTCCAACCCATCGAGCAGCGCCTCTACCAGCGCTTTGCTGGCATCCAACGCATGGTCGTTACCCAGCAACAGGTCATGGCATGTCCCGTTGGCCAGCTGCAAGGCTTTGGGAAGCGTTTCAAGGCTTGTGCATGTCCAGATACATTTGCGGGGCTGCCATGGGGCCCGGCTTTAGTTCGGAGGTGGGTATGAGATCAAGCGCCGCCCGCGCGGCGCTCGATCTTACAGCCGCCGCAGCGACTGCGACATACGCGCCCTCACGCCTCCAACGCCATTCTCAACACCGCACTCAAATGCCGCCGCTGGCTCTTCTCATGCTCCAGCAGCACCACTCTGCGCACCAGCTGTGGCTCGCCGAACGGCAAGCGTATGGCCGGCGGCAATCGCTGCAGATCATCATCGGCCATGGGAATGATCGCCACTCCCAGCCCCAAGGCGGCCATGCGCGCCAGGGCTTCCTGGCTGTCGAGCTCCATCTGCTCGCTGACCTGCAAACGCTGCCGGCGCAACTCCTGTTCAATCTGTCGCCCTGCCCAGGCACGCTTGTCGAAGCGCAGGAACGGCTGGCTGGCCAGCAGTTGCGTCAGGCTTTGGCCCGCAAGCTCGGGGCTGGCGATGGCCCAGAAACGGTCCTCGAACAACGGCGTGTAGTGCAGGCTTTGGGGGTAGGGCGGCACCGGTTCGGTGGTGATCGCTGCGTCGAGCTCGCCATCCTCGACCCGGCGCGCCAGTTCCGCCGACATGCCGGAAAACACGCTGATGTGCAGCTCGGGATGATTGGCCTTGATCCACACCAGCGCCTTGGGCAGGCGCCGGGCCAACACAGTATGGATCGCACCGATGCGCAGCCGCCCGCGCAAGCTGGGGCCGCAGGCCAAGGTGTCGGCCAGCTCGTCATAGGCGGCGAGGATACTCTCGGCACGCGCCACGGCCAGTTGCCCCGCCTCGGTCAACACCACCTGACGACGGCTACGGTCGAACAGGGCGACCTGCAGCTCGTCTTCCAGGGTCTTGATGTGCAGGCTGACCGCCGAGGGCGTGAGGCTGAGCACGTCAGCGGCACGGGCGAAGGTGCCGTGGCGGGCAATGGTCACCAGGGTGCGCAGGGCTTTGAGGGACACGCGGGTGGCTCCGGGGGCGGCGATGTGGCGCACGTTACAGGCCGAGAGCTGTGTGCGGCAAGCCATCTGTCAGCGGGCATGTGACGCCAGGCCGTTTGGGTCTGGCCCTTATGTATCGCGCGAGTTGTCTCGAAGCGTCAAGGAAAACCGCTACTCACCAACGCCGTTGTGCCGATAGGCAACTCGCAGCCTTGGCAGTCTTTTTTTCGTTTCACCTTGCTTAGGATCCTCGCACACCGTACAGGACGGCCGGCATGGCGTCCTGATGTCGTGGGCGCCGACTACTGAAAGCCCTAGGGGGGTATTTGCCGAGGAGATTGCCGATGCCTGACATCCCACAGGTTCTGCATCGAAACACGCCAACCGTTGCGGTTGGCGACAATCGTGGTTTGGTTGTACGCACTATCGCTTATTGCCGTCGGCCAGATGAGCCGCAGGTGACGGATGAGCGCATCACCCATCATCAATACGACGCCCGAGGCGTCCTGGCACGCAGTGCCGATTCTCGGCTGGCGATGGCTGGCCGGGCGAACTTCACCTACCTGACGGATCTCGCCGGGACGGCCTTGCGCACCCGCAGTGTCGATGCGGGCACCTCGATAACCCTCAGGGATGCCGCCGGGCGCCCTTTCATGGAGGTGGCTCAGATTGCTACCGACGAAGAGGGTAACGACGACCTGAGCCAGGCGGTTACCCGTACCTGGCAGTACGAGGCCCCGTCCCAGGCCGGCCGACCGCTGGGCGTGACGGAGCAGGTGGCCGACAGCGAGGCGCGGATTGCCGAGCGGTTCGTCTGGGCACCGGTTACGCAACAGGCACGGGACCATAATCTGCTCGGGCAGGTGACTCGCCATTATGACCCGGCGGGTCTGGTGCAGGCGAACAGCGTTGCCCTGACGGGTGTGCCGATCTCAACGACCCGGCAGCTGCTCAAGGATGCTGACCATCCTGATATCGCCGCCGACTGGCAGGGCGAAGAGGCGGCGGAATGGGACACCCGACTGGCCCCCGAGACCTATACGACCCAGACCACGGCAGACGCCACGGGCGCGATGCTGACGACCCTGGATGCCGCAGGCAACCTGCAACGGGTGGCCTACGACGTGGCCGGCCAGCTCAGTGGCAGCTGGCTGACGATCGCGGGCAAGGCCGAGCAGGTCATCGTCCAGTCCGTAAGTTATGCCGCCGCCGGGCAGAAGCTGCGCGAGGTGCATGGCAACGGTGTGGTGACCACCTATACCTACGAGCCCGACACCCAGCGCCTGGCATCCATCAAGACCGAGCGCCAGGGCACTGGCGCGAAGGTGCTGCAGGACCTGCGCTATGCCTACGACCCGGTGGGCAACGTGCTGAAGATCCGCAACGACGCCGAGGCCACCCGGTTCTGGCGCAACCAGAAAGTGGTGCCGGAAAACACCTACAGCTACGACAGCCTCTACCAACTGGCCAGTGCCACGGGCCGCGAAATGGCCAACGCCGGCCAACCAGGCGGCCACCTCCCGCACGTCACCCCCTTCGACAGCACCACCTACACCCCATACACCCGCACGTACCGCTACGACACCGCAGGCAACCTGCTGCAGATCCGCCACAGCGCCCCTGCCACGAACCACAACTACACCACCGACATCACCGTCAGCGACCGCAGCAACCGCGCCGTGTTGAGCTCGCTGACGAAGAATCCGGCGGTCGTCGAGACGTTGTTCACCCCCGGCGGACAGCAGGCCGTGCTGTTGCCGGGACAACCACTGGCCTGGACTTCGAGAGCCGAGCTCGAGCAGGTCGTGTCGGTGAAGCGCGAAGGTGCTACGGACGATCGTGAAAGCTACCGTTATGACAGCCGTAGCCAGCGCGTGCTGAAAGCCAGCACCCAGCGAACAGCCCGCAGCACCCAGGCTCAGCGGGTGATCTATCTGCCAGGGCTGGAGCTGCGTACCCACACCCATGGCGACACGCTCAAGCAAGACCTGCAGGTGATGACGGTCGGCGAGGCCAGTCGTGCGCAAGTGCGGGTACTGCACTGGCAGGCAGGAAAACCCGACGACCTACCGAACGACCAACTGCGCTACAGCTACGACAACCTGCTGGGCAGCAGCGCACTGGAAGTCGATGGCGCCGGCAACCTGATCAGCCAGGAAGAGTACTACCCCTTTGGCGGCACGGCGGTATGGGTTGCGCGTAATGAAATCGAGGCGAGTTACAAGACCGTGCGCTATTCAGGCAAAGAGCGCGATGCCACGGGCCTGTATTACTACGGGTATCGCTATTACCAGCCCTGGGTAGGCCGATGGTTGAGTGTAGATCCTGCCGGCACCGTAGATGGAATGAACCTGTACCTGTTTTGTCGAAATAATCCGCCAAACATCGTCGATAGAGAGGGACTCGTTGGGGAACCGGCTACGGACAAGGAAAAAGCACAGAGGGCCAAGAAACCTGTCTTGGATCGACTTTCTCAAGCGGAACTTAGCGGGATAAGTGAAATTTACGCGGCCCGATCTGCAATGTCCGCGATAAGCATCGGGACGGGGGAAATACAGAAGCATGCCGAAGATTACCAAATTTTTGAATTGAGAAAGATGGAGGTTGAAGGTGAAACGGTCAGCCTATATGGACTTTTTTCGCTTGACGATAATGAGTTTTCTGCAGTGATGGGGCGGTCCAGTGAGGAGTTTGCGGCGGATGGCATTTTTGCCTTTGTCGTGCTGGCCTCTGACCCCGGCCGTGTTCTTTGTGGTGATATCAATAAGGTGCATATGAAGGGCGCCCACCAGAAAAATCCATTGCTGATTTATGGGCACGAATCTTTGAGTAAAGGGAAAGACGTCCTGGCAGCAGGATCGATCTATTTTGATTTTGCGAAAATCGAGTTCTGGTCAAACAATAGTGGCCATTATAAGCCGAGCGCTGGTGTTACAAGGAAAAATCTGATTCCTTATGTTTCTACTTTGCTGCCTAATGACCTTTTTCATGAGTACCGTCCTTATGTCGGTTCATCTCAAATGAACAAGATGGTCTTTGCAATGGGGGGAGATGAGGTTCCGTTGTCATCGTCATCGTCATCGTCATCATCGAGTTATGGCAGGAGGGGCTACGGTAGGCGAAGAACGTCTAGTTGATCGATCGGTGCTGTGTTCGAGAAAGCCCTTTTGCCCTACGAGGTTGGCCCCTCGCGGGCAGGGCGCCAATGGAGACGTAGTTGCGAAGCACGAACTGCAGGTTTTACCCCTGGTCCAGCGCCGCCCCGACCTGCTCGACACTCGTTTTCAAACCCTCTACGGCATCCTCCGGATCGCTGTCGATCACCAGCAGCCGGGCGCCACCGGCCGCGACCGCCGCGGCCACCGTTGGCTCCGGCTGGCGATGATGCAGCACCAGCGCGACGTCCTGGGCCTTGAGGTTGTCGGTCAGCGCTTGCAGTGTGGCTGCGTCCCATTGGTCCCCGGCGGGCAGCGGCTGTTCCACCACGTCCAGATTGAGCCCACTGGCGAGGTACCCCAGCCGTTCGGAGAGGCAGACCACGCTGAGGTTGTCGACCTCGGCCAGGCGTGCCTGCGATTCGGCGGCCAGGGCCAGCAGTTGGCGCTTGAGGCCGGCGAGGTTGGCCTGGATCTTGTCCTTGTCGCCGGGCGACAGGCGCTCCAGGTCATTGGCCAGCACATCAGCCATGCGCCCCAGGTTGGTCGGGTTGAGCCAGGGGTAGCTGGCAAAGGCGTCGTCACCCTTGACCGCGATGCCCGGCAGGGCACCGTCCACCGGGCGTGCGGCATCGATCTCGACGATGCGGATATTGCTACGCCGGGCCATGGGGTAGAGCGGGTCGTCGCGCCAGATCGAGCGCAGGCCGATCACCGCGTCGGCCTGCTGCGCGGCCTTGTGCAGGCTGGCCCCGCCACGCCCGCCGAAGTACGACGGCTGACGCGTGGCCGGCAGGTTGGCCGGGGCGGCGCGCTTGAGCTGCACCGAGGTACCCTCGAGCAAGGCGCCAGCCAGGCTGTGGGTCACCGGCAAGGTGGTCAGCACTTCGCTGCCGGCGGCGTGGGCGAAGCTGGGCAGGCCAGCGAGGGCGAGGGCCAGGGTCAGGTGCTTGAGGTTCAAGGTCATGCCGGGTTTCCTTGCAGGCGGGGAACGAGGGTGCGGGCCAGGGCCGCGAGGGCGAAGCAGGCGCCCGCGACCAGGATGATCGCCGCGCCCGAAGGTACGGGCAGGTCGAAGACGATGGGTAACAGGATGCCCAGCACGGCGCTGAGGGTGGCGATGGCCAGCGACATGAAGAAAAAGCCCTTGAGCGACTGGCTGACCAGGCGTGCCGCCGCCGCCGGGATAACCAGCAGGGCGCCCACCAGGATTGCCCCGATCACCTTCACCGAGGCCACGGTGACCAAGGTCACCAGCACCACGAACAGGTAGTCCAGGGTCTTCACCGCCACCCCGCGCACCGCCGCCAGCTGCGGGTTGAAGCTGGCCAGCATGATGCGGTTGTACAGCGGCAAGGCCAGCGCCAGGACCAGCATCGCGACGATGCCCAGCACCACCAGGTCCTGGGCGCTGACTGTCAGTACCGAGCCGAACAGCACGTTCTCCAGGATATGCACGTTGATCTTGCCGGCCAACATCAGCAGCAGGCTCGCGCCCAGGGCCAGGGACACCGAGAGGAACACGCCGATCAAGGTGTCCGGCGACAACCCGGTGCGGTTGCGCAGGAAATTGAGCAGCAGGCCGAACAGCAGGCAATAACCGAACAGGCTGCCATAGGGTCCGGTATAGGGCTCGCCGAGCAGGATGCCGATGGCCACGCCGGTCAGCGCGGCATGGCCGACCGCCTCGGAGAAGAAGGCAAAGCGCTTGACCACCACCAGGGTCCCCAGGCCGCCCAGCACGGGGCCGATCATCAGGCCTGCGAGCAGGGCGTTGATCACGAAGCCGTAGGCCAGCGCCTCTGGCAGATAGCCCGCCGTGGCCCAGCCCTGGATCAGTTGACGGAAGGTTTCATCGCTCATCAGGCCAGGCACTCGCTGCGAGGGTGGACGGAAAACAGGCCCAGCAGGCGCTGCGGGGTCAAGGCCTGGGCAGGCGGGGCGTCGAACAGTACCTGGCGGCTCAGGCCGGTGACCCGGTCGGCCAGGCGCAGCACTGCCTCCAGGTCGTGCTCGATCCACAGCACCGTGGTACCGGCCTGGCGCCAGGCCTGCAGCAGCTGCTCGAACACCTGGATACCTGCTTCGTCGAGGGCCGCCATGGGCTCGTCGAGCACCAACAGTTGTGGGTCGGGAATCAGGCCCTGGGCCAGTAGCACACGCTGGCGTTCGCCACCGGACAGCGCGCCCATGCGCCGTTTGCGTTTGTCGAGCATGCCGACCCGTGCCAGGGCCGCGTCGATGGCGGGCCGGGCGTGGCGAGCCAGGCCGAGGAAGGCCGGGCGCTGCTGGCACAGGGCAGCCATGAAGTCGTCCACGGTCATTGGCAGGCCCCGGTCGAACTCCAGGGCCTGGGGCACGTAGCCGATCACCTCGCGTGGCCCTGGCCAGTGCAAGGTGAGCCGGCCCTGGTGGGGCATCTGCCCGAGCAGGGTCTTGACCAGCGAACTCTTGCCGCCGCCGTTGGGGCCGACGATGGCGTGCACGCTGCCGGGGGCCACGCTGAAACAGACCTGCTCGAGGATGCGCGTGCGCCCCAGGGTCAGGTCGATGGCCTCGAAGTCGATGCGCGGCCCGCAGGCGGCATTGAGGTTGGCGGCGGTCACGTGCGGGTCTCCTGGATGGCGCGCACCACGGTGTCGAGGTTGCGCTTCATCTCCACTTCGTACTTGCCCTGGGTGTACTCGCCGTAGGAGATATGAGTCAGCGGGTAGATGCGCACACCCGACTCGCGCTCGATGGTCTGGACGTAGGCGGACGGGAAGTCCATCTCCGAGAAGATCACCTGCACGTCCAGGGCCTTGAGCTGGTCGATGGTCTTCTTCAACTGGGCCGGGCTCGGCTCGATGCCGTGGGCCGGCTCGACCACGGCGGTCACTTCCAGGCCGAAATCGCGCACCAGGTAGTCATAGGCGGCGTGGATGGTGGCCACGCGCAAGGACGCCTGCGGCGCCTGGGTGACCTTGGCCAGCGCCTCGGCCCGCAGCGTGCGCAGGCGCTTGGCGTAGGTCCGTGCGTTGTTGCGGTAGAACGCCGCGTTGTCCGGGTCGAGCGTGCCCAGTTCGCGGGCGATGTTGTTGACCTGGGCGATGGTGGCGCTGATCGACAGGAAGGTGTGCGGGTTGACCACTTTGCCGGCGCCTCGGGCGGCGATGCCGGTGGCTGCCAGTAACGGCACGTTGGCGTTGGCCTCGATGGTGGCGATGTCAGGCTTTTCGCTGGCGGCGATCATGCGGTCGGCGAAGTCGTCATGGCCTATGCCGTTGAGCACGACCACGTCCAGGGTGCCGATGCGCTTGATGTCCTCGGCGCGGGGCTCATAGGCGTGGGGGTTGAAGCCGGCCGGGATCAGCGGCACCACCTCGGCCTTGTCGCCCACGATGTTGCTCACGTAGCTGTAGTAGGGGTGCAGGGTGATGCCGATGCGCAGGGGCTTGCCGTTATCGGCCAGGGCCAGGACGGGCAGGGCGCAGGCCAGGAGCAGAGCGAGGGTGGAGCGGAGCATGGGGAGTCCTTGGGTTCAGTGGCGGTGTTGGCGGGTGACCCCGGCGTCGTAATGGCTGACCACCTGCTGCCAGCCTGCGGCGATCAGCGCAGCCTGGCCCAGGTCGTCCGGCAACAGGGTGCTGCGGTCGCGGCGCAGCCAGACATCGGCCGGCTGCTCGCCGCCGGGGGGCAGGATCAGCAGGAAACTGCCGGCGACCTGGGTGTCCTGGCTGCGGCCCAGGTAGGCGCCGTTTGGCAGCCATTGCCATTGATGGCGGCCTCTGCTTGCGCTGCTGGCGTCGTTGGCGAAGGGCGGCAGGCCTTCCTCGGCCAGGGTGGCCACTGCCGGGGCCTGGTCATTTTCCTCGCGCAGCAGCTGGATCTCGTCGAAGGCCACCCAGAGGTCGGTATAGATGCCTTGCTCGGCGGCACTGAGGTCGCGGCGGGCATCGACCTGGTGGCGGGCGATGACCACCTCGTCCTTGCGCTCGCCACGCAGCGTCACCACGGTGGCGGCAATGGCGACGATCAGCAGCGCGACCAGCAGCACATAAAGGGTTTCGTGCCCGGCGCCGGCCGGGCGCACCACTTGGATGCGGCTCATGGCGCGCCTATGTCGGCATGGTCGACTTCCACCACGTGGCCGGGGCCTGCGTCGAACAGTACGTAGAACTCGCCGTCGGGGCGTTTGAAGGTCAGGGTCGAGTCCTCGCCGAGCTTGCCGCCGACCAGCACCTGCTCGTCATAGCCGATCACGTCCAGGGTCACTCCAGGCGCGCCGCTGCCATCGGAGAAACCGCCCTTGCAGGTGATCTGCTCGCCGGTTTCGGTACATTCGCACATCGGGTTGTGGGCCAGTGCCGGCGCGGTGGCAAGGGCCAGCAGGGGCAGGGCGAGCCTGCGCATCAGGGGGGTCATTGCTTGCCTCCTTGTTTCTTGAGCCAGGCCACGGTGGCTGGCGAAGCCTTGGTCAGCGGGACCGATGCCTGGTGCATACGGCCGTCCCAGCCTTCGAGGGTGATCCAGAGGTCGGCGTCGGGGCGGGTACGGGGCGGGACCGGCAGCGACGTACCCATGCGGTACGGTGTGCCGAAGAAAATCGTGCCTGCCGCGCGCAGGCTGCGCGGCTTGCCGATACGCAGGTAGATGGCCTTGACCTCGCCGATGCAGGCCTTGCACAAGGCAGCGTTGAACTGCTTGAAGTGCCCAGCCGGGCCATCGGCACGCGGGGCCTCGTCGCGCATCTCGGCCAGGTCGATGCTGTAGGGGCCCACGGCGATAGCCTCGATCGCATGGGCGCCCAGGCCGCTGTCACCGCGAAACAGCCGCGTTTCGGCGAAGTACCGGGGCATGAAGCCCAGGGGGATCAACACCAACAGGATGTTCAGGTGAAAGCGCCACTTCTGCCAGAACTGCTTCAGGGGGCTGGGCGAACTCATGCCTGGGCCTCCACGACGACGTCGGAGCGGGGCTGGCGTGACTGGCGCTCGCTGCGCTTGAGGGCGGCGGCGGTGGCCTGGGCGGTACGCTTGCTCCAGATCAGCAGGCCGCTGAGCACCATCAGGGTCAGCAGCGAACCGAAGAAGGCCCAGACCAGCTTGATCGCCAGTCCGCCGAAGTCACCGGTGTGCAAGGGGCGCATGGATTCGGTGACGAACTCCAGGGGTGTGCGGTCGGCGAGCCTGAACTGGCTGTCGACGGTGCGGGTGTAGGGGTTGACCTCAGCGGTCTGGAACATCAGCGGGTAGCTACCGCGCCCGCCCATGCGCACATGGCTGTAGGCGGTGCCGGGCAGGGAGATGAAGCTGATCTCCAGCCCCGGGATCGCGGCGGTGGCGATCCGGGCCGCTTCGTCCAGGTCGATGCGCGGCGGCGGGCCGCCGTCGACACCTTGGGGCACCTGCTCGCGGGCGATGACCGGGACGATCGGCTCGGTGGAGAGGGTGACGTGGTTGTCGGCGAGGATCGCCTGGATCAGGAACCAGGTGCCGGTGATAGAGATCACCGCGACGAACCCGATCGACCAGACCCCGGCCAGGCGGTGCAGGTCGCCCCAGAAGATGCGCGGGCCATGGCCACGCCGCGGCCATTTGAAAAAGCCCCGCCAGAACTTCTTGTACACCACCAGGCCCGTCACCAGCGAGGCGAGCATCGGTAGGCCGAGCAGCGATACCAGGTACCAGCCCCAGCTGTAGCCGTTGGTGAACGGCACCAGCCACCAGCCATGCAGGGCCCGGGTGAAGGCCTCGAAGTTGAAGTCCGGGCTCTTGCCCTGGATCGCCCCGGTGTAGGGGTTCACGTACAGGGTGGGGGCGGTGCCGTCCGGGTAGGTGACGCTGGCCAGCAGGGCGAAGTGCGAGCCGTCTGGCTGGGCCAGGGTGCGCACGGCCATGTCCGGCTCGGCCTTGTGCAGCGCGTCGAGCACCTGCTGGTAGCTCAGGCGTTCCGCGTCTTCGGCGGGCTTGCTGGCACGCACGTCAGGGTTGGCCAGCCACACCAGCTCCTGGCTCACCACCGCGAGGGTACCGGTGAAACAGACGATCAGCACGAAGAACCAGATCGGCAGTGCCAGCCAGCTGTGAACCAGGAACCACAGCCTGGATTTCGATTGCTTTGCCATGGGTGAGGGTAATCCATCGGACAGGAAGAAGCGCGACCGATCGCAACGAACGCGCGCTGTTTATGGTTAGGACGAATGAGAATCGAAAACCCTACGGTGAAAATGAAAGAAAATGTTTCAGTAGCCACCGTGGCGAACCCGCCTCGATGACGCGAATGCCGCGGCACAGGTGGTATGGCGGGGTCTAATTTTCCGGCTGAGCCATCCGTTTTCCCTGGATACCGGGCGCCTCTGCGCCTCGCTCGATCTAGACGGATGGATGTAAATGAACGCAGATGACGCTCGCAAACTTGCCCGCCGGTTCGTGGCACTGCCCCTGGAAAAACGCCATGTGTTTCTCGCTGCGCTGGAACGCGAAGGGGTCGACTTCTCGGTGTTGCCGATTCCGGCCGGGGTGCGTGCGGCGCAGGATTGCCCGTTGTCCTATGCCCAGCAGCGCATGTGGCTGCTCTGGCAGCTCGAGCCGCAGGGCAATGCCTACAACCTGCCCAGTGCGGTCAGCCTGAGCGGGCCGCTGGACCAGAACGCCCTGGAACAGGCCTTTGTCGGCCTGGTGGAGCGGCACGCCACCCTGCGTACGGTGTTCGCCCTCGACGCAGGCGATGCGCCTTGCCTGCGGCCGCTGGAGCGACCGCTGGCGATCGTGCGGCATGATCTTGGCACGCTGCCCGAGGCGCAACGCCAGGCGGCCGTGGCCGAGCTCGTACGGCAGCAGGCGATGCAGCCGTTCGACCTGGAGCAGGGGCCGCTGCTGCGTATCCACCTGGCCAGGCTGGCCGAGCAGGCGCATGTGCTGGTCCTGGTGATGCACCACATCATCGCCGACGGCTGGTCGATGAACGTGCTGATCGACGAGTTCATCCAGCGCTACGATGCCCTGGTACGCGGCCAGGTGCTGGACCTCCCGTCTCTGGCGGTGCAGTACTGCGACTACGCGCTGTGGCAACGCAGCTGGCTGGAGGCCGGCGAGCAGGCCCGCCAGCTGGCGTACTGGCGTGGCCAGCTGGGTGACGAGCATCCGCCGCTGGCGCTGCCGACCGATTTCCCGCGCGCCCTGCGCCCTGGGTCGGCGGGCGGTCGTCACGCCTTCGAGATCCCCGAGGCGCTGGCGGCGCGCCTGCGTGACAGTGCCCGTGAGCACAATGTCACGCTGTTCATGCTGCTGCTCGGTTCGTTCGCGGCCTTGCTGCAGCGCTACAGCGGCCAGGACGATATCCGCCTCGGTGTGCCCGTGGCCAATCGCAACCGTAGCGAGGTCGAGGGCCTGATCGGTTGCTTCATCAATACTCAGGTGCTGCGCGTGCAGCCGCAGGCGCAGCAGGGCCTGGCAGCGCTGTTACAGCAGGTGCGCGAAGCTGTCGTGGGGGCTCAGGCGCACCAAGAGCTGCCGTTCGAGCAACTGGTCGATGGCCTTGGCGTGGCCCGTGACAGCAGCCACCACCCGCTGTTCCAGGTGCTGTTCAACCACCAGGCCCAAGTGGCCGACCTGGAGCAGGCGCGGCAGGTCGGCGGCCTGCAGTTGCGTGCCCTGGAGCGCGACCACCACACCACACGTTTCGACCTTGCCCTGGATACCTACGAGCGCGGCGGGCGGCTGTTCGCCGCGTTCACCTACCGCTTGGAGCTGTTCAAGGCCGAAACCATCGAACGCATGGCCTGGCACTGGCTGACCCTGCTCGATGGCTGGTTACGTTCGCCCGCCACCGTGCTGGGCGAGCTGCCAGTGCTGTCGGCCGGGCAGGCTGAGCAGCAGCGGCTGTGGAACGCTACCGCGCAGCCGCGGGAGGCGACCTTGTGCATCCACCACCTGATCGAGCGCCAGGCCCTCGAGCGCTGCGGCCAGGTGGCCGCGGTGCATGGCCGGCAGCAACTCACCTGGGCCGAGCTCGACCGTTCGGCCAATCGCCTGGCCCACCACCTGCTGGCCCTCGGTGCCGGGCCGGATGTGCTGGTGGGCATCGCCGTGGAGCGTTCCCTGGACATGCTGGTGGGCCTGCTGGCCGTGCTCAAGGCCGGCGCAGCGTACGTGCCGCTCGACCCACAGTTCCCAGTCCAGCGGCTGGGCTACATGATCGAGGACAGTGGGGTGAAGGTGCTGCTGACCCAGCGCGCCGTGCTGGCGCAGCTGCCGCAATGCCCGGGCGTGCATACGGTGGTGCTCGATGCACCGCAGCCTGCCTGGGCGGGGCTGCCTGCGAGCGCGCCAGTGGTGCTGGTCGACCCGGCCCACCTGGCCTATGTCATCTATACCTCCGGCTCTACCGGCCAGGCCAAGGGTGTGGCGTTGAGCCACGGCGGCCTGGTCAACTACGTGCAGGGTATCCTCGAAACCCTGCCGCTGGCCGGAGCGCGCAGCATGGCGGTGGTGTCCACGCTCGCCGCCGACCTGGGCCATACCACCTTGTTCGGCGCCCTGTGCAGCGGCGCCACCCTCCATGTGCTGGACCTGGACCTGACCCTCGACGCCGAACGTTTCGCCACCTACATGGCACAGGCGAACATCGATGTACTGAAGATCGTGCCATCGCACATCGAGGCCCTGCTCAGCGACCAGCAGCGCGGCGCCGGCCTGCCACGCCAATGCCTGGTGCTGGGCGGCGAAAGCGCATCGCCCGCACTGCTGGCGCGCATCGCCGAGTGGGCGCCGGCCTGCCAGGTGATCAACCACTACGGCCCGACCGAGACCACGGTCGGCGTGCTGACGGCACCGCTGCTGCAGGGCGGTGCCGAGCCGCCGGCGCTTGGCCGCCCCTTGCCGAACCTACGTGCCCAGGTACTGGACGGGCACTTGCAGGCTTTGCCCTGCGGCGCCCGGGGCGAGCTGCTGCTCGGTGGTGCGGGGCTTGCGCGTGGTTATCACCGCCGCCCCGGGCTGACCGCCGAGCGCTTCGTGCCCGACCCCTTCGGCCCACCAGGCGCGCGCTTGTACCGCACCGGCGACTTGGCCAGCCAGGGCTTGGATGGGCGTTTCACCTTCCACGGGCGCATCGACCACCAGGTGAAGATTCGCGGCTATCGCATCGAGCTGGGTGAGATCGAAGCGCGGTTGCGTGGCCTGGCGCAGGTGCGCGAGGCCCATTGCCGAGTGCTCCAGGCGATGGGCGCGGCGCAGTTGGTAGCCTATGTGGTGCCCAAGGGTGTCATCGGTGACCAGCCCGCACAGGTCGCCGCCTGGAAGCGCGAGCTGGCCAAGACGCTGCCGGACTACATGGTGCCTGGCCCGTTCGTGCTGCTCGACACCATGCCGTTGACCCTCAACGGCAAGCTCGACCTGCAGGCCCTTGCCGCATCGCTGCCGGATGCCCCCCAACCGCGTTACCTGGCCCCCGAGACACCGCTGCAGCAGCAACTGGCACAGATCTGGGCGCAGGTGCTGGACGTCGAGCGGGTAGGGCTGGGTGACAACTTCTTCAGCCTGGGTGGCCATTCGTTGCTCGCCACTCAGATCATCTCCCGTGTTCGCCGCCTGGTGCGGGCGGATGTGCCGTTGCGCAGCCTGTTCGACAGTGCCGACCTGCAAGCCTTCGCCCTCGAGGTCGAAGCGGCCCGGGGCACCGCCACGGCCAGCGAGCTGGTGGCCGTCGGGCGTGATGCGCCGCTGCCCGCATCCTTCGCCCAACAGCGCCAATGGCTGTTCTGGACCTTGGAGCCCGAGAGCGTCGCCTACCACACACCGCTGGTGGTTAACTTCGACGGTGCTCTCGACCGCCAGGCCCTGGAGCGCACCTTCGCGGCGCTGGTGGCGCGCCACGAGGCCCTGCGTACCCATTTCGCTCGCGATGGCGAGCAGTTGTGCCAGGTGGTCGAGGCGCAAGGGCAGGTGGTGGTGCACTGGGACAGGTTGGCCGGTGCCGACGAGGCCACGCTGCAGGCGCGTATCGAGGCCGAGATCAACACCTTGTTCGACCTCGAGCAGGGGCCGCTGATGCGCGTCCGGGTGTTCGAGCTGGCGGCCGACCGTTTCGTGCTGGTGGTCACGCTGCACCACATCGTCTCCGACGGCGGTTCGATGGGCGTGCTCGGGCGTGAGTTCGCCCAGCTCTACCGCGCGTTCCAGCAGGGTGAAATGCCCGTGCTGGCAGCGTTGCCGATCCAGTACGCCGATTATGCGCAGTGGCAGCGCCAATGGCTGCAAGCCGGCGAGATGGCGCGTCAGCTGGCGTACTGGCGCGGGCAGCTGGGCAACGAGCACCCGCTGCTCGAATTGCCGTGCGACCACCCGCGCGGTGTGCGCCGCGACTACCGCGAAGGGCGCCTGGACCTGCGCCTGCCGGACACCCTGGCCCAGGCTGTGCGTCACTACGCGCGCCAGCACAACCTGACGTTGTTCCAGGTATTCGTCGCTGCTTATGGGATGTTGCTGCAACGCTACTGCGGCCAACACGACATCCGCATCGGTTTGCCGGTGAACAACCGCAATGCCCAGGCCCTGGAGGGCGTGGTCGGCTTCTTCGTCAATACCCTGGTGCTGCGCCTGGACATCCTGCCAAGCGCCCCCCTGGAGCAGATCGTGCGCCAGGCCCGGGAGACCGCACTGGCTGCCCAGGCTCATCAGGATCTGCCCTTCGATCGCCTGGTGGAGGCGCTCAACCCACCGCGTTCGCTGCAGCACAACCCGCTGTTCCAGGTGATGTACAACCACCTCAACACGGTGGGCGCCGCCGCCGCGGGCAACCTGCCGGACGTGCACGCCCAGGAGAGGGTACTGCCAGCAGGCATGGCGCAGTTCGACCTGACCCTGGAAACCCTGGAGACCGACCACGGCATCAACGTGGCCTTCCTGTATGCCGCAGAACTGTTCGAGCCGGCCAGTATCGTCGGCATGGCCGAGGCCTGGCAGACCTTGCTCGGCGCACTGGTGGAGCAGCCGCGACAGTCGCTGGGCGAAGTCCAGTTGCAGGCCCCAGCCCAGTGGCAGCAGCGCCTGGCGCAGGTCGAGGGGCCGACCGAGGCGGCGCCGGGCAATGTGCTGGAGGCCTTTGCCGCCCAGGTGCGGCGCGCGCCGCAGGCCCTGGCGCTGATCCATGGCGATGAGCGTATCGATTATGCCGCCCTGGACCTGCGCAGCGACGAGCTCGCGGCACGCCTGCGCGCCACGGGGGTGGGGCCCGAGACGCTGGTGGCCATCGTCGCCGAACGGGGCATTGGCCTGGTGGTCGGCCTGCTGGGCATCTTCAAGGCTGGCGCTGGCTATCTGCCGCTGGATGTGGCGTACCCCGCCGAACGTTTGGCGTACATGCTTGCAGACAGCGGCGCGGCGCTGGTCATCGGCGAGTCGGCACAGTTGGCGCGCCTGCCATTGGCGGCAGGGCAGCGGACGCTGGCGCTGGACACCGTGGACACCATAGTGCCTGCCCGTGCCGCACCGTGCATGGGCCAGAGCCTGGCCTATGTGATCTACACCTCCGGTTCCAGCGGCCGGCCAAAGGGCGTGGCGGTCAGCCAGGCTGCCCTGGCCATGCACTGCCATGGCGCGGCCGCACGCTATGGCGTGGGCCCGCAGGACCGTGTGTTGCAGTTCGCCTCGATCAGCTTCGATGCGGCAGCCGAGCAGATCTTCATGCCGTTGATGCGGGGCGCTGCGGTGGTGCTTGGCGACGCCACCCAATGGGCCTACGCGCAACTGCTGGAGCAGGTGCGGGCCCACGATATCAGTGTTCTGGACCTGCCGCCGAGCTACCTGGCGCGTATCCTCGAGGCCGCCGAGCCAGGCAGCCCACCGCTCGAGGTGCGCGCCTGCATCCTCGGCGGCGAAGCCTGGAGCCAGGAGCAGTTCAGCGGGCTGTCGCGCCTGCGCGCGGGGCAGCTGTTCAATGCCTACGGCCCGACCGAGGCGGTGATCAGCCCGCTGATTCATGCCTGCCAGGCCATGGCCAGCCCGGCGTTGTACGCACCGATCGGCAGCCCGGTAGGCGAGCGTTCGGCTTGGCTGCTGGACGCCGACCTGGCCTTGACGCCAGGCAACGCGATTGGCGAACTGTGCCTGGGCGGCGCGGGCCTTGCCCGTGGCTACCTGGGGCGCCCGGGGTTGACCGCGCTGCAGTTCGTCCCCGACCCTTTCGGCGCCCCTGGCGCCCGTTTATACCGTACCGGCGACCTGGCGCGTCTGCGCGCCGATGGCACGTTCGCCTACCACGGTCGGCGCGACCAACAGGTCAAGTTGCGTGGCTTGCGCATCGAGTTGGGCGAGATCGAGAGCGCCTTGCGCGACTGCCCGGCGATTGCCGATGCCGCCGTGCTGGTGCAGCCGTTGGGGCTGGGTGGGCAACTGGTGGCCTACCTGGTGGCCCGTGAGGGCGTCGAGTCGGATACCGAGACCCTGCGCGCCGCACTGCGCCAGCGTCTGCCGGAGCATATGGTACCCACGCACTGGTTGTTCCTGGCGCAGTTGCCGCTCAATGCCAACGGCAAGCTGGATCGCTCGGCCTTGCCGATGCCGCAACCCTCGCGTGCGGCGCACCAGGCGCCCGAAAGTGTCGCGCAGGTCACCCTGGCGGCGATCTGGGCCGAGGTCCTCAAATGCGACCGGGTCGGCTTGCAGGACAACTTCTTCGAGCTGGGCGGCGACTCGATCCTCTCCCTGCAGGTGGTCAGCCGCGCGCGCCAGGCCGGCCTGCAGATCAAGGCCAAGGACTTGTTCCAGTACCAGACCCTGCAGGGCGTGGCCGCAGTGGCCCAGGCCTGCGCCGCTACCCCGCAGGCCGAGCAAGGCCCGGTGCAAGGCGCACAGGTGTTGCTGCCGGTCCAGCAGGCCTTCTTCGAGGAGGTGCTGGTCGATCGGCATCACTGGAACCAATCCGTGCTGCTGGCACCGGCCCGGCCCCTGGACCCTCGGCGGGTGGAACAGGCACTGCAAGCCCTGGTGAATCACCACGACGCGCTGCGCCTGGGCTTCACCCAGGGCAAGGAGGGCTGGGTGGCGAGCTATCGCCCGGTGGAGCCGGTGCAGCCACTGCTACAACAAGCGCACGTGACCGACGAGCAGGCGCTCGGCGAGCAGTGTCAACGCCTGCAGGTATGCTTCGACCTAGCCCACGGTCCGTTGCTGCGAGGCCTGTTGCTGGACCTGGGCACAGGCGGGCAGCGGCTGTTCCTGGTGGCGCATCACCTGGTGGTGGACGGGGTGTCCTGGCGCGTGCTGTGCGAAGACCTGCAGACGGCCTACCGGCAGCTCGAGCAGGGCACCAGCGTGCAATTGCCCGCCAAGACCGGTGCGTACCGCGACTGGGCCCTGCGCCTGGTGCAATGGGCGGACGATGCCTCGCTGCAAGGGCAACTGGCCTACTGGGAGGCCCAGTGCGCGCCTGGCGCGGATTTGCCGATCCCGGCGGGCCTGGCGCTCGAAAGCCGTGCCCGCACGGTTTACAGCCGGCTGGACGGCGCGACCACCGAGCGCCTGCTGCAGCAGGCGCCGCAGGCCTGGCGTACCCAGGTCAACGACCTGCTGCTGACCGCCCTGGCGCGGGTGCTGTGCCGCTGGAGCGGCCAGGCCAGCGTGTTGTTGGAGCTCGAAGGGCATGGCCGTGAGGAGCTGTTCGATGACTTGGAGCTCAGCCGCAGCGTCGGCTGGTTCACCAGCCTGTATCCCCTGCGCCTGACGCCCACCGAGGGCCTGGAGGGCTCCCTCAAGGCCATCAAGGAGCAACTGCGGGCGGTACCGTACAAAGGCCTCGGCCATGGCGTACTCCGCCACCTGGGCCCGCTGGCGGCACGCCAGCGCCTGGCCGCGCTGCCACGGGCACAGGTGCTGTTCAACTACCTGGGGCAGTTCGACGGCAGCTTCGACGGGCAGCAGGCCCTGCTGCGCCCGGCCGGTGACAGCGGCAGTCGCGACCACAGTGCACGCGCCACCCTCAGCCACCCATTGACGCTCAACGGCCAGGTGTTCGAGGGCTGCCTGAGCCTGGGCTGGACCTTCGCCGAGGACCAGCTGGCCCCGGCGCAGGTGGCCCAGTTGGCCGAGCAGTTCAGCGAAGAGTTGCGCCGTCTGGTCGATGGCTGCTGCGTGCCGGGTGCTGGCGGTCTGACACCGTCCGACGTGCCGCTGGCTGGCCTCGACCAAGCCGGGCTGGAGCGCCTGGGGCTGCCCCTGGCCACGCTGGAAGACCTCTACCCGCTATCGCCGATGCAGCAGGGCATGCTGTTCCATGCCTTGTACGAACAGGGCCGTGGCGACTACATCAACCAGATGCATGTGCAGGTACAAGGGCTGGACCCGGCACGCTTGCGCGCGGCCTGGGAGCAGGCTGTCCAGGCCCACGAACCGCTGCGCGGCGGCTTCCTCTGGCAGGGCGAGCTGTCCGCGCCGCTGCAGTTCATCTGCAAGCAGGTCGCATTGCCGTTCCAGCTGTTGGACTGGCGCAACCACACGGCGCCGGCGCAGGCCCTCGCGCAGTTGCTCGAAGAGGAACGCGCGCGTGGCTTCGACCTGCGCCAGCCACCCTTGCTGCGCTTGTGTCTGGCGCGTACCGATGACGACAGCTATTGGCTCGTCTGCACCAACCATCACATCCTGATGGACGGTTGGAGCTACGCACGGCTGTTCGGCGAGGTACTGGCGCGTTACCACGGCCAGCCACCCGCCACGCCGAGTGGGCGTTACCGTGACTATATCGGCTGGCTGCAGCAGGTTGACGGCGAGGCTGGCGAGCGTTACTGGCAGTCGCGCCTGGCCGAGCTCGAAGCGCCGACCCGCCTGGCCCAGAGCCTGGGCGGCAACCTGCCGGTGCAGCCTGGACGTGCCCGCCATACGCTACGGGTCGATGCCGGACGGACCCAGGCTCTCACGGCCTTCGCCCGCCAGCACAAGGTCACCGCCAACGTACTGGTACAGGCTGCCTGGATGCTGCTGTTGCAGCGTTACACTGGTCAGGCCAGCGTGGCGTTCGGCACTACGGTCGCCGGGCGGCCGGTGCAGGTACCGGGCATCGATGGCCAGGTCGGCCTGTTCATCAATACCTTGCCGGTGATCGGCACGCCGGCCGCCGAGCAGACCGTCGCCAGCTGGTTGCAGCAGGTGCAGGCCGACAGCCTGGAGCGCGGCGAGCACGAAGCCACGCCGTTGTTCGAGATCCAGCGCTGGGCAGGCCTGGCGGGCGAAAGCCTGTTCGACAGCCTGCTGGTGTTCGAGAACTATCCGGTCGGGGAGGTCCTGCGTCAACGGGATGCCAGCGCGCTGCGCTTCGGTGCCGTGCACAGCCACGAGCAGACCCATTATCCGTTGGCCTTGGCGGTGGAGCTGGGCGATGAGCTGCACCTGGGCTTCGACTACGCCCGGGCACACTTCGAGCCGGCCAGCGTGGTGCGCCTGGCCGCGCACCTGGAGCATCTGTTGCTGCAGTTCGTCAGCGCGCCCGGGCAACCCCTGGGGGAACTGGGGTTGGCGCTGCCCGACGAGGTGGCCCTGGATGCCGAGCGCAATGCCGAGGCGGCGCCGGGCGACGGCCTGCTGGTGCAGCAGCGCATCAGCCTCTGGGCTGCGCGCCAGCCAAGTCGGGTGGCAGTGGTGCAGGACGAGCGCGAACTGAGCTTCGCCGAGCTGGAGCAGCGTGCCAACCAGTTGGCCCATGCCCTGGTGGCGCAGGGCGTAGGGCCGGAGGTCCGGGTCGCCGTCGCCCTGCCACGCAACGAGCAGTTGCCCGTGGCCTTGCTCGCCGTGCTCAAGGCCGGTGGTGCGTTCGTGCCACTGGACATTGCCTACCCGGCCGAGCGCCTGGCGTACCTGCTCGTGGACAGCGCGGCACCCTTGTTGTTGGTGGATTCCCGCCAACCCTGGGCGGTGCCGTTGCCGGCCGGTGTGCGATCCCTGGCGGTGGACCAGCTGGAGCTGGACAGCTACCCCAGTGTGTCGCCATCGGTAGCCGTCGAGCCAGGTAACCTGGCCTACATCATCTACACCTCCGGCTCCACCGGTTTGCCCAAGGGCGTGGCGGTCGAGCACGGTCCGCTGGCCATGCATTGCCAGAGCATCGGCGCACGCTACGAAATGAGCGAGTCCGACTGCGAACTGCTGTTCATGTCGTTCGCCTTCGACGGGGCCCACGAGCGCTGGCTCACCAGCCTGACCCACGGCGCCCGCCTGCTGCTGCGCGACGATGCGTTGTGGACACCGGAGCAGACTTTCGCTGCCCTGCATCGCCATGGCGTGACGGTTGCGGCCTTCCCGCCGGTATACCTGCAGCAGTTGGCCGTACAGGCCGAGCGCGCAGGCAACCCGCCGGCCATGCGTGTGTACTGCTTCGGTGGCGACGCGGTGGCCAGCGCCAGTTTCGACCTGGCCCAGCGCGCCTTGCGCCCGCAATACATCATCAATGGCTACGGCCCGACCGAGACGGTGGTCACGCCGCTGATCTGGAAAGCTGCCGCAGGCGATCGCTGCGAGGCCGCCCATGCCCCGATCGGTGACCGCGTCGGCGCCCGCAGCGCGCGGGTGCTCGATGCCAGCCTGCAACTGCTGCCCGCCGGCCTGGCCGGTGAGCTGTTCCTGGGCGGCGAGGGCGTGGCTCGGGGCTACCTGAACCGTCCGGGGCTGACCGCCGAGCGCTTCGTGCCGGACCCTTTCGGCCCGCCGGGGGCGCGCATGTACCGCTCCGGTGACCTGGTGCGGCTGCGAGCCAACGGCCTGGTCGATTGCCTGGGGCGGATCGACCACCAGGTGAAAGTCCGGGGCTTTCGTATCGAGCTGGGCGAGATCGAGGCCTGCCTCAAGGACCAGGCTGGGGTACGTGACGCCGTCGTAGCGGCCCGTGACGGGGCCCATGGCAAGGTCCTGGTCGCCTACGTGGTGCCGGGGGGCGGTCTGTCGGGCGATGAGGCCGAGTACCTGCGCCTGCTGCGTGCCGAGCTGGAGCGCCGCTTGCCGGCCTTCATGGTGCCGAGCCAGTGGGTATGCCTGGCGCAGCTACCGCTCACCCCCAACGGTAAGGTCGACCGCAAGGCGTTGCCCGAGCCCCCGGCCCAGGGCGGGCAGGCTGCCTACCAGGCCCCGCAGGACGAGCTGCAGCGGTGCCTGGCCGGGATCTGGCAGGCAGTGCTGAAGGTCGAGCGTGTCGGCCTGCAGGACAATTTCTTCGAGTTGGGCGGGCACTCGCTGCTGGCCACCCAGGTCACCGCCCAGGTCCAACTGGCGCTTGGCCTGGACCTGAGCCTGGAACTGCTGTTCAAGGCTCGCACCCTGGCGGAGTACGCCGAGGCGGTGGCGGGCTGCATGACATCGAATCACGAGGACGACTTGAGCGACATGTTTGATTTCCTAAACGAACTGGAGGCGAACTGAGATGGCTGGCCTGGATAACGCACAGCTGGTGCAGCGCTTCATCAAACTGCCGCCGGAGCAACGCCGGCTGTTCCTGGAAAAGCTCGCGCAAAAGGGCATGAGCCTGGCGAACCTGCCGATACCGGTCAGCCGCCACGAGCATGGTAGCCTGCCGCTGTCCTATGCCCAGCAACGCCAATGGTTCCTCTGGCAACTGGAGCCGAGCAGCAGCGCCTACCATATCCCGGCGGCACTGCGCCTGCGCGGTGCGCTCGACCTCCCGGCGCTGAACGCGGCGCTGGATGCGCTGGTCGCACGCCACGAAAGCCTGCGCACCTGCTTCCAGGACGAGCCGGTGGCGCACCAGCAGGTCCTGGCGAGCCTGGCGCTGCCGATCGAGGTCGAGCAGGCGCCCGCCGGGCTGGAGCAGGCCGAGCACGAGGCGCTGATCGCGGCGTTCGTCGACGCCACCCTGGCGCAGCCGTTCGACCTGCGCCAGGGCCCGTTGCTGCGGGCCCGCCTGCTCAGGCTGGGCGAGCAGGACCAGGTACTGGTGCTGGCGCTGCACCATATCATTGCCGATGGTTGGTCCATGCAGGTGCTGGTGCGCGAGCTGGTTGCCCTCTACCTGGGCCAGGCCGCGACCTTGGCACCCTTGCCGATCCAGTACGGCGACTATGCCGTGTGGCAGCGCTGCTGGATGGAGGCGGGCGAGCGCGAGCGCCAGCTGGCCTACTGGACCGGCCAGTTGGGTGGCCCGCAACCGGTGCTGGAGCTGCCCCATGACCGCCCGCGTCCGGCACTGGCCAGTCAGCAGGGCGCCCGCTGCGAGGTCCGGCTGCCGGACGTCCTGCTGCAGGCCTTGCGCCAGGCCTGTCAGCGCGAAGGCGTGACCCTGTTCATGCTGCTGCTGGCATCGTTCCAGTGGCTGTTGCAGCGCTACAGCGGCCAGCGCGACATCCGTGTCGGCGTGCCGGTGGGCAACCGCAACCGTGTCGAAACCCAGGGCCTGATCGGCTTTTTCGTCAACACCCAGGTACTGCGTGCGCAGGTCGACGAGCGCGATACCCTGGCCAGTCTGCTGGGCCAGGTACGTGACGCCGCAATGCAGGCTCAGGCGCACCAGGACCTGCCCTATGAGCAATTGGTGGAGGCGCTGCAGCCAGAGCGCAACCTGAGCTACAACCCGCTGTTCCAGGTGATGTTCAACCACCAGGTCCAGGGCCGCCAGGCGCAGGCGTCGCAGGTCGGCGGCGGGCTGCAGGTCGAGGCGCTGCCCTGGGCGCGGCATGCCTCGCCGTTCGACCTGAGCCTGGACACCTTCGAGGATGACCAACGGCTGTGGGCCTCGTTCACCTATGCCACCGACCTGTTCGATGGCGCGACCGTCGAGCGCATGGCCGGCCACTGGCAGCACTTGTTGCAGGCCTTCGCCGGTGACCTGAGCAAACCGTTGGAAGCAGCAGGCGTCGTCGCATTGCCCAGTACAGGGGCGCAGCCTCTTGCCGCGGCCCCCTTGCTGCTCGACGCGCTGCGCGAGCGCATCGCCGTCGGCCCCGATGCCGTGGCGCTGCGCCTGGGCGAGCGCAGCCTGAGCTACGCCGAACTGGAGGCCCGCGCCAACCGCCTGGCCTGGCAGTTGCGAGATGCGGGCGTGGGCCACGAGTGCCTGGTGGGCCTGGCCCTGGAGCGCAGCTTGGAGCTGGTGGTGGCGCAACTGGCGGTGCTCAAGGCCGGCGCTGCCTACGTGCCGCTCGACCCGGACTACCCGCGCGAGCGCCTGGCGTACATGGTGCAAGACAGCGGCCTGGGGTTGTTACTGACCACCGAGGGGGTACGCGAGCGCACGGGCGCCTTGCCGGCCCCGCGCAGCCTGTTGCTGGACGAGACGGGCAGTGCGCCGCCTGCACAAGACCCGGGCGCGCCGCCGCTGCAACTGGACGCCGAACACCTGGCCTACGTGATCTACACCTCCGGCTCCACCGGGCGCCCCAAGGGCGTGGCGGTGCGCCATGGCGGCCTGGCCAACCACATGCACTGGATGCGCCAGGCCTACCCCCTGAGCGTCCAGGACCGGGTGCTGCAGAAAACCGCCTTCAGCTTCGATGCCTCAGTGTGGGAGTTCTGGTTGCCGCTGATGTGCGGCGCGCAACTGGTGCTGGCACCGGCCAATCTCAACGACGACCTGGGCCAGCTGTGGCCCTTGGTCGCCGCCCAGGGCATCACCGTGCTGCAGATGGCCCCCTCGCTGCTGCAGGGCCTGCTGCCAGACGCCCGCACCGAGCAGTTGGCCTCGCTGCGCCTGCTGCTGATCGGCGGCGAGGCGCTCAAGGGCAGCCTGGTGCGCCAGCTGCGCGAGCGCTGGCCGGGTCGGGTGGTCAACCTCTATGGCCCGACCGAGTCGACCATCGACAGCGCCTGGCACGAGCCTGGCGAGGTGGGCGATGGCGATGTGGTGGCGATCGGCTCGCCCATTGCCGGCGTCACGACCCAGGTGCTGGCCGACAGCCTGCGCCCATGTCCGCTGGATGCCCCGGGCGAACTGTTCATCGGCGGCGCGTCGCTGGCCCGTGGCTACCATCGCCGCCCAGGGCTGACCGCCGAGCGCTTCGTGCCTGACCCGGCCGGTGCGCCGGGGGCGCGTCTGTATCGCAGCGGCGACCGTGTGCGCCTGCGCGGCGATGGCCAACTGCACTACCTTGGGCGGATCGATCACCAGCTCAAACTGCGCGGCCTGCGCATCGAGCTGGGTGAGATCGAGGCGGCGCTGCTCGACCAGGCTGGGGTGCGCGAGGCGGTGGTGCTGCCTGTGGAGGGCGCAGGCGGTACCCAACTAGTGGCGTACCTGGTGGCTCCGACGATCCAGGACCCGGCTCGGCTGCACGAGGCCCTGGCCGCGCGCTTGCCGGCTTACATGGTGCCGGTGCACTGGGTGCCGCTCGAGTGCCTGCCGCTGACGGTCAATGGCAAGCTCGACCGCGCCGCGCTGCCGCGCCCGGACGCCGAGGCAGCGTCAAATGGCTTCCAGACACCGCAAGGCGCGCTGGAAATCGCCATCGCCGGTATCTGGCAGGACGTGCTCAAGGTGGCGCAGGTCGGTCGGCAGGATAACTTCTTCGCGCTCGGCGGTGATTCGATCATCTCCCTGCAGGTGGTCAGCCGTGCGCGCCAGGCGGGTATCCACTTCACGCCCAAGGCACTGTTCCAGCACCAGACCGTGCAGGCCCTGGCCCAGGTCGCCCAGCACGGTGTCCCGCAGGCGCTGGCCGAGCAGGGCCTGGTGAGCGGCGAGCTGCCGCTGTTGCCGATCCAGCGCGTGTTCTTCGACATGCCCATGGCCCAGCGTCATCACTGGAACCAGTCAGTGTTGCTCGAGCCGCGCCAGCACTTGGACGGCGAGCGGCTGGAGCAAGCCCTGCAGGCTTTGCTGCGTCAGCATGATGCCCTGCGCCAGCGCTTCGTCCAGGGCGCCGACGGCTGGCAGGCGACCCATGTCGAGCCTGACCCGGCGCAGCGCCTGCTCTGGCAGTGCCAGGCTGCCGACGCAGCGACGCTGCTGGCCGAATGCGAGCGCGCCCAGCGCAGCCTGGACCTGGCCTGTGGGCCATTGCTGCGTGCGGTGCTGTGCGACTATGCCGGTGGCCAGCGGCTGTTGCTGGTGGCCCATCACCTGGTGGTTGACGGCGTTTCCTGGCGCATCCTTTTCGAAGACCTGCAAACGCTTTATCACCAGCCGGCAGCGCGGTTGGCGGCCAAGACCAGCTCGGTGCGCGACTGGGCCCTGCGCCTGCAAACCCATGCCGGCAGCGAGGCGATGCGCGCCAGTGCCGACTACTGGCTGGAACAGGCCCGCCAGCCGCTGCAGGCGCTGCCCTGTGACAACCCCGCAGGCAGCCTGCACAGGCGCCATGCCCGCCATGCGCGCACCCGCCTGCCGGCACCGCTGACCCTGGCGTTGCTGCAACAGGCGCCCAGCGCTTACCGCACCCAGGTCAACGACTTGCTGTTGACCGCCCTGGCCCGGGTATTCCGTGCCTGGAGCGGGCAACCGACATTGTGGGTGCAGCTGGAGGGCCATGGCCGCGAAGCGTTGTTCGCCGACCTCGACCTGACCCGAACCGTAGGCTGGTTCACCAGTGCCTTCCCGGTGTGCCTGCGCCCGGCCGACGGCCTGGGCGAATCGATCAAGGCGATCAAGGAGCAGTTACGGGCCATCCCCGACAAAGGGATTGGCTTTGGCATGCTGCGCGCCCATGCCGACCCACGCCTGCAACCCTTGCGTGAGTTGGCCGCGCCCCAGGTGACCTTCAACTACCTGGGCCAGTTCGACGGCAGCTTCGACGACCCCCAGGCGCTGCTGGTGCCGGCACGCGAGGCGGCCGGCAGCGAGCAGGGCGAGGACGCGCCGCTGGGCAGCCCGCTCAGCATCAATGGCCAGGTGTACCAAGGCGAACTGGTGTTCGAGTGGACCTTCAGCGAGCAGGTGTTCCCGCTGGCAACGGTCGAGGCCCTGGCCGACGACTATGCGCGGGAACTGGCTGTGCTGGTCGAGCACTGCCTGGCGCCACAGGCCGGTGGCGTGACGCCGTCGGACGTGCCGCTGGCGGGCCTCGATCAGGCCAGCCTGGACGCACTGCCAGTGGCGCCGTCACGCCTGGTCGATGCCTACCCGCTGTCGCCCATGCAGCAAGGCATGCTGTTCCATGGCCTGTACAGCGAGGCCCGAGGCGACTACATCAACCAATTGCAGGTGCGTATCGATGGGCTCGACCCGCAGCGTTTCCAGCGTGCCTGGCAGGCCACCTTGGATGCCCATGACAGCCTGCGCAGCCAGTTTCACTGGCCAGCGGACCAGGCTCAGCCGCTGCAACTGGTATTGCGCGATGTGCGCTTGCCGTTCGAGCTGCTCGACCTGCGTGGCGAAACCGATCCGGCCCAGGCTCTGCAACGGTTGGCGGCCCAGACCCGGGACGAGGGTTTCGTGCTGCACGAGGCGCCGTTGCTGCGGGTGCAACTGGCCCGCTGCGCCGAGCAGACCTATCAGATGATCTTCACCAGCCACCATCTGCTGATGGACGGCTGGAGCCATGCCCGGTTGCTCGCCGAGGTGCTGCAGCGCTATGCCGGTGAAGTGCCCGGGGCACCTGCAGGGCGCTACCGTGACTACATCGCCTGGCTGCAGGCACGCGATTCCGACGCCGGCGAGCGTTTCTGGCGTGAGCAGCTCGGTGGCTTCGACGGCCCGACCTTGCTCGGCCAGGCGATCACCCGCGAGGGGGCGCCGAGCGGGGGCGGGCAGTACCGTACCAGCCTCGACGCGCAGGTGACCCAGGCACTGCAGGGCTTCGGCCGGGCTGCCAAGGTCACCCTCAACACCTTGGTCCAGGCAGCCTGGACCTGTCTGTTGCAACGCCATACCGGCCAGGCGCGGGTGGTCTTCGGCGCCACGGTGTCCGGGCGCCCGGCCGAACTGCCGGGTATCGAGCAGCAGATCGGCCTATTCATCAACAGCCTACCGGTGATCGCCGGTGCCATGCCCGATCAGCCGCTGGTGCCTTGGCTGCAGGCGCTGCAGGCGCTCAATCTGCACCTGCGCGACTGGGAGCACACGCCGCTCTACGATATCCAGCGCTGGGCCGGGCACAGCGGCGAGCCGCTGTTCGACAGCCTGTTGGTGTTCGAGAACTACCCGGTGGCCGAGGTCCTGGAGCAGGGGACCCCGGGCGGGCTGCGCTTTGGTGAAGTGCATGGCCATGAACAGACGGGCTTCCCGCTGAGCCTGCTGGTGGACGCCAGCCAGGTACTGACCGTGACCTTCAAGTACGACCCCGCGATCTTCGACGCGATTACGATCGAGGGCCTGGGCACCCAGCTGTTGGCGCTGCTGGCCTCCATGGCCGGTCTCGATGCCCAGGCCCGAGTCGGCGACTTGCGTCCCTTCGACAAGCGTCAACGTCAGGCCTGGCTGGCCCTGGGCCAAGGGCCGCGGGCCGAGCATGCACAGCAGCCCAGCGTGGTGCGCCTGATCGAGGCCCAGGCGGTGCGCACGCCGCAGGCCCCGGCGTTGAGCTTTGGCGAGGTCACGCTGAGTTTCGCCGAGCTCGAGTCACGGGCCAACGGGTTGGCCCGGCACCTGGTGGCGCAAGGCGTCGGCCCGGACGTGCTGGTGGGCGTCGCGGCTCAGCGCTCGCTGGAGATGGTGGTGGCCCTGCTGGCCGTGCTCAAGGCCGGCGGTGCCTATGTGCCGCTGGACCCGGAGTACCCGGCCGAGCGCCTGGCCTACCTGTTCGAGGACAGCGGTATCGCCTTGTTGCTGACCCAGTCGTGGCTGCTCGATGACCTGCCGGTGCGCCCGGCCCTGCCTGTGCTGAACCTCGATACCCTGGCCTGGCCCAGCGAGGACCCAGGGCGTCCAGCTGTCGAGGTCGACGGCGAGCACCTGGCCTATGTGCTCTACACCTCGGGCTCCACCGGCAAGCCGAAAGGCGCGGGCAACCGCCATCGGGCGCTGGTCAACCGGTTGCTCTGGATGCAGGACGCCTACGCGCTGGCGCCAGGTGATGTGGTGTTGCAGAAAACGCCGTTCAGCTTCGACGTCTCGGTGTGGGAGTTTTTCTGGCCGCTGCTGGCGGGGGCGCACCTGGTGGTGGCCGGGCCAGGCGATCACCGCGACCCGGCGCGTCTGGTGGCGCTGATCCGCCAGGCACAGGTCACCACCTTGCACTTCGTTCCGTCGATGCTGCAGGTGTTCCTGCAGCACGCAGGGGTGGCCGCCTGCACCTCGTTGCGGCGTATCGTCTGCAGCGGCGAGGCGCTGCCGTTGGACGCCCAGCAACAGGTATTCGCGCGCTTGCCACAGGCACAGCTGTACAACCTGTACGGCCCGACCGAAGCGGCGATCGATGTCACCCACTGGCGTTGTGTCGACGACGGTCGCCATGGCGTGCCGATCGGCCGCGCCATCGACAACCTGCGCACCTACATCCTCGACCGGGACCTGCAGCCGGTCGCGCCGGGCGTTACCGGCGAGCTGTACCTGGCCGGCGAAGGCTTGGCCCGGGGCTACCACCGCCGCCCGGGCCTCACCGCCGAGCGTTTCCCGCTCGATCCGTTCGTGGCGGGGCAGCGCATGTACCGCACCGGCGACTTGGCCCGCTATGCCCAAGACGGCGCCATTGAATACGCCGGGCGTATCGACCATCAGGTGAAGATCCGGGGCCTGCGCATCGAGTTGGGCGAGATCGAGGCGCGCCTGCTGGAGCACCCTGCTGTGCGTGAGACCGTGGTCACCGCGCCGGACGCAGGCAAGGGCCCGCAACTGGTGGCCTACCTGGTGGCCGAGGGCACGTTTGGCGAGGCGCAGCAGGTGCAGTTGCGCGGGTTCCTGCGCGAAGGGCTGCCCGAGCACATGCTGCCGGCGCACCTGGTGGTGTTGGCGCAGATGCCGCTGAGCCCGAACGGCAAGCTCGATCGACGCCAGTTGCCCGCCCTGGACAGCCTGCAGGCCCAGGCCGCCTACCGTGCGCCGCAAGGCGAACTGCAGGTGCAGGTGGCACAGGTGTGGGGCGAGCTGCTGGCGGTCGACCAGGTCGGCCTGGACGACAGCTTCTTCGCCCTGGGCGGCCATTCGCTGCTGGCGGCCCAGGCGGCCATGCGCCTGCGCGAGCAGTTGCGGGTCGAGGTACCGATACGCCTGCTGTTCGAAACCGCCACCCTGGAGGCGTTCTGCACGGCGCTCGACGGCCTGCGTCAGGAGCAGGCGCCAGTGCAGGACGAGCTGACTAAATCCCTGGAGGCCCTCAAACGTCTATCTGCCGATGATCTTGAGAAACTGCTTTCCTGATTGAGGGGTCGTGCGTGCAAAAGTTGATAGAGTCCGTGGGCGCGCTCACGGCGAAGGAGCGCCGGGCGCTGGCGGTGATGCTCAGGCACAAGGGCATCAACTTGTATGCGATCGCGCCGATGTTCAGGCGCGGCGAGGACGAGCCGCTCCTGCTGTCCTACGCCCAGCAGCGCCAGTGGTTCCTCTGGCAACTGGAGCCTGGGGCGGCGACCTACAACATCCCCTTGGCCGTGCGCATGCGTGGCCCGCTCGACCGACAAGCGCTGGAGCACGCGCTGGCACAGGTGGTGGCGCGCCACGAAAGCCTGCGCACGGTGTTCGTCGAAACGGCCGAGGGCGTGCGCCAGCAAGTGCTGGCGCCGTTCGCCGTAGCGCTGCCGGTGCATGCGATGGCAGCGTTCGACGGCCCCGGGGAGGCAGCGCGTACCGAGGCGTTCCTGCTGGCCCAGTCAGGGCAGGGCTTCGACCTGGCCCACGGCCCCTTGCTGCGGGCGGCGCTGCTCGAATGCGGGGCAGACGACCATGTGCTGAGCCTGGTGTTGCATCACATCGTCGCCGATGCCTGGTCGTTGCAGGTGCTGCTGGAGGAGCTGGCCGGTTGCTACGCCGCCTGTGTCGACGGGCGCGACGCCAGCCTGCCGGCGTTGGCGGTGCAGTACCCCGACTATGCACTGTGGCAGCGCCAATGGATGGATCACGGCGAGCGCGAGCGACAGTTGGCCTACTGGCGCGAGCGGCTGGCGGGGGCCGAGGATATCCTGTGCCTGCCCACCGACCGACCGCGCCCGGCGCTACCCAGCCACGCCGGGGCCAGCGTGGATGCCAGCCCTGGGCCTGAACTGGCGGCGCGCCTCAAGGCGCTGGCGACGCAGGAAGGCGTCACCCTGTTCGTGCTGCTGCTGGCGGCCTACCAGGCACTGTTGCAGCGTTTGTGCGGGCAACAGGACATCCGTGTCGGCGTGCCCAATGCCAATCGCGGTCGTGCCGAGACCGAGCGGCTGGTGGGCTTTTTCGTCAATACCCAGGTCATGCGCGCGCAGGTGCGCCCCGAGCAGCCGTTCAGCACCCTGCTCGCTGAGGTGCGTGAGGCGGCGTTGCAGGCCCAGCAACACCAGGACCTGCCGTTCGAGCAACTGCTCGAAGCCTTGCAGACCGAGCGCAGCCTGAGCCATTCGGCGTTGTTCCAGGTGATGTTCAACCACCAGCATGAGGACCTTGGCGCCGCCGCCACCGCCAGCACAGGGTTGCAGTTGCAGCCGCTGACGCAACCGGTGCGCAGCAGCAAGTTCGACCTGACCCTCAACACCCTGGAGCACGACGAGGGCCTGGAGGCCACGCTGATCTACGCCTGCGACCTGTTCGATGCGGCGAGCGCCGAGCGCATCGCCGGGCAGTGGCGATCTGTGCTGCAGGCGATCTGCGAGAACCCCCGGGTGCGCATCGAGGATCTACCCTTGCTCGGGCCCGCCCAGCGCCACACGCTGTTGGCCGCAGGCCAGGGCGAGCGTTGTGCGTTTGCCGACCGCCATGTGCTGGCCCTGTTCCGCCGGCAGGTGGCCGAGCACCCGCGGCGCCTGGCGCTGGTGGCCGGTTCGCAGCGCCTGGATTTCGCTGAACTGGACGTACGTTCGGAGCGCCTGGCGGCGCTGCTGCAGGCCCAGGGCGTGGGGCCGGAAGTGCCTGTGGCGGTGGCCTTGGGACGGGGCGCCAGCCTGCCGTTGGCGATCCTGGCCATCTTCAAGGCGGGCGCCGGCTATGTGCCGATAGACCCGCAGGCGGGCGGCCAGCGCCTGCAGGACGTGTTGGAAAACAGCGGTGCGCGCCTGCTGCTGAGCGAGTCCGCCTGGCTTGGGCAGTGGGCGTTGCCAGCCGGGGTGCAGGCGATCAACCTGGATCAACTGGCGCTCGCCGCGGCGCCGGTGCTCACGCCGGTGGAGCCCTTGCCCGAGAGCTGCGCCTACGTCATCCACACCTCAGGCTCCACCGGCCGCCCCAAGGGCGTACTGGTCAGCCATGGTGCCCTGGCCAACTACGTGCAGGGCATGCTGCGGCACCTGCCGCTGGCGCAGGCCCAGAGCCTGGCGATGGTTTCCAGCGTCGCCGCCGACCTGGGCCATACCACGCTGTTCGGCGCGCTGTGCGCTGGGCGTACCCTGCATTTGATCGATGCCGATGCAGCCATGGACAGCCAGGCCATGGGGCAGGCGATGGCGGGTGTGGATGCGCTGAAGATCGTCCCTTCGCACCTGGCAGCGCTGCTCGATTCGGCCCAGGGCGCGGCGGTGCTGCCGCAGCGCTTGCTGGTGCTAGGTGGCGAGCGTGCCACGACCGCGCTGCTCGAACGCATCGCGGTGCTGGCCCCGCAGTGCCAGGTGTTCAACCACTACGGCCCGACCGAGACCACTGTCGGGGTGCTTGCCGGCGCGCTCGACCCGCAGGCTCCGGGCCTTGGTCAGCCGCTGGCCAACAGCGACGTGCGGCTACTCGATGCTGGCTTGCAACCGGTAGCCGAGGGTGTCACCGGTGAGCTGTATATCGGCGGCGCGGGCCTGGCCCGTGGTTACGTCGGCCAGCCGGGCCTGACCGCCGAACGCTTCGTGCCCGACCCGTTCGGCGAGCCGGGCCAGCGCCTGTATCGCAGTGGTGACGGTGTGCGCCGTGAGCGCGGGCGATGGCTCTACCAGGGGCGGCTGGACGATCAGGTGAAGATCCGCGGCTACCGGGTCGAACCGGGCGAAGTGGCTGCCAGCCTGCGCCGGCTGGCCGGCGTGCGTGAAGCGGTGGTGCTGGCCCAGGCCAGTGAACGGGGTCAGCAACTGGTGGGCTATGTGGTTGGCGAGGCCGGCCTCGAGGTTGGGCCGTTGTTCGCGCAGTTGCGTGGCCGACTGCCCGAATACCTGGTGCCGGCGCACCTGTTGTTGCTTGAACATTTGCCGCTGACCGCCAACGGCAAGCTCGATCGCCGTGCGCTGCCGCAGCCGGCGGCCACCGCGCAGCGCCAGTACAACGCCCCACAGGGCGAGCTGGAAACCCGTATCGCAGCGATCTGGCAGGACCTGCTCAAGGTCGAGCAGGTCGGGCGCCAGGACAACTTCTTCGAGCTGGGTGGCGACTCGATCATCTCCATCCAGGTGGTCAGCCGGGCCCGCGAGGCCGGCATCCGGCTCAACCCCAAACAGCTGTTCCTGCACCAGACGGTGCAGGGCCTGGCCCAGGTGGCCGAATGGCGTGAGGCGCGGATGGCCGAGGCCCGTGGGCCGGAACAGGGGGCGATGCCGCTGCTGCCCATCCAACAGATGTTCTTCGACACCGAGGTCGTCGACCGTCACCACTGGAACCAGTCGGTGCTGCTCAGAGTGGCTCGCCCGCTGCGGCCCGAAGCCCTGGAGCAGGCCTTGCAGGCACTGGTGCTGCAACACGATGCGTTGCGCCTGGGCTTTACCCCCGGCGCTGAGGGCTGGCACGCCGAGCACCGGCCCGTGGAGGCGACGCCGGCGCTGCTCTGGCAGCGCCAGGTGGCTGATGCCGAGGCGATGCAGGGCGAGTGCGAAGTTGCCCAGCGCAGCCTCGACCTGGCCCAAGGCCCGTTGTTGCGCGCGGTGCTGTTCGACTGGGCCGATGGCCAGCAGCGCCTGTTGCTGGCGGCCCACCATCTGGTGGTCGACGGCGTCTCCTGGCGCATCCTGCTGGAGGACCTGCAGCACGCCTACTCGCAGGCCGTCCGGGGTGAGCCGCCACGGCTGCCGGCGCGCACCACATCGTTCAAGCACTGGGCAGAGCGCCTGCAGACACTGGCTGCTGGCGACGCCTTGCAAGGCCAGCTCGGCTATTGGCTGCAACAGTCATTGCCCCAGGACCTGCCGACCACGGCGCCGGATTGCGTACCGTTGCAGCGCGATGCGCACACGGTGTACAGCCGGCTCGACGCCGAGACCACCCGGCGCCTGCTGCAGGAGGCGCCCAGTGCCTACCGCACCCGGGTCCAAGAGCTGCTATTGGCGGCTCTGGCACGGGTGATCTGTCAATGGACGGGACAGGCTGGCACTCAAGTAGTGCTGGAGGGCCATGGCCGCGAGGCACTGTTCGATGAGGTGGACCTGAGCCGCAGCGTCGGTTGGTTCACCACCAAGTACCCGTTGAGCCTGACACCCCGGCCAGGGCTGGGCGCCACGCTCAAGGCGATCAAGGAGCAGGTGCGGGCAGTGCCCGACAACGGCATCGGTTATGGCGTGCTGCGCTACCTGGGTGATGCGTCCAACCGGGCGCTGTTCGCCGAGCGGCCACTGCCACGCATCACCTTCAACTACCTGGGCCAGTTCGACAACAGCTTCGCCGCCCATCAGCCGGGCCAGGCCGCATTGTTCGGCGTGGCCCGCGAGGCCGCCGGTAGCGAGCGCGCTGCCGACGCACCGCTGGGCAACTGGCTGACGCTCAATGGCCAAGTGTTCGAAGGGCAACTGAGCATCGGCTGGATCTTCAGCCCGCGGATGTTCGACCCGGCCCAGGTCCAAGCCCTGGCCACGGCCTTCAGCGAGCAGCTGCAGGCCCTGGTCGAGCACTGCTGCGACCAGGCCAACGGCGGGCTCACGCCGTCCGACGTGCCGCTTGCGCGGCTGACCCAGGCCCAGCTCGAGCACGTGCCGGTGCCTGCCCGCGAGGTGATGGACATCTACCCGTTGTCACCGATGCAGCAGGGCATGCTGTTCCACTCCTTGGAGGCCGACGAAGCGGCGCTGTACATCAACCAGACCTGTGTACCTGTGCAGGGGCTGGATATCCCGCGCTTCATCGCCGCCTGGGACCAGGCGCTGGCCTGCCACGATGTGCTGCGCACCCGCTTTTGGCACGACAGCACCCTGGCCGAGCCACTGCAGATCGTATGCCGCCAGGCGCCGTCGCTGGTGCAGGTGTTGGACTGGCGTGGGCGCGAGGTCGATGACCAGGCCCTGCACACGCTCGCCGAGGCCGAGTGCCGCGAGGGTTTCGACCTGCAACGGGGCGCGTTGATGCGGGTGACCGTGGTGCGTCTGGACGAACGCCGTTGCCACCTGATCTGGACCCGCCACCATATCCTCATGGACGGCTGGAGCAGTTCGCGTCTGCTGGGCGAGGTGCTGCAGGCCTATCATGGGCGCCCGGTGCAGGCCGAAGGGCGTTTTCGCGATTACATCGAATGGCTGCAGCGCCAGGGGGATGCCAAGGCCCTGGAGGCCTTCTGGCGCCAACAGCTGGCGGCGCTGGAGGAGGTCACCGAGTTGGCTGCCGGCACGTGGCCCAAGCCTGCACCCGGGCAGGTTGGCCATGACGCCCTGTACCTGGAATGGGATGCGCCGCGCACCGCGCGGCTGCGCCAGGCCGCCCAGCAGTTGCGGGTGACCGCGAACACCCTGATCCAGGGGGCCTGGGTGCTGTTGCTGCAGCGTTTCACCGGTCAGCAGCGGGTATGTTTCGGTGCCACCGTGGCGGGGCGCCCGGCGAGCCTGCCCCAGGCGGGCAGTATGCTGGGGCTGTTCATCAATACCCTGCCGATCGTTCAGGCGCCGCACCCGGAGCAGACGGTTCAGGCCTGGTTGGCACAACTGCAGGCCAACAACCTGGAGGTTCGCGAGCATGAGCATGCTTCGCTGGCCGACATCCAGCGCTGGGCCGGGCAGGGCGGGCGCAGCCTGTTCGACAGCATCGTGGTGTTCGAGAACTATCCGGTGGACGAGCGTTTGGAGGAGGCCGCCGAAGGCGAACTGCGCTTTGGTTCGGCCAGCGGGCGCGATGTCACCAACTATGCGATGGACCTGGCGGTGAACCTCGGGCAGACCCTCTCCATCGAGTTCCTCTACCTGCGCAACCGCTTTACCGAGGCCAGTGTGGCGAACATCCGCGCTTGCTTCGAACGCCTGCTCCTGGGCCTGCTGGAGCAACCCCAGGCTACCTTGGGCAGCCTGGCGATGCTCGAGCCGGCCGCCGCGCAGGCCGGCAACGGCTTGCTGCCCCACGGGCAGGCGCCCTCGCTGCTGGCGTGCCTGCAGGCTCAGGCCCGCCGGCAACCGGATGCTGTCGCCGTGGTGTGCGGCGACCAGCAACTGACCTACGCCGAACTCGACCACCAGGCCAACCAACTGGCCCAGGCCCTGCTGGCGCGTGGCGTGGGGGCCGAGGAGCGCATCGGTGTCGCGCTGAACCGTTCGGTGCAGACCCTGGTGGCCTTCTATGCCGTGCTCAAGGCCGGTGCCGCCTACGTGCCACTGGACATCGACTACCCGCAGGAGCGCTTGCAGTGGATCATCGACGATTCGGCCATGCGTATCCTGATCAGCGTCAGCAGCCTGCGCCAACGCCTGCCCGACGGCGGTGTCGAGCGCCTGGAGCTGGACCGGCTCGACTGGGCGACGTTGCCGGGCCGGGCCCCGGCGCTGGCGATCGACGAGCAGCAACTGGCCTACCTGATCTACACCTCCGGCTCTACCGGCAAGCCCAAAGGCGTGGCCGTGCCGCGCGGGCCGCTGGCCATGCACTGCCAAGCGATCATCGGGTTGTACGGGATGGACACCAGCACCCGAGAACTGCTCTTCATGTCGTTCGCCTTCGATGGCGCTCAGGAACGTTGGTTGTCGACCCTGTGCGCGGGCGGGCGCCTGGTGCTGCGAGACGACACGCTGTGGACCGCCGAGCAGACCTGGGCCGCGCTGCATGCCCACGGCATCAGCATCGCTTGCTTCCCGCCGGCCTACCTCAAGCAACTGGCCGAGTTCGCCGAGCAACACGGCACGCCGCCGGCCGTGCGCATCTACTGCTTCGGTGGCGATGCGGTGGCCGACGAGAGCTTCGAGCAGGCGCGGCGTAGTCTGCGCCCGCAGTGGCTCACCAATGGTTATGGCCCGACCGAGACCGTGGTCACGCCGCTGCTGTGGAAAGCCGCTCCTCAAGACGCGTGCGAAGCCGCCTACGCCCCCATTGGCCGGCGGGTGGGCAACCGCAGCCTGTATGTGCTCGATGCCTGGCTCGACCCGGTGCCCGACGGTGTGCCCGGTGAGCTGTACATCGGTGGCGAGGGCCTGGCCCGTGGCTACCATCAACGCCCGGGGCTCAGCGCCGAGCGATTCATCGCCAGCCCGTTCGAGGCGGGTGGACGCCTCTACCGCACCGGCGACCTGGTTCGTCGTCGCGCCGACGGCCTGTTCGACTACCTTGGGCGTCTCGACCATCAGGTGAAGATCCGTGGCTTTCGTATCGAGCTGGGCGAGATCGAGGCGCGCCTGCGCAGCTTGCCGGGTGTACGCGATGCCTTGGTACTGGCCCGCGACAGCCAGGCCGGCAAGCGCCTGGTCGGTTACGTGGTGGCCGCGACGCCGCAGGTGCGGGGCGAGGCCTTGCGTGATGCATTGCAACAGCAGTTGCCGGACTATATGGTGCCGGCGCAAGTGGTACTGCTCGACGCCTGGCCCCTGAACCCCGCAGGCAAGATAGACCGCCTGGCGCTGCCGGACGCGGACTTCCGTGCCAAGGCCCACGTGGCGCCGCGCAATGCCCTGGAGCGCCTGTTGGCGCAGATCTGGCAGGAGGTGCTGGAGGTCGAGCGGGTCGGCATCACCGACAACTTCTTCGAGCTCGGTGGCGACTCGCTGCGCACCCTCAAGGTGCTGAGCAAGGTGCGCAGCCTGGCCGAGCCACCGTTCGAGCTGAAATTGCGCGACATACTGGCCAAACCGACCATCGCCCAACTGTCGGGCTACGAGGCGCACGAGAGCGACCTGAACCCGCTGCTTGTGCTCAATGCCACGGCCGTCGATGCACCGGCGTTGTTCTGCCTGCACGCAGGCTTCGGCACGGTGTTCGACTACGAGCCGCTGGCCCGCCGCCTGGAGGGCCACTACCGGGTCCATGGGCTGCAATGCCGGATGCTGTTGGACCGCGACTGGCAGGACGACAGCCTGGCAAGCATGGCCATCGACTATGCCCAGTACATCCGCCAGTGCCAGCCCCAGGGACCTTACCATCTGCTGGGTTGGTCCCTGGGCGGTACATTGGCGCTGCTGGTGGCTGCGCAGCTGGAGATGCAGGGGCAGGCGGTGGCGTTCCTGGGCCTGGTGGACAGTTTCATCCCCTTCGCCGAGGTGCCTGCACAGGACGATTGGCGCGATGACCTGCCGGCCTTCCTCCGGCAAACCTGTGGCTTGCCGGTGTCGCGCGAGCACCTGCCGCAGGCCGAGCCAGACCTCGAGGGGCTTGGGCAATTGTTCGCCGGGTTGCTGGGCGAGCGTGCCGGCGAAGGCTTCGCTGCGGACGAGCTGGCCCGTGCCTACCAGGTCGGCCTGCGCCTGAAAGCGCTGTCGCGTCTGACGCCGGCGATGCCGCGTACCCGCTGCCCGGCCAGCCTGTGGTGGCGTGCCGACCTGCCGGCGGCGCTGGTCAGTGGTTTCGAGCAGCACGTGCAGTGTGGTATCGGCCACGAGCGGGTCGCTGTCGGCCATTACGACATGCTCAGCCATGAGGTGTTGCTGGACCAGGTGCGGCAATGCCTGGTGCGGCTGGGGCAGTTGCAGCACTGAAACAGGGGCTGCTGCGCAGCCCTTTTCCCGATGACTTGATTTTGCGGGTCCCTGTAGGTGCGGGGGCCTGCGAATGCCTTGCTTTGTTGTTCATTACCGATTGCCCCTGGAGCACCGCATGCGCTTGCACTCTGATTTGTCCGCTTTCCTCGAACTGGTCGAACTCGGCCGCCTGGCTGGCAAGAGCCAGCCACTGCACCTGCAGCCACTGGCTCAGGCGCGCAGCGATTTCGAAGCGTCTTCGCAGATCCTCGACCCCAACCCACCGGGCGCCGTGAGGGTAGACGCGCTCAGCCTGCCGATGCGCGACGGCGCGCAACTGCCCGCGCGCCTGTACCGCGCCGCCGGCCAGGACGAGACGCGGTTGCCGGTGATCCTCTACCTGCACGGTGGCGGCTATGTGGTCGGCAGCCTCGACTCCCACGACTCGGTGTGCCGTCGCCTGGCCCTGGACGGGCGTTTCGCGGTACTGGCCCCGGCCTATCGGCTGGCGCCAGAGCACCCATTCCCGACCGCGGTGGAGGACGCCGAGGACAGCCTCAAGGCGCTGCCGGCCCTGGCCGATGCATGGAAACTGGACCTGCGCCGCGTGGCCCTGGCCGGCGACAGTGCCGGCGCTACCCTGGCCACGGTACTGGCGATGGTCGCTGCCCGCGAGCCTCAGGTCTTGGGGGTGCAACCGCTGGCGCAGTTGCTGTTCTACCCGGTCACCGACATCAGCACCACCCGCGATTCGCACCGGCGTTATGGCGAGGGCTACCTGCTGGAGCGCGAGACGCTGGAGTGGTTCTATGCGCAGTACGTCACCGATGCTGCGCAACGGCTCGACTGGCGGGTATCGCCATTGCTGGGGGATTGCACCGCCGCCCAGGTGCCGGCGTATATCGCGGTTGCCGGCCATGACCCTTTGCGTGACGAGGGGCTGGCGTATGCCGAGCAACTACGTGCCGGTGGTACTGCCGTGACCTTGCGGGTGGAGGAGGAGCTGTCCCACGACTTCCTGCGCATGGGTGGGATCGTGGCGGAGATAGAGGGGCTTTATGCCGACGCGCTCGATTGGCTGGCCGTGCGGCAGGGCTGATCGAACCGCTGCAAGCGTGGGGCCTGCTCTCATACAACAGCGCATAACCAATTGATTCTGCGAGCGCTTTGTAGGAGCGGCGATCTGACGTGTCCCGCGATTAGGCCGGCCCCGACATCACCGTCGCCTGGCGAGGGCTTGGCCCTTGATCGCGGGACAAGCCCACTCCTACAGGTATAGCGCCGCTCTCTTGTCCCGGTCAGAACGCGTACTTGGTGCTGATCAGGAAGCTGCGTGGCGTACCGTACGAGGCGCTGTAGAAGTTCTCGTCCAGGGAGCTGAAGTACTTCTTGTCGAACAGGTTCTCCACGGTGGCGGTGGCCGACCATTGGCGGTTGAACTGGTAGCGGGCCATCAGGCTGGCGATCGCGTAGTCGTCCTGCTTGACCTTTACCGGGCTGTTCAACTGCCAGTTGTCGACAGTGAAGTGCATGCCGCTCTGCCAGTTCACACCGCCACCGATGGTCAGCTTGTCCAGGTCACCCTTTAACTGGTAGGTGGTCCACAGCTTGAACATGTCGGTTGGGATGGTGGTCTTGACCCGCTCGCCGTCGTTGTCCTTGACCCGCGAGTACGTGTAGCTGGCCAGGAGGTTCCAGCCTGGCGTCAGTTCGCCGCTGATCTCCATGTCGATACCCTTGGTCTTGGTCTTCTCGGCGCGGTAGGCGGTGACCAGGCCATCGGTGCCTTCGACCGTGCCGTCGGCGACGGCGTCATTGTCCAGCTTCACTTCGAACAAGGCGATGGCGGTGTTCAGGCGGCCGCCGAAGTACTCGCTCTTGAGGCCGATCTCATAGTTGTCGCCTTCGCGTGGATCGAGCAGCTTGCCGGACTGGGTACGGTAGGGCTGGGGCTTGAAGATGCTGGTATAGCTGGCGTAGACCGAATGCACGTCGTTGAGGTCGTAGACCACGCCGGCATAGGGGGTGACTTCACCGGTGGCCTTGACCGAGTCGTCGGTGTTGAAGCGCTGCATGTTGGCCACGTTGTAGTGGAGCATGGCGTCGTACTTGTAGTTGCTGACCCGTGCGCCGAGGATCACCGCCAGGTCGTCGGTGGGCTTGAGGCGGGTGGCCAGGTAGGCGCCGTTCTGGCGTTGGTTGATGTTGTCGTCCTCCCGGTTGAAATTGTAGGACGCGCTCGGCGCCTTGTTGTCCCAACGCCAGATATTCACCGGCTTGCCGCTGACGCCGTTGTCGCTCGTGCCGTTGGCCAGCAGGTTGCCGAAGCCGTTGCGGCGGTTCTCGTAGCTCTGGTAGTTGAAGCCCACCACCAGTTCGTGTTCGCGTCCCATCAGCTCGAACGGGCCGCTGAGCATGATGTCCACACCGCGCTGCACCTGTGTGTTGTCGCCCTTGGTGGCAGTGTACTTCAGGCCGTCGCCGGTGCTCGGGTTGACGAAGCCGGTGGTGGTGCCGACGATGATCGAGTCGTAGTCTCGGGTGCCGTACAGGTAGTTGGCGGCCACCTTCAGGGTCCAGTCGTGGTCGAGTTTCTGCTCGATCGAGGCGAAGGTGTTGACCGATTCCTGACGGTTGGTGCTGTCGCGGCTGGCGCCGTTGTAGGAGCGCGGCATGCGGAACTGGAAGCCGTTGCCGGCGGCGTCCTTGCCGACCACCGGCAGGCCTGTGGTGGAGAAGCCGCGCGGGTCGCTATTGAGGTACTCGACACCCAGGGTGAACAAAGTGTTGGGGGTCAGGTCCATTTCGGTCACGCCGTAGAGGATGGTCTTTTCCTGCTCCAGGTGGTCGGTGAAGCTGTTGCCCTGCTGATAGGCCGCCACCGCGCGGCCACGCACCGTGCCGCTTTGGTTCAGCGGGCCGGAGACATCCACCTCGCCCCGATACAGGTCCCAGGAGCCCAGGCCGCCGCTGACATAGCCCTGGAAGGTGGACGTGGGCTTCTTGCGCACCAGGTTGACGGTACCGGAGGGGTCGCCGGCGCCGGACATCAGGCCGGTGGCGCCGCGAATCACTTCGACTCGGTCATAGATGGCCATGTCCGACAGCGCCTGGGGCAGAGCCTGGCTGAAGGCGAACGAGGTAGTGGGCATGCCGTCGTACTGATAGTTGTCGATGGCCAGGCCACGGGAATACACGTAGAGGCGGTCGCTGCCCGGGCTTTGCACGTTGATGCCGGGGGTTTGTTCCAGCACCTGGCCAATGCTGCGCAGGTTCTGGTCTTCCATGCGCTGGCGGGTCATCACGCTGACCGACTGCGGGGTTTCGCGCAGGCTCAGGTTGAGCTTGGTCGCGGTGTTGGTCTGGCCGGTGGTGTAGGAGCCGGTGCCCTCGGTGGTGCTGCCCAGGCCCGTGCCGGCGATGGTGGTGGTGCCCAGTTCGACCGAGGACGTCGGCCCGCGGCCGCTGATGGTCAGGGTGTCGCCGCGCAGTTCGTAACGCAGGTTGGTGCCGACCAGCAGGGCGCGAATGGCTGTTTCGGTGTCCAGGCGGCCGCGTACGGTGGCGCCTTGCAGGTTGCCCACGTCGTCGGGGCTGAACAGCAGTTGCACGTCCGCTTGCTTGCCGAATTGCTGCAGAGCACGGGCCAGTGGCTGTGCTGGGATGTCGAAGGTGGCTTCGCGTGCCTGGACCTGGGCACTCAGCGGCAAGGCCATGGTCAGGGCCAGGGTCGGCGCCAGGCGTGGGGTGGTGAACAGGCGACGGGTTTTCAGGGCCCTGGCCAGCGGGCTCAGTACGTGTTTGGACATATGGGGCTGTGCTCTTGCGTTGGCAGATTATTGGGAATGATTTTTATTACTGTGCTTGAGACGTGCGTCACCGCACAAACCGGAAAAAATTTCCGGTCGGCGGCGAGCGGCGGGATCAGGCGGGTTGCGGTTCGCTGACGATCTTGCCGGCCTTCAGGCGCACCCGTTGGTCGGCGATGTCGAAATAGCGATCGTCGTGGGAAATGACGATGATGGTCTTGCCCAGGCGTTTGAGGTCGGGCAGCAGCTCGGTATAGAAAATGCGGCGGAAGGTCGGGTCTTGGTCGGCGGCCCATTCGTCAAACACCAGCACCGGGCGTTCCTCCAGCCAGGCGTTGAGCAGGGCCAGGCGCTTGCGCTGGCCGGTGGAGAGGTCGGTGGTGGTGAACACGCCGTCGCGCACGCTGACCTTGTGGTCGATCTCCAGGCGGCGCAGGTAGCGCTCGGCATCCTCGGGGATGTGCGTGTCGCCCTGGACCACATCGTCGAACAAGTAGTAGTCGGCGAAGATGGTGGTGAACAACTGCCGGTAGTCGTCACGGGTCTGGGCCACCACCGGTTTGCCGTTCAAGGCGATGTGCCCGCTCTGGGGCGTATACAGGCCCAGCAATAGCTTGATCAGGGTGGTCTTGCCGCACCCGTTGTCGCCGATGACGAAGACGATTTCCCCTGCCTCGATGCGCAGGTCCACCGGGCCCAGGCTGAACGGCTGGGCACCGGGTACCGGTGCGAAGGCATAGGTCACGGCCTCGAGCGCCAGGCTCTGCACGGCGCTGGCCGGCTGGGCCGGGCCGTCGAGCAGCAGGTGCGGCTCGGGGGAGGAGAACTGGCGCGACAGCTCGGCGATACGGCGCAAGGCGATCTGGGCGCGGCCGACCACTGGCAAGGCGCCGATCAGATTGTCCAGCGGCCCTTTCATGTACAGCAGCACCAGTACGAAGCCGCTCATCGCCGCCTGGTTCTGCGCCGGCCACAGCGACTGCATCGCCAACGCCGCACCGATCACCACGAAGAACAGCATCGAGCCGAAGCTCTTGGCGAGCACGAAGGTATTGATCGAGCGTACCTGGATGGTGCAGATGCGTTCGGCGGTGTCCTGGATGCCTTGGCGGAACATCCGTTGGCGGCGCGGACGGTGGATGCGCAGTTCCTTGGCGCCGCCGGCGATGGCGCTGTAGTGCTTTTGCAACTCGTCTTCGGCTTCACGCGCCGACTCGAAGCCGTTCAGGCCTCGGTTGCGGGCGATGAACTGCACCACCGTGCCTAGGCCGATGGCCACCAGCACCATCAGGAACATCGGCCACGACAACATGGCCAGGTAACCCAGGCAGCCCAGCACCACGGTCAGGGAGATGGCCAGTGGGGCAAAGGCGAAGGCGAAGTCGCTGATGGTGTCGACGTCGTGGGTCAGGACCGGGATCAGGCGATGGCTGCGGTAGCGTTCGATCTGCTCGATCGGCGCGGCCAGCACTTTTTCCCCCAGGCTTTTGCGCAGCCGGGCGACGATGTGCTGGCCGACATGGTTGGTGCCGATGTCCGAGCAGATGGTGCTGACCAGGGCCAGCAGGCACAGCCCGGCAAAACCCAGGACGACGCCCTGGGTCAGGCCGTGCTGGCTGTGCAAGGCGCCGTTGATGGTGGCCAGCAGCGTGGTGACGCTGATACCCCCCACCATGCCCAGGAGCGTGGACAACGCCACCAACGGCCAGAACGGCTTGAGCAGGCCCAGCAGGTCGGCCACGGCGCTGCGAGGTTGACAGGTCATGGAGGGCTCCGGCTTCAAGCGTTGAGGAGTTGAGCGACCGGGCGGGGCTCGCGGGCCTTGCCCAAGTGCTGGTACAGCGAATGGCTGATCTCCTCGGCACGGGCCGGGAGTACCGACAGCAGCGTGTCGCTCAGGCCGTGGCTGGTTTCGCAGAAGCCTTGCAGGTACACGTTGGCACGCATTTGCGGTTGGCTCAGGGCGCGGTAGTCACGGTCGACTTGGTAGTCCTTCAGGTAGCCTTCCAACGGGGCCAGCAGTTCGCGGTGGGAGCGGCGCTCGTAGCCAGTGGCAAGAATCACGGCGTCGTAGCGGTGGGTCTGGTCCTTGCCGGTGGCGTGGTCGCGCAGGGTCAGCTCGATGCCGTCGGCAGTGGCGCTGACCGCCTCTACCGCACGGCGGCACAGCACCGCGTGGCGGAACTGGTGGGAGACCTTTTGGCGGTAGAGGATGCCGTAGATGCGTTCGATCAGGTCGATGTCGACCACCGAATAGTTGGTGTTGTGGTATTCCTCGATGAGTTTTTCGCGGTCCTGTGGAGGTTGGTTGAACACCAGGTCCGTGTAGCTGGGGGCGAAGATCTCGTTGACGAACGGGCTGTCATCGGCGGGCTTGAGGGCAGTGGAACGCAGGACCATGTCGACCTTGACCGAGGGGTAGCTGTCGTTGAGGTCGATGAAGGCCTCGGCGGCGCTCTGGCCGGAGCCGATGATGGCGATGCGCATCGGATGGCCGCTGGCGCACGGCAGTTGCTCCAGGGCGGCCAGGTACTGGGAGTGGTGGAAGACGCGCTTGTCATGGCGGTAGGGGGCGAACACCGCCGGGATGCGAGGCGAGCCGCCGCTGCCGACCACCACCGAGCGGGTCAGGCGGGCGTGTTCGCGGCCTTGGGCGTCACGGGAGATCACGCGCAAGGTGTTCACCTGCCCATCAGCGACCACCGGCTCCACGCGCAGCACCTGCTCGCCGTATTGGGCCTGGTCGGCGAAGTGCTCGGCGACCCAGCGCAGGTAGTCGTTGAACTCCAGGCGGCAGGGGTAGAAAGTGCCGAGGTTGACGAAGTCGATCAGCCGGCCCTGCTTGTGCAGGTAGTTGACGAAGCTGTAGGGGCTGGTGGGATTGCGCAGGGATACCAGGTCCTTGATGAAGGAGATCTGCAGCTCGCTCTGGGTCGCCAGGGTGTTGCCGTGCCAGCGGTAGTCCTGCTGCTTGTCGAGGAACAGCGCGTCGAGGGTCTGGCCGCTGCTGATGGCCTTTTCTTCCAGGGCAATGGCCAGCGCCAGGTTGGAAGGGCCGAAGCCCACGCTGATCAGGTCGTGGAGCTTGTCGTGCGAAGTCGTCTGGCTCATGGTCGTCGGTTCCTTGAATGTGCGGCCGGGTAGGGCGGAAGGGCCAGGCGCCATGGGCGGCCTGGGCCTGTTCTTGGAACGAGCGGTGGAAGGGGGAATTTAGCGGGCAAAGGCCCCCGGGCGGGTTTACCCGCGAATACCGGCGCAGCTGGTGTTGCCTTCTTCGCGGGTGATCCCGTTCCCACAGGGCGCGCGGCGTGCTTACAGGTTGTGTTCTACAGTTCGCGCGCCACACGCAGGCCGAGCCAGTCGCCACGGACGTCGGGCGAGCGGGTGTTGCGGTTGCCGGAGCGGGAAAAGATCGGCGCTTCGGTCCAGTCGTTGCCGCGGATCTGCCGGGTCTTGCAGTCGCCGCCGGCCAAACCGTCGGTCCAGGCACTGCCGTCGTCGGGCGCGCCATCGTAGTTGGGGCTCCAGCAGTCGGCGACCCATTCGTAGACATTGCCATGCATGTCGTAAAGGCCGAAGGCATTAGGTGGGTAGCTGCCCACAGGTGAGGTGTAGCTGTAGCCATCCTTGGGGCCATAGGTGTTGGCGTTGCGGCTGATCTCGTAATCGGCATCCGGGTCCATCGCGAAGGGGAAGGGCCCGGTGCTGCCGGCACGGGCCGCGTATTCCCGTTCGGCCTCGCTGGGCAGGCGATAGTGCTTGCCGGTCTGTTTCGACAGCCAGGCGACATAGCCTTCGGCGTCCTGGAAACTCATGCACACCGCAGGCTGACGTGGCCCTTGCGGGTAGCTGGGCTTTGAGGCCGTGCAGCGCCGGCCCGGGCGCTCGTCGCCGTCGGCGATGCGGGTGCCGGAGGCCTTGAGGTAGGCGCTCCATTCGCCGGCGGTCACCTGGAAGCGGCCGATGGCGAAGGGCTTGGCGAAGGTCACCCGGTGCACCGGGCCTTCGTCGTCCTGGCGGCCGAGTTCGTCGTCGGGAGTGCCCATTTGGAAGCTGCCGGCCGGGACCACGACCATTTCCGGGCAGGCGGCCTTGCAGTCGCGAAACACCGTGCTGGGTTTCGTATCCGCGGCCTGGGCCGACAGGCCGCAGCTGGCCAACAGAGTCGCCAGGGTCAGGCGATACAGAGGTAGGTTCATTGGGATGCCTTGTCAGAAGTGCTGGGTGAGCAGGGCCATGGCCCGGTCGATCTGCTGCTCGTCGTTGAGCAGCCCCGGAGCGAAGCGGATCACGGGGCCGACGTCACGGTCGACGGCATCGACCATGACGTTGTTGGCGATCAGGTGGGCCGCCACCGCGTCGCAGTCGCGGCCCTCGATGCGCAGGAAGGTAAAGCCTGCGCAGAATGCCTGGCTGCGCGGGGTCACCAGCTCGATCGCCTTGTGCTCGGCCAGGTGCGCCTTGAGGTAGTCGTTGAGCTGGTGGATGCGTGCCTGGACGTCGGCCTTGCCCAGCGTCAGGTGCAGTTCGAAGGCCTTGCCCAGGGCCCAGCGATGTTCGAAGGCATGGTAGCCGCCGGGCGTCATGATGGTGCCGAAGTCTTCGTTGCGCGAGAAGGTGGCGAAGGTCGGCGTCAGGTGCTGCATCTGCTGCGAAGCGGCGCAGATGATGCCTGTGCCGCGGGGGCCGAACATCCACTTGTGGGTACCGGCGATGAAGTAGTCGCAGTTGAAGTCGGCGAAGCGTTGGTCCTCCACGCCGAACCCATGCACGCCATCGACCACATAGAGGATGCGTTCCTCTTCGCTGCGTTCGCGGTTGTGCTGGCGCACCAGCTCGCCGATCGCGCCCACTGGCAATTTCACCCCGCTGCCGGAGTGTACCCAGGTCATGCCCAGCACGCGGGTCTGGGGGCGGATGTTCTGGTCGATCAGGCTCAGCACGCGGTCGATGGAGACCTCTCGTGGGTGGTCGAACAGGCGCAGCTTGCGCACCTGGGTGCCGTGCTGGCGCTGGCGGAACGCCAGACAGTTGCGGGTGGAATAATGCTCGTGCTCGGTGGTGAGGATCTCCTGGTGCGCTGCCACGTGCAGGCCGCCGTAGATCATGCCCAGGCCCTCCGTGGTGCTGCCGGTCAGGGCGATCTGGCGTGGTTGCACCTCCAGGTAGTGGGCTGCCCATTGGCGCACTTCGTCTTCGCGCCGCCATTCGTACTGGCTTTCCCAGTCCATGCGCAGGGCTGGGTTGCGGTCGAGGTCGGCGCGGTGCCGGTCGATCGCTTCTTGTACCGGGCGCGGATGGGCGGTGATCAGGAAATTGGCGAAGTGGGCCACGTCGGGGGCCAGGGGGAACAGGGCGCGCAGGTTGCGCCATTTGTCGGGGCCGGCCAGAGGGGGCGGCGCCGGAGTGGCCGCCAGTGCCTGTGGCAGCAGCGGCAGGGCGGCGGCGACCAGGCCAGCCTGCTTGAGAAAGGTACGACGGTTGCTCATGGGCGGCAGGCCTTGTTCAGTGGGTGGTAGCGACGGGGTGGCCGGCGCTCTGCACCTGTTCCCAGACGCGCAGGAAGTTGCCGGCCCAGAGCTTGGCGATATCGGTTTCGCTGTAGCCGCGAGTGAGCAGTTCGGCGGTGACATTACGGATCTCACTGACATCCTTCCAGCCGTCCAGGCCACCGCCTTCGTTGAAGTCGGAGGCGATCCCGACATGGTCGATGCCGACCTTCTTCACGATGTAGTCGATGGCATCGACATAGGCCTTCAGGCCTACCTTGGGCTCTTCGTCGAGGATGTCGTAGAGGCTGCTGGCGTATTCGCCGAAGCGTTGCTCAGGCCAGATAGTGATGGCTGGGTCACCTGGCATCAGGGCATAGTTGAGGTCCTTGAGCGGGCCCAGGTCGAAGCGCGCGCGCAAGCGTTCGAGTTTGTCCAGGGTTGGCTTGCCCAGGGGCTTGAGGTAGGCGCCGAAGCCGACCACCTGGATCAAGCCGCCGCTGTCCTTGATCAGCTGCATCTCCTTGTCGCTCAGGTTGCGGCGGATATCCACCAGCGCGCGCGGCGCTGAATGGGAGGCGACGATCGGGGCCCGGCTCAGGCGCGCCACGTCTTTCAAGGCCAGGGTCGACATCTGCGAGACATCAATGATCACACCCAGGTCGTTGAGTCGGCGCACCGCCTGCTCGCCGATCGGCGACAGGCCGCCCAGGGCATCGGCGGTGTCGTTGAAGAACGGCATCGGCCGCGACGAGTCGGCCCAGCTGTTGTTGCCCACATAGCTGAAGCCGAACATGCGCATGCCGCGTTTGGCCCACAGGTCGAGCTGCGACAGGTCCTGGCCCATCGGGTAGGCATTGAGCAGGCTGATGAACACGGCGAACTTGCCTTCGCCGTTGAGGCGGCGGAAGTCGGCCGGGGTATAGGCGATACCGGCCTGGTTGGGGAAGTCGCGCACCAGGTTGCTGATGATCCGGTAGCGCACCTCCTGCTGGTGGCGCGCTTCGTCGACGAAGCCCGACGTGGGCTTGTGCGGGGCATTGGGGCCGTTCCACATCTCCGGCCAGGCCAGGATGGTCAGCGCAGCGCCCGACAACCGCCCCTTGCCGGCCTTGACCAGGTCGAAGGGGTACGGGCCGTCCTTGTCCACCTCCTGGCCTTGGGTGCCGAAGGTCAGTGGCACGGTGATGTGGCCATCGAAGGAGAGCATGTGTTCGTGCATGTCCTCGGCCTGCTGGACGATCTTGCGCGGGTAGCCGGCGTTGGCCTTCCAGTAGAAGTAGCCGGCGGCCGCGCCTCCCACGGCGAGCGCCAGGGCCAGGGGCAGGCCGATGTACAAGGCTTTGCGGGAACGGGTCTTGGTCATTGCCATCTCGTTGCAGGGCTGATCGGGCGGCCTGGTGGCGCAACGGCGCGCGGGGCCAGGCGTGGGTATCAGGTGGACGAGTGGCGGTGCGGCAAATTTATCGGCCACGTGCGATTCAAGAAGTGCGCCCGGCCGCCGATAGGGAGGTCAATGCGAAGACTCACTGCAAGGAAGGTATGACATGGTCGCAATCACCGCCGCCACCCTCAATATCCCCGTCACCACCGGCGCTGTTGTGCAGGCTGGCGAAGGCGAGGGCAGTGAAAAGGCCGGCTTGACCCTGCAGGGTGATCTTTTCACTTTGAAAGGCGGCGCCCAGGCGAAATCGACCCAGGACGCCCAGGAAAGTGACGAGCCTGCGCACATCAAGCAGCTGCGCGAGATGATCCGCCAACTGCAGAAACAGTTGGCCGAAGAACAGAAGCAACTGGCGGCGTTGATGCAGAGCGACATGGACGAAACCACCAAGCTTGCGGCGATCTCGGCCAAGCAGGCCAGCATCGCCACGCTCACGGGAGAGATCCAGGCCGCCACCGCCTTGTTGCTCGAGGCCCTGCGCAAGAGCGGCGGCAGCAGCGCAGGCAGCATGGTCAGCGCTCTGGCCTGACACCGCGATCTGCTGTTGCACGCCCACCTGCAGGAGCGGGCGTGCACTTCATTGGCTTCAGTCCGACGCCAGGCGAGCGCGGTTCTGGCGTTCGGCCTTGTACTGCATGGCCACTGCCGGTGCCGGCTTGGCCGTGCCGGTTTCCAGCCACTGGCGCATGCGGCTGGCGTCGGCGAAGTGGGTGTACTTGCCGAAGGCATCCAGGATCACCATGGCCACCGGGCGGTTGTCCATCTTCGTCAGCAGCACCAGGCAGTGGCCGGCCTCATTGGTGAAGCCGGTCTTGGTCAGCTTGATGTCCCAGTTGCTCTTGTTCACCAGGTGGTCGGTGTTACGGAAGCCCAAGGTGTAGTTAGGCTTGCGGAACGCCACGGTCTTTTCGCGGGTGGTGGAGAGGTCGCCGAGCATCGGGTACCTGCGCGATGCCAGCAGCAACTTGGCCAGGTCCCGGGCGGTGGACACGTTCTGGGTCGAAAGACCTGTGGGTTCGACATAGCGGGTATGCGCCATGCCCAAGCTGCGGGCCTTGGCGTTCATGGCCTTGATGAAGGCGCTGTAGCCGCCTGGGTAGTGGTTGGCCAGGGAGTTGGCGGCGCGGTTTTCCGAGGACATCAAGGTGATCAGCAGGGTTTCGCGCCGGTTCAGCTGGCTGCCGAGCCGTACCCGGGAATAGACGCCTTTCATTTCCGGGTTGTTGGCTATGGTCATGGTGAGCATTTCGTCCATGGGCAGCTTGGCGTCGAGCACCACCATCGCGGTCATCAGCTTGGTCACCGAGGCGATCGGCACCACACGGTCGGCGTGGCTGGCATACAGCTCTCGGTTGGTGTTCAGATCGACCAGCAAGGCGCTGCCGGAAGCCAGGTGCAGCTTGGCGGGGTCGCGTTGGACCTGGGCCGGGGGTTGTGCAGCAGCAGTCGACGGAAGGGTCGCGGTTCCTGTGAGCAACAGCAGCAGGCTGAGGATGGACAGGGAAGTTTTCACGTTGAGGCTCACTAAAAGTTGGTATGTCGTTGGCTGTGCAAGGGTTTCCCCCAAAAAACCGTTGCATTGTGGAGTATGGCCGAAGTGCTGTCGATTGCTCGTTGAAGGCGGGCCGGGAAATGAAAAAAGCTTCATGCTGGAACGGTTCCGCGGTGGCCGTTTGTCGGTTGGAGAAGGGCGAGCTGGCGACATAAAAAAGCCCGCCTGAAAAGGCGGGCAAGGAGAGCGTCAAGGGAGCAAACGCACAACGAAAATTCGGTCAGGCAAGCAGGCTCGTGGCTTGCAGGCGGTCGGCCAACGCTTGTGCCGTGGCCCGGGAGGTCAGCGGTCCGCTGACGGTCTCGCCATTGCGGGTCAGGTACCAGCACGCCAGCAAGCCTTGTTCGCGCAACGTGGCGGGTACGGCACTGCCGATGACGGACATGATCTGGATAGTGGCCATGGGGACCTCCTGTGTGACATGACGCTACCTTATCGGCAGGCCACGGCCAGGTGAAATCAACGCCCTCGATAGTGGTCATTAGCTTTATCAACTTTCATATCCGGGCCCGGGTGCTCCCAGGCGGTTGCGTCTGCTACGCTGCGCAATCGATTCAGCCCCAGCAAAGGAGCAGGCAATGGCGATTCCACCGAGCAGAGACACCGTGCTGTGCATTTCCCTGGCCGGGCGGCCCGGTACGTTCGGGGTGCGTTTTCACAACCACCTCTATGGGCAGTTGGGCCTGGACTACTACTACAAGGCCATGACCACCCAGGACCTGCCGGCGGCAGTGGCGGGTATCCGTGCGTTGGGCATCCGTGGTTGCGGCATCTCCATGCCCTACAAGGAGGCCTGCATGGCCTTGGTCGATGAGGTCGACCCGTCCGCTGCGGCCATCGACTCGGTCAATACGCTGGTCAATACCCACGGCCATCTGAAGGCCTACAACACCGACTACCTGGCGGTACGCCAGTTGCTGGAGCGGCACCAGGTGGATCCGAACACAGCGTTCGCCCTGCGCGGCAGCGGCGGCATGGCCAAGGCGGTGGCCAGCGCCTTGCGCGATGCGGGCCTGCGTGAAGGGATCATCGTGGCGCGTAACGAGCAGGCCGGCCGGCAACTGGCCGATATGTGCGGGTACCGCTGGCAGGCAGAGTTGGGCGACCTGTGCCCGCCGATGCTGGTGAACGTAACGCCGATCGGCATGGCCGGCGGACCCGAGGCGGATGAGCTGGCCTTTACCGACCATGCCATCGCGGCGGCCGAGCGGGTGTTCGACGTGGTGGCGATGCCGGCGCGCACGCCGCTGATCCGCCGTGCCGAGGCGCTGGGCAAACCGGTGATCACTGGGCTGGAGGTGATCGCCTTGCAGGCGCTGGAACAGTTCGTGCTCTACACCGGCGTGCGGCCGACCGACGAGCAGGTGGCGCAGGCGGTTGCCTATGCGCGGCAGCCCTGAGTTTTTGGGAACACCTGTGGGGGCGGGCTTGTACCCGCCGCTCCCACAAGAGATCGTGTTGCTGCCTCGATGACTGGATCAGAACACCTGGTGATCGCCGTCGAGCTGCTGGTCCACCAACCATCGGCCATGGGCGAGGGCGGCGTGCTGGGCGTTCTCAAGGTCGGACAGGAACGCCATCTTCATCGGCAGTGACAGGCGCCTGCTGGTGTGACCTTCCGGGTCGGTGATCAGGCAACCGGCGGCAAACGGCAGGGGCGACCCTGGGTGGGTCATCACGCTGGCGGTGATGGTGTGGTCGCGGTATTCACAGTGAAGGGTTTGCATCGTCCTTACCTCGCTGTGGCTTGGAACAGGTCTATTCCATATACCACAGCGAGGGGCCGAGGGTTCCCGGCCCGACGAGCGTGCCTTGCCGGCGGGCTCAGAGCTCGGTTGGCTGGATGATCTCCACCCAGTAGCCGTCGGGGTCCTTGATGAAGGCGAGGTGCTTCATGCGGCCGTCGCTCAGGCGCTTCTGGAAGGGCACCTGCAGGGCTTCGAAGCGCTCGCAGGCGGCGCGTACGTCCGGTACCGAAATGCAGATGTGGCCGAAACCGCGCGGGTCGGTGTTGCCATCGTGGTAGGCGAATGCCGGGTCGTTCTCGGTGCCATGGTTATGGGTCAGCTCGAGGATGCCTGGGATCGACTTCATCCACTGGTGGCGTTCGGCGTCATCGGCCGGAATCTGCGCAGGGTCCACCAGGGCCAGGAAGTACAGGCTGAAGGCTGCTTCCGGAAAGTCGCGCTTGTCCACCAGGCTGAAGCCCAGCACGCGGGTGTAGAAGTCCAGGGACTTTTCGATGTCCTTGACCCGCAGCATGGTGTGGTTGAAGACGAAACGGGCGGTGGCGGCGTCCGGCTTGGCGGTAACGCCTGGCAGGGTTTGCAGATCGTGCAGGCTCATGGGTGCTCCAGGAACGAGGCCAGGGACGGGCCCTGGCGGTAAAGACAGGTGGGCCATGATACGGCAGTGAGGCGTGAGCGCAAATGAAAGCGCCCTGCACGAGTGCAGGGCGCTGGAATTAGAGGCCCGCGTGTGCGGGCGCGTGATGGGGTCGCTAGTCCTTTAGCTGGTTCGATACTGCGCGTGTCGATGTGAAAAAAGTGTGAAGTACGCGTTGATGTTTCATGTGCGTACCCAGCTTTCCACCGTCTTGGCGCCGTATTGCTCTTTCCAGGCCTTCAACCCGCGGTGGTTGCCGCCTTTGGTCTCGATCAGCTCGCCGGTGTGCGGGTTTTCGTACACCTTCACCACGCGGGGGCGGCGCTGCTGCTTGGGCGCTGCAGTCGGGGCCCGGGTGGCCGCCTTGGGGTCGAGGATGGCGATGATGTCGCGCAGGCTCTTGTCATAGCTTTTCATCAGGCCGACTAGTTTCTGCTCGAATTCGATTTCGCGTTTTAGGCCGGCATCCTTTTTCATCGCCTCCAGTTGCGCCATTTGTTCCTGGAGAGCTTTTTCGGCAGCACGAAACTCTGCAAGTCTGGACACTGTCATCACTCCTGTAAGTACCGTGGCGGGGCGTGACGAACATACAAAAAAAGCCATAAACGCCGGCCACGAGGATGGGTAAAGCTGTTCGCTGATATCGAGTGTAGTCTTCGAACTCATGAGGGTAAACCGCAAACTTTTTATAAGTAATCACGGAACTTTGCTAGTTTTTCGTGCGGTATTCACAGCGGTTTTCATAGTGCTCTTGAGGCCTACCTAGACCATGGTCCTATGGCTTGGTCTAGAGCGGCTGAGCGATCATCCAGGAAGCTGGCCGGGGTATTTGCCGACGGTCTTGTAGTGCCGGGGCGGCGTGCTGCCCCGGGTCGTTTTCGCTTTGTTCTGGATGTTCCTTTCGCATGTTTGCCCCATTCCCCCTTGCCCCCGGGCGTCGAGTTGCCGGCCTGTTCTTCCTGTGTGCCGGTGCCCAGGCCCAGGCCGCTGGTTTTCTTGAAGACACTACCGCCAAGCTCGAGGCGCGCAATGTCTATTTCAACCGGGATTTCCGTGACGGCCACAGCAGTTCCAGCCAAGGGGCGTCCAAGCGCGAAGAGTGGGCGCAGGGGTTCATCCTGAATGTGCAGTCCGGTTATACCCAGGGCACGGTGGGCTTTGGCGTGGACGCCCTGGGCATGGTCGGCTTCAAGCTCGACTCGAGCCCGGCGGACAGCAACAGCGGCCTGCTGCCGGCGTCCGGCCATGACCCGCGCCGTTCGGTCGACCAGTACGCCAAGCTGGGCGTGGCCGGTAAGGTCAAGGTGTCCCGCACGGTACTGCGCTATGGCTCGATGATGCCGGACATGCCCTTGCTCAAGTACAACGACGGCCGCCTGCTGCCGACGATGTTCCATGGCGCCATGCTCACCTCCGAGGAGGTGAGCGACCTGAAACTCACCCTGGCGCGCCTGAACCAGTACACGGCGCGAGACTCCACCGACCGCCAGGACATTCGCGTGCACTGCAAGAACAAGCGTTACGCCTGCGACACCGAGGCCGATCATTTCGACCTGGCTGGCGTCGACTACCGCTTCAGCGATCGCCTCAGCGGCCAGTACCAGGTGTCGCGCCTGGAGAACATCTACCGTCAGCAGTTCCTGGGCTTGGTGGCTACCCAGCCGCTGGCGCTGGGCAGCGTGTCGGCGGACCTGCGCCTGATCAAGAGCGATGACATCGGCAACGCCCGCGCTGGCGAAATCGACCACCGCGCCTTCAGCGGCATGCTCGGCTACAGCCTGGGCGGGCACAAGATCAGTGCCGGCTGGCAGCGCATGTATGGCGAGAGCGCCATGCCGTACCTCGACGGCAGCAACCCGTACCTGGTCAACTACGCCCAGGTCAACGACTTCGCCGCCGCCCAGGAGCGCTCCTGGCAGGTACGCTATGACTACGACTTCAAGGCCCTCGGCGTGCCCGGCCTGACCTTCTTCACCCGCTACATCAACGGTGACCATATCAAAGTCCCCGGCAGCACCGCTGAAGGCAAGGAATGGGAGCGCGATACCGAGCTCAAGTACCAGGTGCAGGGCGGTACCTTCAAGGACCTGAGCGTGCGCCTGCGCAACTCCACCTACCGCAGCAACTATGAGCGGTGGGCGCGGGACATGGACGAGACGCGGGTCATCGTCAGCTACAACTTCTCGATCCTGTAGGGCGTTTTGCCAAACACCGGCGGCCGGCCGACAATGGGCGCAGGCATCCGCGCGGGCAGGGCGATGAAAAACCTTCTGCTGATTGGCATCGGGCCTGGCGACCCCCGCCAGGTCACCTTCGAGGCCGTGGAGGCGCTGCGGCGCACCACGGTGTTCTTCATCCTGGACAAGGGCCCCGACAAGGACGAGCTGGCGCGCCTGCGCACGATGATCCTGGAGCGCTACGTTCCGGCCGGTGGCTACCGCCTGGTGCAGGTGGCCGACCCCAGGCGTGATGGGCAGGCGGCGGACTATGTCGGTGCGGTGCAGCATTGGCACCGACAGCGAGCGGCCTTGTATGGCCGTCTGCTCGAGGACGAGCTGGGGCCTGGCGATGTCGGCGCGTTCCTGCTCTGGGGGGAGCCTGGGCTGTACGATAGCACCCTGCGCGTGCTGGACTTGGTCCGGGAGCGCGGCTTGGCCCTTGCGCTGGAGGTAATCCCAGGTATCAGCAGCGTGCAGGCCCTGGCTGCCCGACATCAGGTACCGCTGAACCGCATCGGCGAGCCGCTGACCGTGCTGCCGGGCAGGCGCCTGGCCGAGCAGGGTCGGATCGACAATGTGGTGGTGATGCTGGACGGGCAGTGTGCCTTTGCTGACCTGGACGACCCGGCATTGACGATCTACTGGGGGGCGTACCTGGGAACCGAGGATGAGGTCCTGGTCGCCGGGCCGCTGCTGCAGGTCAAGGCGAAGATACTCCAGGTGCGGGAACAGATGCGCCAGCGCAAGGGGTGGATCATGGATACCTACCTGTTGCGGCGTGGGCAGTGATCCGCTGTTTCACCTTCATGCTCCATCGTTGGCACCCGGGAGAGCAGCGTGCGCGGTCCCTGTAGGAGCGGGCTTGTCCCGCGATCAAGGGCAAAGCCCTTGCCACCACCCGCGATGGCAGGTCCGGCCTAATCGCGGGACAAGCCCGTTCCTACAGGGGCGGCGCTGGCTTCGGGCTCAGAAGGTGTAGTCCACCGTGGCGAAATACGACCGGGGCGCGCCCAGCAGCCATAGGTCGCTGGTGTAGAGGTAGGAGGCCGCATACTCGCGGTCGAACAGGTTGTTCACCTGCAGCCCCAGGCGCACAGCCGGCAAGACCTGCCAGCCGATAGTGCCATCGACCACCGTATACCCCGGAACACTACCCTGGTTGGCTGCGCTGTCGTAACGCTGGTCCACGTAACGCAACCCAAGGCCGGCTTCGACATCCTGGCCCAGACCCTTGCTCACCCATAGGTTGGCCGTGCGCCGTGGCACGTTGGCCGGGCGGTTGCCGGCGCGGTCCATGATGCCGGTTGCGGTGTGCTCGAGATAGTCGTCGAACCTTGCGCGTACCACCGAGGCGTTGGCCGAGACCTGCCATTGGTTGGCCAATGCCAGCTCCACGGACGCTTCCAGGCCGTCGGACGTCTGCTGGCCGGCCTGCTGCAGGCCATGGTTCACCGGGTCGGCGACCAGCAGTTTGTGCTTGACGATGTGGTAGGCGGCCAATGTCCATTCGCCCCGGCCATCCCAGAAGCGCTGCTTGAGGCCCAGTTCCGTCTGCCTGGCTTTGGTCAGGTCGTAGCGCTGTTCCGGACGCAAGGTCAGCAGGTCGCCGATGCCGTCTTCGCTGGTGGAGTGCTGGCCATACAGGGACAGGTCCGGCGTGACCGCGAACACCAGGCCGGCACGCCAGTTGCCTCCGCGCAGGCTACGATCGCTACGGGTTTCATTCACCAGGTCGTTGCGCTCCACATGGTTTTGGTCGCGGCGCACACCGGTCACCAGCGACAGGCGCTCGGTCAGCGCGGTGCGGTTTTCCAGGAAGGTGGAGAATGTGTGGGTGACGGACAAGGTCTGCGGGCGTGTCGGCGACAGGCTGTGGAATCGGCCCGGGGCCGGGTTCCACGGATCGAGCGTGTCCACATTGCCGTCATCGAAGGGGGCATTGCTGTCGACGTTGAAGCGGATCTTGTTGTACTCGGCGCCGATCACGGTCTTGCTGGCGCGCCCGAACAGGGTATGGTCGAACGTGAAGCTCTGGCGGTCGCCGAACTGCTCCTGGTTGTGCTTGATCTGCAGGAAGCTGCCACGCTCGAGCACGCCATCGGCCGGGTTCCAGGTGTACGACTCGGCGTTGCGCCAATGCCGTCGGCTCTTGATGTAGTAGAGCTGGTTGCTGGCCGACAGGCTGTCGTGAATGTGCCAGTCGGTGTTCAGGCGCGTCCACTGGTCCCGATAGCGCTGCACGTCGTTGTCGATGTTGTAGTTCTTCTTGCGCAGGCTGCTGCGGTAGTGCCCATCGATCAGTGGGGTGCCGTAGTAGTTGGCCGGTTCGGTGTCGCCGCGTTCGTGGGCGAGGGTGAAACTCAGGTCGTCGCTGGCGTCCAGGCGCAGGGCGGCGCTCAGGGCCAGGCTGCGCGAGTCGGTGCGCTCGACCCAGCCGTTGCCGGCCTGCCGGTTCAGGGTCACCCGGTAGCTCAACCGTTGGCCAAGGCTGCCGCCGCTGTCCAAGGCCAGCTGTTGCCGGTCCCAGGCGCCGTAGCCCAGACGCAGGTGGTTGTGCACCGGCCCGGCGAACGGCTTCTTCGGGATCGCATTGACCACCGCGCCGGTGGCACCTTCGCCGTAGAGCACCGAGGCCGGCCCACGGATCACGTCGATCCGCTCAATCATCCATGGGTCGACCGGGAAGGTCAGGGTGCCTGCGCCACTGTACAGGCGTGAGCCATCGAACAGCGTCATCACCGAGCTTTGGCCTTCGAAACCCCGGGCCGAAAGGCCGGTGTTGCCGTCGCCTGGGCTGCCGGTGAAGGTGATGCCGGGCGAGCGGGTGACGGCGTCCTGGAGCGTGGCGTTGTTACGCCGCTGGATCTGCTCGGCGCTGATGGTGCTGGTGCTGGCCGGCGTTTCCAGCGCGCTCAGGCCCAGGCGCGAGCCGGCCTGGGTCGGGGTGCCCAGGTCGATGGCCTGCGGGTCGAGGGCCTCGGTGATCGCTGTAGAGGGGAGTGTCAGGACCTGGCCGTCGGGCTCATCGGGCCAGGCCGGCAGGGCGACGGCCAGGCAGGCCGCCAGGGTGTGAAGCTTGTAGATACGGGACATGTCGTTCCACGGTTGCAGGAAGGAATGGATCCCGGTGGAAACAACGCATGGAGACCTATCACGCACGCAGGGGCGCACGCGAAACCGGCCTGCGCCCGCCCACCGCGGGGTTGCCAACGAAACTCCAGGCCGGTCTCCGGGCTTGCGAGGGTCATGAACGCCTTCACCTTCCCATGCACAGGCACAGTGGTGTGTCGAAGGGTTCGCTCGCTTACCGTTGCGGGGGCAGCGCCGGACTTGTCCTGTAAAGGACGCACCGGCTTCCCGTTTCACCCTGCGCGCGGCGGCGCAGGACACCTGAAACTGGCGCGCATCTGACCATCGATCGGCGAGGGAGTCAAATGCGCAGGGGGAGGGGTCAGCGACCGCGTCGGCGCGAGACGCGGGCCTCGATGTTCTTGCGCCCGATCAGCAGCGGCGGCTTTTCCACCACCGGCTCATCGGCCAGCCATTTGTACATCACCAGGCAGTCCACCAGCCCCAGCTGGGCATGGCGGTAGGCCTTGGGCAGCCGGCCGACAGTCTCGAAGCCAAGCTTGTGCCACAGCGCCACGGCCACTTCGTTGCTGGCCACCACCGAGTTGAACTGCAGGGCCAGGAAGCCTTCCTGGCGTGCCAGCTTCTGCGAGTGTTCGCACATCAGCCGCGCCACGCCACGACCGCGGGCGGCCTCGGCGACCATGTAGCCACAGTTGCCGACATGGCTGCCGGGGCCTGCTGCGTTGGCCTTGAGGTAGTACGAGCCCAGCAGTTGGCCGTCGGCTTCGGCCACCAGGGTGTGCAGCGGCAGCGAAAGCCACAGGTGGCGGGCTTGCTCGAAGCTGAGGTCGGGGTCGAAGGCGTAGGTCTGGCGGGCCTGGACGATGGCCTGGAAGGTCGGCCAGAAGTGCTCGAAGTCTTCTGGCGTCATGGGGCGGATGTGAATCATTGCAGCTCCGTGGAGTCGGTTGGCCCGGCGCCGCCGCAGGGCGGCGCCGGTACGGTCAATCGTTGGCCTTGCCCACAGCGTCCATGACCCGGGCCGAATACACCAGGGCGGCGCCCGCATTCATCGCCACGGCCACGCCAAGGGCTTCGGCGATTTCCTCGCGGGTGGCACCGTGCTTGACGGCCTGCTGGGAATGGACGGCGATGCACCCATCGCAGCGGGTGGTGACGGCCACCGCCAGGGAGATCAACTCGCGGGTCTTGGCATCGAGGTGGTTGGTCTTGGCCCCGGCACCGCTGGCGGTCATGTAGCCGGTCACGGTGTCGGGGGACAGCTGCTTGAGATCGCCGATGCCGGCCATCAACTGCTTACGGTAGGCGTCCCAGTCCATCATGCTCATCGTCTTCACCTTGTAGGGTTGGCAACAGGAGCTTTCAGGCTAGTCGAAGATTCTACCCTTGCCCGCCTCTCAGGGGCCGCGTCAGATGTAGATGAAGAACAGCACCAGCGCCGCGACCACGGCCCACTTCTCCAGGTAGTAGCGGGTACGGTTGCGTTTCTTCATCGCCTTGCCGCGTTCGCGAATCTTGTAGATGCGGGTGAACAGGCGGTTGATGCCGCCGGTCTTGTCATTGGCATCGTTGGGCGCGGCGGCGGCGGCCATGACGTTGCGGCTGAACCAGCGGTTGAAGGCAGTTGCCCAGCGGTACTTGAGCGGGCGCTCGACATCGCAGAACAGAATGATGCGATTGTGCTCGGTGGTGTTGGCAGCGTAGTGGATGTAGGTCTCGTCGAACACCACCGCCTCGCCGTCGCGCCAGGAATACTTCTGGCCATCGACGTCGATGTAGCAGCCGTCGTCGTTCGGTGTGTCCAGGCCCAGGTGGTAGCGGTAGGAGCCGGCATAGGGGTCACGGTGACGTACCAGTTTGGCGCCCGGCGGCAGGGTGGCGAACATGGCCGCCTTGACCGTACCGATGCCCTGCAGCAGTTCGGTGGTGCGGGGGCACAGCTTCATGGCCGAAGGGTGGCTCTCGCCGTACCACTTCAGGTAGAAGCGCTTCCAGCCGGTCTTGAAGAACGAGTTGAAGCCGACGTCGTCGTAGTTGTCGGATTTCTTGATTTCACCCACGTGCAACAACTGCTGGGCTTCTTCGCGGATCTCCTGCCAGTGATCCTTCAGCGGCTGCAATTCCGGGAACGCCTCCACCGGCAGGTAGGGCTTGGCCGGGTGCCGGGAGAACAGGTACAGGAAGGCATTGACCGGGGCGAGGAAGCTGGAGTGGTCACCCAGCTGGCGGGTCAGTTTATGGCGAACCCGACCGCGCAGGTGAACATAGGCGATCGAGAGGGCGAAGATCAGTACGAGTGCGATTTTCATGGACGGATGCTTGTCGAAATGGCCACGCGTCATGGCTTGAGCCCGCCAGCATAAACAATCATGGAGGCGCTTTGTAGGATTAATCTCAGATTGCCAGGCAGACATTGGTACGAGGCGGTACCCGCCATGAGGGGTGAGGCTCAGGCGTGCCTGTGCGATGATGCAGCCATGCCTACGCAACAGGACCCTTGCCAATGCCAGTGGATGAACGGGAAAAAGGGCAACCGTTCAAGCGGTTGTTCTTCGCCCTGCCGGTGACCGATGCCCAACGCCGGGCCATGGCGCAGTGGCGCCGAGGCCTGGGCCTGCGCAGCGGCAAGCCGGTGCCGGCGGAAAACTTTCACCTGACTTTGCTGTTCCTGGGGGACGTGGACGCGGCCTTGGTGCCTGCGCTGTGCGCAGCCGTCGACAGCCTCAAAGGCCCGGACACGCCGCTGCGCCTGACCCTGGACCGCCTGCAGGTATGGCCACGGGCCAATGTGCTGGTGCTGGAGCCACAGGATACGCCGCCGGCCTTGCGCCGATTGGTCTATGCCCTGGAGCAGGCCGTGCTGCCGCTGGGCATCGCCGGGCAGGGCCGGGAATACCGAGCGCACCTGACCTTGTCCCGGGACTATCGCGCCCAGGTGCCGGAAGCTGCGGTGGCACCGGAGTTCTTCCTCGCCGCCCGGCATTTCACCCTCTATGAGTCACGCAAGGGGCGCTACTGGCCGTTGGCCGAGTGGCCCCTGGCAAATTGACCGTCAGGCCGGCTGCGCCTCGGCGTTGACGAACCGCTGTGCACCAAGGCACGGGCAGGTAATGCTTGAAGTGTTCGCCGTAGCTACTTTGGTGGCTGTGAGGTCGAGCGCCGCCCGCGCGGCGCTCGATCTCACGGGCAGCACCTGCCTCAAGACCGATGCCGCCTCTCAAGGGTTGTGGGGCCCAGACGCGATGCGTACCATGCCGGCATTCCTTCCAATAACAAAACCGCGCGTCACCGGCCTTGAACTGAGCGGGTGATGGGCGGCCTATCGCCTTGTCTTCGGAGATCAACAACCCTTCCATGAACGGACCTACCCCTAGTGTTCTGCCGCCAACCGCCGGTACCGGCAGCTGGCTGAGTGTCGTCGCCCTGGCCCTGGCGGCCTTCATCTTCAATACCACTGAGTTCGTCCCGGTGGCGCTGCTCAGTGACATCGGCCGCAGCTTCGAGATGACCACGGCCCAGGTCGGGCTGATGCTGACCATCTATGCCTGGGTGGTGGCCCTGGCGTCGCTGCCGATGATGCTGCTGACCCGCAACATCGAACGCCGGCGCCTGCTGCTGTTCGTGTTCCTGGTGTTCATTGTCAGCCACCTGTTGTCCTGGCTGTCCCAGAGTTTCGCCATGCTGCTGGTCAGCCGCATCGGCATTGCCCTGTCCCATGCGGTGTTCTGGGCCATCACCGCCTCGCTGGCAGTGCGTGTGGCGCCACCTGGTCAACAGGCCAAGGCCCTGGGCCTGCTGGCCACCGGCACGACCCTGGCGATGGTCATGGGTATCCCCCTGGGCCGGGTGGTGGGCGAAGCCCTTGGCTGGCGTGTGACGTTCCTGAGCATTGCCGGGGTGGCGCTGGCCACCATGCTCTGTCTGATGAAATCGCTGCCGTTGCTGCCCAGCCAGAACTCCGGCTCCCTGCGCAGCCTGCCGATCCTGTTCAAGCGCCCGGCGCTGGTCATCACCTACCTGCTGGTGACCTTGGTGATCACCGCGCAATTTACTGCCTACAGCTATATCGAGCCGTTTGCCTTGCACGTGGCGCAGATCGGTGGCGAGCGCACCACGCTGCTGCTGTTGCTGTTCGGTGGCGCGGGTGTCTTCGGCTCGCTGTTGTTCAGCCGCTACAGCGACCGCTTCCCCCATGGCTTCCTGGTGGCGGCGATCGCGGCCCTGGCGTCCTGCTTGCTGATGCTGTTGCCGCTGTCGGGCAATTTCTATGTATTCGCCGCCTTGAGCATGGTCTGGGGCGTGGCGATCCTGAGCTTCAGCCTGTCGCTGCAATCGAAGACCCTCAAGCTCGCCTCGGATGCCACCGATGTGGCGATGGCGCTGTTCTCGGGGATCTATAACATCGGCATCGGCGGTGGCGCGCTGTTGGGCAGCATCGTCAGCAGCCAGCTGGATGTGGCCTATATCGGCCTGGTGGGCGGTGCTGTCGCGGTGGTCGGGCTGGTGCTGGCCGCGGCCAGTACCGCGCGCTTTCGTGAAGCCCTGGGCAAACAGGGCTGAGCCTTGTCGGCACCGGTCATGGCGCACCGGGTGGCTGCAGCGCGGCGAAGCGCTCACGCAGCCACAGGTGCAGCTGCGACACGGCAGGTGACAGCTGCTTGCGGTGCGGGCACACCAGCGTCACCGGCGTCGGTTCGCCAAGGTGCTCGGGCAGCAGCACTTCCAGCTCACCTGCAGCCACATTGGCGCTGACATCCAGCCACGACTTGTAGACGATCCCTTCGCCTTCCAGGGCCCAGCGCCGCACCACATCGGCATCGTCGCTGAACAACGGGCCGCGCACCTGCACGCTGCGACTGCCCAGGCGCCACCGGTCGTACACCCGGCCCATCTGCAGGTACAGCAGGCACGCATGCTGTTGCAGCTCATCGAGCGTGCGTGGCCGGCCATGGCGCGCCAGGTAGCCGGGCGACGCCACCAGGACCCGGCGGTTCCAGGGCGCCAGGGGTAGGGCGATGTAGTTGGCGTCCTGGTTCAGGCCATAGCGGATAGCCACGTCCACCGGATCGCGGGCGAAGTCGGCGATCTGGTCGGAGAGAAAGAAGCGCAGGCTCAAATCAGGGTGTTCGCGGCGAAACGCACTGAGCCAGGGCAGCAGGAGATTGCGGCCCAGGTCCGAGGGCGCCGACACCTGCAGCACTCCGCGCAGGGTGCTATGGGCACCGTGCAGGTTGTCTCGGCCCTGGCGCAGGGTATCGAGCACGCTGTGGGCCGTGGGCAGGTACAGCTCGCCTTCGGCGGTCAGGCGCAGGCTGCGGGTGGTGCGGGCGAACAGGCGCACGTCCAGCTCGCGCTCCAGGCGCTTGATCGCCGCCGCCACCTGGCCTGGCAGCACGCCCGCCTCCAGAGCCGCAGCGGTGAAACTGCCCAGTGCACTGCTGCGCACGAACAGTTCGAGGTCGGTGATGCGCAGCATTTTCACTCCAGGGATGAAAGTGTTGTTGCATTGTGCCGCTTTTTCTTTTTCCCAGGAAAGATAAGATGCCCGGCACATTCCGTTCCCCTGAGGAGTTTCCCTGATGGATACCGTTGCCCTGGCCAAGCGCCGCTACACCACCAAAGCCTACGATGCCAGCCGTCGCATTCCCCAGGCGACCATCGACGCGCTGCTCGAACAACTGCGCCACAGCCCGTCCTCGGTCAACTCCCAGCCTTGGCACTTCGTGGTGGCCGACAGCGCCGAAGGCAAGGCACGCATCGCCAAGGCCACCGAGGCCTTTGCCTACAACACGCCGAAAATCCTCAACGCATCCCACGTGATCGTCTTCGCTGCCCGTACCGACATGACCGAAGCCCACCTGGAGGCGGTACTGGCGCAGGAAGCCGCCGACGGGCGTTTCCCTACCGAGCAGGCCAGGGCCGGCCAGGACCAGACCCGTCGCGGCTACGTGAATCTGCACCGCTTCGACCACAAGGACCTGCAACACTGGATGGAGAAGCAGACCTACCTGGCGTTCGGCACCGCACTGCTCGGCGCCGCTGCCCATGGCCTGGACGCCACGCCTATCGAAGGCTTCGACAGCAAGGCGCTGGACGCCGAGCTGGGCCTGCGTGAACGAGGCCTCACCAGTGTGGTGGTGCTGAGCCTGGGCTACCGCAGTGAGGATGACTTCAACGCAGGGCTTGGCAAATCGCGCTTGCCGGCGTCACAGGTGTTCACCTTCCTCTGAGGGCGCGGCAGGTCATCGCATGAAAACCGGCCAGGTGCGTACACCTGGCCGGTCATTCCTCCTGCGCCTGGGACAACGGGCGTGCCACCTGCTCCAAAGACCTGCGCTCGGCTGCCGTCCCCCATCGCGCCTGCACCAGCGCGGCAAAGACCATCAAGCCGGCCCCGATCAAATAGCCATACAGCACATTCGTACGTTCTCCCGTCTCGATCAGGGCGCCGAACAATGCTGGCCCGGCCAGCCCACCCAGGCCCGTGCCAAAGGCATAGAATACGGCGATGGCCAGGGCGCGGATCTCCAGCGGAAAGGTTTCGGCCACGGTCAGGTAGGCCGAGCTTGCCGCGGCGGAGGCGAAGAAGAAAATCACCATCCAGGCCAGCGTCTGCTGGGTGACGTCGAGCAGTTGCTGCTGGAACAGGTACCCGCTGATGCCCAGGAGTACGCCGGATATCAGGTACGTGGCGCTGACCATCAGGCGCCGCCCCCATACATCGAACAGCCTGCCCAACAGCAGTGGCCCACAGAAGTTGCCTAGGGCGAAGGGCAGCACGTACCAGCCGATGCGCTCGGACGGTACTCCGTAGAAATCGGTGAGGACCAGGGCATAGGTGAAGAAGATGGCGTTGTAGAAGAACGCCTGGGCGCCGAGCAGGGTCAGGCCGACCAGTGCCCGCCGCCGGTGGGCACCGAACAGGCAGCGCACGACCTCGCCCAAGGGCGTGTGGTCACGGGCATGCAGGCGCAGGGGCGGGCCTACGATGGCGGGGAGTGCGAGGCCACGCGCGCGGTATTGGCGCTCGATGCCGGCGACGATACGTTCGGCCTGTTCCGGTTGGTTGTGGATCAACAGCCAGCGTGGGCTCTCCGGGATCCACAGGCGCATCAGCAGGATCGCCAGGCCCAGCACCGCACCGATGCCGAAACACAGGCGCCAGCCCAGCTCACCGCCCACCAGTGCCGGGTCGAGCAGCACCACCGACCCCACCGCGCCAAGGGCGGCGCCCAGCCAGAAGGTGCCATTGATGGTCAGGTCCACCCAGCCGCGACAGCGGGCCGGGGTGAATTCCTGGATGGTCGAATTGATCGCGGTGTACTCACCGCCGATGCCGGCGCCGGTGAGAAAGCGAAACAGCAGGAAGCTCCACAGGTTCCAGGAAAACGCGGTCGCGGCCGTGGCGCCGATGTACAGGACCAAGGTGACGAAGAACAGCCGGCGCCGGCCCAGGCGGTCGGTCAGCCAGCCGAACAGCAGGGCGCCAAGTACGGCTCCGGCGATGTAGCTGGCGCCCGCCAGGCCGATCTCGGTGTTGCTCATCTGCAGCGTCGGGCTGTCCTTGAGAGCACCGGACACCGCGCCTGCCAGGGTCACCTCCAGGCCATCGAGCAGCCAGGTGATGCCCAGGGCCAGGACCAGCAGCGTGTGGAAGCGGGTCCAGGGCAGGCGGTCGAGGCGGGCGGGGATATCGGTGCGGTAGGCGCGACCGGTCTGGGGTTGGGGCACCAGGGGCTCCTGTCTGCTGGCGAGTGTGCGCATGGCAGTTGAGCCGCTGGCGGGGGGAGAGTTCATGTTTTTAAGCGTTTGGCGTAACGGCGTCGGGGGGGGGGGGGGGGGGGGCGGCCCCCCCCCGGGGGCCGCCGCCCCCCCCCCCCCCCCCCAAAACCCCGGCCCCCCCCCCCCCCCCGCCCCCCCACCCCCCCCCCCCCCCGGCCCCCCCCCCGGGGCGCCGCCCCCCACCACCCCCCCAACCC
>NZ_JBWXTH010000017.1:0-55075 GCF_056856075.1 Pseudomonas sp. FA-1
GGGAATAGCTCAGTTGGTAGAGCACGACCTTGCCAAGGTCGGGGTCGCGAGTTCGAGTCTCGTTTCCCGCTCCAAATCGAAAACGCCCTCTCAATCGAGAGGGCGTTTTTTTATGCCTGGAATTTGATGGCTGTGCGGTTTGAGCCTTGTGGGGCGTCAATCGAGCACTGTGAACGCATCGCAACCGCCTTGTTCACGATATTTTTCATCCCCAGCCTAGTAGTTCAATCAGTTTCCCCGCTCCACCTCCTGTGTCGAAATAGTAGCGTTGAATAGGGCTTCGTTTGTAAGTCGTTATTCGATGTTCTTGCTGATTGTTTCGATATTTAATTGGAAGGGTGGAAAACTATGTCTGGCTATTCTGAAAAAGAATTGGTGGCGTGGATGAAGGAGAAGGATGAACATAATATAGATAAAATGTTCGGTTGGGGGATTATTGCGGCTGTGCAACGCGTGAAGGCCAATCATGTGATATTACAGGCGTATATCAGGCACTTCGAGAGAGGTTCATATATTGAACCACAGTCCGGTGAAGTCCAGACCGATGGAGGTAATAAGTACATAATCGAAAACGCTGTATTGGATGTGCCTCGGATGTCGTTCGAAAATGCCCGTCTGCTCGATTCAAAGTCGCGCTTGCGCATGGCGATGGTGGGGGGGAATCTCGTTGAAATTGAAGAAAAAGTTAGGGCTGTGGTGCGTTCGATAGCGCAATATGGTCCGATATTACGCCCTGAACTGCAGATGGACCTTGCGTTGACGGAAGCGAATGGCCATGTGGCAGCCGGTGGGGAAATTTACCTCAACCTGGCGAAGGCCACTAATTTTCTGTTCAATTTTGGCGGGGTGCCGGAGGCGCAAGCGAAACTGGGCGCGTTCTTCGAGAAGAAGTTCAAGGCGCTGCCTGAGGAAAAATGTATCTATCAGTTGGGGCGCATTATGCCGGGCGGTAACGAAGCGATGCGCCCGGATGAGTTCATGTTGGTCACTCACCCGCGTGACCCCGAGAACCTGGACGGTGAAGGGGCCATTATCAGTTTAATTAAGTTGGAAGGGGATAAACGCGGGACGATCCCCAGTGACGACACCCAATTAAAATACTTGATTCCTAATGATGCCGGTAAAGACTACTCGGCTACCGTGATGCTTGGCAGTAGGCGTCTGGCACTAGGGCAGATGATGCACGCGCTGCGGGAGGTAATCGAGGACGCGACATTTGAACTCGAATACAAAGACGAAGGCGGGCAGCGATTGCTCACTGGGGCCAAGCTGACTAAAGGAGAGCTCAGGATCCCGGCGCAGGATGTTGAAATCACCCATGATGCAGGTGCTTTGTTTAGGGAACTCATTGCTTCGATTCACATTGATAGTATTCATTGTGACCTGGCGAACAGCTTAAAAATTAAATTTGGCGCTGATGGGGTCATAGAGCTCGATATGGAGCTCATGGGGTGGGTCACGTGTAAGACAACGAACGTGAGAAGTAAAAACGGATACGGGTTTCTCGAATGGTGGGTAAAGGTACATGGTATTGATTTGGAAAGACTGTATAAATCTAGTTCCGAAACATTTGTAGCTGATGTCTCTGCGGGTTATAAACTGGTTGCGGACGAGGGCGGTAAACTAGAAAAACAATACTTTGAATATAAGCCGCGTTATCTGGCGTCGCACGCTGATCCAGCGTCGGCATGTGCAGGTCCAGCTAAAGATGATGAGGCGGATTCAGAGACATCAAGTGAGGATTTGACTTTGCCTGAATTCTTGCTGACTATTCTTGCGACGGCTCAGTTACTTACGATCCTCCGGCTTTTTTACGAGGTCGGAGCAATTCCGAATGCTACCTCCGTTCGCGGCGTGCTCGAAGATACATTAAATAAGACTTTCTCGTTACCCTCTACAGTCAAAACCCTTATCGATGACACGATAAAATTCAACTTCGGCAATGCGATCATCGCCGATAACACCCATTTGCCTTCGGGTGCCGTGGCATTCGGCAGGGTCAACCCTAATACCATCAGCTTCGTCATTGATGACCTGGAACCTATCCTAGGGAGCGGTCAAAAACATAAGTTCAATACAGTGCCTGCCCGAAAGGGGTTGACATGGCGAGTTGAGTCCCTGGGCGGGCAGGCTGGCACTATTACCCCAGACGGTGAGTACACCGCGCCAGAGGCCGAACATATCGATGGCCTATTCACGCGAGTACGAGTGGTTGCCACGGATGGTCAATTCGAAAGTTCAGCATTGGCCACCGTGGTTCGCCAGAGTCTTATGATCACCCCCTTGGTAGCAACAACCTGGGGCTATGAAAAGGGCACTGCCGAGGGCGATAAAAAGACCGTTGACTTGCAGGTTGGCGCATTGGGTGCGGCGGCAGACTTTGAATGGGGCTTCGAGAATGACAATCCCCACGGTACGCTAAAAAAATCTGAAGCTACAACAGCAGCAATTACCTATGTAGCAGGCCCCGAGTTAAAGGACAAAGACTTCGTTATCGATGTTATATCGGCGCGTAATATAGCCACTGGCGAGAAGGTCGAAAGTGTTATCGTCACCGAGGCTGCTGTCCCGACCCTGAGCCTGGAAACTATCGACACCAATGTCGATGAGGGTACTGTCAGTTTTCGCGCCAAGTTACTTAGAATGGATGTTACTGACCGGACTGAGTTTAAGATAGCCTATGGGTCAGGCGAATTCAAAGGCGCTACTTATACTGTCGACAAATCGAAGCCTGCGTCGTTCGTCATAGTGACTGGTGAATGTGATGGTTACGCGAGTTTCATCATCATACCCCTGCCGCTGGCTAAAAATACTCGGGCACTCGAGGCCCTTCGCGTAAAGGCTAATTGAAAATGACATATACTATAAATCCAGACCTGCTCGCCTGGGTGTATGAGCACCCAAACTTGTATGGCTTCGATACATTGACCACCGTTTCGGTCGATCAGCTCAATACTGCTATTGAGAAAGAGCACCGGATTCGCTTGAGCACTGAGAAAGTACTTGTCGATATTAGCGGCCGCATCTCCGATGGGGTGGGCAATATTGACTATCACTTGGCGGGCTATCACATGGCGGCACCTTCGCTGGAAACGCCCACCGCTACCAGGTTCGTTATAACCAGCCAGTTGGACAGTGGCGTGCAGGTTCAAACAAGGAGTGGCGAAGTGGAGTCGGTGTCGCAACACGATGCACTGGATTCCCTGCCGCTGAGCTGCGCTGTGATGTTAAGCACGACTGTTTCAGCTTCGCAGTTGCAGTTGGATGTGGCTCAAGGTTTGGAGATGCGACTGGGCATGAGCGAGTACGACGCGCTGAATAAGCGTGGTGGTGAGTTCATCCAGGCACTGATGAAAGAACAAGCGCAGCTCAATGAGCCATATGTTTTGGTGGGCATGGGGCAGGGTGCGGACAGTGCTGTGGACATGAAGCGCATCGACTTGCGAGTACAGAAAGACTCCAAGGGCGAGCAGCGTGATCTGCTGCTGTGGGGGGTGACGCAACTGGGCAAGACAGGGGTGATTCCGCACGATGCTCATGTTCCAGGGCTCGATCCTGCTGTCAACACGAGCGTGGTCAGTGAGCCCTTGTTGTATCGCGTCAGTTATGGTCAAGGTCTTTCGAAGTTGCTCGTGGATGGCGAGTTCGAAGAGCGACGGGATTTGAACGACATGCTGGTTGGCCTGAACGCCACGGCCGGGCATTTGGCCGTCCCAACGTCCAAGTACCAAAGCGCCGAGTTCGCCTTCGTGTGCGAAGCGTTCACGGTTCCGGCAGTGGGGCTGTCGGTCAACTTTGAAAAAAACGGAGTCGATCAGGCCTGGAAGTCGCAGTGCATCGTTAAGTTGCGTTACGTCCCTCTGTTGGGGGGCGATACAAAGGAGTTCACGGTCACCTTCCAATTGGATCTGACGCACCGCTTCGACCTGCTCAAAGGCCAACGCCAACCCGGTTACATTCTTCAGGGGCAACTCTACTCGCCTTGGTCGGCCAATGCGCAAGTCACCGCTCTCTCTGGCTTGCCCGGTGAAATTAAAGGCCCTGAGCGTGCACAGATCGAAGAGTTCGTCTCGCATGCGGTCAAGCGTGCGATCGTTTCCGGCCTGTCGAAAAGGCTGAGCGCGGACGTACCGGAACGCTGGTTGGCCGGTGTGCAGATAGGGGCAGACCAGGGGATGTTCCTGCAGGCAGCGGATGTCACGCCAAGCAACGATGTGGTCATGATCACGACGCCCACCGAGTTTCGTGTCGAGCCCAGCAATGTCGTGGTGCTGGCGGGTGGGGAATGTGATGTGCGTCTGGTTCCGCCGCGATCGAATGTCTACTGGGAGGTCCAAAGTATATCCGTCAGCGCCGACGATCCAGGGACGATGCTCAAAAACCGGGGAGAGGAAGGGATCTATCTGGCCGCGCCAGCTTCCTCTCTGGATGGCAAGCCGAGCAAAGTACTGGTACTGGCGAAGGATGAGGAGTCGAGCGAGGTGCTGGCTTCGGCGTTGGTGACCACTGTGCCTCGGGCCGTGACGGTGAATCCAATGATTCATACCTGTTACACGACAACAGAACTGACCCTTACTGCGGGGTCGTTGGCGGGCGGTAATCTGGAGTGGGACAAGACGGGTGTGAAAGGTACGCTGACCCCCGAACAGGGTGGCAAGCGTTGTCATTACAAGCCGGCCCCTGCAGACGACGAGATATATGTCCTCGACAAGATACAGGTAAAGGACTCTGAAACGGGAGATCAATGCACGGTCTATGTATTGGTGATACATGATGAAGTAACTGTGAAGGTCAAGGCGATTCCTCAGGAGGACGGCAGCCTTGCGTTGGAGGCCTATGTTTTGAACAAGCCGTTCGACAAGGTGAAATGGTCATTACCCATTGAAGGTCAAGGCACCATCGACAATGGGAGGTATGTGCCTGCCGATGCCCATAAGGCGGGGTTTGTCCTGATTTTTGCCGAAGGCACATATGACGACAGCATTGCTGTGAGTGGCCATTTGATCTTGCCATGGCCATTGACCGATTTTCCTGCGCTCACCCAACAACTGCTTGCGCCTGGCGCATGATCGTGCGTGCTGGTTGCTGACACCATTCAAGGAGATCCGGAAAATGTCCGGCAATTCTATCGAGCACGTGCTCGAAACCATGAAAGCAATCAACGTGACCCTGGGATGGGGCGCGTTGGCTGTCTATAACCGCAGTTGTATGAACGACCTGCTCAAGCGCCATTATCTGGAGCGGTTGCATGACTTGCGTTCGTTGCCGCTGTTCGAGGCGATGATCGACCCTGACGGGCAGGGGCGCACGCAGGTGCAGGCTATCGAATTCGGTATGCCGACCCTGTCCTTCGCCACTGCCTCGGCCGGTGGCCGGCGCGTGCAGGTGACCCTGCCGATCCTGTCGGGGACCTACCGGCGTGAAGGGCAGTACGCCGATGGCGAGCAGCACTATTTCGTCATCAATGAAGCCATGGGCTATGCGGTGCAAGCCGATGTCGATCTGGAGGTGCTCTCCTACAAGGAGCGTTGGGGCCTCGTGCTCGATCTGCGCAATGTGTCGCGTGTACGTTGCAATCTGGGTGTGGCCGATGACCGCCTGCCCGCTGAGCTGGCGCGATGGTTCCGCGATTTGCCTGACTACCAGAGCCAGTTCGCCCTGGTGAATGTCGATCGTCAGGGCGATGAACCCTGGACACCGACCGGCATGCGGGTATACACCCAGGCGGCGCCTGGTTCGCAGGCGCCCGACGCGGCCAACCATGGGCAAGGTGCGCTCTTGGTGTTCTTCAAGGTCAAGGCAAGAGCGCGCGAGGGCTTTGCGCCGACGGATACTTTCCCCTACCTGGTCGTGGATGAGCAGGGGATCGAACCCTATCCAGCGGCTCTGGTGCAGGACCGGGCGTTGAATCATCTGCAGGGCAGCCTGTCGCAAAAACTGTGGTACCAGCCGAGCCCGTACGGCTTCGCCGAGCGCGCCAGGCATGTGCCGTTCGATACCGTCATGTTCGGTGACCTGCTGCCACTTGGGCCGTCGTTCACCGTGGAAGCACCTCGCTACACGATGATGGTGGGCCGCAGTTACGACTTCATCATGCGCGACCAACACGGCAAGGCCGTCCAGGCCTCACGCTGGACGGTAAGCGGTCTTGATGCGTCGGGCTCTGGGGAATATGGGCATATCGATGCGAAGGATGGCCGCTACCGGTTTGAATCGGTCGAGCGCCTCAAGCCGGGTGGGCAGGCCATCATGGTGACCGCCGAGCTGTACCAAGATGGCATGTTCTACAAGGCGTCGGCACGCGCACGGGTATCGGTCGAGTTTTTCGAGCTGCAGCCGGAAGTCGCGTTCATCTCCCCCAAGGCACCGATCGAGCTGCAGATGGCCGGGGTGGGGCCAGGTTATGCCTGGCGACTGCTGGGTGAACGTAATGGCCAGCTACAGTTGCACAACTTCAAGCAGGCGACGTTCATCCCCGACGCTGCCGCCAAGCGCAAGGGGCTGGTCATTCAGCAAGTGGGGGTCGACAGCAAACACCGTCGCAGGTTCTCGATTGTCATGGCCAATGGGCCGCAGCTGTTGTCTGTCCGGCCTGGGGTGTTCCGAAAGGTCGGGTACCGAGATTCGTTGCGCCTGGAGGAGCAGGACACCAGTTTCATGCCGGAGGCGAAACGGTGTTGGCGGCTGTTTGGCGTCGGTGAGTTGAGTGAGGATGGGCTCTTTACCGCACCGGCCAGCGGTGCCCCGGGCTTTTCCGTGGTGACCTGCGAGATCGAGCACGGCGGTGTGGTGCTGGCAACAGGGTATAACGTGCTGGAAGTTGGCAGGCTGTAGACCAGGCTGCTCTGCGTCCCCTCACGGGCAAGCCCGCTCTCACAGGGATTTCGCAAGTCTTGAAAGCGGCGCAATCTCGGTGGGAGCTGGCGACAGCCTGCGATGGGCTGCGAAGCAGCCCCAAGCCCTCAAAGCACGTCAGTGCTTCGGGGTTTGCTCCGGTAGGCTCAGCAATTGTTTTTGCTGGTTCCAGTCGAAGGGCTCACCCTTCTGTTCAGCTTCGTAGCGCAGGTCTTCCAACTGTTGGTAAACGCTGAGCTCCTCGTCCGGCATGAAGTGCAGGCAGTCGCCACCGAAGAACCACAACAGGTCGCGTGGCACCAGGTGGGCGATCTGTGGGTAGCGCTGGATCACCTGGCAGATCAGGTCCTGGCCCAGGTACTGGCTTTCCAGCGGGTCCTGGGGCAGCAGGGTGAGCAGTTCGTCGAAGCGCTCGAGGAACAGGGCGTGGCTCTCCTCCGGTACCTGCTCGGCCTCGCCCAGGGCCGCCAGTATGGTGCGCAGGTGCTGGAGCAGTTGCAGGTGATATTCCAGGTGCGGGTTGGCCATGGAAAGGTCCTCGGTATGGCTGAAACGGGGGGCGGAGTATACGCCGGTTGTTCGGTTTGTGCCTTGGGGCAGGCCTTGAAAGGGTGATGTCTGTAAGATCGAGCGCCGCCCGCGCGGCGCGGGATCTCACCGGCACCGAAACGCCTGTGGCGAACTCAGCGCACTTTATCCGGTACCGCCTGCAATGCCTCCTTCTCGAACGCATCCACATCGATGACCCGCCGCCGCGCCGCCTCGGCCTCGTGCAGCCGTTGGCCTTCATCGGCCTGCAACACACCGGCCTCGACTGCCGCATCGATGGCCGACTGGCCAGGAGCGGTGTGTAGCCTGCCGTCCTTGATCGCCTCATGCACGGCCTTGTGCAAGGGGGCGCATGCGTCCAGCAGATCACAGGCACGTTGCAATGCCGCCACCGGGTCGCCTTCCGCGCTGGGGCGCAGGCAGCCGGCCAGCAGCTCTTCGAGTGCCGGGTCGCCTTTGCTCCGGCCGATCAGCGCCGCCACCTCTGCATCCAGTTCATCGCTCGGGCCGGTATGGCGGCGGCCGAAGGGGAACACCAGCACGCGCAGGGCACAGCCGATGAAGCGGTTGGGGAAGTTGTCGAGCAACCGGTCCAGGGCATGTTCCGCCTGGCCCAGGCTTTCCTCCAGGGCCCAGCGCAGCAAAGGCTGCATATGCTCGGGCGAGCCCAGGTCGTGGTAGCGCTTGAGCGCCGCCGAGCTCAGGTACAGGTAGCTCAGTACATCGCCCAAGCGGGCGCTGAGTCGTTCACGGCGCTTGAGCGCCCCGCCCAGGAGCATCATCGACAGGTCGGCCAGCAGGGCGAAGGCGGCGGCCTGGCGGTTCAGGGCGCGGAAGTACCCTTGGCTCAGCGCATCCCCCGGCACCTTCTCGAAGTGGCCCAGGCCCAGCCCCAGTACCCAGGTACTGGCAGCGTTGCCTGCGGCGAACAGGATGTGCTTCATCAATAGGTCGTCGAACTCCCGCAGGGCCTGCTCCTGGTCCGGGCGAGCGGCGAGGGCCATTTCGTCGAGCACGAACGGATGGCAACGGATGGCACCCTGGCCGAAGATCATCAGGTTGCGCGAAAGAATGTTGGCCCCCTCTACGGTGATGAAGATCGGTGCGCCCAGCCAATTGCGCGCCAGGTAGTTGTTCGGGCCCATGATGATGCCCTTGCCGCCGTGCACATCCATGGCGTGCTGGATGCATTCACGGCCGCGCTCGGTGAGGTGGTACTTGAGGATGGCCGACAGCACCGAGGGTTTTTCGCCCAGGTCCACGGCCAGGGCGGTGAGCAGGCGTGCGCTGTCCATCAGCCAGGCGTTGCCGCCGATCCGTGCCAAGGACTCCTGGATGCCTTCGAAGGCCGCCAGTGGCACGTTGAACTGCTCGCGCAGGTTGGCGTACTGCCCGGTCACAAGGCTGGTGTACTTGGCCGCGCCGGTGCCTACCGCCGGCAGCGAGATGGAGCGCCCCACCGACAGGCAGTTCATCAGCATCATCCAGCCCTTGCCGAGCATGGCCTGGCCGCCGATCAGCAAGTCCAATGGGATGAACACATCCTTGCCGCTGTTGGGGCCGTTCATGAACGCGGCGCCCAGGGGCAAATGGCGTTTGCCGATTTGCACGCCGGGCAGGTCGGTGGGAATCAAGGCCAGACTGATACCCAGGTCTTCTTCCTCCCCCAGCAGGTGGTCCGGGTCGTAGGCCTTGAATGCCAGGCCGAGCAAGGTCGCCACCGGGCCGAGGGTGATGTAGCGCTTTTCCCAGTTCAGGCGCAGGCCGATGACTTCTTCGCCTTGCCACTGGCCTTTGCACACCACGCCGGTGTCGGGCATGGCGCCCGCGTCGGAGCCTGCCAGGGGGCCTGTGAGGGCGAAGCAGGGGATCTCCTCGCCACGCGCCAGCCGAGGCAGGTAATGGTTGCGTTGCGCCTCGGTGCCATAGTGCAGCAGCAATTCGGCCGGGCCGAGGGAGTTGGGCACCATCACCGTGGAGGCCAGGTCACCGCTGCGGGTGGCCAGCTTCATGGCCACCTGGGAGTGGGCATAAGCGGAAAAACCCTTTCCGCCGTAGTCCTTGGGAATGATCAGGGCGAAGAAGCCCTGTTCCTTGATGTAGGCCCAGGCCTGCGGCGGCAGGTCCAGGTCCTGGCCGATCTGCCAGTCGCTGACCATTGTGCAGAGGGTCTCGGCCGGGCCGTCGATGAAGGCTTGCTCTTCATCGGTGAGCTTGGGTACCGGGTAGTCGAGCAAGGTGTGCCAGGCCGGGCGGCCGCTGAACAGCTGGCCGTCCCACCACACGGTGCCTGCGTCGATCGCCTCGCGTTCGGTGCGCGACATCGGCGGCAGGGTGCGTTGGAACCAGCGGAACACCGGTTCGGTGAACAGCGTGCGGCGCCAGTCGTGCAGCACCAGGAAGGCGGCCTTGCAGGCCAGGGCCAGCCACAGCACTGCCAGCAGCCAGCCTGGGCAATCGCTCCAGATGCCCATCGCCAGCACGTAGGCCGCGACGGCCCCGAGGATCTGCAGCGGCGCCAGCCGCCTGTGCGTGAGGTACGCCGTGCCGACCACCAGTAATAGCAACCACAACAGCAACATAGATAGTCCTCCATGGAACCTGGTTTTTGAACGGATCTATTCAGCTTAGCCATGAACAGCGGCTTGCCTGGCAAAGTCCAGGGTCAGGTGTTCACTGGCAGACTTGCTAGCTGTTGTGGGCTGCGAGGGGCATGTAGAACAGCGGGCTCATTGCGCCGGCGAACGCCGCGCATTCCATACCACGCCATAAAGGATGCCGTGTTCATGAGTAACGACTTCGCAGCCCCAGAAATACCCGCGTTGGACGGGGGAGAATCGCTCGACTTGAAGAGCTTGAATGGTAATGACCTGGACGTGTTGTTCACGTACGACGAGATCGACGAAAACGACTATTGCATCATTAACTTTCGCGGTCGCTCTGCCGACGGGCGTAATCTGGTCTACAAAGGAGGTGGGAGAGTCGGAGAGCTGGATGACCGAAAATACGCAACGATGTGGATTCCAAACGCCCAATTGGAGGAGCTCTCAGGCGGTTGGGGATTCGTATCGGTCGATCAGGACGATGGATTCGGCAAGCTGACGGAGTCTGGCCTGGCGTTTTTCTATGTGGACAAGGCGGCGGATACGGTTAGAACGCTGCCACCGGCTCAAGTCATCGGTGGCAACGGCTTGCGTATCGATCGGGATCGGGAGCCGGGTGACGCTATGGTCGTGGTCGGGCCTTATGCGGCCATGGCCGTTGACGATAAGGTAAAGTACTTCTGGTACGGTCAGGACAAGCATGGCAAACCGCTTGGCCCGATCAGCCTGCAACATGTGATTACTGCCCAGGACATTGGGAAACCGCTTCTCTGGCTTCTGGATGGCAACGAGTTGCACTTGGCCAGCGAGGGGCAAGGGGAGGTGAGCTATACGATCGACTACGCCGATTCTGCAACGGGCAGTCAGTCCCCAAGGCAATTATTGCGTATTGTCCAGGGTGAACCCGAAGGGCCGAAACTGCCGAGCCCGCGCATCGAAGGCCTCACTGGAGATCATGTGGATCCGGGGGCGTATCCCGACGGTATCGTTGTCCAGGCCGACGACTATGGCATGCAGTTGGACGATGAGGTCGTGCTGCACGTATATGGTCGGGCGCCCACAACCTGTGTGGTGCAGGTGGATGTCAGCATTCTGCAGAGCGGCAAGATCAGGTTCGGCCTGGGGCATGATTGGCTGCAGGCCAACACCAGCGGGCGGGTCACGCTTGTCTATCAATTCAGCCGGTTGGGCACTTTGCAGGTGAGCGAAGCGCTGTCCCTGACCATCGGCACGGCACCGGTCTTGCCAGCACCCACCGTGGACGGTGTTGAGTTCGAGGGGGACGCAAAGGGCTCGCTGACTCCGGAAAGGGCCGTGAACGTACGTATTCCTAAGGAGGTAGAGGCCAGGAAGTTCGAGATGATCGCGGTCAACCGAATGGGGGACCGCTTCCCTGCCAACCCGACCCTGGGGGGCGACAAGACTTTCCAGTTTCCAATGGAAGTAATAGCCGCCAACCTGGGCCAACGCCTCGAGCTTTTCTATTCGTTCAAGCATGATGATGGAACTGTCGAATACTCGAAGGCCTACGACCTGGGCATCAGGAACGTTGTGAACCCTAACCACTTCAAGAGGATCGAATGCAAGGCTGCCAAGGAGGGGAAGTTGTCTTTGAGCACAGTGCCGGAAGAGGGCGTATTGCTGGAATTGCCTATGTGGCAGTTCAGCCGCCCGGAGCAGCCGGTTCGTATCCAGGCGATGGGGCACGATGCGGGTGGGGCGATGTTGCCGGTCGAGATCGTGCGTGACGACCTGCCTTTGACGCTCGCAGAGCGCCAGGCTGGCAAAGTGCAGGCCTATATGGCCAAGCGCTTCGTGCAAAGCCTGAAACTCAATGACACCTTCCGTATCCATGCGGCGGTCAGCTTTGATGAAGGACGCTCCTTCAAGACCTTACCGGCGCTGGTACTGACATTGGTGCCTTGAGTTACCTATTGCGGTAAGCCTTGGGCCCGGCGTTGGCCGGGCCTTTTCCAGAGGTTATCGATAGCTGATGGTGAACTTCAGTGCGCCGTTTGCCGAGCCCGGCTTGATTTTTTCGGCGGGCAGCGTCTGGTAATAATGGGCCTTGAAGGCGAGGCGGGTGATGCCTTTGGTCAAGTTAGCCATGTCCTCTTCTGTCTCCAGCGGCATCGGGGTTCCGTCGCCTTTGAGGATCTGTATGCCAACGCCTTCGGCGTCTGAATCGTCGGTGAGGGTGAAAACCCCGGGCTTACCCGATATGGGTGTCGAACCGTCGATGCCCTCGAGTGTGATGGCGACGCGCGTCATGCCCTTAGGGTCGCTTTCGCAATTGGTCAACTCGATCGCGAAATCTGTCGAGGCGGTGGTATGGTCAATCCCCTTGAACTCCGATTTTGGCCAGCGTTGCAACTGCACGACGGCGGGGCTGGAGGTTGTGGGTACGGTGCATGGGTTGCTGACGACGCGGCTGGTCAACCGGTAGTCCATGAACTGGCCGCCGATGCTAGTGCTGGCTCTGAACAAGGGGGTGTCGATGTAGTGCACACCCGGCGCGATGTCGCCAATCTTGACCAGTTGAATCCTGTGGAGCAGCGTCGTGAGCACCATCTGGTTCCCTCCGGTGTTTCCGAGGGTACCCGTGAAGGGTACAGAGCTGTTGTCGGTTGGTTTGAAATAATTGTTTGCGCCCCCGGTAAACGGGACGCCGAGCTGCACTGCGACGCCAATGCCGGCAACATTGGTTTCCATTACCCGCACGCCTCCAGGACCGGGGACGGTTGACTCCCCGGTTAGCGTGTCGACGTTCAAGTTTATGGGGTTCGTGTCGTCGTCATTCTCACAGGTGAATTTCGTACCTGAAATGGGGGGTAGGTTGTCTTGCCTGACCGCACTAATTGCTTCACCGGGGCGAAGGCTGGCATCGACTTTGACGATGTCGGGAAGCGCGTACTCATAACTGAGCTGACCGCTATCCAAGGTGCAGTAGCGAGCGGCCATGGCAAGTGGGGCGTGTCCGAGCGTCATCAGCAGTGCTGGTAATAACAGGGCGACGGGTCGATTCATTGGATGCTCCAGGGCATGTCAGCAGGTTCAGGCATGGGGTCGAATGTGGATGCCTTCACCCACAGGTCAGTGTTTGCATGCGGTACCCCTGTTCCTGAGGCATTTGGGCCACATCCAGTTCCAGCTGGCATTGCGCATCTGCCGCCTCGCTCCAGCGCACGCTCACCTGTTGGCTGGGCTGGGTCGTCGAGAGCAGTACCATGCCGGCTTGGCCAACCACACCCAGCGATGTGCCTGCGCTATCGGAGACCTGCGCGCCGAATGGCACAGGCTGGCCCTGGGGGGTATGCAGGGTGAGTACCAGGCGGTTGACCTTGCGCACTTCGAAGCGCTGCTTGACCACCGCGCCACGGCGCGGCACGACCTGTGCGCTGCCGTTGTCGATCTCGATTTCCGGCCCCAACTGGTCGGTTTGCAGGACAAGCTGGTTGCGCTTGTAGGGGCTCAGGCTAGGCACGAGGGCGAAGCCGCGTGCGTTGGTGCGAACGCTCGAGGCGCTCTGTACACCGACGCCAGGTGTATTGGGCACTTCGACCAAGCCAATGGTTTCGCCAAGGCTCGGGCCGAATTCGACGCCATCGGCGTGGGCCAGCAGCGAGCCGCTGGCGTTGAGCGATAGGCTGCGATAGTCGGGGCCAACGCTGACACCGGCACCCAGCGAGGCGCTGGTCGTCTGGTAGCCCAGGTTCAGGCCGAGGGTTTGTCGCTGTCGCTCGTCACGGCTGACGCTGGTGTTGTAGCTGAGGCGATAGTCGTTACCGCTGCCGTTCATGCTCACGCGCTGGCGATTGCCGAGGGCGCTGTGTTGGGTGTCGAAATACAGGGTACTGCTGTGGCCGAAATCCAGGGGCAGGGAAACGCTCAGCCCTACCTGCCGATCGCTGCCACGCCTGGAAGTACGCAGCGACTGCGAAGCATGCAGGCCATAGCTGACCTTGTTGTGGGAGGTATTGAAGGAGAGGCGGAACTGGCGTTCCACGTCCGCGCGCTGCCAGTAGTCTTGTTGGGAAAACGTCAGGTTGAACGAGCTGCGTGTGCCGAGGCGCTGGAGAATCGTAGTGTCCAGTCGGCTGCGACGGCTGCCGGTGAAACGGGTGTCGTGGCTGCGTTGGCTGACCCATTCATCGAAATCACGGTAGCCCTCGGTCGAATAGCGATAGCCGGCGAAGCGCAAGTCGGTGCCTGTGCCGAAGGTCTTGCTGTACTTCAACGCATAGCTTTGGCCTTGCACATCGGCGGCGCTGTCGAACTGGCTGCTGGCGTGGGTCACGTCGAATGCCAGTGCGCCCAGGCTGCCCAGGTCACGGGCGACGCCGACGGCGTGGGCCAGGTAGCCTTCGCTGACCATCAAGCCTCCGTAGAGTGTGGTGTGCCAGGGCGTACCGTAGGCCAGGGTGCCTTGCCAGAGTGTGGGAGTGTCCAGGTCGCCGGCGGGGTTATAGCGGCCCAATGCCGCGCTGTAGCGCCATACGCCTGGGCGCAGCAGGTTGTCGATGTTGGCGTAGGGTTGGGTGAAGCGGCGCACCTGGCCATCTTCCTCGGTCAGCACGACCTCCAGTTCGCCTGTGCCGCCGACGCTCAGGTCGTCGATGGCGTAGGGGCCAGGGCTGACATAGGTGGAATAGATGGGGTAGCCGTTCTGCAGAACCTCGAGCTTGGCTCGGGTTTGCGCGACACCGCTGATGATGGGCGCATAGCTGCGCATGATGTTCGGCAGCATGTCGAGGTCGGACGCGATGCGAGCACCCAGTATCGGTACGCCACGAAAGACCTCGCTACCGGTGAAGGTCTCGCCCAGGGTGAAGGTACCCAGGGTGCCGGGAAGGTCGCTCTGGGCGTAGGTATAGGCGCGGCTCCAGCTGCGTTCGCCATCGCTGTCCTGGCGCCAGGCCTGGCTGCTGCGCAGGCGCCAATCGCCGAGGTTCAGGCCGCTGTTCAAATACAGGTCGTAATGGTTGGTGCTGCCCTGGGTACGGCTGTCCCGTTGCTGGGTGGATACCTGGTAATTGGCGAACGCTGCGGAAATCCCGCTGTCCCAGCGTGCCGGGTCGACATAGCCGGTTATTTCCCGACGCAGGGCAATGTGTGGAATGGATACCGCCACGCGCAGTGCAGCGCTGTCGAAGTCCACCCGGGCTCCAGGAACGACGGTCGGTAGATCCAGGCAGGCTTGCTCGAGCAGGGCCGGGTCTGGCAAGGCATCCAGGCGCAGGCCCAGCTCACCCAGCAGGGCTGGCGAAAGACAAGGTTGCAGGCGGTTGTGCCCAGCGGCCAGGGAAAAGTCCAGTTCCCGTTGCCCGACCAAGGTGGAGTTGACCTGTAGCTCGGCCAAATAGCGGCCAGGGCCCAAGGCATGCTCATTGGCCAGCGCGTTTAGGGCGGCAGTGGCGGTAGCGCCACTCAGGCCCGCCTGGTGCAGGAAGCTTGACTGGAACTCGACCGTGGGCTGTTCGCTTGGGGCTGCCAGGGCTGTACAGCCGCGCATGCCGATGATCAGTAGGCAAAAGCGAGGCAGCCGTGAGCGGCCCCGCGCCCCGTGCGCAGAAGTCATAGATCGTTTCTCCGTAAGAGTGTCGCGAGGCGATCAGGGCGTGCCGTGCACCGGCAAGGTCATGGGCGCACTGTTGCTGCCATAGTCGGTGATCACCGAAAAGACAGCCTGCAGACCATGGGCGGGCAGGCCGCTCGGCATGGGGTAGGTTTGCTCGCTCATCGGGGCGATCATGTCGACACCAGGGACGGCCTGTTGCCGGCCTGCGGCTTCGAGGTCCAAACGGCTGAACGTGAAGTGGAAGGGGGAGGGGTTATGCACATGCAAGTGTGCTTTACCTTCAACTGTAGTAAGCGAGAAGCGCAGGTCCTTCAGATGCTCCGTGACGGGCCCTGACAATTGGCTGGGGCGATAGAACAACTTGATCCGCGTACGCAAGGCGATGTTCAGGGCGTTGCGCTGCCCCGGCACGGTTTGTGGAATCTCCTGCAGATTGAAAAAGAACAGCGATTCACGATCGACCGGCAGGTCATTGGGAAGGCTGGCGATCTGCACGGTGCGCTCTTTGCCGGGGTCAAGGCGAAACAGTGTCGGAGAGGCCGTGAAGGGAACGGCGGTCGTCGTATCGTCGGCACGTGTGTTCACCCACGCTTGTGCCGCATAGGTACGTTCGCTGGGGTTGGCGACGATGATCGACGTGCTGCGCTTGTCGCTCTCATAAATGAGGCGTGTAGCATTGAGCGTGAGTGCAGCATGGGCACTGGAAAAAGAACCCAGCACTGCGAGCAGGCAACTGAGTGAAAGTGCGCGCGTATAGGGAAAAGAGAGCATGGTGTTCAGCGATACTGGAAGAGTATGGTCCAGGCGCAGGGTGCGCCTGGTAAGGGTTAGATCAATTCGACGGTAATATCGATATCGCCCAAGACCCGCCCTTCACCTACGCTGCCGGTGGAAACGAGTTCTGCGCTGTAATTGAACAACCCAGTGCCGATGTCATACTCGTTTTCAGTGCCAGGCTGGAGGGCGGTGTTGGTGTGGTCCTTGATTCGAATGCCAAGTCCGGTCGCCGAGTCAGCGTCGCTCTTTATGCCAAACAGGTTCGCGCCCGGAGAGGGCTCCTTCGAGGTGAACGTAAACTTGGCTGTTTTCAGGGTGGCGGCGCTGCAGGTCGAGTCGCTTCTGTCCACCTTGAGTTGGAAATTCTTGGGCGCAGAGGCGGCGCCCGAGCTCTTGAATACCGAAGTGGACAGTTTTTCGAAGTCCACGGACCCCTTGACCCCACCAGGCCCGATCACTTCGATAGGGCAAGTGCCGCCATCATAGATTTCGCCCTTGAATTGAATGTTGCCGCCACCGGTAGAGGCGAAGGCGCTGGTAGAGGCCAGCCCCAGGGCCAATGCCATGAATGCTTGTTTCATTTGCTTACCTAGATATGAGTTGTGTTGGTAATCGCGTGAGCGCTATTCCGGTATAGTCACAAGTGACTGCAACTTCCGGAACGGTGGCAAGCTTAAGAGCGGCGAGGGAGAGGGTATGTAGGTATTATTCCTCCGACAATGAGGATAATTCTGAAAAGTGCGTAGGGTAGGTCTCTAAAGAATTATCCTGACGCCTTTTGGTTTCAGGTTCGGAAATGTCTTACCTGGTGGCCGGTAAGGCATGGCCGGGCAAGCCCGGATCGCGGGCGGCGCTCGATCTCATAGCCCACAAAGCCGCCGCGACGAACTTACCCCCGATCTTGAAGTAAACTGCTGCACCTGCACATTCATAAGGACATCGCCATGCTGAAGATCTGGGGCCGCAAGAATTCGAGCAACGTGCGCAAGGCGCTGTGGATCGCCCATGAACTGGGCCTGGACTTCGAGTCGATCGACGCCGGTGGTGCCTTCGGCGTGGTCGACGAACCTCACTACCGCGCCCGCAACCCCAACGGCCTGGTGCCCATGCTCGAGGACGGCGACCTGGTGCTGTGGGAGTCCAACACGATCGTGCGCTACCTCTGCGCCCAGTATGGCCGCGACCAGGGCTGGTACCTGGACGACCCCCGCCAGCGCGCCCTGGCGGACAAATGGATGGACTGGACCACCTCATCCTTCGCCACGCCGTTCCGCCCGCTGTTCTGGGGCCTGCTGCGCACCCCCGAGGCGCAGCGCGACTGGGTGGCGATCAATGCCGCGCAAAAGCAATGCGCCCAATTGCTGTCGATCGCCGACCAGGCCCTGGCGCAGCAGCCCTATCTCTCGGGCCAGGAAATCGGCATGGGCGACATCCCGCTGGGGAGCTTCATCTACGCCTGGTTCGAGATGCCCATCGAGCGCCCGGACATGCATCACCTGCGCGCCTGGTACGAGCGCCTGCGCGAGCGGCCGGCCTACCAGGCGGCGGTGATGACGGCATTGACCTGAACACCTTGGCTGCTTCGATAGTCATTATCGATACACATGACTGTACTTGTGCGGCCAGGCCTTGCACCATGGGCCGCACTCACTGCGCCAGTGACTTGACCTGGCGTGTCCTGAACCCTTTTTCGGTACCTGACCCGCTATGAGTTCCGCCCTGTCCATACGACAGCTGACCAAGACCTACGGCAACGGCTTCCAGGCCCTCAAGGGCATCGACCTGGACGTTTCCGAAGGTGACTTCTTCGCCTTGCTCGGCCCCAACGGCGCCGGCAAATCCACCACCATCGGCATCCTCTCGACCCTGGTGAACAAGACCAGCGGCACGGTGAACGTATTCGGCCACGACCTGGACCGCGAGCCCGCGGCGCTCAAGCGCTGCCTGGGCGTGGTGCCCCAGGAGTTCAACTTCAACCAGTTCGAGAAGACCTTCGATATCGTCGTCACTCAGGCCGGCTACTACGGCATCCCGGCCAAACAGGCCAAGGAGCGCGCCGAGCAGTACCTGACCCAGCTGGGCCTGTGGGACAAGCGCGACGTGCAGTCGCGTTCGTTGTCCGGCGGCATGAAGCGCCGCCTGATGATCGCCCGGGCGTTGATCCACGAGCCGCGCCTGCTGATCCTCGACGAGCCCACCGCCGGGGTGGACATCGAGCTGCGCCGTTCGATGTGGAGCTTCCTCACCGAGCTGAACCAGAAGGGCATCACCATCATCCTGACCACCCACTACCTCGAGGAAGCCGAGCAGCTGTGCCGCAATATCGGCATCATCGACCACGGCACCATCGTCGAGAACACCAGCATGCGCAAGCTGCTGGGCAAGCTGCACGTAGAGACCTTCGTGCTCGACCTCAAGCAGGACCTGCCCCAGGCACCGGTGCTGCAAGGCTACCCGTGCCGCCTGATCACCCCCCATACCCTGGAGGTGCAGGTGGACAAAGACATGGGCATCACCGCGCTGTTCGGCCAGCTGGCCCTGCAGAACATCGAAGTGCAGAGCCTGCGCAACAAGACCAACCGACTCGAGGAGCTGTTCGTGTCCCTGGTGGAGAAAAACCTGTCGAAGGTGGCGGTATGAGCGTGGAACTGCGTACCAACTGGGTGGCCCTGAATACCATTGTCTACCGCGAAGTGCGGCGCTTCCTGCGCATCTGGCCGCAGACCCTGCTGCCGCCGGCGATCACCATGGTCCTGTACTTCGTGATCTTCGGTAACCTGATCGGCCGGCAGATCGGCGACATGGGCGGCTTCACCTACATGGAATACATCGTGCCGGGGTTGATCATGATGTCGGTGATCACCAACTCCTATGGCAACGTGGTCTCGAGCTTTTTCGGCAGCAAGTTCCAGCGCTCGATCGAGGAGCTGATGGTCTCGCCGGTGTCGCCGCACACGATCCTCGTGGGCTATGTGCTCGGTGGCGTGCTGCGTGGCCTGGCGGTCGGGGTGATCGTGACCCTCCTGTCGCTGTTCTTCACCCAGTTGCAGGTGCACCACCTGGGCGTGACCGTGGTGGTGGTGCTGTTGACCGCGACGATCTTCTCGCTGCTGGGTTTCGTCAACGCCGTGTTCGCACGCAACTTCGACGACATTTCGATCATCCCGACCTTCGTGCTGACACCGCTGACCTACCTGGGCGGGGTGTTCTACTCGATCAACCTGCTGCCGCCGTTCTGGCAGACCGTGTCGCTGGCAAACCCGGTGCTGCACATGGTCAACTCGTTCCGCTACGGCATCCTAGGGGTGTCGGATATCCGTATTGGCACGGCGATCACCTTCATGCTGGTGGCCACCGCGGTGCTCTACGTGCTGTGCGTGCGCCTGCTGGTCAGCGGCCGCGGCATGCGCGCCTGAGGCGCGTTCCCCCTTGCGCCGGCGCCACTGCCGGCCCACCCACCAGCGCCAGTACAGCATGGTGGCGAAGTAGGCCAGTGCACCCAGCACCAGGCCGCAGACCACCGAACCGAGCAGGAAGGGTTGCCAGATCGTCGACAACTGGTCGGTGACCCACTGCACGGTGATTTCGTCGGGCAGGCTGCGCGGCGGCACCTGCATCAGCCAGGCGCCGGTCATGTAGGTGACGAAGAACACCGGTGGCATGGTCAGCGGGTTGGTCAGCCAGACCAGGCTGACCGCGATCGGCAGGTTACCCCGCAAGGGAATGGCCAGGCTTGCCGCCAGCAGCATCTGCATGGGCATGGGAATGAGCGCCGCGAACAGGCCGACGCCCATGGCCCGCGCCACCGAATGACGGTTCAGGTGCCAGAGGTTCGGGTCATGCAGCAATTTGCCGAAAAAGCGTAAGGATTTGTGTTCCCGAATGCTGGTCGGATCTGGCATGTAGCGTTTGAACAGGCGGCGAGGCATGTAGGCTCCCGGCGGGTTGATGGGGGAAGTATGCCTTTTTTCCCTGACCGCCTTGTTCAGAGTTTGTGACAATTGTTGAGCAAAGGGTGGCGCCATTTTCGGCTATGCCTCAGAAGGTCGTTTCGCTTTCGGGGCTCTGTCTCATGCGCACAGGGATGTTTGCGCTCGCACTCGGGCTGTTGAGCCTGGGTGTTCTGCCGGCCTTGCCATCGGTCGGTTGGTGGGCGGTTTTGCTGGTGCTGGGCCTGGTAGGCCTGTGCAGCCGGGCATGGCCATTGGGGTGGTTTCTGCTCGGCGTCTGCTGGGCGTGCTGGTCGGCCCAGGTGGCATTGGATGACCGCCTGGCTCCCGTACTCGATGGTCGCACCTTGTGGCTCGAAGGGCGGGTAGTGGGGTTGCCTATCCAGGCGCCGCACAGGGTGCGCTTCGAATTGGAGGATGCGGTCTCGCGTCGTGCCGGGCTGCCACGACGCTTGCAACTGAACTGGTTCGATGGCCCCGACATCCGCGCGGGCGAGCGCTGGCGGCTGGCTGTCACGCTCAAGCAACCCCATGGCCTGCTCAACCCCCACGGCCCGGACCGGGAGGCGGCCTTGCTGGCGCGGCGCATCGGGGCGGTCGGTACGGTCAAGGCCGGCCATCTGCTGGAGGCGGCGCCAGGCAACTGGCGAGACGGGTTGCGTCAACGGTTGCTGGCGATCGACGCCCAGGGGCGCGAAGCCGTCCTGGTCGCGCTGGTGCTGGGGGATGGTTCGGGTCTTTCCCAAAGCGACTGGCAGGCCTTGCAGGCCACCGGCACGGTGCATCTGATGGTGATTTCCGGCCAGCATATCGGTTTGGTGGCCGGGTTGGTCTATGGCCTGGTGGCGCTGCTGGCGCGCCTGGGGGCCTGGCCGGCACGCATGCCCTGGTTGCCCTGGGCGTGTGCGCTGGCCCTGGTCGCCGCCTTGGGCTACGGCTGGCTCGCAGGCTTCGGGGTGCCGGTGCAGCGGGCCTGCCTGATGCTCGCGGTGGTATTGCTGTGGCGCCTGCGTTTTCGTCACCTGGGCGTATTCACACCGTTGCTGATGGCCATGTGCGGTGTCCTGCTGGTCGAGCCGCTGGCCAGTTTGCTGCCGGGTTTCTGGCTCTCGTTCGCCGCGGTCGGGGTGCTGACCTTCTGCTTCGCCGGGCGGCTGGGGGCTTGGCGACCCTGGCAAGCCTGGAGCCGGGCTCAATGGGTGATTGCGGTCGGCCTGCTGCCGCCATTGCTGGCGTTGGGGCTGCCGATCAGCCTGACGGCTCCGCTGATGAACCTGGTGGCGGTGCCCTGGATCAGCTTCGTGGTGCTGCCGTTGGCCTTGCTCGGCAGTGCGTTGTTGGCCGTTGGCGCACTCGCAGAAGGGCTGTTGTGGCTCGCTGGGGGCTCGCTGGATGCGTTGTTCGAGGTGCTGGGCTGGGTGGCGAGCCGGCGCCCGGCCTGGCTGCCGCCGGCCTTGCCGCTGGGGGCGTGGCTGCTGGTTTGCCTGGGCGCGATGTTGGTGCTCCTGCCTCGGGGGATCCCGCTGCGGGGCTTGGGTGGCGTCATGTTGCTGGCGCTGTGGACGCCCCGGGACCATGTGCCCCACGGGCAGGTGGAGGTGCTGCAGTTGGATGTCGGGCAAGGCCTGGCCGTGCTGCTGCGCACCCGCCACCACAACCTGCTCTACGACGCCGGGCCCGCCAAGGGCAGCAGCGACCTGGGCGAGCAGGTCGTGTTGCCGACCCTGCGCAAGCTGGGTGTGAGGCAACTGGACCTGATGCTGATCAGCCACGGCCATGCCGACCATGCCGGCGGCGCCGCGGCCATCGGTCGAGGCCTGCCGATCGCCCAGGTGCTCGCCGGCGAGCCCGGGCAGCTGGCGGCCGAACTGGAGGCGCTGCCGTGCGCCAGCGGTGAGCGTTGGCGCTGGGATGGGGTGGACTTCGCGCTCTGGCAATGGCCACAGGGGCCCGACAGCAACGAGCGATCCTGTGTGCTACAGGTCGAGGCGCAGGGCGAGCGCCTGTTGCTGGCAGGCGACATGGAGGCCGGTGCCGAGCGGGCCTGGCTGGCCACGACCGAGTCGCCGCGTATCGACTGGCTGCAGTCGCCTCACCATGGCAGCCGCAGTTCGTCCACCGAGCCGTTCATCCGGGCCTTGGCGCCGCGTGGCGTGTTGATTTCGCGCGGGCGGTACAACGGTTTCGGACACCCGCATCCGCAGGTATTGGAGCGCTATCGGCGGCATGGGTTGAGTGTGCATGACACGGCGTTGGAAGGGGCATTGCGTTTGCGGCTGGGGAGCCATGGGGGAGTGGAGGGTATGCGGGGGCAGCGGCGGTTCTGGCGGCAGGTGCAGTGAGGTGTCGGCGTTATTGGTTGTAATGGCGTTCGCCGCACACGAGGCATTCCCTGACCTCCGGCAGATGAGCCCCTTGCGTGGCTATGGTAGAGTGCAGGCCTTTTTCCAAGGGGATGCTTACTGTGTGGGAATTGGTCAAGTCCGGTGGTTGGATGATGCTGCCGATCATTCTGAGTTCCATCGCCGCCATGGCTATCGTCGCCGAGCGCCTGTGGACCCTTCGCGCCAGTCGCGTGACCCCGCCGCACCTGCTGGGCCAGGTGTGGGTGTGGATCAAGGACAAGCAACTGACCAGTGACAAGCTCAAGGCCCTGCGTGCCGATTCGCCGCTGGGCGAGATCCTCGCCGCGGGCCTGGCCAACTCCCGCCATGGCCGCGAGATCATGAAGGAGTGCATCGAGGAGGCCGCCTCGCGGGTCATTCACGATCTGGAGCGGTACATCAGCACCCTGGGTACCATCGCCGCCATGGCCCCGCTGCTGGGCCTGCTGGGCACGGTACTGGGCATGATCGATATCTTCAGCGCCTTCATGGGTTCACAGATGACCGCCAACCCGGCCGTGCTCGCCGGCGGTATCTCCAAGGCCCTGGTCACCACCGCGGCAGGCCTGATGGTCGGTATCCCGGCGGTCTTCTTCCACCGCTTCCTGCAACGGCGCATCGATGAGCTGGTGGTCGGCATGGAACAGGAAGCGATCAAGCTGGTCGAGGTGCTGCAGGGCGACCGCGAAGTCGAAGTGGCCGGAGGCAAGGCGTGAAGTTCCGGCGCAACCGGCAACGGGAGAACGTCGACATCAACCTGGCGTCGCTGATCGACGTGGTGTTCGTGTTGCTGCTGTTCTTCGTGGTCACCACCACCTTCACCCGCGAGACCCAGCTGCGCGTCGAGCTGCCCGAGGCGGTCAGCGCCTCCCAGCCGCCGGCGGAGGAGGGCAAGCGCGTGGAAGTCACCATCAGCGCCGATGGCGTGTACTCGGTGAACAACCACTTGCTGCCCAAGAGCGATCTGGCGACCTTGACCGAGGCCCTGGAGCGTGAGTCCGGCGGCGACATCACCTTGCCGCTGTCGATCAGCGCCGATGGCAAGACGCCGCACCAGGCCGTGGTCACCGCGATGGATGCGGCCGGCAAGCTCGGCTTCAGCAAGCTGCGCATGACCACGGTCGAGGCGGCGCAGGGCACGCCCTGATGGCCTTCGCCGACCGCCTGCTCGCTGCCTGGTACACCGGGCACCCGGCCCTTGCGCTGCTGCGACCGCTGGAAGCCTTGTACCGGCGCGTGGTCTTGCGCAAGCGTGCACGTTTTCTCAATGGCCAAAGCACCAGCTACCGTGCGCCGGTGCCGGTGATCGTGGTGGGTAATATCACGGTGGGCGGTACCGGCAAGACACCGATGATCCTCTGGTTGATCGCGCATTGCCGCCGCCAAGGCCTGAAGGTCGGCGTGGTCAGCCGTGGTTACGGCGCCACGCCGCCCAGCGTGCCTTGGCGGGTCCGGGCCGACCAGGACGCGAGCCAGGCTGGGGACGAACCCTTGTTGATCGTGCAGCGCACCGGTGTGCCGCTGATGATCGACCCCGAGCGCTCCCGCGCTGTGCAGGCCCTGTTGGCCAGCGAGCCGTTGGACCTGATCCTGTGCGACGACGGCATGCAACACTACCGCCTGGCCCGTGACCTCGAATTGGTGCTCATCGATGCCGCCCGTGGCCTGGGCAATGGCCGCTGCCTGCCGGCCGGGCCGTTGCGCGAGCCCGTCGAGCGCCTGGCCGAGGCGGACGCTGTGCTGTACAACGGCGCCGAACATGACCGGGACGGTGGCTTCGCCTTCGGTCTGCAGCCGGCGGCGCTGGTCAACCTGCGCAGCGGCGAGCGCCGCCCCCTCGAACATTTTCCGCCAGGCCAGGCCGTGCACGCCGTGGCTGGCATCGGCAACCCGCAGCGTTTCTTCAATACCCTGCAGGGGCTAAACTGGCAGCCGATACCGCACCCCTTTGCCGACCATGCGCAGTTCAGCGCCCGGAACCTGGCATTCAGCCCGGCCCTGCCGCTGGTGATGACCGAGAAGGATGCGGTGAAGTGCCGGGCCTTCGCTGCCGAAGACTGGTGGTACCTGGCCGTGGATGCGGTGCCATCCCAGGCCTTCGCCGCCTGGTTCGATGGCCAGTTGCAGCGGCTGCTGCCCGGGCGCCCCGCACCTCAAGACTCTTAACTTTCCGGCCTCTGGCCTCGTAAGGAAGCCTCCATGGACACCAAACTGCTCGATATCCTGGCCTGCCCGATCACCAAGGGCCCGCTCAAGCTCAGCGCCGACAAGACCGAGCTGATCAGCAAAGGCGCAGGCCTTGCCTACCCGATCCGCGACGGCATCCCGGTGATGCTGGAAAGCGAAGCGCGCACCCTGACCGATGACGAGCGCCTGGATAAATGAGCCTGAACTTCACTGTGGTGATTCCCGCCCGCCTGCGCTCCACGCGCCTACCGGGCAAGCCGTTGCTGCCGATCGCCGGCAAGCCGATGGTGCAGCATGTCTGGGAGCAGGCACGCAAGAGTGGCGCCAGCCGCGTGGTCATCGCCACCGATGACGCCAGCATCGTCGAGGCCTGCCAGGCCTTCGGCGCCGAAGTCCTGCTGACCCGTGCCGACCATGAGTCGGGCACCGACCGCCTGGCCGAAGTGGCCGCGCACCTGCAATTGCCTGCCGATGCCATCGTGGTCAATGTCCAGGGTGACGAGCCGTTGATCCCACCGGTGATCATCGACCAGGTGGCCGCCAACCTCGCGGCCCACCCGGAGGCCGGCATCGCCACCCTGGCCGAGCCGATCGCCGAGCCGGAAACCGTCTTCAACTCCAACGCGGTGAAGGTGGTCAGCGACAAGAATGGCCTGGCCCTGACTTTCAGCCGCGCTCCGCTGCCTTGGGCTCGGGATGCCTTTGCCAAAGACCGCGAAAACCTTCCTGGGGGCGTTCCGTACCGTCGTCACATCGGCATGTACGCCTACCGCGTGGGCTTCCTGCAAGACTTCGTCTGCTGGGGGCCATGCTGGCTGGAGCAGACCGAATCGCTGGAGCAGCTGCGCGCTCTGTGGCATGGCGTGCGCATTCATGTCGCCGATGCCATCGAGGCACCTGCGGTCGGCGTGGATACCCCTGAAGACCTGGAGCGCGTAAGGCGCTTGCTGGAGGCCTGATGCGCGTTCTGTTCGTCTGCCTGGGCAACATCTGTCGTTCGCCGACTGCCGAGGGCGTGCTGCGTCATCAACTGCAGGCCGCAGGCCTGGCCGAACAGGTGCACGTGGCGTCTGCCGGCACCGGTGACTGGCATGTGGGCAAGGCGCCCGACAACCGTACCTGCAAGGCGGCCCTGGCGCGTGGCTACGACCTGTCGCGCCAACGTGCCCAGCAGGTCAAGGCCGAGCATTTCGGTGATTACGACCTGATCCTGGCCATGGACAAGAGCAACCTTGGCCACCTGCAGGCCATGCGCCCGCATACCGCCCGCAGCGAACTCGACCTGTTCCTGCGCCGCTATGGTGCGGCCCTGGATGAAGTACCAGACCCTTACTACGGCGGCGCCGAAGGTTTCGAGCAGGTCCTCGACCTGATCGAGGCGGCTTGCCGGGAGCTGGTCGTGGAAATCAAGGGGCGGCTATGACGGCGAGTTGGCAGGAGCGGGTATCGCTCAAGCCCTACAACACCTTTGGCATCGACGTGTGCGCACGGTACTTCACCCAGGTCCATGACGACGGCGAAGTGCGCCAGGCCCTGGCCGAGGCTGCCGAGCGGCAGGTGCCGGTGCTGGTGATCGGTGGCGGCAGCAACCTGCTGCTGACCGGTGATATCGACGCCCTGGTGCTGCACATGGCCAGCCGTGGTCGCCGGGTCGTGCAGGAGGACGGTGACCGGGTCGTGGTCGAGGCCGAGGCCGGTGAGCCTTGGCATCCTTTCGTGCAATGGTCCCTGGAGCAGGGGTTTTGCGGCCTGGAAAACCTCAGCCTGATTCCTGGCACCGTGGGCGCTGCGCCCATGCAGAACGTCGGCGCCTACGGGGTGGAAATCAAGGACGTGTTCGCCGGGCTGACCGCATTGGACCGGGAAACCGGCGAGCTGCGCGATTTCGCGCTTGATGAGTGCGCCTTCGCCTACCGCGACAGCCTGTTCAAGCGTAGCCCTGGGCGGTGGTTGATCTTGCGGGTACGTTTCGCCCTCAGCCGGACCTTGAGGGCCCACCTGGACTATGGGCCCGTACGCCAGCGCTTGGCCGAGCAGAGTGTCGAAGCGCCTACCGCCAAGGCCATCAGCGAAGCGATCTGCAGCATTCGCCGGGAAAAACTGCCAGACCCGGCCGAACTGGGCAACGCTGGCAGCTTCTTCAAGAACCCGGTGGTTCCGGCGGCAGTGGCAGAACGCATTCGTGAGCACTACCCGAACGTGGTGGCTTATCCACAACCCGACGGCCAGGTGAAACTGGCCGCCGGCTGGCTGATCGAGCAAGCTGGGTGGAAGGGCTATCGGGATGGCGATGCCGGGGTGCATCGCCTGCAGTCGCTGGTGCTGGTGAATTATGGCCAGGCGACGGGTGCCCAGCTGCATGATCTGGCGCGTAGGATCCAGGCCGACATCTTCGAGCGCTTTGGTGTGGTGCTGGAGATGGAGCCGAACCTGTACTGACTGTGTTACCGATTGGGGCTGATACATCTTGTACGGGTTGATCCCGTTCCAGCAGCTCCTCGACGACTAGCCTGATAGGCAGAACAGTAGTAGGAGCAGGGCATATGGATCGCCCCCATTCCAATCGGCTGAGGTTCGGCCGATTCTCCGAATCGAACAGGCTGTACCTTCTCACCAGTACGACGCTGCACAGGGCGCCGGTATTAAACGGGTTGCATTCTGCTCGCCTGGTTGTCACTGAGTTTCGTAACGCTCAGAAGGAAGGCGCTGTGCGGTCTCTGGCATGGGTAGTCATGCCTGATCATTTCCACTGGTTGATCGAACTGGGTCCTTTGAGCCTGGAGGTGTTGATGCGCCGAGTGAAGTCTCGCAGCACCCAAGCTATCAATAGGTATCAAGGGCGCAACGGGCGGCTCTGGCAAAAGGGGTTTCATGATCGAGCACTTCGGCGGGAGGAGGATGTGCAGACCGTGGCGCGTTATATCGTCATGAACCCGAAGCGAGCAGGGCTGGTTGAGCGTATCGGTGATTACCCGCACTGGGATGCGATCTGGCTTTGAACAAGGGGTTCGTCTTCATCGCCGGCAAGCCGGCTCCCACAGGATGGGTGTTGGTGCTGCACTTGTGGGAGCCGGCTTGCCGGCGATTGGCCAGGGTAGGCAACACAAGACCGTAGAAATGAAGAAGCCCCGCCAGTTCGCACTGGCGGGGCTTCTTCATTCAGCCGATGGCATCAACCGTGGTTAGGCTTTTGCGCTTCGGTGGTTTCCAGCGCCTCGGGCTCCTGGGCTGCTGCAGCGGCCTTGGCGGCAGCGGCGGCGGCTTCGGCTTCGCGCTTGCGGCGACGCACTTCGCGTGGGTCGTTCGGAGCACGGCCGTTGGGCAGCATGACAGTGGCCGGTTCGACCGGGGCCGGTGCCTCTGGCTCTGCCGCTGCAGGCGCAGCTTGGGCAACGACCGGAGCGGGTTCGACCCCTTCAGGCTTGGCCTCGGCGACCTCGGCAACCGGCTCAACGACCGGCGCTTGCTCTGGCACTTGCTCGGTGGCAGGGGCTTTCTCGGCTTCGCCGGACTCAATGGCCGGTGCTTGTGCGGCAGTTTCGACGGCAGGGGCTTCGACAGCGGGCTGTTCAGCCGTTTCCACGACAGGTTCGGCACCAGGCTCGACTACGGCAACCGGTGCGCTGACAGGCTGCTCTACCACTGGGGCGATAGCGGCTTGCTCGACCTGGGTAGCCGGCTCTGCGGCAACCTGTTCAGCCGGCAGGGCGATGACTTCACCTTCGGCAACCGTGGCGGTGGCCTGTTCGGCCTGCTGGTTGGCCTGGGCTTCGGCGTCGGCGCTGATGTTGCTGGTGGCGACGGCGGCAGTCACGGCCAGGCCGGCAGCCAGTTCCGCACCCAGCTCGGTGGCCTGGTGCTGCGGTGCTGCCTGCTCTTCGCCGGTAGCGTCCTCGTCTCCGCCTTCGATCAGCTCGCCGTTGGCGTTGCGCTGACGTTCGCGACGGTTGCTGCGACGACGCTGGCCACGGGAGCGACGGCGTGGGCGTTCGCCATCGGTGCCTTCCTGTTGCTCATCCTGCAGCAGCTCTTCGTTGGGCAGTTGCTCCTCGGCGGCCTCGGCAGCTTGCTCGGCGGCACGCGGCTGGCGCTCTTCGCGTGGTGGACGCGGCTGGCGTTCTTCACGCTCGGCACGCTCTTCTCGCGGAGCACGTTCTTCACGCGGAGCACGTTCTTCACGCGGGGCACGTTCTTCACGCGGGGCACGTTCTTCACGTGGAGCGCGTTCTTCACGCGGGGCACGTTCTTCACGCGGGGCACGTTCTTCGCGAGGCGTACGCTCTTCACGCGGTGCGCGTTCTTCGCGGGTTACGCGTTCTTCGCGTGGCGCACGTTCTTCGCGCGGCTGGCGCTCCTCGCGGGCGGCCGGTGCGGCGTCCAGCGGTTCACGCAGCTCGCGTACACGCTCTTCGCGGTTGCCACGGCGGTCTTCGCGTGGCTGGCGCGGCTGGCGCTCTTCACGTGGTGCGCGTTCCTCGCGAGGTGCACGTTCTTCACGCGGTGCACGCTCTTCGCGTGGCTGGCGCTCTTCACGCGAGGCTCGCTCGCCACGCTCTTCGCGCGGCTTGCGCTCCTCATCGCGGCGGCCGTTGCGATTGCGGCTCTGCTGGCGGCCGTTGCGACGTTCTTCGTTACGCTGTGCCCGCTCGGTGGCAGGTTTTTCGGTGGCGACAGCCGGAGCGGCAACAGGCTCTTCCTTGCCGGCGAACAGGCTGACCAGGGACTTGACCAGGCCTTTGAACAGGCTCGGTTCAGGTGCGCTTGGCGCCGGCGCGGCGGGGGCGGCTGGTTGCGGTTCGGGCGTGGCCGGTACCGGGGCGTTGGCGCGGGCCGGAGCGGTCTTCACTGCAGCTTCCTGGCGAACCAGGGTGCGGGTGGCGGTCGGCTGCGGCGCTTCTTCGGTTTCGGCGGCGGCGATCTCGTAGCTGGACTGGCTGTTGAGCACGTCCGGGTTGTCGTCGCGCAGGCGCTGGACTTCGAAGTGCGGGGTTTCCAGGTGATCGTTCGGCAGGATGATGATGCGCGCACGGGTGCGCAGTTCGATCTTGGTGATCGAGTTGCGCTTTTCATTGAGCAGGAAGGCGGCCACCGGGATCGGCACCTGGGCGCGTACCTCGGCGGTACGGTCCTTGAGGGCTTCTTCCTCGATCAGACGCAGGATTGCCAGGGACAGCGACTCGACGTCGCGGATGATGCCGGTGCCGGAGCAGCGTGGGCAGACGATGCCGCTGCTTTCGCCAAGCGATGGGCGCAGGCGCTGGCGGGACATCTCCAACAGGCCGAAGCGCGAAATGCGGCCAACCTGGACGCGGGCACGGTCGGCCTCGAGGCATTCGCGTACGCGCTCTTCCACGGCGCGCTGGTTCTTCGCCGGGGTCATGTCGATGAAGTCGATGACGATCAGGCCGCCGATGTCGCGCAGACGCAGCTGGCGGGCGATTTCCTCGGCCGCTTCCAGGTTGGTCTGCAGGGCAGTTTCCTCGATGTCGCTACCCTTGGTGGCGCGCGCCGAGTTGATGTCGATGGAAACCAGGGCTTCGGTCGGGTCGATGACGATGGAGCCGCCCGACGGCAGGTCGACCACACGCTGGAAAGCGGTCTCGATCTGGCTTTCGATCTGGAAGCGGTTGAACAGCGGGACGCTGTCTTCGTACAGCTTGACCTTGCTGGCGTACTGCGGCATCACCTGGCGGATGAAGGTCAGGGCTTCTTCCTGGGCGTCGATGCTGTCGATCAGCACTTCGCCGATGTCCTGGCGCAGGTAGTCGCGGATGGCGCGGATGATGACGTTGCTTTCCTGGTAGATCAGGAACGGCGCGGCGCGGTCCTGGGACGCTTCCTTGATGGCAGTCCACAGTTGCAGCAGGTAGTCCAGGTCCCACTGCATTTCTTCGCTGCTGCGGCCAAGGCCGGCGGTGCGCACGATCAGGCCCATGTCACCCGGGACGGTCAGGCCGTTGAGGGCTTCGCGCAGCTCGTTGCGCTCTTCGCCCTCAATGCGGCGGGAAATGCCGCCGGCGCGCGGGTTGTTGGGCATCAGCACCAGGTAGCGGCCGGCCAGGCTGATGAAGGTGGTCAGGGCGGCGCCTTTGTTGCCGCGCTCTTCCTTCTCGACCTGGACGATGACTTCCTGGCCTTCGCTCAGTACTTCCTTGATGTTGACGCGGCCTTCGGGCGCCTTCTTGAAGTATTCGCGGGAGATTTCCTTGAGTGGCAGGAAGCCGTGGCGTTCGGAGCCGAAGTCGACGAAGGCGGCTTCGAGGCTGGGTTCGATCCGGGTGATCCGGCCTTTGTAGATGTTGGCCTTCTTCTGCTCGCGCGCCCCGGACTCGATATCCAGGTCGTAGAGGCGTTGGCCATCCACCAGGGCTACACGCAACTCTTCGGGTTGAGTCGCGTTAATCAGCATTCTTTTCATGTTGTACCGTCGGTTTCCGGGCTGCCGGAAACGGCGTTCGGCACACACGACTGCTCATGGTCGGTGCCAAGGTGCGCAAAGGGTGGCGGGCCACCCCCGTGTCCAGCGACGTTCGGCACCAGCCGGTTACCCAGCCTGCCGTGGTCGCGACGACGCGTCCTGTTTGCTGCGATGCCAAAAAGACCTGTGGTATCCGAATCAACCATACAGGCCCCGTGCACTCAGTCAGGAGGAGGAATCAACCGTCGGCCGTGGACGCCCGAGGGGCATCTGTCCAGGACCGGGTCCGCTCATCGGCCAAACAAGGGGCCGGTGGCCGGACGCGGTGCTACACGGTCCGAGGGCTGTGCATCTCCACCCTGCACGTATCCTGATCATTCGGGTGCTGCCGCGCGCTGAATCCGCAACGGGTTGCATTTTTCGCCAGCTCCGATTCGGGAACTGGCGCCATTCATATCCAAGGCAGGTATTTCCGAAGCATTCGCCGGGCGATGCGTGCAAGCGCCGGAGCGGGCAGAGGTACGGCGAAAAGAAGCGGGTAAGCAGGTGAAATACCGCACTTGTCGTTTTTTTTCGGTCTTCTCTACACAGCGCTGGTGGCGATTCCAGGCATTTCGGTAAACTGGCGAAAACCCCGTAGGACGGCCTCGCGTCCTCGAGAATTGCGATGGTCAGGGGCGGGCCTGGAGCCTGCTGCCGCTGGCCTGCCGCTTTTGGCGGCGTTCGCGACTATAGCAGTAATGATTAAGTGCTTCAATTCCATAAAAAATTGTTATGATTCCTCCATGACGACCAATACCCCCCCGACTTCCGGCGTACAGCTGATCGAAGTCGCGCCGGAGCTTGCCGGCCAGCGCATCGACAATTTCCTCATCACAGCCCTCAAGGGCGTGCCCAAGACCCTGGTCTACCGCATCCTGCGCAAAGGCGAGGTGCGGGTCAACAAGGGGCGGATCAAGCCCGAGTACAAGCTCCAGGCCGGCGATATCGTGCGCGTGCCGCCGGTGCGCCTGCCCGAGCGTGACGAGCCGGCCCCGGTGGCCCAGGGCCTGCTGCAGCGCCTGGAGGCGGCCATCGTCTACGAAGACAAGGCACTGATCGTGCTCAACAAGCCGGCCGGCATTGCCGTGCATGGCGGCAGCGGCCTGAGCTTCGGGGTGATCGAGGCGTTGCGCCAGTTGCGCCCGGACGCCAAGGAGCTGGAGCTGGTCCATCGCCTCGACCGCGACACCTCCGGTCTGCTGATGATCGCCAAGAAGCGCAGCATGTTGCGCCACCTGCACGCGGCCCTGCGTGGCGATGGTGTCGACAAGCGCTACATGGCCCTGGTGCGCGGCCATTGGCCGACGTCCAAGAAGCAAGTCAGTGCGCCGCTGCAGAAGAGCAACCTGCGTTCGGGCGAGCGCATGGTCGAAGTCAACGACGAAGGCAAGGAGGCGCTGACCCTATTCCGCGTGCTGCGCCGCTTCGGCGACTTCGCCACCCTGGTCGAGGCGCGTCCGGTGACCGGACGCACCCACCAGATCCGTGTGCACACCCTGTATGCAGGGCATAGCATCGCCGGCGACAGCAAGTATGGCGACGAGGACTTCTCCAAGGAGATACGCGACCTGGGCGGCAAGCGCCTGTTCCTGCACGCCTATGCCCTGACCGTGCCGCTGCCCGACGGCGGTGAGCTGAAGGTCGAGGCGCCGGTGGACGAGGTATGGGCCAAGACCGTGGAGCGTTTGAGTGCGACCTGATTTCCCATGAACAAACCTTATGAGCTGTTGATCTTCGACTGGGATGGCACCCTGGCCGACTCCATCGGGCGGATCGTCCTGGCCATGAACAGTGCCGCCGAGCGTGCCGGCGAGGCGCCCAGTGATGAAGGTGCGATCAAAGGCATCATCGGGCTGGCCCTGGGCGAGGCGATCGCCACGCTGTACCCGCATCTGGATGTTGGTCAGGTCGAAGTGTTCCGCCAGCACTACGCCGATGTGTACATGGCGCTGGACCAGCAGCCTTCGCCGCTGTTCGAGGGCGTGGTGGAATCACTGGAGGCGTTCCGTGCCGAGGGTTATCGCCTGGCGGTCGCCACCGGCAAGGCGCGCCGTGGGCTGGATCGAGTGCTCAAGGCCAATGGCTGGGAGCGTTACTTCGACATCACCCGCGCCGCCGACGAAACCCGTGGCAAGCCGCACCCGCTGATGCTCGAGCAGATCCTTGCCCATTGTCAGGTCGAACCGCAGCGTGCATTGATGGTCGGAGATTCGGCGTTCGACCTGCAGATGGCCAGCAATGCCGGGATGCATTCGGTCGCCGTGGGATATGGTGCCATGTCCTTGGAGGCCTTGAGCGAGTTCGGCCCGCAGGTGTGCATCGATCATTTTTCACAGTTGCGTGAGTGGCTGGCCACATCGCGCACCCATTCCAAGGTAGGTGAGCATGGCTGACGAGTGGCGGGCACCCGAGCCCGAGGGCTCCGGGGACAACGACGAGCGCAAGAGCTGGAAGCTGCTGGAGAAGACTCTGCTGGCAGGTGTGCAGGAGCAGCGTCGGGCACGGCGCTGGGGGATCTTCTTCAAGCTGCTGACCTTCGCCTACCTGTTTGGCATCCTGCTGTTGTTCACCCCGTTGATGGACATGGACAAGGCGGCTTCGCGCAGTGCCAGTCATACCGCCTTGGTCGAGGTGCGCGGCATCATTGCCGACCAGGAGCCAGCCAGCGCGGACAATGTCGTCAAGAGTCTGCGCGAAGCGTTCAAGGACCCGAAGACCAAGGCTGTTGTCATGCGCATCAACAGTCCGGGCGGCAGCCCGGTGCAGGCGGGCTACATCTATGACGAGATCCGTCGCCTGCGCGGCGAATACCCGGCGATCAAGCTCTATGCGGTGATCGCCGACCTGGGGGCGTCGGGCGCCTACTATATCGCCAGTGCGGCCGACGAAATCTATGCCGACAAAGCCAGCCTGGTGGGTTCGATCGGTGTCACCGCGGCCGGTTATGGTTTCGTCGGCACCATGGAGAAGCTTGGCGTGGAGCGGCGTACCTACACGGCCGGCGAGCACAAGGCCTTCCTCGATCCCTTCTCGCCGCAGAAGCCTGAGGAAACCGAGTTCTGGCAGGGCGTGCTGAACACCACCCATCAGCAGTTCATTGCCATGGTCAAGCAGGGGCGGGGTGATCGGCTCAAGGACAAGGAGCACCCCGAGCTGTTCAGTGGCCTGATCTGGTCGGGTGAGCAGGCCAAGGCCCTGGGGCTGGTGGATGGCCTGGGCAGTGCCAGCTATGTGGCGCGTGAGGTCGTGGGCGAGAAGGAGTTGGTAGACTTCACGGTCGAAGAGTCGCCGTTCGATCGCTTCTCCAAGCGCCTGGGAGCCAGCGTGGCCGAGCGCCTGGCCATGTGGATGGGGTTCCAGGGCCCTGCCTTGCGCTGACCTGGGGTCGGGGCCGCTGTGCGGCCCTTTCGCGGCACAAGGCCGCTTCTACCAGGAAGGGCGATGCCTGGGCGCTTCAGGGAACCTGCACGCCTTCTTTCAGCAGCATGTCCACCAGGCGGATCAGCGGCAAGCCGATCAGGCTGGTGGCATCGCACCCGTGGGTGCTTTGGAACAGGCTCACGCCCAGCCCTTCAGCCTTGAAGCTGCCTGCGCAGTCCAGCGGCTGTTCGGCCCTCACATAGCGCTCCACGCGTTCACGGTCCAGCTCCCGAAGATGTACGGTAAACGGCACGCAGTCCACCTGGCAGCGGCCGGTGGCGCTGTTGTACAAGGCCAGGCCGGTGAGGAAGCTGACCTGTTGCCCGCTGGCGGCCAGCAGCTGCTCGCAGGCACGTTCGAAGGTGTGCGGCTTGCCCAGGATCTGTTCGCCGAGGACCGCCACCTGGTCGGAGCCGATGATCAGGTGGTCGGGGTGGCTGCTCGCCAGGGCCTCGGCTTTTTGCCGGGCCAGGCGGCGAACCAGGTCGACGGCCGGTTCGTCATCCAGGCGCCGCTCGTCTATGTCGGGGCTTGCCCAGGTGAAGGGCAGGCGCAGGCGCTCGAGCAGTTCGCGCCGGTAGGGGGAGCTGGAAGCCAGTAACAGGGGAAGCATGATAGACTCCTGGGCAGATGACCCCGATTCTAACATGCGTGATGCTGCCGAATTTCCTTTGACAGGGGCGGGGGGCATCCCTAGAATGCTGCGCCTATGTTGAATGACCCGATTCCACCTCACGTTGACCCGCGCAAATTGGCTGATCGCGGCGTAACCATCCAAGGTTCGCTGCAACTCGCTGATTTGGAAAGACTCTGCGACCCGCTTTCCGACGATGTCGGTACGGTGCAGGCGAAGTTCGATTTTGAGCGAGACGAACAGAACGCCGTGGTTATCCACAGCGAACTCGATGTCGAGGTCAAGATGGTTTGCCAGCGTTGTCTTGAGCTGGTCACCCTGCCGATCCACAGCGAATGTACGTACGCCGTGGTGAAGGAGGGTGCGAATACCCAGTCGTTGCCGAAAGGCTATGACGTGCTGGAACTGGGCGAAGATCCTTTGGATCTGCAGGCGCTGATCGAGGAAGAGCTGTTGCTCGCCCTGCCGATCGTACCTGCTCATCATCCGGAAGAATGCCAGCAGCCGGCGGGCGCCGATGAGCCCGAACCGAGCAAGGACGAGGTATCGCGGTCCAACCCGTTCAGTGTTTTGGCGCAGTTAAAGCGTGACCCAAACGTTTAGGAGTTAATCAATTATGGCTGTTCAGCAGAACAAAAAATCCCGCTCTGCCCGTGACATGCGCCGTTCCCACGACGCCCTGTCGGAAAACGCGCTGTCCGTAGAGAAGAGCACCGGTGAAGTACACCTGCGCCACCACGTTTCGCCAGAAGGCGTATACCGTGGTCGCAAAGTGATCGACAAGGGCGCTGACGAGTAATCCTTGTCTGCTCAGATCATCGCGATCGACGCAATGGGCGGGGACTTCGGTCCCCGCAGCATTGTTCAGGCAAGTATTGCTTGCCTCTTGGCTACCCCCTCGCTGCACCTGACCCTCGTCGGTCAACCTTCCCTCCTCGAAGAACTCATCAGTGGCCTTGCAGCTGCGGATCGCGCACGCCTGCAAATTGTCGCGGCCAGTGAGGTGGTGGGTATGGATGAGCGGCCATCCCAGGCGTTGCGTGGCAAGCCTGACTCGTCGATGCGCGTCGCCCTTGAGTTGGTGCGGGACGGCAAGGCCCAGGCCTGCGTGAGCGCCGGTAACACGGGTGCCCTGATGGCCTTGTCGCGTTTCGTGCTCAAGACCTTGCCGGGCATCGACCGGCCGGCGATGGTGGCGGCGATCCCGACTCAGGGCGGCTACTGCCAGTTGCTCGACCTGGGCGCCAATGTCGACTGCAGTGCCGAGAACCTCTACCAGTTCGCCGTGATGGGTTCCGTGGCCGCCCAGGCCCTGGGTATCCAGCGCCCGCGCGTGGCGTTGCTGAATGTCGGTACCGAGGACATCAAGGGCAACCAGCAGGTCAAGCTGGCGGCCAGCCTGCTGCAGAATGCCCGCGGCCTCAACTACATCGGTTTCGTCGAAGGCGATGGCCTGTATCGGGGTGAGGCCGACGTGGTGGTATGCGACGGTTTCGTCGGCAACATCCTGCTCAAGTCCAGCGAGGGCCTGGCGACCATGATCGGGGCGCGCATCGAGGCGTTGTTCCGTGGGGGAGTGCTGGCGCGTGCTGCCGGTGCCTTGGCCATGCCGCTGCTCAAGCGCCTGCAGGCCGACCTGGCTCCGGCGCGACACAATGGCGCGAGCTTCCTCGGTCTGCAAGGTATCGTCATCAAGAGCCATGGCTCTGCCGGGGTGCAGGGCTTCCAGAGCGCCATCCAGCGGGCGCTGATCGAAATCCAGGAGAACCTGCCGCAACGCTTGCATGGTCGCCTGGAAGATCTCTTGCTTTAATTCCCGCCGTGAAATGGTTAAATGTGACCGCTTGGTCTCTTTTCCCATCCAAGTTTTCAGTTTCCGCGTCCAGCCCTTGGCTCGACGCACCCTATCCGACGACAAGATCATAAGGGCTTGTTCAATGTCTGCATCCCTCGCATTCGTCTTTCCCGGTCAAGGCTCCCAGTCGCTGGGCATGCTCGCCGAACTCGGCGCAGAAAAGCCGGTGATCGTCGAGACCTTCAAGGAAGCTTCCGAGGCTCTGGGCTACGACCTGTGGAAGTTGGTCCAGGAAGGTCCGGAAGAACAACTCAACCAAACCGACAAGACCCAGCCGGCAATCCTCACCGCCTCCATCGCCTTGTGGCGCCTGTGGCTGGAGGAGGGCGGGGCGCGTCCGGCCTTCGTCGCTGGCCATAGCCTGGGTGAGTACAGCGCGCTGGTCGCCGCTGGCAGCCTGAGCTTGAAGGACGCCGTGCGCCTGGTCGAACGCCGTGGCCAATTGATGCAGGAAGCCGTGCCGGCCGGTCACGGTGCCATGGCTGCGATCCTCGGCCTGGATGACGCCGACGTGGTCGCCATCTGCGCCGAAGCGGCCGAAGACGAAGTGGTCAGCGCGGTCAACTTCAACTCGCCAGGCCAGGTCGTCATCGCCGGTAACAAGGCTGCGGTCGACCGGGCCATCGAGCTGTGCAAGGCAAAGGGTGCCAAGCGCGCGTTGCCGTTGGCGGTCAGCGTGCCGTCGCACTGTGCATTGATGAAGCCGGCTGCCGAGCGTTTTGCCGACGCGGTCAACGCCATCGAGTGGAAGGCCCCGCAGATTCCCGTGGTGCAGAACGTCACCGCCGCGGTCGCCGCCGACCTCGCTGCCCTCAAGCAGGACCTGCTGGCCCAGCTGTACCAGCCGGTGCGTTGGGTCGAGTGCGTGCAGACCCTGGCGGCCAATGGTGCGGTCAACCTGGTCGAGTGTGGCCCGGGCAAGGTCCTGGCCGGCCTGAACAAGCGCTGCGCTGACGGCGTGACCACCTACAACCTCAACACCCCTGACGCTGTCGCCGCCACCCGTGCGGCGCTGGCCTGAAATTGGAGAAGCTTGCATGAGCCTGCAAGGTAAAGTCGCACTGGTCACCGGCGCCAGCCGTGGTATCGGCCAGGCCATCGCCCTCGAGCTGGGCCGCCAGGGCGCGACCGTGATCGGCACCGCCACGTCGGCTTCGGGCGCAGAGCGCATCGCCGCCACCCTGAAGGAGCACGGCATCAATGGCACCGGCATGGAGCTGAACGTGACCAGCGCCGAGTCCGTGGACGCCGTGCTGGCCGCCATCGGCGAGCAGTTCGGTGCTCCGGCCATCCTGGTCAACAATGCCGGCATCACCCGTGACAACCTCATGCTGCGCATGAAGGACGACGAGTGGTTCGACGTGATCGACACCAACCTGAACAGCCTCTACCGTCTGTCCAAGGGCGTGCTGCGTGGCATGACCAAGGCGCGTTGGGGTCGTATCATCAGCATCGGCTCGGTCGTCGGTGCCATGGGTAACGCCGGCCAGGCCAACTACGCCGCCGCCAAGGCCGGCCTGGAAGGTTTCAGCCGCGCCCTGGCGCGTGAAGTGGGCTCGCGCGGCATCACCGTCAACTCGGTGACCCCGGGCTTCATCGACACCGACATGACCCGCGAGCTGCCAGAAGCGCAGCGTGAAGCGCTGCAGACCCAGATTCCGCTGGGTCGCCTGGGCCAGGCCGAGGAGATCGCCAAGGTGGTTTCCTTCCTGGCATCCGAAGGCGCAGGCTACGTTACCGGCGCCACCGTGCCGGTCAACGGCGGGATGTACATGTAAAAAACCCAGTGCGATGTGACGGATTGCTTCAAAAAAGAGTCATACACGAAGCCTAAAATCCGTTATAAAGCTGCAACCAGATTCCAGGCAGAGGGTGGAGTGACTGGGTGAACGGCGCGTTGCGCTTGAAAAGCAGGCGTCTTTCTATAAACTTGGTCACCGGCCAGCTGCCTGACATATGTCCATTAGGAGTGAAAACTAGGTATGAGCACCATCGAAGAACGCGTCAAGAAAATCGTCGCCGAGCAACTGGGCGTCAAGGAAGAGGAAGTGACTGAATCGAAGTCCTTCGTCGATGACCTGGGTGCCGATTCGCTTGACACCGTTGAGCTGGTGATGGCTCTGGAAGAGGAATTCGAGACCGAAATCCCTGACGAAGAAGCCGAGAAGATCACTACCGTTCAAGCTGCAATCGACTACGTCAAAAGCCACCAGGCCTAAGACGCAGTAGTCGACGCTTCTTGTCGGGAAAAACCGCACTGCCTTTGCCGGCGTGCGGTTTTTTCTTTGCGAGCCCCCAGAGCCTGTTGCATTGCATTTCGTCACCATTGAATGCAATGGCAAGAGACTCTGTTATCAGAAGAGGAGAGTACTGTGTCGCGTAGACGCGTCGTGGTCACCGGTATGGGTATGCTGTCGCCACTGGGTACCGATGTACCGAGCACCTGGCAGGGCATTCTGGCTGGCCGCAGTGGCATTGGGCCGATCGAACACACGGACCTGTCTGCCTATACCACCCGTTTTGGCGGCTCGGTGAAAGGCTTCGAGGTCGAGCAATACCTGTCGGCCAAAGAGGCCCGCAAGCTCGATCTGTTCATTCAGTACGGCCTGGCGGCCGGTTTCCAGGCGGTGCGCAACGCCGGCCTGGAAGTCACCGACGCCAACCGTGAGCGCATTGGCGTGGCCATGGGCTCGGGCATCGGCGGCCTGACCAACATCGAGGAAACCAGCCGGACCCTGCATGACCAGGGCCCACGGCGGATTTCGCCGTTCTTCGTGCCTGGCTCGATCATCAACATGATCTCCGGCTTCCTGTCGATCCATCTGGGGTTGCAGGGCCCGAACTACGCCATTTCCACGGCCTGCACCACCGGCACCCACTGCATCGGCATGGCCGCGCGTAACATCGCCTACGGCGAGGCCGACGTGATGATCGCCGGCGGCGCCGAAATGGCTGCCTGCGGCCTGGGCATGGGTGGCTTTGGTGCCTCCCGTGCGCTCTCGACCCGCAATGATGAACCGACCCGCGCCAGCCGTCCGTGGGACAAAGGGCGCGACGGTTTCGTGCTGTCCGACGGTGCGGGTGCCCTGGTGCTCGAAGAACTCGAGCACGCCAAGGCCCGTGGCGCGACGATCTATGCCGAGCTGGTCGGTTTCGGCATGAGCGGCGATGCCTACCACATGACCTCGCCACCCGATAGCGGTGACGGCGCCGCACGTTGCATGGTCAATGCGCTGCGTGATGCCGGCATCGCCCCCGAGGCGGTCAGCTACATCAACGCCCATGGCACCTCGACCCCGGCTGGCGACATCGCCGAAGTGGCCGCGATCAAGAAGGTGTTCGGCGAGCATGCCTACAAGCTGGCGGTCAGCTCGACCAAGTCGATGACCGGCCACCTGCTGGGCGCCGCAGGCGCGGTGGAGGCGATCTTCAGCGTGTTGGCGATCAACAGCCAGATGGCGCCACCGACCATCAACCTGGACGAACCGGACGAAGGTTGCGACCTGGACTTCGTGCCCCACGAAGCCCGCAGCATGCCGATCGACGTGGTGCTGTCCAACTCGTTCGGCTTTGGCGGAACCAACGGTTCGCTGGTATTCCGCCGGTTCGTCGGCTGATGCACAGCTGGATCGACGGCCAGCCCGCTGCTGCACTCAACCTGCAGAATCGCGGCCTGGCCTACGGCGATGGCCTGTTCGAGACCATCGCCGTGCGTGCCGGCAGGCCCAGCCTGCTCACGCAGCACCTCGACCGCCTGGCGCTGGGTTGCCAGCGCCTGGCGATCGAAGCCGACCTGCCCCTTGTCCGCAATGAAATCATCGCCTATGCCAGCCAACTCGGCGAGGGCGTTGCCAAGCTGATCCTCACCCGTGGCGATAGCCAACGCGGCTACGCCCCCATGGTGGGCGCCGCCCCCCGGCGCATTCTCCAGGGCAGCCCGTTGCCCGCCTATCCGAAGGAACACGCCGAGCAGGGCGTACACCTGTTCGATTGCCAGACCCGTCTGGCGGAACAGCCGCTGCTGGCCGGCCTCAAGCACCTGAACCGCCTGGAGCAGGTGTTGGCACGAAGCGAATGGCAGGGTGGCGAATATGCCGAAGGGCTGATGCGGGACATGCACGGGCGGTTGATCGAGGGTGTCTACAGCAACCTCTTCCTGGTCCGCGACGGCGAGCTGTTGACGGCCGACCTGAGTCGTTGCGGCGTGGCGGGCGTCATGCGTGCGGCGTTGCTGGAGCAGGCCGCTGCCCTGGGCATCGCGGCTCAGGTGCGCGACCTGGCGCTCGACGACCTGGAACAGGCCGACGAAGTGTTCCTGTGCAACAGCGTCTATGGTGTATGGCCGGTGCGTACACTTTCTGCCTTGAAGCTCGACTGGCCGCCAGGCCCACTCACCCGTAAACTGCAGGCCGTTGCCCGTACGTTACTGGAAACCTGATTCGTGAGACGTAAATTCCTGCTGCTGCTGGAAATGGGGTTGATCCTCGCTGGCCTGGCCTTCGGCTGGTCGGCCTGGAAGGTCAACTCGGTCCTGGAGCAGCCTCTGCACGTGACGCAGGAGCAACTGCTCGACGTGCCCACTGGCACCACGCCCAATCGCATGTTTTATCGCATGCAGAACGAGGGCCTGCTGGACGACGCCATCTGGTTGCGCCTGTACTGGCGCTTCAACATGGCCGGCACCCCCTTGCACACCGGCGAATACCGCCTCACCCCTGGCATGACCGTGGCCGAGCTGTTCGATGCCTGGCGCCGTGCCGACGTGGTGCAATACAACCTGACCCTGGTCGAAGGCTGGACCTTCCGCCAGGTGCGTGCTGCGGTCGCCAAGCATGAAAAGATCAAGCACACCCTCGACGGGCTATCCGACGCGCAGGTGATGGAAAAGCTTGGCCATACCGGGGTGTTTCCCGAAGGCCGCTTCTTCCCCGATACCTACCGCTTCGTGCGCGGCATGAGCGATGTCGAACTGCTGCAGCAGGCCTACATGCGCCTGGAGGAAGTACTCGCCAAGGAATGGGCCGAGCGCGCCACCGACCTGCCGTACCGCGACCCGTACCAGGCACTGATCATGGCGTCGCTGGTGGAGAAGGAAACCGGTATTCCCCAGGAGCGTGGGCAGATCGCCGGCGTGTTCGTGCGCCGCCTGCGCCTGGGCATGATGCTGCAGACCGACCCGACCGTGATCTACGGCATGGGCGAGCGCTACAACGGCCGCATCACCCGCGCCGACCTGCGCGAGCCGACGCCCTACAACACCTACACCATGACCGGGTTGCCGCCGACACCGATCGCCATGGTCGGCCGCGAGGCCATCCATGCCGCGCTGAACCCCGCCGACGGCTCCAGCCTGTACTTCGTCGCTCGCGGCGACGGCAGTCATGTGTTCTCCGATGATCTGAACGACCACAACAGCGCGGTGCGGGAATTCCAGCTCAAGCGGCGCAGTGACTACCGTTCGAGCCCCGCGCCCCAAGCGCAACCTGGCGCTGGCGAGCAGGCGCCGGTCGAGCCTGCGCCACCTGCCAGCGAGCCATCAGGCGAAGGCCTGGCGCCCGAAGGTGATGCGCCTGCCAGCGAACCCGTGCCGGCCGAGACGCCGGCCCCTGACGAACAACAGTAAGGACTGCCCGTGAGCGGTTTGTTTATCACCCTGGAAGGCCCCGAAGGCGCGGGCAAGAGCACCAATCGCGAATACCTGGCCGAGCGCCTGCGCGAACAGGGCCTGGACGTGGTCCTGACCCGCGAACCGGGCGGTACGCCGCTGGCCGAGCGGATCCGCGAGCTGCTCCTGGCGCCGAGCGACGAGGCCATGGCCGCTGACACCGAGCTGCTCCTGGTGTTTGCTGCCCGAGCCCAGCACCTGGCCGAGGTCATTCGCCCGGCACTGGCCCGCGGTGCGGTGGTGCTGTGCGACCGTTTCACCGATGCCACCTACGCCTACCAGGGCGGTGGCCGCGGCTTGTCCCAGGAACGCATCGCCACCTTGGAGACGTTCGTCCAGGGCGCACTGCGCCCCGACCTGACCTTGGTCTTCGACCTGCCGGTGGAAGTGGGCCTGGCCCGCGCTGCCGCCCGCGGTCGCCTGGACCGTTTCGAGCAGGAGGGCCAAGCTTTCTTCGAGGCCGTGCGCCAGGCCTACCTGCAGCGCGCCGGGCGCGAGCCCCAGCGCTACCGCTTGCTGGATGCCGCACAGCCGCTGGAGGCCGTGCAGCGCGCCATCGATGCGTTGCTGCCGGGCATCCTGGAGCGCTGCCGTGGCTGAGGCCTACCCCTGGCAGCAGGCGCTCTGGCAGCAGTTGGCCGGGCGCGCCCAGCACGCCCATGCCTACCTGCTCCATGGGCCCCAGGGTATCGGCAAGCGGGCCCTGGCCGAGCGCCTGATGGCCCGCCTGCTGTGCCAGCAACCTCAGGGCCTGGATGCCTGCGGCCAGTGCAAGTCGTGCCTGCTGCTCAAGGCCGGCAGCCACCCGGACAACTTCGTGCTGGAGCCGGAAGAGGCCGACAAGCCGATCAAGATCGACCAGGTGCGCGAGCTGGTGTCGTTCGTGGTGCAGACCGCGCAGCAGGGCGGGCGCAAGGTGGTGTTGATCGAGCCGGTCGAGGCGATGAACGTCAATGCGTCCAATGCCTTGCTCAAGAGCCTCGAGGAGCCTTCGGGCGATACCGTGCTGCTGCTGGTCAGCCACCAGCCCAGCCGTCTGCTGCCGACCATCAAGAGCCGCTGCCAGCAAGTCGCCTGCCCGCAGCCGAGCCTGCCCCAAAGCCAGGCCTTCCTCGCCGGAGCCCTGCCCGACGTTGCGCCCGAAGAGCGCGACGAGCTGTTGACCCTGGCTGCCGGCTCGCCCTTGATGGCCATGAGCTTGCAGGCTCAAGGCGTGCGCGAGCAGCGTGCATTGGTCACCGATGGCGTGAAGAAACTGCTCAAGCAGCAACAGTCCCCCAGCCAGCTGGCCGAAGCCTGGAGCAACGTGCCGTTGCTGTTGCTGTTCGACTGGTTCTGTGACTGGTCGCACCTGATCCTGCGCTACCAATTGACCCAGGACGAAGAGGGGCTAGGCTTGGGCGATATGCGCAAGGTGGTGCAGTACCTGGCGCAGAAAAGCCGGCAGGGCAGGGTGCTGGAGGTCCAGGCATGGATCCTCGAGCAACGCCAGAAGGTGCTGGCCAAGGCCAACCTCAATCGTGTCCTGCTGCTCGAAGCCTTGTTGGCCCATTGGGTCCAATTGCCGGGTTCGCGCTGATTCCTCTTTCGTTTCCTTCATGTGTGCCGTAATCCCATGCTCGTAGATTCCCATTGCCACCTCGACCGACTTGACCTGAGCGCCCATGGCGGCTCCCTCGATGCCGCCTTGCAAGCAGCCCGTGAACGGGGCGTGGGGCATTTCCTGTGCATCGGCGTGAGCGCCGACAATGCCGGGGCGGTCAAGGCCCTGAGCGAGCGATACGCTGACGTGGACTGTTCGGTCGGTGTGCACCCGCTGGACCTGGCGCCCGGTGAAACGCCAGCGCTGGAATGGTTGTTGCGCGAGCTGGCCCACCCGCACGTGGTGGCCATCGGCGAGACCGGCCTGGACTACCACTACGAGCCTGAGGCCGCTGAGCTGCAGCAGGCCTCCTTCCGCCTGCACCTGGAAGCCTCGCGCCAGACCGGCAAGCCGGTAATCGTCCACACCCGCGCGGCGCGGGCCGATACCCTGGCGCTGCTGCGCGAGGCAGGCCTGCCACAAGCTGGCGTGCTGCACTGCTTCACCGAGGACTGGGACATGGCCCGGGCGGCGCTGGACCTGGGCTACTACATTTCGTTGTCGGGCATCGTCACCTTCCGCAATGCCGACGCCCTGCGCGAGGTGGCGCGCCAGGTCCCGGCCGACCGCCTGCTGGTGGAAACCGACTCGCCGTACCTTGCGCCGATTCCGTACCGCGGCAAACCGAACTTGCCGCAATATGTGCGCGAAGTGGCCGAATACGTGGCCTCGCTACGTGGCGTGAGCTATGCGCAGCTGGCCGAGCAGACCACGGCCAACTTCAAGCGCCTGTTCCCGTTGGCGCGGGTGGCCTGATTCCCTGCCGGTGCTTGGCGCTCCCCCTCCAGAGGCAAGCACCTGTTCCGCGGGCAAAAAAAACCCGGGTTCTGGGGGGGGAATCCGGGTTAAGACCATTAGGAGTAAAACAAAGGTACCGCGGTCCCTGGGCACCTTTATTGACGCGCCACTTGGGGGGATGCGCCGCGCCAACACTCCAAGTATCGATCAGGTTTGGCACAGTGCCAGCGACAACTGGTCGTTTTTTAAACAGATTTGGAATACGCCTGGAAACCATAGGGTCTTCCCTGCATGTCCAGGGGGACAAACGGTTACTCTTCACGCCGCCAGGATTACGCTCGACACGCATCGTGATACATAGAAGCGAGGATGATCCGTGCATTTTCCTGCAAGTTAGGCATAATAAACCGCTTCGATTGTCCATCCAGTCCTTCCTATGCAGAAAGAACCTCGTAAGGTCCGTGAGTTTCGCCGCCGCGAACAAGAGATCCTCGATACCGCGCTCAAGCTGTTTCTCGAGCAAGGTGAAGACAGCGTCACCGTCGAGATGATCGCCGACGCCGTGGGTATCGGCAAAGGCACGATCTACAAGCACTTCAAGTCCAAGGCGGAGATCTACCTGCGCCTGATGCTCGACTACGAACGCGACCTGAATGCCCTGTTGCACTCGGACGACGTCGACCGCGACAAGGAAGCCCTGTCGCGCGCCTATTTCGAGTTCCGCATGCGCGACCCGCAGCGTTACCGGTTGTTCGACCGCCTGGAAGAAAAGGTCGTCAAGGGCAACCAGGTGCCGGAGATGGTCGAGGAGCTGCACCGCATCCGCGCCTCCAACTTCGATCGCCTCACCCTGTTGATCAAGGGCCGTATCAGCGAGGGCAAGCTCGAGGACGTACCGCCTTATTTCCACTACTGTGCCGCATGGGCGTTGGTGCATGGCGCCGTGGCACTGTATCACTCGCCGTTCTGGAGCAATGTGCTGGAGGATCAGGAAGGCTTCTTCCAGTTCCTCATGGACATTGGCGTGCGCATGGGCAACAAGCGCAAGCGCGACCCGGAGATCGCGAACTAGAGCATCGCGAGACAAGTCGCTCCCGCAGGCCTCGTACGTCTGTAGGAGCGGCCTTGTGCCGCGAAAGGCTGCATCGCAGCCTCCGTTCGCTAGCCGGCCAGAAGTTGGGGCTTGCAAAAACCTGATTTATGAGTCAGGTTTTGCCGGCCCTGATTCATCCGTGCCGGAGTCCCACCCATGATCGTCGATCGTCAAGGCAGGCGCTTTCGCAACCTGCGTGTCAGCCTGACGGCTGCCTGCAACTATGCCTGTACGTACTGCGTGCCTGATGGCAAGCGCCTTGTGGCGGCACAGGATGAGCTCCCGGCCGAATTGATGGCCCGTGGCGTGGCCTACCTGGTCGAAGCTGCCGGGATCGAGCGGCTGCGTATCACTGGTGGCGAGCCGTTGGTCAGCCCGCGCCTCGAGGCCTTTCTCGAAGCAGTCGGAACGCTGGGCCTGGCGGATATTGGCCTGACCACCAACGGCCAGTTGCTCTCGCGCAAACTCCCATTGCTCAAGGCCGCCGGTATCCGTCGTCTGAATGTGTCCCTCGACACGCTCGACCCCGACGCCTTCCGTCGCATTGCCCGTGGCGGCGACCTGGCCACGGTGCTGGCTGGCATGGAGCAGGCCAGTGCCGCCGGCATGGGCATCAAGGTGAACATGGTACCCATGCGCGGGCAGAACCTGGATCAGGTATTGCCACTGCTCGACTACTGCCTGGAGCGAGGTTACGAATTGCGCTTCATCGAGCTGATGCGCATGGGCCATCTTGCCCGCGACCACAACGCATTTCTTCAGCAATTCGTCGGCCTCGAACAATTGCTCGATCTGATTGGCCAGGCCCATGCCTTCCAGCAGGCCAGCGCGCCACTGGATGCCACCGCCTTGCGCTATCGAGTGGCCAGCAAAGGCCATTTTGGCGTGATCGCCAACGAGAGCGTGCCGTTCTGCCGGACCTGCTCACGGCTGCGCTTGTCCTCCACGGGCTGGTTGCACGGCTGTCTGTCATCAGGTAGCCGGCATTTCGTCGGCGACCTTCTGGAAAAGCCTCGCCACCAAGCCCTACCGGCCTTGCAACGCTTGCTGGTCAAGGCCCTGGCGGATAAGCAGGACCTGGCGTTTTCCGGCGGCGTGACGGTGATGAAGGTGATCGGCGGCTGACCTGGCGTAAAAGCTGCATCTGGCGGCTATTCGCCGGTTTTTCGTCGCCGGTTTCTGGAGGAAGAATGCGTAGGCTGGTCTTGTCGCTGGCGCTGTTGGCGCTGGGCGGTTGCATGAATGTCAGTGATATGGGCGAGGGGGTTCGCTACCACATGAGCGATGCCGGGCTGCTGGACCACAGCGATACCCGGCGCAGCCTGTCGGTGCGCCTGCAGCCCGACTCGTTCATCTTCATCGGCCAGGGGCATTTCGCACCGCCGGGCAAGGGGCCGGTGCCCCGGCCGAACGTGGTGGCCGAGGAAGCCTACAAGAGCTTCGTCGAATACTTCCCGCTGGTGCGTCGCGCCCAAGGGCCGCTGGGGCTGGAGGAGGCGCTGGCCGAAGCCCGCTCGGTGGGCGCCCATTATGTGCTCTACACCCGTTTCGCGCGGACCGATGACCGCATCGGCAATGGGGACGAATGGTACGACGAGCAAGCCGTCGATCGCCTGGGGGTCGATACCGGTGTGGTGCAGATGATGCTGATCGAGACCAGCACCCGCTATTTGATCGATACGGCGCGGATCAAGAGCCGTGGCGGTTTGTTGACGTTCCACGACAAGGCGCCGGAAGATTTGCTTGGCCCCCCCATGCGCGATTACGCTCGTAGTCTCCTGGGCATGAGTCGTTGAGGATAGGGTGATGACGGATACCGGCAAGGCCAATGATCTCTTGGCACAGATCCCCAAGGAAAAGGGATTGCCTCCGGTACACCTGTGGAACCCGGATTTCTGCGGCGACATCGACATGCGCATCGCCCGCGACGGGACCTGGTACTACCTGGGTACGCCGATCGGGCGCAAGCCGATGGTCCGGTTGTTTTCCACCATCATTCGCCGCGATGGCGATGATTATTTCCTGGTTACGCCGGTGGAGAAGGTCGGAATCCGGGTCGATGACGCACCCTTCGTCGCCGTGCTGCTGGAGGTGCAGGGCAGTGGCGAGCAGCAGGTGCTGCGCTTTACCAGCAATGTCGATGACCAGGTCGAGGCGGGCCCGGAGCATCCGCTGCGGGTCGAGATCGATCCCCTGACCCAGGAGCCTTCGCCCTATATTCTGATGCGCAGTAACCTCGAGGCGCTGATCCATCGCAATGTGTTCTACCAGTTGGTGGAGCTGGCGGTGCCGCGTGAAATCGAGGGCCAGGAGTGGCTTGGGGTTTGGAGCGGCGGGGCGTTCTATCCTGTGGGGCGTCTTTGAGAATGCTGGGGCTGCCTTGCAGCCCTTTCGCGGCACAAGGTGCTCCTGCAGGTGCACAGCACACGTATCGATAGGCCTCCTGGTTTTTCCTTGTATTGGCCATTTGTCCGCAAGCCACCCGGGCATAACCTGCTGGCAATCGCCCACAGGAGAACGCCATGAACATCCCCCGTCTATCCCTTGCCGTGCTGCTTGCCTTCAGCGTGACAGGCATCCAGGCTCCCGCCTGGGCCCACGGCGAGCAACCTGACCAGGTCAAGGTCCTACAGGAACAGCGCCCTAGCAATGCGCCCGGCAAGAAAGCCGTGATGCTCACCGTCCACTATGCCCCGGGCCAGGCATCGCCCGCCCACCAGCACCCTGGCGCGGTGATGGCCTACGTACTCGAAGGTTCGGTGGTATCGAAGCTCAACGATGACCAGGAGAGGACCTACAGGGCCGGTGAATATTGGTACGAAGCGCCTGGCACCGTGCACAGTGTGTCTCGCAACGCCAGCGAATCCGCTCCGGCCAAGCTGCTGGTCTGGAGCCTGGTGGACGAAGGCAGGCCGGTGACCGAACCGTTGAAATAGCGAGTGCAGGCGGCAGAAACGAAAAAACCTCCAGTGCTTGCGCAACTGGAGGTTTTTTCAGTGTTTGGCTCCGCGACCTGGACTCGAACCAGGGACCCAATGATTAACAGTCATTTGCTCTACCGACTGAGCTATCGCGGAATCTGCTGCGTATCTTACTGATAGCCAGGGGGAAGTCAAGCTTACCCCCTGGCAATCAATGGGTTACAGCACTTCGACGATGGCCTTGGTGACCACGTGGATGTTGCTCTGGTTCAGCGCGGCCACGCAGATACGACCGGTATCCAGGGCATAGATGCCGAACTCGTCCTTCAGGCGGCCGACCTGCTCGGCGGTCAGGCCCGAGTAGGAGAACATGCCGCGCTGGCGACCGACGAAGCTGAAATCGCGCTTGGCACCGTATTCGGCCAGCAGCTCGACCATCTGCTTGCGCATGCCATGGATGCGGCCACGCATCTCGCCCAGCTCGGCTTCCCACATCTGGCGCAGCTCAGTGCTGTTGAGCACGGCGGCGACGATGCTGGCACCGTGGGTCGGCGGGTTGGAGTAGGTGGTCCGGATCACGCGCTTGACCTGGGACAGCACACGGGTGCTTTCGTCCTTGGAGCCGGTGACGATCGACAGGGCGCCGACGCGCTCGCCGTACAGCGAGAACGACTTGGAGAACGAGCTGGAGACGAAGAAGTCCAGGCCCGACTCGGCGAACAGGCGCACGGCGAAGGCGTCTTCGGCGATGCCATCGCCGAAGCCCTGGTAGGCCATGTCGAGGAACGGCACGTGGCCCTTGGCCTTGACCACTTCCAGGACGTTCTTCCAGTCGTCCAGACCCAGGTCGACGCCGGTCGGGTTGTGGCAGCAGGCGTGCAGGACGATGATCGAGCCGGACGGCAGGTTGTTCAGGTCTTCGAGCATGCCGGCGCGGTCGACGTCGTTGCTCGGTGCGTCGTAGTAACGGTAGTTCTGCACCGGGAAACCGGCGGTTTCGAACAGGGCGCGGTGGTTTTCCCAGCTCGGGTCGCTGATGGCGACCACGGCGTCGGGGGAGAGGCGCTTGAGGAAGTCCGCGCCGATCTTCAGAGCACCGGTGCCGCCGACCGCCTGCACGGTCACCACGCGGCCTGCGGCCAGCAGCGGCGATTCGGCGCCGAACAGCAGCTTTTGCACCGCCTGGTCGTAGGTGGCGATACCGTCGATCGGCAGGTAGCCGCGGGAGGCATGCTGAGCGGCACGCTGGGTCTCGGCTTCGATCACCGCGCGCAACAGCGGGATACGGCCTTCCTCATTGCAATAGACGCCCACGCCCAGGTTGACCTTGGCGGTACGGGTATCGGCGTTGAATGCTTCGTTGAGGCCCAGGATGGGGTCGCGGGGTGCCAGCTCGACAGCGGAAAACAGGCTCATTGTTACCTTGGCTCTGAATTGGAGAGTGATAGGGCGCGCACGCTCCGGCCGAGTGCGTTGAAGCGGTGCGCAAACGGGGAGTCAGTATAGTGATACCGACCGGTCACCGCGACAGTCTGGCGCAGCTTTTGCGGGCTTTTGTGCGAATATTTTTCGACCATTGGTCTAATTGCCCGGTCCACTGAAAGGCCAGTCCTTGAAACGGGCGCCGGGTGCGCTCATTTGGGTTAGACTACTGGCTAAATTTACAGTTGCCGCGTCATCCACGAGGTCCGTCATGTCCGAGTTCCAGCTCGTCACCCGTTTCCAGCCGGCCGGCGACCAGCCCGAGGCCATCCGTTTGATGGTCGAGGGCATCGAGGCCGGGCTTTCGCACCAGACCCTGCTCGGGGTGACCGGCTCGGGCAAGACCTTCAGCATCGCCAACGTCATCCAGCAGGTGCAGCGCCCGACCCTGGTGCTGGCACCGAACAAGACCCTCGCCGCGCAGCTGTATGGCGAGTTCAAGGCGTTCTTCCCGAACAACGCGGTGGAGTATTTCGTTTCCTATTACGACTACTACCAGCCGGAAGCCTACGTGCCGTCGTCGGACACCTTCATCGAGAAGGACGCCTCGATCAATGACCATATCGAGCAGATGCGCCTGTCGGCGACCAAGGCACTGCTGGAGCGCCGCGATGCCATCATCGTCACCACGGTGTCGTGCATCTACGGCCTGGGCAGCCCGGAGACCTACCTGAAGATGGTCCTGCACGTCGATCGCGGCGACAAGCTCGACCAGCGTGCCTTGTTGCGCCGCCTGGCGGACCTGCAGTACACCCGCAACGAGATGGACTTCGCCCGCGCCACCTTCCGCGTGCGTGGCGATGTGGTCGACATCTTCCCGGCCGAATCGGACCTCGAAGCCATCCGCATCGAGCTGTTCGACGACGAGGTGGAGAACATCGCCGCCTTCGACCCGCTCACCGGCGAGGTCATCCGCAAGCTGCCGCGCTTCACCTTCTACCCCAAGAGCCACTACGTCACCCCGCGCGAAACCCTGCTCGAAGCGGTGGAGGGCATCAAGGAAGAACTCAAGGACCGCCTGGAGTACCTGCACAAGGCCAACAAGCTGGTGGAGGCCCAGCGCCTGGAGCAGCGCACCCGCTTCGACCTGGAGATGATCCTGGAGCTGGGCTATTGCAATGGCATCGAGAACTACTCGCGCTACCTGTCCGGGCGTCCGGCCGGCGCGCCGCCACCTACCTTGTACGACTACCTGCCGGCCGATGCGCTGCTGGTGATCGATGAGTCCCACGTCAGCGTTCCCCAGGTCGGCGCCATGTACAAGGGCGACCGCTCGCGCAAGGAAACGCTGGTGGAGTACGGCTTCCGCCTGCCGTCGGCGCTGGACAACCGCCCCATGCGCTTCGATGAATGGGAGGCGGTCAGCCCGCAGACCATCTTCGTGTCCGCCACGCCCGGCCCCTACGAGGCCGAGCATGCCGGCAGGGTAGTGGAGCAGGTGGTCCGGCCCACCGGCCTGGTGGACCCTCAGGTGGAGGTGCGCCCAGCGCTGACCCAGGTCGACGACCTGCTTTCGGAGATCGGCAAGCGAGTCGCGGCAGGCGAGCGGGTGCTGGCCACCACCCTGACCAAGCGCATGGCCGAAGACCTCACCGACTACCTGGCCGACCACGACGTGCGTGTGCGCTACCTGCACTCGGACATCGACACCGTCGAGCGGGTGGAGATCATCCGGGACCTGCGCCTGGGCACCTTCGACGTGCTGGTGGGTATCAACCTGCTGCGCGAAGGTCTGGACATGCCCGAAGTGTCCCTGGTGGCCATTCTCGATGCCGACAAGGAAGGTTTCCTGCGCTCGGAGCGTTCGTTGATCCAGACCATCGGCCGGGCCGCACGCAACCTCAACGGCAAGGCGATCCTCTATGCCGACCAGGTCACCGGTTCCATGCAGCGGGCCATCGACGAGACCGAGCGGCGCCGGGCCAAGCAGATCGACTTCAACCAGGCCCACGGCATCGTGCCCAAGGGCGTGGTCAAGGACATCACCGACATCATGGAAGGCGCCAGCGTGCCCGGCGGGCGAAGCAAGAAACGCAAGGCCATGGCCAAGGCGGCAGAGGAGAGCGCCCGCTACGAGGCCGAGCTGCAGACCCCGGCCCAGATCACCAAGCGCATCAAGCTACTGGAAGAGAAAATGTTCCAGTTGGCTCGCGACCTGGAGTTCGAGGCCGCGGCGCAGCTGCGCGATGAAATTGCCCAGTTGCGCGATCGCCTGATCGCCAGCTGAGCGCCTGTAGGAGCGGGCTTGTCCCGCGATAAGGACGGCCCAGCCTCCAAAGCTGCAGAAGGCCGCAGCGGCCGTCGACATTCGCCTGCGCGCCATCGCTGGAGCCCGACGCCTGCTCCCTGCTACCATTCGGCCTTTGTTTCATCTTTCGTTCGAGACTCTCCATGACCACCGTTCGCACGCGCATCGCGCCATCGCCCACCGGCGATCCCCATGTCGGCACCGCCTACATCGCCCTGTTCAACTACTGCTTCGCCAAGCAGCACGGCGGTGAGTTCATCCTGCGTATCGAAGACACCGACCAGCTGCGCTCGACCCGTGAGTCGGAACAGCAGATCTTCGACGCCCTGCGTTGGCTCGGCATCGAGTGGAACGAGGGCCCGGACGTCGGTGGTCCCCATGGCCCCTACCGGCAGAGCGAGCGCGGCGAGATCTATGCCAAGTACGCCAAGCAGTTGGTGGATGCCGGCCACGCCTTCTATTGCTTCTGCACTGCCGAAGAGCTGGAGCAGATGCGTGCCGAGCAGATGGCCCGCGGCGAGACCCCGCGCTACGACGGTCGCGCCCTGTTGCTGAGCGCCGAGGAAGTGCAGCGCCGCCTGGATGCCGGCGAACCCCACGTGATCCGCATGAAGGTGCCGAGCGAGGGCGTTTGCGTGGTGCCGGACATGCTCCGTGGCGACGTCGAGATCCCATGGGACCGCATGGACATGCAGGTGCTGATGAAGAACGACGGCCTGCCGACGTACTTCCTGGCCAACGTGGTCGATGATCACCTGATGGGCATCACCCACGTCCTGCGCGGCGAAGAATGGCTGCCATCGGCACCGAAGCTGATCAAACTGTACGAGTACTTCGGTTGGGAGCAGCCCAAGCTGTGCTACATGCCGCTGCTGCGCAACCCCGACAAGAGCAAGCTGTCCAAGCGCAAGAACCCGACCTCGGTGACCTTCTACGAGCGCATGGGCTTCATGCCCGAGGCGATGCTCAACTACCTGGGCCGCATGGGCTGGTCGATGCCCGACGAGCGCGAGAAGTTCTCCCTGGCCGAAATGGTCGAGCACTTCGACCTGTCGCGTATCTCCCTGGGCGGCCCGATCTTCGACATCGAGAAGCTGTCCTGGCTCAACGGCCAGTGGCTGCGCGACCTGCCGGTGGAAGAGTTCGCCGCACGCGTGCAGAAGTGGGCCTTCAACAGCGACTACATGATGAAGATCGCCCCCCATGTACAGGGCCGGGTCGAAACCTTCAGCCAGATCGCCCCGCTGGGTGGCTTCTTCTTCGAAGGCGGCCTGAAGCTCGACGCCAAGCTGTTCGAAAGCAAGAAGCTGTCCGCTGACCAGGTACGCCAGGTGATGCAGTTGATCCTGTGGAAGCTCGAGAGCCTGCGCCAGTGGGAAAAGGACCGTATCACCGGCTGCATCCAGGCCGTGGTCGAAGCGCTGGAGCTGAAGCTGCGTGACGCCATGCCGCTGATGTTCGCTGCGATCACCGGCCAGGCCAGCTCGGTCTCGGTGCTCGATGCCATGGAGATTCTCGGCCCTGACCTGACCCGCTATCGTCTGCGCCAGGCCCTGGACCTGCTCGGCGGCGTGTCGAAGAAGGAAAACAAGGAGTGGGAGAAGCTGCTGGCGACCATCGCCTGAAGGTTTTGCGCAACCCTGTAGGAGCGGCCTTGCGCCGCGAAAGGACCGCAATGCGGTCCCCGTGTTTGCATCTTGATGCCAAGCCCATGGGGCCGCTGTGCGGCCCTTTCGCGGCGCAAGGCCGCTCCTGCAATCCTCGCTTGCAGGAGCAAGTGGCCTCGAAAACGGGGCAGGGCGATAAGTGATTGTTATCTGTGAAAAAATTTTTGGATATTTTCAAAAATATGTTTGACAGCCCAGCAATCGGAACTTAATATGCGCCCCGTCCACAGCGATGAGCTAAAACGAAACGCCAGGCACCCAGCCGGTGATTCGAGTTCAGCGCAACATTGTGGGGCTATAGCTCAGCTGGGAGAGCGCCTGCATGGCATGCAGGAGGTCAGCGGTTCGATCCCGCTTAGCTCCACCA
>NZ_JBWXTH010000018.1:0-39282 GCF_056856075.1 Pseudomonas sp. FA-1
GGTGGCCCCGCCGTAGTTGCCGAAGCTGACCCGCTCGCGATGGTCGATCGCTTCCTCACCCTTGGCCCTGGCACGCTGTAGGGCTTGGAGTGTATGTTGCCCATGTGCTAAGGGTGTATGAAGTGCGGTGGATATACACCCTCAGCCCTACGCCTTTGGATGGGCGCTAGTGGATTGGGCGACTTAATCGCCAGAGGGTGGACAAGGCGAGCCAATGACCAACAAGGCACAGAAAGCCCCTGGTTCATGGCATGCACTAAAAGGACGGCGCGTTGCGCCGGCTTGCTTATGGCGCGGGAAACCCGCGCCGTTGCTGGGCTCCAGCGACGAGAGAAAGGACAGGCCTCAGCGGCGGGACAATGTCGGCGCTATCGCGCCGGCTGTTTTTGGTCTTTTGTACTTTTGGCCCGTTGTACTTTTTCACCAATGGGCCTATATTGTGCGCACCACCAACAACCGAGGAGGGCGCGGCAATGGCTGCGAAGGTGTTCGCGATACTGAATCAGAAGGGCGGCACGTCGAAAACGACCACCGCCACCAACGTGGCCAGCTGCCTGGCCGTAAAGCATGGATTCCGCGTGCTGCTTGTCGACCTCGACCAGCAGGGCTCGGCTACCGACTGGGCGGCATCCAGGCCAGAGGCCGAGGACGATGCCGGGGTGATCCCGACAGTCTCGATGGGCAAGGCGCTGGCGCGCGACCTGCCGCGCGTAGCTGGGGGCTATGACTACGTCGTGGTCGACGGCGTGCCCCAGATCAGCGAGCTGACCGCCGCTGCCATCCGGGCCGCTGATGCCGTGCTGATTCCCGTGCAGCCGAGCCAGTACGACATCTGGGCATGCGGCGACCTGGTGCAGCTGGTGAAAGACCGCCAGGAGATCGCCGACGGTCGGCCGGTGGCGGCGATGATGATCGCCCGCGCTATCCCGGGCACGGTGCTCGAGCGCGACGTGCGCGGCACCCTCGAGGCCTACGAGCTGCCCATCCTGCGCAGCCAGACCTGCCAGCGCCAGTCCTACGTGGCCGGCATCGAGCAGGGCCGCAGCGTCATGGATCTGCCCGAGGACAACAAGGCCCGCCTCGAGATCGAAGCGGTAACCGCCGAACTACTGGAGCTGACCCAATGACCACCATCAGCAAGCCGACCACCACCAGGCCGAGCCGAGCCAGCCAGCTGGCAGAGGAGCACGTCGAGAAGGCCCGCCGCGCAGTGGTGGCCGACGAGGGCGAGAAGCAGCTCAAGGTGCTGGCCGCGCCCAAGTACCACAAGGGCATGGCCGAGCTGAAAAACATGACGACCGAGGGCGTGCCGGTGAAGCACCTGCTGCTCGAGGCGATCGAGGATCTGTTCGAGAAGTACGGGCGGGGAGACGGCCGGTTCAAGGTCGACGACGTGCCCGAGCTGCGTCGACGCCTTGAGGCGCTGATGAAGTGAAGAAACAGCCCGGCAGCGGCGGCAACCGCTAACCGGGCCAGACACATAGACCTTGGAGGGTTCCCTATGTCCGCACGCGACTATACCACCGCGGCAAGCCTGCCGCTGCACCTGGCGCGAGATCCGCGCTATCGCGACCTGGTGCGCCAATTCGCCGAGCAACAGTGCCTGACAGCCTGGCACGGCATCCTGCGCATGATCGGGGAGGCAGCCTGATGAGCATCACAGAGAACGTATCCAGCGCCATCGAGCCCGAGGATCTGCACCGCGTCCGCGCCATTGCCGCGGCCATCCTCGAGCACCAGGGCTTCCAGGCAAGCGAGCTGCTCGACCTGGTAGTGAGAGAGCAGCCGGTGGCGCACAAGGCCACCAGCGCCCGCGCTGGCGGGCTGGTGAGCACCAACAGCGGCAGCATTGCGCGGGCCACCGCGGCAGTCGACCTGGCGGCGGTGATCGTCAACTACCTGCGCGAGGAGTTCGAGATCCCAGGCGTCGACCACGAGCTCCTGCAGGCACTGCAGCGGGAGGCCGGTCTATGAGCCGCCACACGTCCAGCCCCGCCGAGCAGCTGCTCGGCCTGCTGTTCGGCGCTGGCGCGGCCCTGGTGGCCGGCCTGGCGCTGCTGTACCGCATGACCTGCGCCGCCCTGCAGGATCCCGAGACCAACGAAGACCAGGAGCAGAAACAGCCATGAGCCAAGCCCAGAAGATGAAGAACGCGCAACGCATCAGCGACCTCGAGCTCTACGAGCTGATCGTTGCCATGTACCCCGAAAAATTCGCCGAGCGGGACGAGGCAGGCGACGACTTGTGGGATGAAGTGATGGAGTTCGTCGAAGACGACCTGGTCGGCGAGCTTCTGTGCACAGAGGAAGGACTGCGCGAGCTACTGGGGCGCGTCCTGCTGCTAACTCACCCTATCCGCAGCGGGCTTAGCGGCGAGCTTTTCCATGCCCTCGGCACCGTTGAGATCAAAGGCGGCCAGGTGCAAATGATGGCCCACGCAAAGGCCGCTATCGCCAGCAGCGCGGCAGAGCAGGAGTAACCCCATGCACCAAGCATCCCACGCAATCGCCCGCCGCTGGGTGGCCCAGAATGCCGCCATCCTCGACACGGAAACGACCGGCCTCGATGACCAGGCCGAGATCGTCGAGCTCGCTGTCGTCGCCTGCAGCGGCGAAACCCTCCTGCAGACCCTGGTCAAGCCGACGCGGCCCATCCCACCAGGCGTGACCGAGATCCACGGCATAACCGACGCCATGGTCGCAGACGCCCCGGGCTGGCCCGAGGTGCAGGCCCAGCTGCTGCAGATCCTCGAGGGCCGCCAGCTGGTCATCTGGCACGCCGACTACGACCTGCGCCTGATCGAGCAGAGCGCCGCGGCGCACGGCATCGAGGCGCCCGAGCTGTACGCCGAGTGCGCGCAGTCGGTCTATAAGCACTTCTGGCAGGAGCCCGGCGAGGATCCGGGCAGCGTGCGCCGTCAGCGCCTGACCAAGGCCGCAGCGCAGCAGGGCGTCGAGATCACCGGCCAGGAGCACCGCGCCGAGGTCGACTGCCTGACCACCCGCGGCGTCATCCTCGCCATGGCCAGTGGCGCCGGCGCCAGGTGGCGCCCCGGGTTGCGCGAAAGCACCCCCGACGGACTCCACGCCGCACTGCGCAACGTGCTGCAGGCGCTCAAAGCATCCAGCCGGAAGCGCTACACCTTCCCCGGAGCCGAGGCCGACCACCACACCCACTGGCGCGCCCAATACGACCGCGAGCGGGTCGAGGCTGGTGACTTCGCGGCTGTCACTATCGGGCCGCTGATCTGGCAGATCGCCGACGCGGCAAACCTGACCAAGGCCCAGGCACGGCGCTACCTGACAGAGCTCGAGGGCCTTGGCCTGGCCATGCGACAGCCGCCGCGAGATCGAGGCACCGCGCATCGCTGGTGGCCGGTCGGATTCTCTGACGAACTGCAGGACGAGCGCGCAAAGCTGCTCGAGCAGGAGGCGGCCACATGCGAACCCTGACCATCCCCCTCAAGGGCGAATACTTCGACGCGATCAAGGCCGGCACCAAGCCCGAGGAGTTCCGCGCCGTGACGCCTTACTGGCGGAAGCGGCTAGAAGGCCGAGAGTATGACCGCATCGAGCTGCTGCGCGGCTACCCGCCCCGCGGCGACGTAATCCGCCGCCTGGTGCTGCCATGGAAGGGCTACCGCCTGACGACCATCACGCACCCTCACTTCGGGCCGGATCCGGTCGAGGTGTTCGCCATCGACGTGGCGCACTAGCCCCATGTAACCCACCCCACAAGCCCGCCACCCTGGCGGGCTTTTTGTTACCCTGCCGGCCATCTGCCACAACGGAGAAGCCTGCAGCATGACGCGCACAAACAAAATCATCATCGGCCTGGCCTGCCTGATTGGCGCCGTAACCTACATGCGTTACGACGTGTGGGCGCTCGAGCTGGCGCACAGGAACGCCGGCCGGGAGGCGGACTGCACAATCAAGCAAATTGACGGCGATCAATGGGCGGCCTGCAAGTTTGGATCGGGCGGCAGCCTATGGGTGCAGCACGAGAAAGGATGGGCGGCCGTGAATGGCAAGGCCAGGCAGCTGGCCGAGACCCTGGCGAGACGGAACAACAAGGGCGACGCGGCCCTGTACAGCAAAGGCGGCGAAGGGCAGAGGCCGCCAGAGAAGCTCCTCGGCCTGCTCTAGACCCAGCCAGAAACGAAGAAAGCCCCCACCGCCGCAAGGCAGTGGGGGCTTTCTTGTTATGGCTGTCAGTGGGTCTTGTTGGCCCGTGGCAGCATGGGGTGGCACTCCTCGACGGACATAGCCGCGAGATAAACCGGCTCAGCCGCTGCCGCCACAGCGCTGGCCAGCTCGTTGCTGGCGGCAGCGATGCGCTGGAAGTGCTCGCCGCTCTCGCGCGCCGTCCGGGCCAGGCGCATGTAGCGCTCGCGCTCGACTTCCATCATTTGCGGCGGCACGTAGTACTGCACCGCAGCCAGGCCCAGCGCGGCAGCCAGCGGCACGGTAGACCGGCGGGCGATCACCTCCCAGGCCAGCGGCGTGAAAAGCGCCCGCTGGGCGCCCCTTTCGTCGCGATACAGCCAGACGCTGCCCACCGGGAACTCGCGCTCGTAGCGGTGGTAGAGGTTCAGCGTCGAGTTGCGCAGCCGGTAGCCGAGCAGCGCGTCGAGCTCCTGGTCGCTCAGCCACAGATTGCCGGCGGTATCCCACTCGGCAGCCACCACGCCCTTGCCGAAGTCCAGCTCCACCACGCGCCCGGTGAACTCGGCGCCCACCTCGGCGTTGTACTGGTCGGCATGCTGGCGCTGCAGCTCAGCCTCCATGCGGTTGAAGGCGGCGATGTAAGCCTCTTTCCAGCGCGCCGCCTCTGCGCCCGTGAAGCCCATGCACAGGAAGGTGAAGCCGTCGCGGGTCATGCGGTAAGCCGGGCTCTTTCGGGTCGCACCCTTGCCAATCGCGACCTCTACGATCATCTCCGCAAAATTGCGGGCATGAAAATCGGGCGAGCAGTCCAGGCCCCTGATCCGCTTTAGCACGTCATCGTGGCGCTTGCCGAACACCTCGGCGACAACCAGTGAAGTGGTAGTTGGGCGACCGCCCTCAAGGGATACGGCCGACGGGTCTAATAGGTGTTGCTCGGTCATTGGTCTTGCTCCTTTGCTGCGATCAGCAGCCTGTTGATTACCTTGGTCGCGGACTCGCCCCGCGCCTCGAAAAATGCCAAGGCTTCGGCCGCCTCCGGCCCAAGCCGAACACTCGCGAGCTTTCGCCCGCCGATCTCTCGCAGCCTCGCTTCGTACTCCTCCACACGCTGCGCCGAGCTCTTAGGCTTCTTTTCCAATTCCCCCTCCTTTGCGTTAGGTTGCAGCGGATACTAGAACGCGCTGGAACCTAACGCAACAAATTTCAAGCACAAAAAAATCCCCACCGCCGCGAGGCGATGGGGAGTCGTCAATCCTGGCGCCCGTCGGGGTAGGACGCCTCGAGGGTGCAGCGGTAGCTCTGCTGGCGGGATCCGCTGGCGGTCACCTTGTCGATCGACCAGGTGCCGCGCATGAAGCTGGGCCAGCTGTCGTCGAGCTCGAGCAGCCCCTCGGCACCGAACGCCGGGTTGCCCGGGCAGTCGATCCGCAGCTTCGCCGCCTCGCGCTTCGTCTTGCGGTGTTCGCCCTCGGCCGCGGCCTTCGCCTCGGCTTCGTCCTGGTAGCGCTGGCGCACAGTCTTGAAGGGCGCCTCGCCCACCTCCACCACGCATTCCTTGCCGGCGCTGCCGTCCCACCAGGTGGTCTTGCAGCCCTTGAAGCGGATCCGGCTGTCCTGGTCGATGCTCGCCGCAATGAACGCGCGATCGCCTGGCCGGTTGTCCTTCGTCACCGAGAGGGTGACCGGGGGCAGCGGCTTGCCGCTCAGCGACTTGACCTGGCCGCGGCGGGCCAGCACATACAGGTCGTTGACCGGCTTCGTCACGGCGTCGTAACGCCGCGCGAGGCGCGTCAGAAAGCCCATGTCCGTTTCGTTCGACTGGTCGACGTGAACGATCGGGATCGCGTCCAGCTCGGCCGCCACGCGCGGCGAGAAGCCGTGCTTGGTGGTCAGCTGGCGGAAGATCTGGCCGAGCGTCGTCATGGCGTAGCTGGCCGAGCGGCGGGCCTTGAAGCCCGTCTCGTCCTTCACCTTGAACGGCGCCGCGGTGGCCACGATCAGCAGCAGGGCCGGGAACAGCTGGGGCGTGGTGCGCGTGACGACGAACTCGCCCTTGTCGACCAGCCCCGTTTCCTTGTAGCCCACGCGCAGGCCGATCTTGCCGTCGACGCTGGGCAGCCCCTCGAGGCCTTCGATGTTCACCGTCAGCTTGAGGGTGTCCGATTCGATGCCGGCGGCGTCGACGTGCTCCCAATCGACCAGGCGCGCGTTAATCAGCGCCGCGTTGGCGCCGTAGATCTCCACCGCTGGGGTGTATCCGATGACCATGTATCCTCCTCAGTCCCAGGCAGTGATCGGCGCCGCCTGGGCCGGCTTGCTGGCCAGCTCGGGCAGGTTGACCCAGAGGCCGGACGGCAGGGCCGCGCCGTGCTCGGCCAGCCCCGGATTGACCAGCCAGAAGGCCTCCTCGGCCTCGTCGTCGGAGCGTCCCAGCTCCCGGTAAAGCAGCACGTTTGCCGAGTCTCCGGCGATGGTTCTAACCCGTCTCATTGACGAACTCCTGCAGCTCGAGCGTCCACGACAGCAGCGTGGCGGTGCCGTCGTCGATCACCCGCTCCTGGTCTTCGTTGACGGCGTCGATTCGCCAGCGGCCCCACACCCGGCCGATTCCGTCGACCAGGGTGTAGGGCCGGCGGGCGTCGGCCATGGCGCGCAGCTCGTCGAGCTTGGCCATGCCGGCACCCAGCTGGGCCTTGCCGCTCAAGCGCAGGGTCTCCGCGCCCTGGCCGGTGTTGTGCGACATCGGCTTGCTGCTGATGATGTCCAGATCTACCCAGCCGCCCGTGGTCTTGCGCGAGAGGCGCTCATACGGGAAGCCGGTCGCGAGCCCGAAAACGAACTCGCCCAGCGCCATCTGCTGTCGCATCAGTCACTCCCATCGGTCAGCGCCGCCCCGCGCCGCACGGCGAGCGGGTCGGCCATCATCAGCGGCACGAACTCGCCGCGCATTTTCGCCATCACCTGGTTGGCCAGCGCCTCGCTGGTGGCCTGGTCGGCGCCGTTGACTTGGATCTGGGGCGCGAAGGTGATCTGCCGGTTGTCGGCATTGGTCACCGCCGCCGCGACCTCGTCGGGGCTGCGCAGGCGATCGACCGCGGATCCGGCCATGCCGCCCAGGGCGCCGCCGGCTTCGCTGCCCAGCCAGGCGCCCAGGGCGCCGCCGAGGATCCCGCCGATAGCGGTACCGATGACCGGCACCACCGAGCCCAGGGCAGCGCCTGCAGCAGCGCCGGCCCACATGCCGCCCATGCCGCCCGCGGTCGAGCCGATCGACTCGCCGTAGTCCTCGCCGGTCGATTCGTCATCCATCACCACCTGGGCGAGATCCACCGCGCCGGCCGCCAGCATCAGCGCGCCGCCGCCCTTCATGCCCAGGCCGCGACCACCGCGGCCACCTCGACCGCCGCGACCACCCCGCCCGCCCAGGCCACCGACCCCGCCGCCAGCGCCCAGGCGGGCCATGGCAGCGTTCAGGCGCATGACCGCGCCGTCGGCCGTCACCGCCGTGCGGGCGGTGGTGGCGTCGAGCTTGGCCCGTGCCAGCCCGGCCTTGTTGAAGGCCTGGCCGACCAGCAGGCCGGCGAACTTGAGACCCAGCGCGCCGACCTTGAGGGCGGCCAGCCCGCCACCGAGCACGGCGATGGCCGCCGTAACCGGCGGATAGGCCTCGGCTGCATCGCTAATCATGTCGACCAGGGCGCCCAAGGGCACCAGGACGGCGTCCAGGGCCGGCAGCATGGCCGTGCCGATAGTCGTCGAGAGGCGAGTCAGCTTGGCCGTGAATGCGTTCCAGCCAGCTCGCGAGGTGCTGGCCACGCCCTCGGCCTCTTTCATCATCGAGCCGGCGCGATCGGCGCCGTTGGCCACCGCCGCGAAGGCCCGGTCGACCTCCTCGAGGTTGGCCAGCAGCGGCATGATGGCGCCGATTGATTCGGAGCCGAACAGCTGGGTGGCCAGCGCGTTCTGCTCCTCCTCGGGCTGTTGCTTGAGCGCCTGCAGCACCGACCGGATCGTCTCCGGCGCGTTCTGCTGCATGCCCCTGGCCAGCTCCTCGGGATCGAAGCCCAGGGCGTCCCAGGTCTCGCGCTGGCCCTTGGTGGCGGCGCCGCCCTTGGTCAGGGCGCCGAGGAAGTTCTTAAAGCCGGTACCGGCGATTTCCTTCTCGGTGCCCGGGTTGAGGAACGCCGTCGACAGGGCCGCGCTCTGCTCGGGGCTTAGGCCCGAGGCGCTACCGATCGCGCCGTAGCGCTTGACCACCGACGCAATGTCGGCCGGGGTGGCGTTGAACTGGTTCCCCAGGTGGTTGGTGGCGTTGGCCAGGTCGAGCGTGCCGGCCCGGTCGAGCTTCATCGAGGCCCGCCAGCCGGCCATGGTCTCGCCGGCCGTCTGGGCGTCGATGTCGAACGCCGCGCCCATGATCGCCGCGTCGCGGGTGAACTCCATCACCGCCCGCTGCTTGCCCTCGCTGGTCTTCTCGTCGCCGCCGATGTTGGACTGACCCGCGGCGTACTGGATCTTGGCGAGATCCACCGCGGTGATACCGGCCGAGGAGATCAGCCGGTCGCTGGCCATGCGCAGGTTCTCCTGCGCCATCGCCTCGCGCTGGCCCTCCTCGAAGTTGATGACCTTGGCCACGTCGGCCATGGCCACCTCGAGGTTCATCGCCTGGTCTACCGGCTTGGCGGCCAGGTAGCCGATGGCGGCGGTCTCCAGCATCTGCCCGCGCAGATCCGCGCGAGCGCCCCGATTCGCGTCGATACGCCCCTGGGCGCTGCTCACGGCCTCGAGCCGTGCGCGCTGCGCCTGCAGGGCCGCGTTGGCATGCTCCGTGGCCGTCTCGAGGCGCTTCTGCTCGGCGGCCAGCTGGCTGGTATCCACGCCGGCCTTGGTCAGCTCGGCCTGCAGGCCCTTGAGCTGATTCCGTTCGGCCCGCTGCGCCGCTTCCAGGGTGCGCAGGCTGGCGGTGTTCTTGTCCTGGGCGTTGTCCAGGCGCTTGACCTCGGCCGTGGCGCTGGCCAGCTCGCGGCCAAGCCGGTTCTGTTCGACGCGCGCCGCCTTGACCTGGGCCGTGTTGGCCGCCTCGGCGCCTTCCAGCGCCTTGAGCGTAGCCGCGGCCTGGCCATATTCCTGCTCGAGGCGCGCCACCGTGGCGGTGGCAGCCTGGTGCGTCTTGGCCAGGCTGGCCTGCTCGACCCTGGCCGCCTGCAGGGCGGCCTTGGTCTTGTCGAGCTTCTCGGTCAGCTTGGTGTAGCCGTCGGCCGAGCGGGCGGCGCGGTTGAGCTTGTCGAGCTCGGCGCGCTGACCCTTGATCTCGTCCTGCAGCTGCTCGGCTTTCTTCGAGAAGTCGCCGAACGTCTTCGAGTAGGCGTCCACGGCGGCCAGCCGCAGCGAGTACTTCGACTTTGTGTCAGCCATGCCCTACCCCTTTTGCTTCGCGCCCAGGCGCGCCATGGCCAGCTCGTAGCGGCGCAGCCCTTTGCCGGCATCCCACTCCAGAATCTCTGCCTCGCTCACGTGATAAACGAGGGGTACGACATCGAGGATCACTTCGATGTCGCGTTCGGAAAGTAGTCCGCCGGTTTGTTCAAAAAAGCGTGCAGGCGCTCCTGCAGCTGCGTCCAATCGGGCAGGCTCAGCCGCACGATTTCCACGGTCGACAGGCCGGTGCAGTGCGCGCTGATGAAGTCCGCGCGCTCGGCGTCGGTCTTGAGCTTGCGCATGACCTTGGTCGCCTTCATCGCCGGCACCTGCAGGGCGAGGCGGTCGACCGTGCGGCCGATCGCCTTGATCGGCACCAGGAGCTCGACGTCGTCGGGATCCTCGGGCTTGCGGCCCAGGAAGTAGCTGGCCGGAAGGTTGACGTACTCGTGCATGCGCTTGACCAGGCTCACGTAGTCGGGGCGCTTGATCTGCTCGAGCACCGACAGCGACAGCCCGGTGGCGGCCAGCAGAAGGGCCTCGAACTGGTCGTCTTCGTCGTCGCCGACGGTGGCCAGGGCGGCGCGGTGCTCCTCGACGGTCAGGGCGCGCAGCTCGATGCTGGTCAGGGTCTCGCCGACCTCGGTGGTGACGGGCCAGCGCAGCGGATGCGGTTCGGGTTTCCAGGTCATTGCGGGGATTCCTTGCAGACACGAAAAAGCCGCCCGTAGGCGGCTTGGTTCGAGGGTTGAGGGTTACACCATCAGGGCCAGGCGGCGGGCGCCCTTGAGCAGATCCACGCCGTTGACCACCACCTTCTGGGTGCGGGTGTCGATGTCGATCACCGGCACGCCCATCTCCAGGCGGGTGTAGGTGCGCAGGGCGATTTCCAGCACGGTGACCGGCTTGTCGCCCATCTTGAGGGTCTTCTCCTCGAGCTTTTTCAGCTTGCCGCCCTGCACGTGGTAGGTGAACCACTCGTTGCCGTCCTGGTCTTCGCCGGCCTCCTGCACGGTCAGCAGCACCTCGTCGCCGCCGCTGACGCCCAGGGCCGCCATGATCGGCAGGCCGACGCCCTGCAGCGTCAGCTTGCCGGTCAGGGCCTTCATGCCGGTGGCCATCTCCTCGGGGATGTAGCGCCCGCCGCGCATCTCCTCCATGTCGAACTCGATCACCGGGGGATCGTAGTCGTCGATGGTCGCGTTAAGCGGCAGGCCTTGCAGGGTTGCGGTGATGATCTGCCGCACTCGGTTGGTAAGCATCAGAGAACGTCCTCCAGAAACTCTTCGATGATCGCGTCAGACGCATTGAGCTGGTAAATCATGTGCTCGTTGGGCGCGTAGCGGCCGTAGTCGATGCACAGGTACCATGTGCCGTTCTTGTACTTCTCGACGCTGTTCAGCTCGGGGTGCAGGTACACCTTGCCGCCCGGGATGGTCTCGTCCGCCACCAGGGTCTGAATCCAGTCGTTGATCCGCTTGACCTCCTGCTCCATGAAGGTCTTGGTCAGGTTCTTGGCCATGACCTTCTGCGCCGCCTTCACCAGCTTGCGGGTGATCGCGTCCTCGAGGCCCACGTAGCTGATGAACTTGCCGGTGATCGAGCGGTTGCCCAGCAGCGAGAAGCCGCCCAGGGTGGTGCGGGCGTAGTAGCTGACGCCGTAGCGGTTGAGCAGGTCGCCCTCGGTCGACTTGTCGAGGATGTTGTACTCGACAGAGCGCGAGACGTCGGCCGCGTAGGTCACCTGGTTGCCCGGGCTTTCCCACTGCTTGACCGCGGCCATGGCGGCAATGGCCAGGCTCGAGGGCGGCAGGAACACGTTGGCCTTGGCCGCCTTGGAGTAGACCGCCGGCATCTGGTGAACCATGTAGCAGCGGTCGTAGCCCAGCTCGGCGCCGCCGATTGCCTGGCTGTTGACCACCTGGCCGGCCACGTCGGTGTCCAGGCCGTCGAAGACCACCCGCGCGCGGATCCGCTTGCCCAGGCTAGCCAGCTCGCTATGCACCGCCTGGTCGTCGGAGAAGCCCGGGGCGCCGATGATGGTCGGCACCTCGGCGCACAGCGCCAGGGCGCCGAGGCCGGTCACCTGGCCCGACGTCGCGTCGACGCCGCCGATCACGTTGTTAAGGGTGTCGGCCGGGGTGGCGCCCTCCTCGACCACGATCACATAGACCGGCACCTTCACCACTTTCAGGATCTGGTGGACGGTGTGATACAGCGAGCCGGCCTCGGTGCCGGTCGGATCCAGCAGCGCGGCCAGGGTGAAGCTGTTGATGCGGAACGGGGCGTTGCGCGGCACGCTGGCGTCAGCCTTGGGCGCGGTACCGACCAGGCCCACGACGTTGTCGCCAAGGCCGCCCATGGCCTCCGGGGATTCGGTCGTCTCGACGGAGACGCCGTTGTGCTCGAAATTGGTTACCTCGGCCATGGTCAGTCCTTAGCGGTGGTTTTCTTGGTGGTAGCCGGCGCGGCCTGTTCGGCCTCGAGCTCGGCGGTCAGCTTGATGCGGCCGGCCTGGCGCAGGGCCAGGGCCTCGACCTCGAGCAGGTCGACCTTGTCGCCCTTGCGCGTCCAGTGGCCGCCGCCCTTGGGGTAGGGCACGAGCACGGTGTAGTTCTTGCGGTCTGCCATGGTGGCGTTCTCCTGTACGGCGCGGCTCAGCCGATCGCCTTGATGGGGTTGATCTCGAACGTGAAGCCCTTCCACTCGCGGGTCGGGTCGGCCTGGTAGTCCTCGAGCCAGTCGGACGGCTCAGGCTTGAAGCCCAGCTGCACCACCAGGGCGCGGCTGGCACTCCACTGCCAGACCCAATACAGCCCGTAGAAGCGCCACAGCAGGCCCGCACGGGCCATCAGGAAGCGCACGCCGCCCTTGCCCGGGTCGTCTTCGACCTCGTCGCGGCCCCACCAGGTACAGGCGGTGCGCGTCACCGGGCAGCCGAACAGCCGCGTGAAGCGCAGGTTGTTGGCCGGGTTGCGGAAGGCGAGCCAGACCAGCATGGAAAACCAGTGGTAGGCGCCGAGGCCGAACGGGGCGTTGGTGTGCCACCAGCCGCGGCGATCGCCCAGGGCGCCGTCGCGGTCATTGCTCCAGGGCCAGGCCCAGCGCGGCAGCGTCACTAGGTACCAGGTACCGGCGGCCTGGCTGAAACGCTCGGCGGTGTCGGCGTGGCGGGTGCGGAACGGCAGGGCCAGCGGCACCACGATGAAGCCGGCCAGGATGAAGGCCACGCGCAGCGGCAGGAGTACCGCCAGCTGCAGCACGAACAGCACCAGGTGGAACGGCAAAAGCCAGGCACGCCAGCCAGCGGCCGGCGCAGGGATTGCGATCGACATAGGGGATCCTCAGAAACGCGAAAGCCCCCAGGGCGGGGGCTTTCTGCAGGCGTAAAAAAACCGCTTTCGCGGCTTCGGTTACTTCAGGAAGGCGGGCGGTTCAGGCCACGTCAGGACGTCGGGATCCGGCTGCTCGGTCAGGTCGCGCAGGGCCTGGCGATACGCGGCGGCCGAGGCCTTCTGCTCGGCAGTCAGCGGACTGTCAGGAAGCTGCGTCCAGTCGCTGGCAGTCAGGCGCAGATCGCGGTCGGTTCGGATGCCCGCCCACTTCGCAGCGGAAACGCCGGCAGCGATCACATCCTCGGCGATGCCGGCGGCGCGCAGGGCTTCCACGTCCCACCCCTGATATACAGTGTCACCAACCCTTACTGTAACAATCATTTAAACCCCCAAGATTATGCCGACTGGAAAGGAACAGAGCCGTTCATCACGAAGTTAGTCAGCGTGTTTTGATAACCGCCAGCAAAACCAAACGACGAGTCGCTATATCCACGAAGAATACCGACGTTTGTCCCCGCCAATGCGTTGAACTTGGAGTAAGTTGCAGTAAATGTGCAACTCCCGAGCTCCACGTTAACAACGTTATTGCCGTCGCGGGCTTCAACCTTAGCGCCGCCAAAGTTAACGTAGGCGCGCGACAACACTTTGAAAAAGGAAGCCCAATGCACCGGGCGATGCGGGACGTTGCCATAATTCAGACGTAGGCCGCGAACAGACACTGTCGCGTCAGCCCCCAATACATACTGACAGTCGCCCGTGCCTGGGAGGCCATCCGCATAATCAGGGCGCCGGATCACCCATTGATCGCGGTCAGCCTCGACTATGTTCGCATAGGGAGTGTTATCACCATAAATAATGATGTTGCTGCCATCTGGCTGCGAGATACTGCTACTCATAAAATGCGTATTCTTTGAAAGCCAGATATACGCATATCGACGGAATCCAACCCCCTCTACGGCTGCCTTTAAGGTTCTCTTGGCTTTTGCCCAGCTCAACCCGTCATTAGCATCATTGCCATTAACGGAGTCGACGTAGTAGCTAATTCGATTCTCCAAATAACTCTTAACGGTTCCCGGAACACTAACCACCGCATCATCGACCTTCTGGTCGATCTCGGTCATTTTCCCATTAACCGCGGCGGTCAAGTTATTGGCGGCCGTCACCAGCGCCGCGATCTGAGTTTCAAGGCTCACAGTTCATTTCCCCTATATTGCGTTGATCTGCGCGGCGCCGTTATTGAACGCCGTCGCCAGGCGATTGAATCCATCAGCTACCTCGGCCTCGAGCGCCGAGACGCTGGCCGCCGAGGCGTAGTAGGCCGGGGCGTTGCCGCCCAGCAGGGACGAATCGGCCGCCTTGCCCGTCTTGAGCAGGAACTTGCCGTCGGCCTGGGTGATTGTGTAGGTCGTCGCCTTGTCGGCCTTGGCGTCCAGCGCGGCCAGCATGGTGGCCGCGAAGTTCGGGTCGTTGCCCAGGGCGTCGGCGAACTCTTTCAGCTGGTTGAGCGCCTCGGGCGCGGCGCCGATCAACTCCTCGAAGCGCGCCTCCATCTGCGCGGGCGTCACGCTGTCGACCTTGTCTGCCTTATCCAGCAGCCCGGGCACGGTCACCATCAGGGTGACGTTGCCGGACCCGTCGAAACCGACCTCGCCGGTCGCCTCGCCGGCCAGGGTCAGCAGCCGCGCGACCTTGAGCCGCGAGGCCGTCGCCGCATTGGCGCCTAGGGTCAGCAGCGGGTCGGCCAGATCCGTCTTGGTGTAGGTGTCGGCCTTGTTGGCCTTGTTGCGCAACTTGCCGTCGATCACCCCCATCAGGGAGTTGACCGAGGCGAGCAGCGTCTCGAGCTGGGTTAGCAGGCTCATCTAGCCCCCTTGTGCGGAGATAGCCCCCGCGTGGTAATCGAAAGCGCCCTGCAGATCCTCGAGCAGGGCGGCCATAGCGGCACTAGTGTCGCTGGCCAGAGCCAGAGCCTGGCGGGCGTCCGCCTCGGCCTGCAGGGTGCGCTGCAGCACGTTCTCGGCCAGAGCGCCGACCGGCCCCTGTACGCCAGCGCTGACCACGGTCACACGCGGCGAGAGCAGCTGGCGAACCTCCACCACCCGCCCCGCCTGTCGCACGGTTACCACCCGCTCGATGCCCCGGGTAACCACCACTCGCTCGACAGCGGCGCTCATAGCAGCCCCGGCGACAGCGCCACGGTGCCGCGCAACAGGCTGTAGACGTCGCCGCTGGGGTACTCGACCCGCAGCTCATAGCGCGCGCCCTGCCATTGCTTGCTGTGCCTGCCCGCCGTCTTGCCCGGGGCCAGGCTCACCGCCACAGTGCCCGCGGCGCCGCCCAGGCTGATGCCGCCATCCTCGGTGCTGCACTCCACCAGCGGACGAGCACTGTCCGCTGGGCAGATCACGAAACGAGCGGCGCAGCCGGTGACGTCGATCGGCGCGCCCGCGCTGTCCGACCAGGTCGCCTCGAAGCCGAAGGTGGTGCCCTCGATCAGCTCCAGAGTCGGCCCGTTCATGCGCCTGCCTCCAGCTCCATGACACGGAACAGCAGGCCAACGTGGCGGGCCATGTTGTCGATGTTGGCCGTCGCGACCGTGGCCAGCTCCTCGGTCAACATGATGTTGAGGTTCTCGCTGCCCACGTTGACTGTCACGCTGTTGCTCGGCAGCGCGGAAATATCCAGAGTGAACTTCTGCACCAGAGTTGCGGTGGCCGCCTTGTAGGTCAGCAGCTGGCCGGCGACCGAGTAAACCGCCAGCAGCGTGCCGCTCTCGAGGAAGAAGCCGAACTCGCCGACCTCATACTCCAGCGCGCCGCCGAACAGGCCAGCGATGCGAATCTCGCCGCTTCCCAGATCTTCATATTCGGCAATGGTCACGCGCTGCCGCTCGGCCTTGAGCGCCGTCTCTGCGCCGGTCGGGGTGTAGCGCGAGGTTCCTGCGGCGATATGGGTAATCGCCCCTTTCAAGCCCTGGTTTTTGGCCTGTACCAGTTCAGCCAGGCCAGCGGCGGTAAACCGCACAAGGCGGGTGAGGTCTGTCATGTCTGCGCCTCGAGGTCGTAGTCGTTGATGGTGTAGTGCTGCGCCGCACCCGCGGCGCCCAGCTCGCCGCGCAAATCCAGCTCGGGCAGCGCGCCGGCCAGATCCAGGTCGCCGACAGCTAGCGGCGTGCCGGCTGCAGCAGCGGCGCGCAGGCCGCCGCTGGTCTCATGCACCAGGATCAGGTCGAGGTTGTCGCGCTCGCTCTTGGCATCGTTCAGCCGCCGCCACAGCCGCGGGAAGTCGCCCGGAAGCCAAGGCCGCCCGACCGTGGCCTCGACGGTGAAGGTGTACGGCACGCCGGCCGGCTTTTCGTGCCAGCTGGTGACCAGCGCCTCGAGCTCCATTGACTCGACCGCATGCACCAGGGCGCGGCGCGTGCCGGCCTGGCGCTTGATCGCCCAGGCCAGCGACGTGGTCAGGCGCAGCTCGCTTTCCGGCGCCGCGGGATCCCAGTCGCCCACGCCGCGATCCGCGGCGAGGTACGGTAGGAACTCGGCCGGGGTCGCGGCCGGATCCATCAGCGCCGGGAATGGCGGTTCTATGCGCTCGAGCAGCTGCGCGAACGCCAGGTCAAGGCCGGCCTCGAGCGCCGAACGGTTGGCCGGCAGCAGGGTCGCCTGCGGGGCGTTTTCCTCACTCATAGCGTGCGCACCTCGACGTCAATCGCCGTGCAGTAGGGCGCCTGGCTGGCCGCGCACTCGATGGGCGCGAGCGGCTCGAGCAGCTGCAGGCGCTCGGCGCCGGCCGCGTGCAGCACGTAGTCGATCCGGCTCGGGTCGACGTAGCCGCCGAGGCGGTGGCGCTCGGCGGCATAGCTGGCCAGCGCCTGCTCGGCGTTCGCCTGGGTCAGCTGGGCGTCCGGGCCGGTGTTGATGTAGACCACCGCGCGGATCTGATACGGCAGGATCTCGGGCGCCTGCACGGTTACCTTGTCAGTTTCCGGGCGCACGTCGTCGCGAGCGAAGTGTGCCCGGGCGGCAGCCAGCAGGCCCGCGCTCGGCGTGCCGTCACCCTCCCGCGACAGCAGCGTGACCGCCACCTCGCCGAGGGCGGTCTGCCGGCCGTTGGCGTCCTTCACCTTGGCCGCGTTGGCGTCGGCGGCGAAGGTGTAGGTCACCACCACCTTGCCCGCCTCGGGCGATTCCACGCTGACCGCGGCGCGCTCGCCGAGGGTCATGGCCTCGCGCCGGTACTGCAGGCGCGAGCCAGCGGCAGGCGCATGCGGGGCCAGGTAGTAGCGGATCCGCGCGTCGGCGTCGGCCTCGACCTCGGCCGGGATCGGCGGGAAGGCGTTCGGGTCGCCCTCGCTGATGGTGCGCCGCTCCAGACCCATGTCGGCCAGGCGGGCGTCCAGGTTCGAGCCCTCGGCCCACCAGGCCAGCATCTGCTTGATGCGGGCATTGTATTTGCGCGTGTGGCTCTGCAGGCGCAGGGTAAAGGCCTGCAGCATCATCGCCAGCAGCTCGCTGTCGTTGGCCAGGGCCTCCTCGAGGCGGGCGGCCTTCTCGGCGTCGCGGGCGGCCACGTAGGCCACCACCTCGGCCTTGAACTCGGCCAGCAGGGTCTCGAACTGCTCGACCTTGACGATCTCGGGCTCGGCCAGCTGGTTGAGCCCCGGAATAAGCATGCTCACGTGACCACCTCGAACGTCATCTTGCGGTTGTGCCAGGTGCCCGCCAGGCGTAGGCGCAGGCCGGCTCCCTCACGGGTGGCCACCACTACCTCGGGCTTGAAGTCGCCGATACCGTTGGCCTCGTTGTAGAAGGCGTCGACGGCGTCGGCCTGGGCCAGGATCAGCAGCTGGTCTCCCAGGTTGCGAGCGAAGCGGGTCGGCAGGCGGCAGCCGTACAGGGGCCGCTTCTGCCGGGTGCCGAGCGGGGTCGTCAGCGCGCGGGTGGCGCGCTGCACGAATTGGGGCCAGTCGTCGACAGTGGCCCCGGTGTCGCGGTCTATTCCGATCATGCAGGCTCTCCACCGATGCTCGGGCCGCCCGAGTTCAGGTGCTTGTGATCCTTGCCGATGTTCTTGCCGTCGTGGTCGACGGCGCCGCCGATATGCGAGAAACCGGCAGCGGTGACCTTGAAGCCGACGCCGCCAAGCATCACCTCCACCCCGGTGCGGTCGGCTTTCACCGAAAGCGGGCCGTTATTCCAGTTGAAGGCGTTCGCGGCATGGTCGTAGCTGCTTTCGGTGCCGTCCGGGTAGGTGCGGCGGTGTAACTCGGCGCGATCAGAGACCGGCGGGAACTGCGCCGAGGGCAGCCCCAGGAGGGCCACCGCCTGGGCGCTACCGTCGCCGCCGCCGTAGTTCAGCAGCAGGCACTGCTCGCCCACCGACGGGTGCCGGGTCTCGCTGATGCCGCCGGCCGCGAGGCTGGCGTACTTGATCCAGGGCGAGCGCAGCTCGCCGTGGCTGACCTGGCAGACGCCCTTCGACGGATCCACTGCCGCCACCGTGCCGATGCGGTTGTGCCCCTCGGCACGGCGGCGCAGATCCTCGAGCTCGGTCTCCAGCGCCGCCAGGCGCTCGATCAGCGGCCCCAGCTGCAGGCGCAGGTAGGCGTCGAACATGGGTCAGGTCTCCAGCTGGTGGTAGTTCTCCGGGTTGTCCAGGTCGTCGACCTGCCAGCTGTACGCAACCAAGGGGGCGGTGTTGAGCAGGATCTCGGCCGGCGGCTCGCCAGGCGTCACCACCTGCTTGAAGGTGGCGCCCCAGGCGTCGTAGCCGTCGGAGCCGCGCTGGAACATCGAGGGGCCGCTGCGCATCTCGCAGGGCTGCTCGCAGTTGCGCCCATGGAAGCCCCAGCGGTTGCGATCGGCCAGGCGCTCCAGGCAGGTGGCCAGGTTGACCGCCTCGAGCGCCGAATGCTTTCGCCACCGGCCGACGACGGCGTGCAGGGTGACGGTGACGGCGTGCGTGTAGCGCCCGTCGTTTTGCCTGACTGCCGGGGTGGTGCGCTCGAGCTCGATCAGCACCGAGGCATGGCGCACCTTGCCGTCCCATTCGTCGTAGTTGGCCACGTCGACGCCCAGGCCCGCGGCGTGGATGGCGTCGCCGATGGCGAAGAACAGGTCGGAGACCTGGTTAAGCGGTCTGTAGGACATAGCGCGCCTCCTGCTCGAACAGCTCCATGAAGCGCTCCAGGGCGCGGCGCTCCCAGCGCTCCAGGGCGCTGACTGCCGGGCCTTCCCAGTCCTCGGTCACCTTCTCGATCGGCAAGCGCTCGCGGCCCTTGCGGCGGAAGACTAGGCGCTGGGTGGACTTCATCGGCGAGATGAATGCCGCGTCGTACTCCCGGTGGCCGACCTTCACGCCCGTGCGGGTCTGCCGGGGCGTGCCCAGGTAGTGGACGCCGATCGGCTGAAGGCCGACCCAGAGCTTCACCTCGCGGGCCGTCGACTGGCTGTAGATGTTGTAGCGGTGCCGGATCGGGCTTTGCGTGATGCCGAGCTCGCGGGCGATCTCCCTCGAGCTATGCGTGCGCAGCCACTGCGCCGTCTTGCGCAGGGCGCGTGCGGCGGCAACGTCCAGCTTGCGCGGGGCGTCGGCCAGGGCGCGTTCCACGTCGCCCCAGCCGTCCACCTCGAAATTCAGTTGGAAGCCTGCCACTTTCCACGCTCCCCGGCCGGAGCCGAGCGGTCACCGTAGGGGATCAGGGTCAGCAGCACGCGCAGCCGGCCCAGCGGTTCCACGTTGGCGATCGAGTAACCTGACCCAGCGAGCACCGCCTTGGTCAGCTTCCAGTCGGCCGGGGCATCAGCCCGGGCCAGCTGCAGCTTCACCTGGTCGGGCCTGACGCGCAGGCTCGAGGCGTTCGGATCCACGCCCGACCGATACAGCCGGCCGGATCCGTCCGGCGCCCCCTCAAGGGCGCTCACGGTGCGCGCAGGCTGCCCGGGCTCGAGCAGCTGCACGGTGGTACCGAACTCGTCGGGGTCGAAGAAGTCGCCGAGATCCTCGGCGCCGATCACTTCTTAGCCGCCGCGGCCTTGGCCTTTTCCAGGGCCGCGACTTCATCGGCCAGGGCCTTCTTCTGCTTGCCCAGGTCGTCGACCTCGGCCTGCAGGGTGGTGCGCTGCTGGCCGAACTGCTCGATGTCGCTTTCCAGCGCCTTGAGGTCACCGGCCAGCTCGGTCTTGCGCTCCTGCAGGCGATCGACGTCGGCGATCAGCTGCGCCTGGTCAGCCTGCAGCTGGGCGTCGAAGGCATCCGCGCCGCCCTCCTGGGCACGATACTCGGCGATCTCCTCGGGAGTCGCGTCGCGGCACAGCTTCGAGCCGAACCAGTCGTTGCGGATGGCGCGCTCGACCTCGAGCGTGGTGTTTTCGGGGATCACGTCACCGTGCACGGTGAGATCCGTCAGCAGCACCACCAGGGCGGTGCGGGCTTGCGTGGTAGACATAGGGAGCACCTATTCAGGGAAAGAGGCAAAACGGGGGCCGGAGCCCCCTACCTGCCCGCTTTCAGGTTCGGTTTAGGCGGCGGCTTTCTTGCCGACGCAGAAGGCTTCCTTGCGGCGCACACAGGCGTCGACGTCTTGGAAGACGCGCAGCATCAGGCCGTCGCTGCCAGCCAGGGCATACGGGTCGGGCTTGAGATCCAGCACGCCCCACAGGCCGCACACCAGCTGCGAGAAGTCGCCGTAGAGCCAGTCGTCGGCCGGCATCTGGTTGGTCGCGTAGGCGGTGTAGCCGTTGACCTCCCCGTCCTGCCAGATCCGCTCGCCGGTATTCTCGAAGACTTGCTTTTTCTTCGCCGCACCGCGCTGCACCGGGCTGGTCAGGTAGGCCAGGCCGCTGCCCTCGACGTTGAAGGTGGCCGCCTTGGTCTCCATCTCGACGACGGAAGCCCAGTCGATGCCGCCAATCGGATAGGTCACCGACGGCAGGCCGACCTGGTTCAGCAGGCCCAGCGGCTGGTTGTCGGCGCCGGTACCGCGCAGCATGGCCAGGTCGATGGCAACGCCCAGGCCCTCGACCAGGTCGCTGATGATGAGCGACTCGACCGACTTCGCCGCCTGCTTGCGCAGCTTGCGGGTGACCGGGATCGCGCCCGCGATGGTCTTCGGCGACAGCGCGATGGTGGTCAGGTCGAAGTCGCTCGGGGTGACGTTGTCGCCCTCGCCCAGCCAGTAGAAGTTGGAGCCGTTGACCTTCTTCGGCAGATCCAGGTCGCCGACCAGGCCGCCGAGCATGCGCATGCCCAGCTTGGCCATCATGGTCTTGTTGCGCAGGATGTCGATGAACTGGTCGACGCGCAGCTCGGTGGCCACCAGCTCGCCGCCCTTGCCCGCTTCGCCCTTCGACATACCACGCACGAGCAGGTCATGCGGCACGAAGAAGCCGCGGGCCTCTTTCTTGAGGGTGTCGGCCAAGGCCAGGCTGACTTCGCGCTCGAGGCCGGCCTTCGACCAGTCCTTCTCGGCGTAGGCGTTCATGGCGCGCATCAGCGAGAACTGGTCCATTTCCTTCTCGGTCAGACCCAGGCCGCGCGCCGAGACATCCTTCACGAAGCCCGGCAGGTCGCGCTCGCCGTCCTTCGGAGTCTTGGGCGCGAGCGGCTTCGGCTGGCCCGGCAGGGCGCGCTCGAGCAGCACGGCGCGGAACTGGTCGAGCGACTGGCCAGAGCTCACAGCGCTGGCGGCCAGGTCGCGCTGGTTGTAGCGCTCGCCCAGGATGTTGATGTCGGCGATGCGCTGACGCTCCAGCAGCACCGGGTCGGTGGTAACGGCCGGCTGCTCGCGGGTCTGACCGTCGTCTTGGGGTTCGTTCGGCTTCGGCATTGCAATACCTCGAATGGTGATGGTGTTGGTTGTTGCATCGTTGGAGCGCCCCACCCCGACGGTCGGGTCTGCAGGCACGGAAACGCTGGAAACCTCGTAGGGCTCCCAGCGGGTAACGCGGTAGTGATCGAGGCCGTTCTCCGAACGCTCGAGCACCATTTCATGCACCAGGTAGCCGCAGCTGATGTTGCGGCGGATCCCGTCGGCGACGTCCTGCCAGATCTCCTCGGCGTACTGCCCGCGGGAGAAACGCACCAGGGCGCGCAGCTTGCGGTCGCCGTCCAGCCAGGCCTTCTCGACGACGCCGATCTGCCGCCAGTGCTGGTCGAGCAGCGGCGCGCCGGCATGCAGGCGGGTGAGGTCGATCGAGTCGGGCGAGTGGTCGAGCACTTCCATGCCGAACCAGCGCCGCACGGGGTATTCACTGGATACCGCGACCTCGACGGTGCGCTGTTCGGTGTCCAGGGTGCCGATGTCCACGGCAAGCGAGCGCTGCAGCTGCTGCCCTTCGATCTGGCGAATGACAGGCAGCGGCGCGCTACTCGTCGGAGTCGAGCTCTTCGGCATTGGCCGGCTCCTCTGCTTTCGGTTTGTTGGGATCAGCGAGCAGCCCCTTCTCGCGGAGCAGCTGCTCCTCGGCCTCGATCTCCTCGAAGATCTCGTCGGGGTCGTCGCCATTGAGGCGGATGTAATAGGCGCGCGACTTGGTGCGGTTGCCGATGCTCTCGGTCGCCGCTTTCGAGTCCTTCAAGGGGTCGACCCAATCCCAGCCACGGGCCTGCCATTCCTGGTCGCTGCAGCGGGCCAGATCGCGCGGGGCGATCTTGATCGCGCCCTTGAGCAAGGCGCAGTTGAACCACTCCTCGCCCACGCGCTCGAGCAGCTCGCTGATGACGAACTCCTGGCAGCACTTGTAGAAGTCGCGCTCGTCCAGCTCGCCGGAGCGCAGCGAGGAGTAGCTGACGCCCTCCAGGTCGTTGGCCAGGCGGTTGTAGCTCGGCCCCAGGCCGGCAGCGCCGCCGCGTAGGGTGTCCTTCACGAACGGCGCGTAGTCGCTACCGGGCGAGGCGTTCTGGTGCGGCTTGTAGGTCAAGCCGTAGGGCAGCACCTTGGTGGTGCCGGCCTCGACCTCCTCGAGCACGTCGACGTCTTCGCCCTCGTCGGGCGGATCCAGCCACTCGGCGTCCTGCTCATAGAAGCCCGTGATCTTCGCGCCGTGCTCGGCCTTGACCAGGGTCGCCGAGCGAAACTCGCCCAGGTGGTGGATGTCCACCGCCGCGGCATGCGTCCAGGTGAAGCCGCGCGACTGGTGAGGCCGCCACGGGTCGAAGGTGTGGATCAGCTCGCTGGCCGGGATCCGCTCGTAGCGCTCCTCGGCGCGGCGCAGGATGTCGCCGGGGTGGTCTCTCAGCATCCAGTACGCGACCGGGCGCTCCCACTCGTCGATCTCGACGCCCATCCTGATGCGGTTGCCGTTGTCCAGCAGCTCGTTGAGGTGCAGGTCGAGGCGATCGGCCTCGAGGATCTGCAGCGCGAAGCCCCAGCGGTTCGGCCAGTTGCGCACCAGGCGCACGAGCACCTCGCCATCGCGGGCCAGGGTGTCGAGCCACAGCCAGGAGAAGGTGACGTAGCTATAGCGGCCGGTGACGTCGAAGACGCCCTTTTTGCAGAACTTGCGCCACTCCTTTTCGATCAGGCGCCGGGTGATCCGGTCGGCCTTGCCGTCCGGCAGCACGGCCTTGGACTGCAGGCGGATGCCATACGGCCCGATGACGTTCTGCCGCAGCAGGCGGTAGAAGCGCTTGAGGTAGGAGGTGTTGATCGACTGCTCTCGAGCCCGCTGCCGCAGGGTCTCGTGGTCGGCGAAGATCAGCTGGTCGGCATCGGTGCCACTCGTGCGGCCCGACCAGGCCTTCGCCAGGCGCCCGCCGCTGGCCATCTTGAAGCCGCGGCGCCGCCCCACTTGCGGCTCGATTCGAGCAGCTGCAGGCGATGGGGCACCGCCCAGGCCGAACAAGCGGCCCAGGGCTTTAAACGGTTGCATAGGCTACCCCATGGACAATTTGACCACCCGGCCGGTCGGCCAGCGGCGGTTCTTCTCGCGCTGCAGCTCGCGCCGGTACTTGCTGCGCAGGGCATCGAGGCGCTCGATCGGGATCCGGTCGAGCCGCATGCCGTCGATCTCGTAGCTCTGCTGGTCTTTCGGGATCCGCTTCTCGAGCGCGGCCTCGATCAGCGCGAGCATGCGCTGGGCATGGCTGCGCGCGTCCGATGGCTCGGCCGTCTCGAGGTTGGCGCCGATCTCCAGCGTGCCGCTGTCGAGCGTCAGGCGCTGGCCCGCCTTGATGGCCAGGGCCACCCAGCGATACAGCCCTGGCGCCCAGCTGGCGGTGGTCTCGGCGGCGATCTCGACCCGGTACGGGGCGCCCGCCTGGGCCTCGATCACGTGCCGGTCTGGCCCGCTCAGCACATAGCGCAGCGACCAGCCGGCCGATGCCGGATATTCCGGCACGTCGCGCTCCCAGGCGACGGAGTCGCCCGCGTGCAGTTGTGTCGGTTCCATGGGAATGCCTCAGCCGCCGGCAGCGATCACCGCCGGGGCTTCCTGATGATGTTGAAGCGGGACTTGGCCTTGGCCTTCGGGGCATCTGCCTTGCGGGCCGCCGCGGGCTTGGCCACCGGCTTGGCGACCTCCTCGGCTTCCTGCAGATCCTCGGCCGGCTCCTCCTGGTCAGCGTCAGCGACCGGGGCGGGCTCGTCGGGCAGGCGATCGGCCAGTGGGCCGGCCTTGATCGCCTCGCGCAGCTGCGCCTTGGTCAGCTGGCCCGCCTTGCGGCGGTGCAGCTTGGCGTGCATGGCCATGATGTATTGCATAGCCTCGCAGTCCAGGTAGTGGTTCTCGCCGACTTGGTGGAACTTGCCCTCCCCTTCGCGCCACTCCTCGCCGACCAGCTGCTTGCAGTAGTCGTCGGTGACCTGCTGATGCAGGAGCCACCAGCCCGGGCGGGTGTCAGGGCGACCGAAACGGCTATGCACCCAGCGCTTGGCCAGGGGCGAGTCGAAGGCCCAGCGGGCGTCGCCGCGCTTGCGGGTCTTGCCCTTGCGGTCGACCTCGACCATTTCCTTGCGGAACGGCTTGTCGAGGCGGTCGCGACCGCGCAGAGCCATGGCCCTGCCCTTGTGCTCGTTGATGAAGCGGTAGACCTGGTCGTCGCGGTAGCCGATGTCGATGCCGGTCTGGGTGATCGGGTGCCCGTCGTAGTCGGTGTCGATCAGCTCGCTAAGCTGCTCCCAGACGGCGTCCTGGTCGGTCTCGCCCCAGAGCTCGCCGTGCTCGAGGAGCATCGAGCCGAGGCCGGCGTACCAGGCGCGGATCACGTACACCAGGCGGTTTTTCTGCACGTCGACGGTGCAGAAGATCCGCAGCGGCTCGAGCAGCAGCGCGCCGGCTTGATAGCCGAAACACTGCGCCCGAACCTCCTCCCAGGTCGGCACGTCGCCGGCCTGGGCATAGCACTCGCCAAAGCCGGTGTTATAAACCGCCTGCAGATCCGCCGGATCGTTCGACAGCTGCGCGGCGAGCAGATCCTTTGCCAGGGCGCCGTAGGTCTTTTTCGAGGAAAACGAGCAGAGGCCGGACGCCATGAATGTGAAGTGCGTCGAGCCCTCGGTGTCAGCGACCCCGATCACTTCGCCGGCCTTGCTGACCGACTGCCCAGGCGCCACAGCGACGCCGCGGGCGTTCATGGTCGGGCGCCACTTGCTTTCGATCATGCAGCCGTGCGAGGGGCAGGTCAGCCGGGCCGACTTCTGCGCCTCGTCGGGCGTGCATTCATTCTCTGAGCCCTTGCCAGGCCACCACAGCAGACCAGACCAGGGGATGAAGTACTCTCCGCACTCGGGGCATGGCACGGCCCATTCGTGACGGGTGCCCGACTGCCATAGCCTCCAGACTGCAGAGCGCACCGCCTTGGTCGGCGCGACAGCCCAATGCTGCAGCCCCGACTTCTCGTGCTTGTACTTGCTCACGCGGCCATGGGTCGGCGTGGCGGTGTAGCCGATTTTCGAGCCGTCGTAGGCGTCGCCGCGGCGCTCGACCAGGCTTACGGTCGAGCCTTCGCCGGTATTAACGATGCGATCGACCTCGTCGACCATGATTAGGCCGGCCGAGTCGGCCGACAGGCCAGACGGCGAGCCTGCCCACACGAAGCGCAGCTTGGTGCCGGCGATCCACTTAACGAACATGCTCGAGCGATTCACGTCGAGCTTGGCCGTCAGCGACTCACATTCGGCGATCATGTCGTCGAACTTCGGGACAACGGCGTCTTTCAGCAGCGGCGCCGTGGGCGCGATGTACATGATCGGCGTCGGATCTTCATCGAGCCGATGCCCGATGATGTTCTCCATCGTCACCGACTTGCCCATCTGGGTGGCCGTGATGAAGGTCACCCGGTCGAAGCACGGCTGCGCGAACGCCCAGGAGACCGGGCGCATGTACGGGTTCACGTCAGGGTTGAACTTGCCAGGCCGGGGCGAGCTCGGCGGCATGATGCGCTTGTCGCGCGCCCATTCGTCAGCCGTCCTCGGCGGCGGCGCCTGCACCAGATTCGAGACGTAGTGAATCGAGGCGACCAGCGTCTGCAGCGAAATCGCGTGCACGATGTTCGAGGCGCTCGGCTGTAGCTGCGCGGATACTCCGCGTTTCCTCAAATAGTCGAGCTCGGATTGCGGCAGGGTCATCTATCACCGCCAGGTCTGCAGCGCATCGGCTCGGCAGTGCGTCGAGCTGGGTCGAGTAGACCGCCGCGATGCTGGTATTCAGGGTCACCCAGGCGTCGATCGGGATCAGCCGGCCGCGCACCTGGTCAATTTCAAGCTGCAGCTTTTCGCGCCGGGCACGCTTGAGCAGCCGATCCTCGGTCGAAGCCGAGCCCGCGCCCTCGTCGTCGTCGCCCTCGTCGCCCAGCTCGCGCCGAACTTCGCGGGCGATCAGCCACTCGATGGCGGCCTGGCTGTCGATCTGCACGGCCACACCGCGGCCACCGCCGCCGCATGTGGGCAGGCCCTCCTCGATCAGCTTCGAGATCCAGCGCTCTGACTTGCCCAGCAGGTCGGCCAGGTCTTTCTTGCTGATGATCTTGGCCATAGGGGAGAAAGGACTAAGGGGAAAAGGTACAAAAGCCCAAAGGCGAAAAAGTCCTTTCTGACTTTTTCCCTTTTGGCTTTCTGGTCTTAGGGTCGAGGCCTAGCCGCACCTGGCCGCGAGGTCAGTCGGGCGATGCAGGCCGGCAGGCCTCGAGATAGGAAGAACGGACTCGACTCGCGAGCCCAAACACGCGCGAGGCCCGCGAGTTTCACACCCGTGAAGGGGGAGGGGCCGAGGGAGTACCTAAACCCCTGGCGCGGGCAGGGCTTCGACCTTCGGGGCTTTGCAGCGCGAGCACGGACAGATCGACTCGGTCGGATCGAGCTCGACGATGGCGCCGGGCTGGCACTGCCCCTGACATTCTGCGCAGGGCGCGGTCTGATGAATCGCCACGAACGGAACGGCCGAGGCGGCCCACACGTCGGCCAGCTCGGGCGGCATGTTGGCCGCCACCTCGAGCACCTGGTCGAGGCCGCCGAGCTCCTGCAGGTCGAGCAGGTTGCGCTTCAAGCGGTAACCCTCGAGCTCCCACAGCTGACCGCGGGCCGCATCCTTCGCCCGGGAGATCGCGCGATTGCGCCCGACCATCTCGTCGAAGTTCGCAGCGCTTGCAGCGCCAGACTTGCCCAGAGCCACCACGATGTTGCCCGGGGCGATGGCCGCCGCCACCGTCACAGTGGTGCCGGGGATCACGTAGGTGTGGAAGCTCAGCTGGTTGACCAGGTCGTCGATCTGCTCGGGCAGCACGCGCGGGGCGGTCAAGCCCTTGGCCAGGATCTGCGCCTCGAGGGCCTTATCTTGTTCGCTTGGGGTCATGGGCGGGCCTATTGTGGCTGTTTGCTGGTGATCGCCTGGTGCTCGCGCAGGTACTCCTGCAGCTTGCTCAGCTGCTCGGCGTTTGCGTGGCAGGCGGTGTAGTTTTCGGCGACGGTGCCGGCGACGGCAGAGAGCGCAACTCCCGAGGCGGCTTCATCAGCAGCGCCGGCAGATCCAGGGGCTGGCAATCCTGCCGCGACTGCGTCGTGCAGCCGGACAAAGCCAGCAGGGACAGGGCAAGCGCGGTCGGCAGCTTCGGAGACATAGATGGGCACCTCTTTGATGATGGTCTGGCCGCGCTTCTCGATGACTTGAACGCGGTCGACGTACTCGGTGACGACGCGGTCGCGCACCGTGCCCAGCTGTCGGCCTTGCTCGAAGGCCTGGCGCAGCTGCTCGTGCTCGAGGGCCTTCGCCTGGGCCTGCTCGTGGCTTGCGCCTCGAGTCCAGCCCAGGAGGTAGATCAGCCCGGCAATGACCAGCAAGCCCGCGAGGGCGGCGATTCTCGACTTCATAGGCGCACCAGGTAGACAGAGCGCTGCAGCTCCCGGCGCACCGGGATGCCGCGGCAGTTGTTTTTCGGATCCCGGCAATCGAGGCCGGCGACGAACATCCAGCGCATGAACTGCTCGGCCGCGCGCTCGTGCATGCCGGCCTTGGCCAGCTGCAGCAGCGTCGAGCGGGCCAGCGCGCCGATGCCCACGTTGTAGGCAAAGTCGGCCATGGCGATCTTGGCGAACAGTGGGGCGTCTGGCGCCGCGCGCATGACGTAGTCCACCGCCTGGCCCAGGTCGGCCTGCAGGTAGGCCTCGCACTGCTCAGGCGTGGCCACGTCGCCGCGCCTGACGCCTTTCGTGTGGCCGGTGCAGATCGTCCAGACGCCGCCGGAATCGGGGTAGGCCTCGTAGACCGTGCCCTCCATTTCCGGCGTCATCACCAGCAGGGCGGCGACGATGGCGGCGCGCTCGACCGGCGCCGGCAGGCCCGTTTCGTTCACCGTGAAGCCGGCCGCGGCAAGCGTCAGGGCCACCGCGGCGACCATGCGCTTAATCAGGCCCTTCATGGCTCCACCTGGCGGCAGGCGGGCGGATCTCGACGGCTGCGCATGTGGCGCACGAGCGGGATCAGCCAGCGGCGCACCACCAGGTCGAGGAACAGGCCGGCCGCGTACAGGCAGCCGAAAACGAGCGTCCACTCCTGCAGGGTCAGCCCCCACAGCACCAGAGACGCGCCGAACGGCGCCGCCTTGGCGGCCTCGATCTTGAGCGCCCCAGCGAGCGCGACGTCGTCAGCAGCAGCCATGAGGCGGCCTCCAGAATAGAAAACCCCGCACATGGCGGGGCTGGGGAAGTGCAGGCCGTGGCCTGCATGAGGAGAGAAGGGGCGGCGCCTGCCGGCCGGGAACTCCCAGCCCTGCAGCAGGCCCGCCAGGTAGAGGGCTTACATACATGCCTCCAGGTCAGCGAGTACCGGAAACGAAAAAGCCCGCCAAGAGGCGGGCTTTAGTCGTTTGTATCGCAGAGTGGGTAAATTACCCCGTGCGCCCTTACTTTTGCAAGGGGTCATTTGCACATTTTCGCAAAAGGCCGCTTTGGCAAATGCACTTTTGGCCATTGGCACAATTGACCTCGACCAGCTCGGCGTCTGCCTTGTGCACGATATTGACGTAGCCGGCAGGCTCCCGCGACCAGTAACAGTCGGCCTCCTCGCGAACCAGCGGCACCACCTGGCCGACCAGGCCCGCGTACCACATGTGCGGGTCGCGGCAGTTGGTGATCCTCAGCGCACGCCCCTTCATCGCGTAGCCCTCGCCCAGCCAGCCCGGGAACCCTCGAGCGAGCCATAACCATGGTCGACGAAGTCGCAGCACGGGCAGCGGCTGCCCCACTTGCCGCCACTGATGAAGAAGCGCGGCACGCCCTGGTCTATGCAGGTATGCCGCGGCATATCCTCGTCGTTGACCAGGTTCCAGCTGGCCAAGGCCCGGCTCTCGCTTGGCGTGGCCTCGCCGCGGTTGTTGCACACCGGACAGATCCACATGACCAGCCCGGTGCCCTCCTGCTGACGCCGCTCGGGCGGCACCTGGCAATGGATGCAGAGCACGGCGGCCATGGTCAGTCCCAGGAGCTCGAGGAGCTCGAGCTGCAGCTGCTCGAGGAGTCAGACCTCGACCAGCTCGAGGAGCTGTCAGAGGCGAAGCTGCTCGAGCAACTGACAGAGCGGCGATCATCATCGAGCACGGCCGACATCAGCAGCGCCTGGTTGACGCCCAACGGGTCGCCTTGGTGTACCGGCGTCGAGTAGGCCGGCGACGGGCTATAGGCCGGCGGCACCGGCCGGGTGCGCGCCTGGTCGAGCCGCGCGGCCTCGAACTGGCGAACGCTATCCAGAGATTTGCGTGCCTTGCGCGCCAACAGGCGCCGCTTGATCCATCCGAACATACCTACCTCCTCACTTGTCGTTGTATTGCTGCAGCACCGCCCGCAGGGCCTCCTCGTCCAGGCGCTCGAGCGCCTCGAGGAGCGCCTTCCAGCGAGGGCGCCAGTGCTGGTCGTAGTTGCTCGTGGTAACGCCCAGCAGCTCAGCCAGGCGGGCGGCCGAGTACAGCTCTGTGCCGGCGTTCGCATAGCGCTTGCCATGCTGCACAGCGAGGTGCGCCAGGCCCTTGGCCTTGGCCAGCGTCTTGGCCTGCATCTTGCCCAGCCCTGGGGCCACACGCGCCCACAGCTCGACCACTGCGCCGGCCTCGTCGGCCCACTCTTTCGAGTCGGCGTAGGCATAGCGCAGCCAGTGGCGGTAGGCCGGCGCCTGGGCGGCCACGATGCGCACCAGGCGCGCGTCGTCGAAGGCGCTCGGCGGCAGCGGGTCGGAGCTGGTCTTTTTCTTGCGGGTCTCGCTGACAGTCACGCGGGTGGTATCCCTGGCCAGGCTGGCCACGTAGTCGAGGGGCAGGCGCTTGGCCTGGCCGCCGTCGGCCGGGCACTCGGCCAGCTCCTCGGCCCGCCAGCGCGGAAAAGCGTCACGGGTGGTGCTGGTGTCGTAGGCGCCCAGGATCTTCTGGGGCGGCCTGTCGTCGCGGTAGTCGCCCGGGGCCAGGAAGGCGAACATCAGGCGCTCGCGCAGCCACTGCAGATCCTGCAGGGTCACCTCCGGCACGCGCCAGGCGCGGCGCGGGCGGCGGGACAGGGGCGCGGCATCTTCCAGCTCGACCCAACCCTCAGCCGTCGACGGAACCAGCGCGACGTGGCGGATCTCGAGAGCGAAGGTCATAGCGCACGCCTCCTGGCCAGGCAGGGGATGCCAGAGCAGAGCGTGCAACGGCGCGCAGCGGCGAAAACCGCCAGGCGCGCCGCGTCAATCTCCCGGCCGCATGCCGCGCATGAAGGCCGCGAGGGCGAGGCCGAACGCAGCTCGGCGTCGATCAATTCAGCCAGGGCGACAGCATCGGCCTGGCTCAGTTCGAGAGGGGCGGGCTCATGCGTCAGCATCGGCGACAACCTGGTGTGACGGCGGGGCGATCAACTGCGCGAAAGCGTGACTGTCACGCGCTGCCAAAGCGGCGGCACCATGCAGCAGCAGGGTGATGGCCTCCTCGGCTGCCTGGGGGCCGTCGAAGCCGCCGGCCTCGATCACCGCCTGCAGGGCCTTGACGCTGCCCTGATACAGCTCGAGCGGCACCTTCACGGCCTCGGCTTTCAGCTTCGCCTGGGCCTCGCGGGCGCGTTGCGCGCGCTTTCGGTCGCGGGCCAGGCGGCGCTCGCGATCCTCTTTGCTCTCGCCTGCAGGGGCGTGGAAGTGGTCGTGCAGATCCGCGCCGGTCGGTACCGGGGCGCCATCCTGGGTCGCAAGGCGCAGAGCCGACATATCAGCGGCCCTCGATCTTGCCGAGCACCAGAAGCGGCAGCGGGCGGCCGGTACCCGTCGAGACGGCGATCATCTCGTTGACCATCGCGGCGATCGCCTCGGCGCCTTCACGCAGCATGCGGTCGACGGCGGCCGGGTCGTCGGTGCGGTCGTAGCGGCCGTTGTGTGCCGGGGTGGCCGCGGCGATGAAGTCGCCGAGCTCGCGGGTCACTTCGCCCAGGCGGGCCTGGGTGGCCTCGAGCGCCATGCCGCCGACGAACTCAGGCAGGCGCACGTCGAAGCAACCGGCCATGGCCAGCAGCTCGTGACGCGCGGCGCGCTGGTACTCCTCGGGCAGGCAGGACAGCCAGACCCACTTCCACTCCAGCGGGAACGGCTGGGTGCCGTGGAAGATCCGGCCGATACGAATGCCCCAAGCCTTGCGGGTGCGCAGATACTCGGCGACGTCCTCGGGATCCCCGACGGGGTCAATCAGCCCGGCAGCGGACAGGGCCGGCGCCAGGCGCTCGCTGGCGAAGCGCTCGAGCGACCACTCCGAATTGGTGAACCAGCGGCTAGTCTGATCGACAACGATCTCGCGTTCCGTTCGCATAGCACGTTTCCTCTCGATGGTGGTCGCATGTGGGGTTTCCCACATTCTCAACATATAGAGAAAAAACGCAATTAGATTTCGTTATTTAGAGTGCCAATGCTCGGCATATCTAAGGACAATAAGCAATGGATTGAGGAGGAGATTCCATGTCACGCGACTACCGAATAGGCGCAGCCATAAGGAAGCGGCGGCAAGCCCTTGGCTGGGGCCTACAAAGACTGATCGACGCGGCCGGGGGCGATATGTCCACCGGCTATCTGTCGACCCTAGAAACGACGGACGTCGCCCCGAGCGTCTACGTCGCCGACAACCTGGCAAAAGCCCTGGGCACGTCCGTGGATACGCTCCTGGCCGAGGCCCGCGACCCTGACAGCATCACACCGCCGGGCGAGCCGGCCCAGCGGGTTCCGCTGATCGCCTGGGAAATGGCCGCAGAATGGGCACGTAACCCCGACGCCAAGCGCCTGCCGGCGGGCACCTGCTGGATCATGCCGAGCGAAACGCCACCGGGGAGGGTGTTCGCCCTGGTCGTGCGCGACGAGCTCATGCAGGCGCCGACCGGGGTCAGCTTCCCGCGGGGCTACACCATTTTCGTCGACCCGATGCGCAAGGCGGCGCCTGGTGACTTCATCATCGGGCACCTGGGGGATCCGGCCTCGCCGGTCTTCAAGAAGCTGACCAGAGACGGCGCCATGCTCTACCTGCGCGCCCTGAATCCGCAGTTTCCGATGCAGCAGGTTGGTGATACTTTCGAGGTCGTCGGGGTCGTCGTAGGAGTGCGGGCGACGTTCGACAAAGGAGAGGTTCTATAAAAAGAGATCGCCGGGCTTCAATATTTTGAGATTCCGGCTTACAGTAGCGGCGCTTTCCCGCTACGAATTTTGATTTTGCAAGGGGCCAGAAAAGGAAAAGGCCAGGGGGCTTTAGCAACCCCCCGGCCTTCACGATTGACGGCACCAACAACCGGGCACCTTCACCGAGCACAAACGTTTGATCTGTTTAGCGGGCAGACAAACGAAAACAGAACTTGTCCAGTTCAGTGCTCAGTTTAGACCCGGCTGGTGGTGCGTCAATCGTTTGTACCTTTTCGCCTTTGTACTTTTGGCCAAAGGGATAAAATGACAAACGTACCACAGGGCAAGGGGCTAGGGGCCTTCTACAAAGAGCGATTCAACGCCGACCCATACGCCCTCGCCGACTACTGCTACGACCAGATTTCCGACGCTGCCGCCGAGGCCTATGTCGACTGGTCGTCGGTCTGCAACGCCGTCCACTACAACGGCGAGCGCCTGAAGAAGTACTCGAAGGTCAAGATCAAGGCCACCGTCGAGAAGTACAACGGCAAGGTCATGGTCTGGGGCGACATTCGCACCGCCCGCGGTACCGACAAGCTCGCGCCCTTCGACTACCCCACCCTTACCTTCTCGAACAACGCCGCCAACCCCAGCACCTGGTCGGGCCTGGCCGCCCTGGCCGAGATCTACGAACGCGAGGGCGGCAAGCTCACCGACGCCCGCCACCTCGAGTGGAAACAGCGCCAGGAGCAGCGCCGCGCCGAGCGCGAAGCGCGCAAGCTCGAAGACGAGCGCCAGGCCCGCGAGAAGGCCGAACGGATCCACGCCGAGCGCCTTGCCTATGACCGCGCCTGGCTGACTGGCGAGACCTGCACCTTCCTCTATGAGCACGGCGACCAGATCCGCGAGGGCACGGTCGAAGTGATCGGCCCCGAGGATGGCACCGCGCCGTACCTGGTCAAGAAACAGGTCGGCGCCATCGCGTCACGCTTCAAAATGCAGCGTATGCGTGACCGTCACGGTGTATTCACGGCGGTGCCGATGCACGACATCGACGGCAACTTCCTGGGCCTGCAGCGCCTCTATGCCGACAAGAAACTGCAGGGCACCGGGGTGAAGATGGACGGCGCGCATTGCGTCCTGGGCGACCTCGAGAACGCCAAGCGCCGCTACTCGGCCGAGGGCTTCGCGACCGGCGCCAGCATCTACCTGGCAGAGCTCGAGGCCGGCCGCGGCGACGAGGTCGCCGTGGTCATCGCGTTCAACGTCGACAACCTGCTCAAGGTGCTGCGCGCCTACGCCAAGCGCTACCCCGCCTGGCGCTTCCACAACGCCGCCGACAATGACCAGTGGAAAGACGGCAACGCCGGCCTGCTGGCCGCGCTCGAGATCCACCGCGACCTTCACCACCAGGGCATCGTCCCGAACTTTGCCGCCCACCTCGAGCTGCTCGAGTGCAGCGCCCAGGCAATCGCCGAGCTCAGAGCCCAGAACAGGGCGCCCGTGATCGGCTTCTGCGCCGAGGAGCTCGCCGCCTTCAAGGCCGCGGGCAAAGGCCCCACCGACTGGAACGACTACCACTGCCTGTTCGGCCTCGAGGCGACTGCCAAGGCCCTGCGCGCACGCGACAGCGTGTTCCGTGCGGAAAAGGACTGGTTCGCCTACTGCCTGCAGCGCCTGCAGTACAGCGGCAAGCGCCTGGGCGAGAAGAACGCCATGGCCGCGGTGGCGGCCGGCATGATGCTCTCCCCGATCAAGTACAGCTACGACCAGGTCGTGCAGGCGATCCTCAAGGCACTGCCGGCAGCCGTCGACAGCACCAGCCGCTTCAAGATCCGCAGCCGCGCCCACTGGCTGGCCAAGCAAAAGCTGCAGCAGGCGCGCCAGCTGCGCGGTTTCTCCAGCGCAGCGCTGGCCAAGCCAAACGTGCAGCACCTCAGCATCGAGGGCGTGCGAGCCGCGCACGGTGGCATCGAGCTGCCGGCGCACATGGCCGCCCTGGTCGAATCGCTCGAGGGCGTCATCATCGTGCGCGCGCCGATGGGCTCGGGGAAAACCGAGAAGCTGATCGCGCCGCTGATGCAGGCCTCCAGCCGTGCCGCCTACGTTGCGCACCGGATCTCGCTCCTCGATGACGCTGCCGCCCGCCTGGGCGTCGAGCACTACAAACAGGTCTTCGCCTGGCAGATGCAGCACGTCTCGCACCTGGCCTGCTGCGTCAACAGCCTGACCAAGCCCATGTTCTACAACGCCGAGGAGCGCAGCTGGTTTACCACCCTCGAGACGCTGTGCATCGACGAGGCCAGCCAGGTGCTGCGCCACACCACCACCGGCCCGGTCGAGGGTCGGGTCAAGGTCATGGATGCGCTGATCGACGCCGTCGGCGCCGCCAAGCGCGTGCTGCTCTGCGACGCCGACGCCAACGACAGCCTGATCGAGTTCTGCGAGCTCGCCCGCCCAGGCGAGACGATCACCATCCTCGAGGTCGGCGGATCCGCCGAGCACATCCGCATCGACCACGCCGAGGACGAGGCCGTCTGGCAGCTGGCGATCGACAACGTGAAGGCCGGCAAGCGCGTGCTGGTCGCCAACGACTCGGCCGAGTCGGCCAAGAAAATGGCCGCCCTGATCGAAGCCATGGTCGAGGAGGGCGAGATCAAGCCCGTGCGCATGCTCCTGGTACACGCCGACAGCAAGGCCGACCAGGACGTCGAGGCCTTCCTATGCAACCCCAACGCCGAGGCGATCAAGTACGACGTGCTGATCTATTCGCCCGCGATCTCCTCGGGCGTGTCGATGACCACCCCTCACTTCGACGCCCACTTCGGCCTGTTCAGCGGTAACACGGTCGGCCCGTCCGACGCCGTGCAGATGCTGCGCCGCGACCGCACCGCCCGCCACTACGTGATCGGCATCGGCCACACCAGCGCCCAACGCGAAACCGACCGGGAGAAGATCTGGCGCGGCCACATGAAGGCCGACGAGGTCGCCTGCGAGTTCGAGGAGACCAGCGAGGAGATCATCCTGCGCCGTCGCAAGACCGCGTTCGACCACCTCTACCTGGCCACCGTCACCGCCGAGAACGCGGCCCGGAACAACTTCGCCAACAACCTGCTGCTGATGCTCTACGCCGACGGCTACAACGTGCAGCGCCTCGACATCGCCGGCCTGGGCTACGACGAGGAGGCCCTCACCAAGGAATCGCGCAGCAACCGCAAGGTGGCCGGCGCGATCGTGTTCGACAAGCGCATGGATCTGATCGAGAGCGTCCAGACGCCCGACGAGGAGCAGTTCCTCAAGCTCAGCCGGCAGGAGGTGCGCAGCGAGGCCGAGAGCGCCCAGCTCGACCGCTACCACATCGAGCACCAGCTCGGCGTCGACGAGATCACCGCCGACGACGTGGCCTTCTACGATGACCGCGGCATTTCCAAGGTGGTGGCCATGGAGCTGCTGCAGGCCGACGAGGAGCAGGCCAGGAACTACGACAAGGCGCAGCGCAAGGCGAAGGTAACCCTCACCCTGCACCGCTGGAAAACGCCCGCGCACGCGCTCCTGGGGCGCGTCTTCGAGATCCTCGGCGTCGATCGCTTCACGGGCGAGGGCGAGTTCACGTCAGAGCAATGCCGCCAGGTGCTCGAGTACCTCACCACCAGCGCCGACCAGGTCGAGCTATACAACGCCCTCAAGCTGGGGCGCTACATCCCCAGCACCAGCGCGCGCATGTGCGCCACTACCCTGGTCAAGTCGATTTTCGAGCGCCTCGGCCTCGCTATCACAAAGCGCAAGACGAACGGTGTGCACTTGTTCTCAGTAAACCCGGACAATTGGCAGTTCATCATGGCCTATTGCCAGCGACGCGCAGCGAAGAACGTCCACTCGCTGACCACCCACGAGCACGACGCGGCCCACCAGCCCAAGCTCGCGCCAGAGCCCCAGGCAGACGCCCAGGCCACGCCTGGCGCGGCTTCCAGCGACAGGGATACTTTGCAGTGTGATGGTGTAAGCGAGAGTGGAAAGTATCCCTTGAGCGTGCGGGAGAGGATCTTCGCCGTTGCTTCTCGCTTCGCCGCACCCGCCGGTATCTCGCTGACGCGACTCGTGGGGGCGCTGACGCCGGAGGTGGCGGGCAGCCTGGCCAAGCCGGGAGCGGAGCAGAGCCGAACGCTAGGGTTCACCCTTGCGTATGCGGCCAAGCTGCTGCGATCCTAGGGCTGTGATACTGTACAAACAACCAGTAATGGCCGATTGACACAAGGGGAGGGAAGTACCTTGCAATGCCGTGAAAAGATGGACAGAGCGTCCGCCAAACTCAGCCGCGCCAGGTCGGCGCTAACGCTGGCCATGAAGGCCGGCCCCGAGGCTACGAAGGGAGAGCTGCTCGACGCAGTCCTAGCCGCCCTCGAGCACATTGATGCCGCTGACGCGGCCCTGGGAGATGAGGAAACGCGAGCAGGTCGGCCGGGGCATATAGCCCCGGCGACCGAGGCAGGTCACCCGCGGCTAGTCGTCGCCGCCACCTGCAGCGCCTCGTAAGCTGCAGCCCGGTCGGCCCCCTCACCGCGCGCCACCTCGACGCCATTCACGCGGGCCACCGCCACCCACTTGCCGCTGGATACCTCGCTGACCGAGATCCGCGGCTTAGCCTTCACCACCTCAGCCGGCACAGCCGGGGCGATCTCCTCGACAGGTCGCGCCGGACTGGCAAGCGCCTCGGCCGCCAGCTCGAGATACTCCTTGATGACCGGGCGATAGCTGCCGACATTGGTCGCGATCGCCTTCTGCGAGATCCGCGCCTCGGGCGCCGTCTTCACGGTCTCTTTCACCCAGCGGTGGATCTTCTGCATCGCATCGCGGCCGGCGATCTGCTCGTGCTCGTCCAGGGCCTCGAGCGCCTCGAGGCGGCTGCCGTATTTGCTGGCCGGCGCCGCCGGCTTCGCCGGCGGGGTGTAGTCGATCTTGAAGGCCTTGTAGCTCTCCTGGGTGTCCATATCCTCGTGGCCCAGCATCTCTCGCCAGAACACGGTCTCGTTGACCTTCGCCCAGCGGGCGTCGCGGGTGAAGTGCAGCTCGAAGACCACCCGCGCCCAGATGGCGCGGCTATCCTTGAAGACCCGCTCCTGGTTGCCGAATACGCGCTTGGCCTGGGTGTTTAGGGTCTTGGCCACCCGGCGGTTCACCTCGGTGTTGTCCAGGTGCTGCAGCTCGAGCACCTCGGGCATGGCGCGCAGCTTGGCGAAGGCCTCGAGCACGACGTCGGCCTGCAGGAGGGTGTAGATCCGGTAGCTGTCGCCGTAGTCCACCCCGCCCCGGCGCTTGGCCTGGCCCGAGAACTCGAGCTCGAACTCGCCGACCTTCTCGAAGCGCGCCAGCTTGAGGATCTCCACCTCGCGGCGCCCGGTAGCCAGTGCCAGCCCCAGGGCCAGGTAGGAGAAGAAGGGCACCGCGGTGCCATCGGCGCGGATCTCGGTCGCGGCCAGCAGCTCGCGGATGGTCTCGACCAGCCAGTGGTAGTTGATCGAGATGGTGTTGGTGGCGCGGTGCTCGAGCGTCTCGACTGCGTCGGTGGCCAGCTGGGCCTTGGTCGCCGCCGGCAGGGTCAGGTGGCGCATGATCTCGTGGTCGAGCTTCATGCCCTTGACCGCCTCGTAGGCATCGTCGTCGCGATCCTGGCGGATCTGTGCCAGCAGGTCGCGATGGGCCAGGCGCAGCTCGGTGATGTCGACCAGGTCGACCATGGCCAGCAGCTGCTCGGCATAGCGCGGGTGATGCTTGGCCAGGCGCTGGGCGCTCTCCTCGATGGAGTGGTGGCGCCAGTTCTGCGCGGTGATCGCCTTGCGGACGGTGGTCAGGTAGCGGCGGTAGCTCGAGGCCTTGAGCTTGTCCGCATCCTTGCGGCGCCGATCCTCGTACAGCTTGTTTTTCAGGCGATCGGCCAGGCGCGCCAGGCGCTTGGTCTTGTCGCCGCGGCTCAGGCTGTCGTCGCTGTCGATCGCCTTCACGTCCTCGAGCAGCTTGTCGATCAACGGCTGCAGCTCGACCTTCTGCCGGGTGGCCCCGCCGTAGTTGCCGAAGCTGACCCGCTCGCGATGGTCGATCGCTTCCTCACCCTTGGCCGATTCCGTCACCTGGTCGACCGCCTTCTTAGTTGCCGCTTTCTTCGCCATGGTCTTGCCTCCCGTTTTGCATTCACCTTTAACCCTAGCGCACATTGTACGCACGTAAAGCATACACCGCAAGCCCTAGCACTATATCGCGCCGGCTACTACTACAGTAATGCCAAGGCACAGGATGTTCTGAAGGACAGCGATGACCAGCCAGCAGCCC
>NZ_JBWXTH010000019.1:0-22935 GCF_056856075.1 Pseudomonas sp. FA-1
ACCGCCGCACCGCCGCTCCCACAGAGGCAGCATTGGCCGCTTGTTCTCTGCGCGACAGCGCAGCCCGAAGGGCTGGGCTATCTCCCACAAAGCAAGCGGAGCGTGCACGGTTGAAGAGTATTAAGCCAACCGAAGGCACTTTGAGCTTGTCCAGCACCATAGCACCTCAAAAAGTCACCGCACCGACGCGGCCAGGGTCTGGTCGCAGGCGAGCAATGACCGGATCAGCAGCTTGATCTCATCCTTGATCGCCGGCACCCGGTCGAGGTGTTCGAAACAGCAGTCGGCGATCTCGTGGCTGGCGGCGGGCTGGGGCTCATCGGCGAATAGGGCCTCGAACACGTAATGCACGCGCTGGGGCGATTCATAGCGCATCAGGAAGGTCAGATCCTGGGCCTTGAGCCCGGTTTCCTCGAGCAACTCTCGCTCGGCAGCCTGGGCCGGCGTCTCGCCGGGCTCGATCTTGCCGCCGGGCAGGGTCCATGGTGCCTTGGGCTTTCTCACCCACAGCCATTTGCGGGTCTTCCTGCCGTGACGACAGATCACAGTGGCGCGGTGCTTGACGGACTTCATGCAGGCTCCAGGCAAAATCCAGTGGTCCTGCTGGATTTGGCCCGGAAAAGCGCCTGGAGGTTGAGTCGGATGCGTCAACACCCGGATGAGCGGTCAGTAGGGCTGGGAGCCGCTCAATGCCTCGATGGCCTCGACCAGTTCGTCGTAGGCGACGGGCTTGTTCAAATGGCGATCGAAGCCCGATTGCCGTGACTTGTACTGGTCGGCACTGGCACCGTAGCCGGTCAGGGCGATGGCGGGGATGGTGCTCAGGTGCGGGCTTTCCCGCAGCGCCTTGATCAGGGCATGGCCGTCCATGACCGGCATGCCGATATCCGAGAGGATGATGTCGTACTCGCTGCCTGCAGCGGCCTGCAGGGCTGCGCGCGGGTCGCTGAAAGCGTGTACCTGGGCACCTTCCATTTCCAGCAACTGCTGCATGATCTCCAGCACGTCGGGAGCGTCATCGACCAGCAGCACCCGAATGCCCTCGAGCCGCCCGTCGCTGCCCTGATCACCGGCGTCGCGTCGCAACTGCTGGCTGGGGTCGCACAGTGGCAGGCGAACGATGAAGGTGCAGCCCTTGCCGAGCCCAGGCGAGCTGGCCTGGACAGTACCGCCATGGGCCTGGACCAGTTGGCGCACCAGCGACAGCCCGATCCCCAGCCCTTCACGGCTGTGGCTGGCCAGTTGCGGGGCGGCCTGGGTGAACAGGTCGAAGATGTTTTCCAGGCTTTCCTCGCTCAGGCCCACGCCCTGGTCGATCACGTGCAGCAGGGCCTGTTCGCCCTGACGGCCCAGCACCAGGCGGATCTGGCTGCCGGCGGGGCTGAACTTCAGTGCATTGTTGAGCAGGTTCCAGATGATCTGTTCCAGGCGGGTGATATCGCCCTCGATGTACAGCGGCTGGCCGTCGGCAGACAGCTCCAGTACCACATCGCACGGGTGCTGCTCGCTGCGCACCACGGCGTGGATGTCGCGCAGGATCGCGCACAGGTCTACGGGCTCGGTCTTGAGCTTGAGCTTGCCAGTACGAATGCGCGCCACATCGAGCAGGTCGTCGATGATCCGTGCCTGGCTGGCCACGGCCTCGCAGATGGTGCCGACCGCCTTGCTGGCGGCGGTGGCGTTCTTCACCACCGGCAGGCGCCGGAGGATCTCGGCGTTGAGCTGGATCAGGTTCAGTGGGTGCTTGAGCTCATGGGACATGATGGCGAAGAACTCATCCTTCATGTGGCTGCTGCTCTGGGACTCGGCCAGTTGCTTGGATTGTTCGTCATGCAGGCGCTTGTGCCCGGTCAGGTCACGGGCGATCTTCACGTAGCCGCGCAGGCTGCTGCCCTTGAGCAATGACACCTCGCCGCTGCAATAGAACCGGCTGCCGTCCTTGCGCACGTGCCAGCGCTCGTCCTGGCCCCGGCCGTTGAGGCGGGCACCGCGCAGCTCGCGAGCAGGCACGCCGTCCTTGCGGTCTTCCTCGGTGAAGATCAGCTCGTAGTTGCGTCCGATTACCTCGGCCTTGGTGTAGCCGAAGATCAGTGTGGCGCCGGTGTTCCAGTCGGTCACCAGGCCTTGTTCGTCGAGCAGGATGATGGCGAACTCGTGGGTGCTCTCGGCCACCAGGCGCATGCGCTCCTCGCCCAGGCGCAGGCGCTCCTCCACGGCGCGGCCCTTGCTGATGTCGATGAAGGTCAGCACGGTGCCGTCGATCTTCTGCTCGCTGGCACGGTATGGCAGCAGGCGGGCCAGGTACCAGCGCTGGTTCTCGCCTCCGACCTCGCGCTCGATGGTGGTCTCGCCCTGGGCCACCGCGCGGGCATCGTCGGCCAGCTCCGGGTAGTCCAGGCGGTGGGTGATGTCGAGCAGGGAGCGGCCGGTATCGACCGGCAGCATGTTGAAGATGTCGGTGGCGCGTGGGGTGAACCAGCGGATATGCAGGTTGCGGTCGACGAACACCGTGGCGATGGCAGTGGAGGCGATCAGGTTGCTCAGGTAGTCGTTGACCTTGTCGGTTTCCTCCACTTTGTTCTTGAGCTCGTAGTTGACCGTGAGCAGTTCCTCGTTGATCGACTGCAGCTCTTCCTTGCTGGTTTCCAGCTCTTCGCTGGCCGAGCGCAGCTCCTCGTTGATCGCCTGCATTTCCTCGTTGGAGGCGGTCAGCTCCTCGCTGGAGATCTCTGACTGCTCGATGGTTTCCTGCAGTTGCAGGCGGGTGCGCTGCAATTCGCGTTCGAGGTTGGCCAGCACCATGCTGTCGGTTTGGCGGATACCGCCGGTAGGCACCAGGGAAGGGTCAGGTATGCGCTCCTCGAACACCACCAGCAGGCATTCGCTGCCACTGGGTTCGTCTTTGTGCGGCTGGACCACGATTTCGACCTGCACCTTATGCTCGCCTTCGCCGAGGTCGACCGGGCGCGAGGTGACCGCCTGGGCGCCCTGGCGTGCCTGGAACAGGGTGCTGCGCAGCGACAGACGCAGGGCGGGCAGCACCAGGTTGATCAGGTTGCGGCTCGGCTCGCCGCCCACCAGGTGCAGGAAGCGCCCGACGCCTTCGCTCATGTGCAGGATGTTGCCATCGCCATCGACGATCAGGCTCGGTGGCATACGACGGGCCAGGGCGCGGTGGTGCACTTCGGCGTAGGAGGGCTTGCGGCCGGGGCGGGCCTTGGTGCGGTTGTCGGGCTGGGTGGCGAGCAGCTCCGTGCCCGGCAGTTGGCGCCCCGGCATGCGGTTGGCGGGGCTCGCCGGGCGGGCACGGAAGATACGGTTGCGCTTGTCGACCGGGGCGAACAGCTCGTTGCCGAGGTCGGCCGATTCGGACGACCCCAGGAACAGGTGGCCGCCCGGGCGCAGGGCAAAATGGAACATCTGCAGGATGTCCTGCTGCACCTCGCGATCGAGGTAGATCAGCAGGTTGCGGCAGACGATCAGGTCGATCTGGGAGAACGGCGGGTCGGAGAGCAGGTTGTGCCGGGCGAACAGCACCTTCTCGCGGATTTCCTTGCGCACCCGGTAGTGCTGGTCTTCCTTGACGAAGAACTGGCGCAGACGCGCCGGCGGCACGTCGGTGACGATGGCCTCCGAATAGCTGCCGGTGCGGGCGGTGGCGATGGCCCGTTCGTCCAGGTCGGTGGCAAATACCTGCACCTTGGCCTCGCGTCGCTCCACGGCCAGTTGCTCGCACACCAGCATCGCCAGGCTGTAGGCCTCTTCGCCGGTGGAGCAGCCCGCCGACCAGATACGGATCTCGCCCGGCCCGTCGCCGCTTTCGCCGTCGCTGACCAGCTCCGGCAGTACATGGCGTTCCAGTGCCTCGAACGCCTCCCGGTCGCGGAAGAAGTTGGTTACGCCGATGAGCATGTCGGCCAGCAGCGCCGCGGACTCCTCGCGGTGCTGCTCCAGGTAGCGGTAATAGGCGGCGAGGTCTGCCTGGCCCGTGACATGCAGGCGCCGCTCGATGCGGCGCAACACGGTGGCGCGCTTATAGTGCTGGAAATCATGGCCGGTGTTGGTGCGCAGCAGCAGGAGGATTTCCTCCAGCAAGGGTTCGGCATGGCGCGGGTCGCCCCTGCGGGTACCTAGTGCTGGCGGCAGGCTGTCGTCCTCGATCTGCGGCAGCTTGACCTGACGGGCGTTGTGCCAGAGCTCCAGCAGTCTCTGCGGCATCTCGGCGGCCGGCAGCACCATGTCGACCATGCCGGTCTCCAGGGCCGCGCGTGGCATGCTGTCGTACAACGCATCGTCCGGCGACTGCACCAGGGTCACGCCGCCTTGCTCCTTGATCCGCGAAAGGCCCACGGCGCCATCGGCCCCGGTGCCGGACAGCACCACGCAGAAGGCATGGTCCTTGTGCACGTCGGCCAGGTCGCGGAAGAACAGGTCGATGGCCACATGGTCGCCCCGGCGGCGGTTGGCCGGGCTGACCCGCAGGTAGCCGTCGTTGGTGGACAAGCGGTTGGCCGGGGAAATCACGTAGACGTGGTTGCGCTCGATCGGCACCGGTTCGCTGACTTGTTGCACCGGCATGGCGGTGGTTTCCTGGATGATCCGGTCGGCCACGCTCTGGTGGTCGGGCGACAAGTGCAGGACCACCACGAAGGCCATGTCGCAATCGGCAGGCATCTGCCGGAAAAAGGTGCAGATGGCTTCCAGCCCGCCGGCCGATGCGCCGATGCCCACCACCGGAAATGCCAGGTGGCTCGGGCTCAGCGCCGGGTTGTGTGGCGAGGCGAGGGTAGGCTTGGAGGACGACTTCATGGGACGCAGCCTTGTGCAGACCTAAAGGTGGCCCATCGAAGCATCGCCGGGCATCTGTGATGCCCGATTATAGGCAGGCGATGTGCCTGGCGGCGAGCGATGACGAGCCTGTCGAGCTATGACCTCGACAGCCTGCGACAGTGCCAAAAACTTGCGCGGGCGGCTGTGGTACGCCAGCCGCTGGCGCGCAATCTTTTACCTGCCGGAGTGTTTCGCGCCACTCGTCAGCGGTGGCCCAGATCGATTGAGCAGTTGGCGCTGCGACCTGTTCGGAACTACTGCACGGTGCAATTGCGTGCAAAGCCAATCCACTCGCAAGGAGAAATGACATGGCTCGTGACCAAGAGCAATCCGGACAACGTGGCGGCACCAAGGAAACCAACCCAGGCAATTTCGCCAACGACCGCGAAAAAGCCTCCCGCGCCGGCCACAAGGGCGGCCAGAATTCCGGGGGTAACTTCGCCAACGACCGTGAACGCGCTTCCGAGGCAGGCCGCAAGGGCGGCCAGCACAGCCACGGCGGCGGGCGCAACCAGTGAATGCGCGCATTCGCTGAAGCCCGGTGCTGACGCTGCCGGGCGCCGACCCCAGGCAGGTGGCCAGCGGCCGCCTGTCTGGGGTCGTTCCTGTTTCATCACGCAGAGCGAAGCATGCGCGTATCGAGGCGCAGGGTGATCCTGGTGCCCGACGCGCGGGTTTGCATCAGGCGTTGGAGGGGCAATGACGCGAAGAATCCTCACCTCGGTCCACAGCCAGGACCTGCACCCGCCGGAGCAAGGGCAGATGTTTGCAACGCCCCGGGAGCGCCTGGAGTTCTATCGCCGGGAGATCCAGTACGAAACCAGTATCCTGGCCAACCGCACCGATGCCTACCTGTCGGCGCAGTCGTTCCTGGTGATTGCCTTCGCCTCGTGCATGGCCAACCTCAACCCGAAGTGGGGGGCACCGTTCACCCTGGTGGTGCCGGCGTTCCTGGCCTTGCTCGGGGTGCTCAGCTCGCTCAATGCCTGGCCGGGAATCCGTGCGGCCTACGGCATCATCGACCATTGGTACTTCAAGCAGAGCCAACTGCTGAGCAGCGAACCGAGCATGGGCATGGCCTACGACGACTGGCCGTTGTTCTGCGAAACCGAGTCGACCCGGCACGGCCATCGCAAGTCGCTGATGTTCTCGATGCGAACGCCCTGGTTGTTCCTGGTTTTCTGGGTATTGCTGGGCGGCTATTGCCTGTTCATCCAGCTCGATCCGGCAGGTGCCTAGGCAGGTGGCCCATGGGCATCAGGCCATTCATTCAAATTGTTCGACAATCTTTTGAATCTTCACGGAAAACCCCAATCAATCAGAAAGTCATCCATGGCGAAAAGGAGGCCCCAAGATGCCAACCCCACAGTTGTACATCATCGACTACCGGCTGCACGGCCAGCCGCGCAGTTTCATCATTCGTCTGGAACGCATGGACAATGCCGAGGCCTGGCATTGGGCCAGCTGTGATGCTGGGGTCGGGATCATTCCGAAGTTCGGACGGGAGAAGATCAGGAAGGTGAGTCGACCGATGGCGGAGCGCTATGGTGTGACCGACGTCAATTGGCGGCTTTCTGGCAGCGGGCCGGCCTTCGTGCCGACCACCGGTGAGGGCGTGACGCAGGCCGCCGTGCCGGGTGACCCACCTGGCAGCGAAGCGGTAACGGCCTGAAGCGGGCCTTGCGGGGCAAGCGGATTCTCCTGGCTGAAGGGGAAGCCGCTTGCCCCGTGGCTGTTCAGGCGCCGGACTCCGGGTCGCTGGCCGGTACGCCCGGGCGATTGCCGTCATTCTCGATGCTGGGGTCGGTGTCCGGGTCATCGGCCCGGTCGTTGCGTTGGTCTGGCTGCACGTTCGGGTCGAGCTCCGGCCAGTCGTCCTGGACGTTGCCGCCGCCCATCTGCAGGAAGTCGTACATGGTGTGGCCTCCACGGGTTCGGAAAAAGGGCCCGCCGGCGGCGGGCCGAACACAGGAGTGAGAGCAGGGCCATCGGCCACGTCTCATGAATTCAGATCCAGCTCCGGTGATGGGAAATCCATCGGCGCGGGGGCAGGGGCGACCAACGGTCGCTCAGCCGTCCGACTGCTCTTCTGGCGGCACCTGGCCTTCAGGCCAGTCGGGCGCCTGTTTTTCCGGCTGTGGTACCTGTTCCCCAGGGTCATGGGGGATTTCGTCCACGTAGGGGTCGGGGTGCACGGGGTTCACGGGCTGCTTGGGGTCGGCCATGGCCAGTCTCCTCCAGGGTTGGCTTGCCTGGCATTAGGCTGGTGAGGGTGACCGGTCGTTCATTCCCGTTCGGGCCACGGCCTCACCCCGAAGGGTGATGGTCGCCCTGGCGATCGCATGAAACAATCCTGCCCAGCGACACCATAAGAACAACCCTGGCGGGGACCCACGACATGAGCAAAGACCGGCTGAAATCGCCCGACTGGTACGCGCAGATGGCCCGAGTCATCGAGGCCATCGGCACACCGGGCTTCGTCGAGGCACTGTTCGCCGCGCTCAACTGCCTGGCCCGGAGCCAGGCCATCACGGTGTTCCTGTACCCACGCAAGGGCCTGCCCTCGGCACTGTTCGCAAACGACGAAGAGGGGCCCTGGCTGCCCGAGGGCAACGTGCAGAAGTACCTCGAAGGCTACTACCTGCTGTGCCCGTTCTACCGCGCCTGCATGGAGGGCATCACCCCTGGCTGCTACCGGTTGAGCGACGTCGCCCCCGACCATTTCAAGCGCAGCGAGTACTACCTGTCGTTCTACCAGCACGCGCACCTCGAAGACGAACTCAACTACATCGTCCCGCTCGATACCCAGCTGACCATCGCCGTAGCCCTGGGCAGCACCCGCAGGCTGAATGCTACGCAGGTCGCCGACCTCAAGCGCGTCGCGCCCTGGGTGGTGGCGGTGGTCCGCCGGCATTGGGGGCAGCTGGATGCCGACAGCCTCGGCGGGCGCTTCGAAAGTGCCCTGGGGCGGCAGATCAATGCTGCGTTGAACAATTTCGGCTCGTCGCTGTTGACCGAGCGCGAATGCCGTATCGCCCAGGACCTGTTGCGCGGCCACTCGACCCGCTCCCTGGCCGAACGCCTGGGCATCAGCGAGGACACGGTCAAGACCCACCGCAAGAACCTCTACACCAAGCTGGACATTGCCAAGCAGTCCGAGCTGTTCTCCTTGTTCATCGACTCCCTGGCCCAGGCCCAGGAAGGCCTGAGCAAGGACCCGCTGGAAAGCTACCTGCGAAGGCGCTGACCCAGCTACCCGCGCCACCCCATTGCCAACCATAACCATCGGCCGCCGCAGCGGCCGTGAGGGAGTCCTGCGTGCATACATTGAGCGATTGGCAGCAGCGTGCTGCACAGCAACGCTTCATCGACACCGCCCTGATCGACGGCCGCCCGCTGGCGGCCCGCTCGGGCGCGACCTTCGAGGCGATCAACCCGGCGACCAACCAGTTGCTGGCCCAGGTCGCAGCGTGCGGCGAGGCGGAGGTCGACCTGGCCGTGCGTTCGGCGCGCCGTGCCTTCGAGCAGGGCCCTTGGGCACGCATGGCGCCCAGCGCACGCAAGCGCGTGCTGCTGCGCCTGGCCGAGTTGATGCTGGCCCACCGTGAGGAGCTGGCCCTGCTCGACTCGCTGAACATGGGCAAGCCGGTAATGGATGCCTATGCCATCGATGTGCCCGGGGCCGCGCAGGTGTTCGCCTGGTATGGCGAAGCCCTGGACAAGCTCTACGACCAGGTCGCGCCCACTGCCGGCAATGCCCTGGCCACCGTCACCCGCGAGGCTCTGGGTGTGGTCGGTGCGGTGGTGCCGTGGAACTTCCCGCTGGACATGGCCGCGTGGAAGGTCGCCCCGGCCCTGGCCGCCGGCAACAGCGTGGTGCTCAAGCCTGCCGAGCAGTCGCCGTTCTCGGCCCTGCGCCTGGCTGAACTGGCCTTGGAAGCCGGCTTGCCGGAAGGCGTGCTGAACGTGGTGCCGGGCCTTGGCGAACAGGCCGGCCGGGCCCTGGGCCTGCACCCGGACGTGGACTGCCTGGTGTTCACCGGCTCCACCCAGGTGGGCAAGTACTTCATGCAGTACTCGGCGCAGTCCAACCTCAAGCAGGTATGGCTGGAGTGCGGCGGCAAGAGCCCGAACCTGGTGTTCGACGACTGCCAGGACCTGGACCTGGCTGCCGAGAAGGCCGCCTTCGGCATCTTCTTCAACCAGGGCGAGGTGTGCTCGGCCAATTCGCGCCTCTACGTGCAACGTACGATCCACGATGAGTTCGTCGAGCGCCTGCTGCTCAAGGCCCGCGACTGGCTCCCCGGCGACCCGCTGGACCCAGCCAGCCGCGCCGGCGCCATCGTCGATGTCAGCCAGAGCGCGCGCATCAGCGCTGCCATCGAACAGGCCCGGGCCGACGGGGCGCGCCTGCTGTGTGGCGGCCAGCGCCTGACCATCAACGGCTCGGACAATTTCATCGCTCCCACCGTGTTCACCGACGTGCGTGCCGACATGGCCCTGGCCCGTGAGGAAATCTTCGGCCCGGTGCTGGCGGTGAGCGCCTTCGATGACGAAGAACACGCCCTGCGCCTGGCCAACGACAGCGTCTACGGCCTGGCTGCCTCGGTGTGGAGCGATGACCTCAACCGCGCCCACCGTGTGGCCCGGCGCCTCAAGGCCGGCACCGTGTCGGTCAACACGGTCGATGCCCTGGACGTGGTGGTGCCCTTCGGCGGTGGCCGCCAGTCCGGCTTTGGCCGCGACCTCTCGCTGCATTCGTTCGACAAGTACACCCAACTGAAGACCACCTGGTTCCAGCTGCGCTGATCCCCACCCACGGAGAACAACCATGAACGCACCGTTCCAGCCCCAACGCGAAACCCGCGACTACCAGAGCGCCGATGCCGCGCACCACATCCATGCCTTCCTCGACCAGAAGGCGCTCAACGCCGAAGGCCCAAGGGTGATCGTGCGCGGTGAGGGCCTGCACCTGTGGGACAACGATGGCAAGCGCTACCTCGACGGTATGTCGGGCCTGTGGTGCACCCAGCTGGGGTACGGCCGCAGGGACCTGACCGCCGCCGCCGCCACCCAGATGGATCAGCTGGCGTACTACAACATGTTCTTCCACACCACCCACCCGGCGGTGATCGAGCTGTCCGAGCTGTTGTTCAGCCTGTTGCCGGGGCACTACAGCCATGCGATCTACACCAACTCCGGTTCCGAAGCCAACGAGGTACTGATCCGCACCGTGCGTCGCTACTGGCAGGTGATGGGCAAGCCGGGCAAGAAGATCATGATCGGCCGCTGGAACGGCTACCACGGCTCGACCCTGGCGGCCACGGCCTTGGGCGGCATGAAGTTCATGCACGAGATGGGCGGATTGATCCCGGATGTCGCCCATATCGACGAGCCCTACTGGTACGCCGCGGGCGGCGACCTGACGCCCGAGGCGTTCGGCCGACGCTGCGCACTGCAGCTGGAAGAGAAGATCCTCGAACTGGGGGCCGAGAACGTCGCCGGTTTCATCGCCGAGCCGTTCCAGGGGGCGGGCGGCATGATCTTCCCGCCAGAGAGCTACTGGCCAGAGATCCAGCGCATCTGCCGCCAGTACGACGTGCTGCTGTGCGCCGACGAAGTGATCGGCGGCTTCGGCCGTACCGGCGAATGGTTCGCCCACCAGCACTTCGGTTTCGAGCCGGACACCTTGTCCATCGCCAAGGGGCTGACCTCCGGCTATGTGCCCATGGGTGGCCTGGTGCTTTCCAAGCGCATCGCCGAGGCGCTGGTGGAGCGGGGCGGGGTGTTCGCCCACGGCCTGACCTATTCCGGCCACCCGGTGGCCGCGGCGGTGGCCATCGCCAACCTCAAGGCCTTGCGTGACGAAGGCATTGTGCGCCAGGTCAAGGATGACACCGGCCCCTACCTGCAGCGCTGCCTGCGCGAGGTATTCGACGAGCACCCGCTGATCGGCGAGGTCCAGGGAGCCGGCCTGGTGGCGGCGCTGCAGTTCGCCGAGGACAAGGCCACCCGCAAGCGCTACGCCAACGAGAACGACCTGGCCTGGCAATGCCGGACCTATGGGTTCGAGGAAGGGGTGATCATTCGTTCGACCCTGGGCCGGATGATCATGGCGCCGGCGCTGGTGGCCAGCCGGGGAGATATCGACGAGTTGGTGGCCAAGACCAAGGTGGCCGTGGATCGCACGGCGCGGGGACTGGGCTTGCTGTAGGTTTTGCGAAAAGGGGGCCGCTTTGCGGCCCTTTCGCGGCACAAGGCCGCTCCTACAGGTTTCGCGCAACGTAGGAGCGGCCTTGTGCCGCGAAAGGGCTGCGCAGCAGCCCCTTGACGATGGATCAGAAGGTGTAGCTCACACCCGCCTGCACCGTGCGCGGCGCGCCGGGGTAGACGTAGTTGTTGAAGGCACCTTCGTCGTATTCCTTGTTGAACAGGTTCTTCAGGTCCAGGTTCAGGCGCACATGCTCGTTGACCTGGTAGAACGCCAACAGGTCGACCACGGTGTACTGCTGCATGGTATAGGTGCTCGCTGCGGTCTGCCCGGCGCGGTCGTCGATGTACTTCACGCCCATGCCCAGGCCAAGTCCCTTGGCCAGCCCGTCCTGGAACTCGTAGGTGTTGAGCAGGCTGAAGCTGTTGCGCGGAATGTTGGCCAGGCGGGTGCCGGTCGGCAGGCTGGTGTCCTTGGTCACTTCGGCGTCGACATAGGCGTAGCCACCGATCATCCGCCATTCGGGGGTGATGTTGCCGGCCACGGTGATGTCCAGGCCGCGGCTGCGCACTTCGCCGGCGGCCACCTTGTAGGTGCCGGTGGGGTCCTGCGGGTCGTTGGCCAGGACGTTTTCCTTGACGATGTGGTAGACGGCAGCATCGACGCTCAGCTGGCGATCCCGCGCTTCCCATTTCACGCCCAGCTCGTAGGATTTGCCTTTCTCCGGGTCGAAGCCCTGGCCTTGAAGGCTGGCACCGCTGTTGGGCTTGAACGAACGGGCAGTGTTGGCATACACGGCGACGGTGTCGGTCAGGTCGTAGATCAGGCCCAGGCGCGGGGTGACGGCGTTGTCGGCGGCGGTCCAGTCAACGGCGCCTGGCAGGTAGTTGTCATACCGGTGCTCGAAGCGTTCGAAGCGCAGGCCCCCAAGGACCTTCAGCCGTTCTGTAAGGGCAACCTGGTCCTGGATGAACGCGGCCCAGGTCTTGAGGTTTTCCTTATCGTGGGTGGTGGTGCGCACCAGGGCCGGCCGTGGCTGGCCCAGGACCGGGTCGAACAGGTCGATGGGGTAGGCCGTGCTGCCTTTGGCCGAGCGATGGATGATGGACTGGTAGTCGTAATCCTCGTATTCGATGCCGGTCAGCAGGGTATGGGCATAACCTGCGGTGTCAAAGTGCCCCGTCAGGTTGAGCTGGTAGTCCCGGTCGGTCCATTCCAGTTTGCGATAGTTGAAGTTGCGCCCGAGGGTATGGCCATCGGCTTGCAGCTCGTTGCCTTCCACCGCGTTGCCCTTGAGGGTGCCGTCGAGCCACTGCATGCCGCCGCCCAGGGTCCAGTCGTCGTTGAGTTGGTGCTCGAAACGCAGCTGGGCCATGTCGTTGTCGTTGTGCAGCAGGTTGTCGCTGCCTTTTTCCCAGATATTGGTATCGCGCGAGGCGGTGCCGCGTTGGGTCGGGTAGCGGGTCAGGCCACGGTCCAAGGGGTGGTTGTTGCGCATGAAATCGCCTTCGAAGACGATGCGCGTGGTGTCATTGACCTGCCAGCTGAGCACCGGCGCGACGTCGTAACGCTCGGTCTCCACGTTGTCGCGGAAGGTCTCGCCGCCCTCGCCGAGCAGGTTCAGACGGTAGGCCAGGCGGCCGTCTTCGCTGAGCGGGCCGGTGGCGTCGAGGGTGGCGCGGTGCATGCCCTGGTCATCGAACTGGCTGCCCAGGGTGACCTTGGGCTCGGCCAGGGGCTGCTTGCTGACCGCGTTGAAGGTACCGCCGGGGTCGCCGCGGCCGTACAGGCTGGTGGCCGGGCCGCGCAGCACTTCCAGGCGTTCGACGGTGTTGGCGTCGGGCGCGTTCGGATAGCCACGGTTGATGGGGAAGCCGTTGCGGTAGAACTCGCCGGTGGTGAAGCCTCGCACGGTGAAGGTGGTCAGGCCCTGGCCGCCGAAGTTGTTGGCGCGGCCTACACCGCCGGCGTAGTCCAGGCCGTCCTGCAGGCGGGTGGCAGCGGTGTCCTCGAGGACGTCCTTGGGCACCACGCTGACCGACTGCGGCGTCTCGTGCAGGGCCGTGTCGGTGCGCGTGGCGCTGGCCGAGCGGGTGGCCCTGTAGCCGATCACAGGGCCGTCGGCACGCTCCAGATCGCTGGCGGCGTCGATATTGACGGCTTGCAGTTCCAGGGGCGCCGTGGGTTCAGCCAGGGCAACGGGGGCAACGGCATTGATGAGACAGAATGAAACGAACGCACGACGCATTGCAGTACGATCCTACGAGGGGCGGGAAGGTGCGGATCATAACTGATAGGGATTATCGTTTACAGTGGTATTTGGTGTACCAGAGTACCAATTGATGAACGTAGGAAATGGGGCCGCTTTGCGGCCCGATCGCGGGGCAAGCCCGCTCCTACAGATTTTGTGCGAATCGACTGTGGGAGCGGGCTGCGCACTCAGTGCGGCGCGCGGGGGATGGTCTTGAGCAGGTCTTCCGGGCTGATGTGGCCGACCACCTGGGCCACGGCGCTGCCTGGGGTGGGCAGGTCGAGGATGTGATCCTTGATCTTGCCGACCACGTGCATTTCGCAGGGCTTGCAATCGAACTTCAGGGTCAGCACTTCATCGCCATGCACCAACTGCATCGGTGCGACCTTGGTGCGCACGCCGGTGACGCCCTTGGCCTGCTTGGGGCACAGGTTGAAGGAGAAGCGCAGGCAGTGCTTGGTGATCATCACCGGCACTTCGCCGTGTTCCTCGTGGGCTTCGAAGGCAGCGTCGATCAGCTGCACCCCGTGGCGGTGGTAGAAGTCGCGGGCCTTCTGGTTGTAGACGTTGGCCAGGAACGACAGGTGCGCCTCGGGGTAGACCGGTGGCGGGTTGGTCTCGGCCTTGCGCCCGCCACGCGGGTGCGCCTTGACCCGCGCTTCGGTCAGCGCCTCGATGGCCTCGCGGCGCAGGGCCTTGAGCTGCGAGTTGGGGATGAAGTACGCCTGCGGCGCGTCCAGCTCGATGGCATCGGCGTGGTACTGGGTGGTGCCAAGCTGGCCGAGCAGGTCGTGCAGTTGGTCCAGGGCCTGCTGCGGCTTGTTGGCGGCGCCGAACGGGCCGTCGAGGGCCAGCTGCACACTGACGCCTTCCTCGCTGGTGACGGTCAGGGCCAGGCGTTGCTCGCGCAGCACAGCGTGCCAGTGTACGCCCACGCGGCGCTCGGCGGAGGTGCGTTGCAGGGCCTGCTGCCAGTTGTGGTCCAGGTTGCGCGACAGCGGGTGGTTGGGGCGCAGCTTGTACAACCCTTCGGGCATTTCGTTGGGCTCGACGCGGTAGCGGTAGCGCGTCTGGCCGTCTTCCTCGAATTCGCCCTTGGGCTCGGCGATGTTGGCACGGAAACCCACCACTTCGCGTTTGACCAGTACGTTGAGGCCGTCGCCGTTGGTCAGCGGCACGTCGGTGACCACCAGCAGGTCGCGCTTGCCGACCTTCTCCACCACGCCCACCGGCAGGCCGGTGAAGGTCGGGGAGTCGAAGGCGCCGATGTCGATCTTTCGTTCGCTGACGAAGTAGTCGGTGCTGCCGCGGTGGAAGGTCTTGTCCGGGTCGGGCAGGAAGAAGTGCTCGGTGCGCCCGCTGGAGGCGCGCGCCAGGTCCGGGCGGCCTTCGAGGATGGCGTCCAGCTCTTTGCGGTAGTGGGCGGTGATGTTCTTCACATAGCCCATGTCCTTGTAGCGGCCCTCGATCTTGAACGAGCGCACGCCGGCGTCCACCAGGTCGCTCAGGTTGGCGGTCTGGTTGTTGTCCTTCATCGACAGCAGGTGCTTCTCGAACGCCACCACGCGGCCCTGATCGTCCTTCAGGGTGTAGGGCAGGCGGCAGGCCTGGGAACAGTCGCCACGGTTGGCGCTGCGGCCGGTCTGGGCGTGGGAGATGTTGCACTGGCCGGAGAAAGCCACGCACAGAGCACCATGGATGAAGAACTCGATCGCGGCATCAGTTTCGGCGGCGATGGCGCGGATCTGCTGCAGGTTCAGTTCGCGGGCCAGCACCAGCTGGGAGAAGCCGGCCTGGTCGAGGAACTTGGCCCGGGCCAGGGTGCGGATGTCGGTCTGGGTACTGGCGTGCAGCTCGATCGGTGGGATGTCCAGCTCCATCACCCCCAGGTCCTGGACGATCAAGGCATCGACGCCGGCGTCGTACAGCTGATGGATCAGCTGGCGGGCGGGTTCGAGCTCGTTGTCGTGGAGGATGGTATTGAGGGTGGTGAAGACCCGCGCGTGGTAGCGGTGGGCGAATTCCACCAGCCCGGCGATGTCGCTGACTTCGTTGCAGGCATTGTGGCGTGCGCCGAAGCTGGGGCCGCCGATGTAGATGGCGTCGGCGCCATGCAGGATTGCTTCGCGGGCAATGGCCACGTCACGGGCGGGGCTGAGCAGTTCCAGGTGATTCTTTGGGAGGGACATATCGTTATGGTCGGGCTGTCACGGGCAAGGCGCGCATTGTACCGGTGAAATGGCCCGGGGGCATCCATTGGCTGCCCAAAGGGGGCTGCTTAGCAGCCCTTTCGCGGCACGAGGCCGCTCCTACAGGGGAGGTGACGCTGGTCGGTAGGAGCGGGCTTGCCCCGCGATTGGGCGGCGGAGCAGCCCCCGACATGGGGCGCCGGGGATCAGGCCTTGGCCGCCATCGCGGTCACTTCCACACGCATGCCGTCGAAGGCCAGCGACGCCACGCCCACTGCGGCACGCACCGGCCACGGCTTGCTGAAGAAGCGCTGGTAGACCTCGTTGAACGCCGGGCGGTCGGCCATGTCGGTCAGGTAGATGGTCAGGTGCACGACGCGGTCCATCGAGCTGCCGGCGCGCTCCAGGGCGTCCTTGAGCGCCTGCAGGGTGCATTCGCTCTGCTCGACGATGTCGCCCAGCGCCAGGCTGCCGTCGGCGCGGGTCGGGATTTGGGTGGTGACCAGCAGGCCATTGAACTCGGCCACGTCGGAGGAGATGGATTCCGGGTCGCTGTCGGGGGTGAAGATGATATCTGCCATGGTGGTTTCGCCTTGCAACGGAAGGAAACCCGCAAGCCTACGCGAGCGGCTTGGCCGGGTCGAGCCATGGCCCTGGTCGCGTGCATTTGAAAAGCGCGGCGTGGGCGTTCAGAATCGCCGCCCGATCCGGCCGAGGGCGCCGGGCAAGGGTTGCAAGAAGGGGCAAGGGTTGAACGAACAGACATTGTCGATGCGCCTGGAGCGGGTGGCGGCGCATGTGCCGGCCGGCGCGCGCCTGGCCGATATCGGCTCGGACCACGGCTACCTGCCGGTGGCGCTGATGCTGCGCGGCAGCATCGAGGCGGCCGTGGCCGGCGAGGCCGCGCCGACGCCGTATCGCTCGGCCCAGCGCAAGGTGCGCAAGAACGGCCTGGAGGCGCGCATCGCCGTGCGCCTGGCCGATGGCCTGGACGCCATCGAGCCGCAGGACGGCATCACCACCATCAGCCTGTGCGGCATGGGCGGCGAGAAGATCCGCGAGATCCTCGAGCGTGGCAAGCACCGCCTGAGCGGCAAGGAACGCCTGGTGCTGCAGCCCAACGTGCGCGAGGGCACCCTGCGTGAGTGGCTGATGGAAAACGACTACCGCATCCTGTGCGAGGAGTTGCTGGAGGAAAACGCGTTCACATACGAGATCATCGTCGCCGAACGCTGCCAGGCGGTGGCCTATTCGCCCCAGCAGCTGTACTTCGGCCCCTTGCTGATGGAGGAACGCAGCCCGGCCTTCCTGGCCAAGTGGCACTTGAACCTCAAGCGCAAGCGTCGGGTCATGGCGCACTTCGTTCGGGCCCGCCAGGGTGTACCGGAGCAGAAGGTGCAGGAGGTGGCGACACAGGTGCAATGGATCGAACAGCTGTTGGCCTGACCTGGCGCTACAGCTGCGAGCAGTTGCCCATTTCCTGGTATTTCACTTTGTGGACCTGGCCTTGGTGGTCGACATACACCATGTGCGCGGTGCCCACTGCACAATCGGCCGCATTGCTGGCGGGGGTGATGGAAATCACCTTGGCCACGTCCAGGGGCATGCCGTATTCGTACGTCTGGCTGGTAGTACTGACCGGTTGCGGGGTGGCTGGGGCGGCGAAGGCGGTGAACGAGGCGAGGGAGCTGAACAGGGCAAGAAACGCGGTCGAGCCTTTCATGGCGGTCTCCTTTGATCGGTGATGACCCATGATGTATTGCTGCGGGATCAGCGATAAATAGGCTGTTTCGTGATAGATTCCTGCCTTTGATGCACGAATGCCATCACCGGAGCGCGTTGATATGGACATGCTGCACGCCATGCGAACCTTCGCCCGGGTAGTGGAGTGCGGCAGTTTCGCTGCCGCGGCCAATGCCCTGGACATTTCCGCCGCGCAGGTGTCGCGGATTGTCGCGGAGCTGGAGAACCAACTGCAGACCCGCCTGCTGCACCGCACCACCCGCAGGTTGCGCATGAGCGAGGCGGGCGAGCGTTTCCTGGAGCGTTCGCGGCAGATCATGCTGCTCACCGACGAAGCCATGGACGAAGCCCGCGGCGCCCACCTCACACCCCGCGGCCGCCTGCGCTTTCATTGCACCCATGGCCTGGGCCTTTTGATGATGCCGCTGGTGGCCCGCTACAACGCCGCCTGCCCGGACGTGGTGATGGAGATGACCCTGTCCCAGCGCAACCCGGATGCGGTCGCCGACGGCCAGGACGTGGTGATCACCATCGGCCAGGGCCTGCCGGACTCACAGCTGATCGCCATCCCCTTGGGCAGCATCTACAGCATTCTCTGCGCTTCTCCCGAGTACCTGGCCCGCCACGGCGTGCCCCGGCGCCCGGAAGATCTGCACGCGCATGTGTGCCTGCGTACGGTCGACCCGTTGTTCGAGGAAGACTGGTCGTTCGAAGGGCCGGACAGCTGTGTGATCGTGCCCCAGGACACCTTCCTCACCAATGTCGCCGACGCCATGCTCAAGGCCACCGAACTGGGTATGGGAATCGGCCTGTTGCCGTACTACTCGGCGACCCAGGCGATCGAGGAAGGGCGCCTGTGCCGGTTGTTGGCGCCCCATCGGTTGCGCCAACGGGAGATCTACGCGATCTACCCGTCGCGCCATTTCCTCGATGCCAAGGTGCGCACCTGGCTGGACTTTCTCAAGGAGCAGCTGCCGGTGTTGTTCCAGGCCCATGAACGCGTGGCGGATGACCCGCGCTATTGGCGCTGACTGCACGGGACATGGCACCGGCTGCGCCGGTGTTCGCGGGACAAGCCCGCTCCTACAGGTTCTGCTGGCGCTCAGCGGCTGTCCTGGTCCTCGGCGGTCCCGCCGGAGCTGCCCGCACCGGTGCCGGTCGCTTCGCCGGTATTGTTCGAACCGCCGGTAGTGCCGTCGGCTGCATCGGAATTGGTGCCGGTGTCGCTGCTGTCGTTGTCCTGGGTGCCGCCGGGGTTGTTGGTGCTGCTGCCTTCGCCGGCCGTGCTGCCGCGAGGGTGCTCGCCCGAAGTGTGGTCGTCGTGGGGAGGGCTGCCGGCGCCGTTCATGTCGGTGGCGGCAACGGCGGCGGCGCTGGAAAGGCCCAGGCACAGGGCCAGGAGCAGGGGCTGTAGGCGAACCATGGCGAATCTCCTGTCGGGATGATTGTTCTAGGTTCGTCTGCCCAAGGCCGGGCAGGGTGCCCGGCAGGCGACCAGTGGTAGGGGCTGCGCTGCAACCCCGGACGGTCAGTTGGCCTCGGCCTGGTGTGCCGGGTGTTCGCCATTGACCGCGTCGGCCATGGTCGGGTGTTCCTGGGCGGCGTGCATCAGCTCCTCGGTGACCCGCAGCTCCGCACCGGTCGGCGAGAAGGTGGCCGCGGGGGCGAACGGTGCCGGGTGCTCCGGTGCCGGGCGCTTGCCGCGGCGCCACAGGAAGAAGCCGACCATGGCCAGGTTGATCACCGCGAAGGCCCAGAACAGCCCGGCCTCGCCATAGGCGCTCATCACCGGCGAAATGGCCAGCGGGGCCATGGACGAGCCCAGCGAGTTGATCAGCAGCAGGCCCTGGATCATCGGCACCAGAGCATCGGACGGGGCGCGGTCGGCGGCGCTGCTGACCGCCACCGGGTACAGCGCGAACACACCGCCACCGAGCAGGAACAGCATGGCTGGCAACAGCGCCGAATCGGACGGCAGCAGCACGATCAGCACCGACAGCACGGTGCACATCGCCGCCAGGGCGATCAGCACCAGTTGGCGGTCCTTGCGGTCGGACCAGCGTCCGACCGGGTACTGCAACAGCATCGCGCCGAGGATCACCCAGGCCATCATTTCGCCGACTTCCCCCACGTCCATGCCGATGCGCTGCAGGTACAGCGGCAGCAGGGCATAGATGCCGGCGATGGCCACGCCCGAGCCGAAGCAGCCGACCAGGCCGGTGGGCGCGATGCCGAGCAGCTGGCGCGGCTTGAGCGGTTCGACCTGGTCGAGCAGCGGCGACACCCGTGGCAGTACCACGATCGGCACCACCGACAGGGTGGCCAGCATGCCTGCGACCATGAACGGCGCGGTGGCGCCCCAGCCGGTGATTTCGCCGAGGGTGGCCTGGGCCAGCACGCCGGCACCGTAGAAGGCGATCATGTACAACGCCAGCAGGCGGCCGCGGATCTTCGGGTCGCCGGCCAGCAGCAGCCAGCTTTCGATCACCAGGAACACGCCCACCGCGGCCCAGCCGTTGATCAGGCGCAGGGCGAACCACCAGATGGTGTCGTAGAACAGCCCTTGCAGCAGGATGGTCGCTGCGATCAGCGAGGCGAAGCTGGTGTAGGCGCGGATATGGCCGATGCGCAGGATCAGCCGGTCGTTGAAGATCGCGCCGAGGGTCAGGCCGATGAAATAGGCCGACGAGACGATACCGATCATGGTCGCCGATTCGCCGGCATCGCCCAGGCGCAAGGTGGTGAGGGAAGACAGGAAGCCGTTGCCCAGGGCAATGATGAACAGCCCAAGCAGGGGTGCCAGCGCCATGGCCAGCAAACGCGCAGACATAGTTACCTCTAGTTGAGAAAAGCCACGAGTGTGCCTTTTCGACGGCGCAAGGGTTGCGCGGCGTGCCTGGCAAGGGATGCGACCCAGGCGCCGCTTACCGCCTCGGCGGGCAGTTGGGGCTTGGGATTGGGCAACGGGGCGAAAAGGAGGCGCGATTCTAAGGCCTTGGCGCGTTTTACCCAAGGGGCTGCCCCCTGCGACCGGAGGCCGCAGGCCCGAGGTATGAACTCTGCGGACCCTGGGGGCTGCTACGCACTCCTTTCGCGGCACAAGGCCGCTCAGTAAACCGCGATCTGCTGTAGGAGCGGGCTTGTCCCGCGATCGAAGCCCTTGCCAGGCGACGGTGATATCGAGGCGGGCCTGATCGCGGGACAAGCCCGCTCCCACAAGGGCAGCACCAGCCACGTGTTCTGTGCTCGACAGCGCAGCCCAAAGGGCGAGGTTATCTCCCACAGGCTCGGCGCTACCCGCATAATACGCGGGCTTTTCTCATTCCCGGATTCAGGAACCCCTCCATGCTGGCTTCGCTGTTCGCCGTCCTGGCCCCCGTGTTCATCGTCGCCGGCATCGGCTATGCCTGGGCCCGTCGTGGCCAGGACTACCCCACCGAATTCATCGCCCGCATCGTCATGGTGGTCGGCACGCCGTCCCTGGTCCTCTCTACCCTGAGCCGCACCCAGCTGGACCCTGCCGCCTTCACCAGCATGGCCCTGGCCTGTGTGCTGTGCCTGTTGGGCATGGCCCTGGCCGGTTTCATCGTCAGCCGTGCCAGCGGCCAGCATTGGCGGGTGCTGATGCCGGCCTTCATGTTCCCCAATACCGGCAACATGGGGCTGCCGATCAGCCTGTATGCGTTCGGCGAGCATGGCCTGGCCCTGGCCGTGGCGTTCTTCCTGACCTTGTCGATCTTCCAGTTCACCCTGGGCATCGCCATGTCCGGCGCCAGTGCGTCGTTCAAGGCGCTGTTACGCAACCCTATCGTGATCAGCCTGGCCGGGGCTTTGCCCATCATTTTCCTGGACCTTGAGCTGCCACGCTGGCTGGCCAATACCGCCGACCTGCTGGGCGGCATGACCATCCCGCTGATGCTGCTGACCCTCGGCGTCTCCCTGGCCAGCATCCGCCTGCACCACGTAGGCAGTGGCCTGCTGCTAGGCGGCCTGCGCATCGTGCTGGGCGCTGCGGTGGGCTGGGGGGTGGGCACGGTGCTGGGCCTGGAGCCGCTGGAGCGGGCGGTGCTGGTGGTGCAGTCGTCGATGCCGGTGGCGGTGTTCAACTACCTGCTCGCGGTGCGTGCCAACCGCCAACCGGAGCAGGTGGCGAACCTGGTGATGTGCTCGACGGTATTGTCGTTCGCCTGGCTGCCGGCCGTGCTGGCCTGGTGGCTGTAGGCCGACGGGGCGGCAAACGGCCAGCGCTCATCCATACTCCATTGACCTGTCGCCGAGACGCCCATGGACACCCCCAGCCCACCCGAGCCGCAGCCCCCGAAGCCCCTGGCATATGCAGCAGAGCCGACCCCGACGGGCTGGCAGCGCTGGGTACCGGGCTGGCGCGTGCTGCGTCACTACCCACCGGGCTGGCTGCCCAGGGACCTGGTCGCCGGCCTGGTGCTCACGGCCATGCTGGTGCCGGTCGGCATCGCCTACGCGCAGGCCTCGGGCGTACCGGGTATCCATGGCCTGTACGCCACCATCGTCCCGCTGCTGGCCTACGCGGTGTTCGGCCCCAGCCGGATCCTCGTGCTGGGCCCCGATTCGGCCTTGGTGCCGATCATCTTGGCTGTGGTGCTGCCATTGGCGGCGGGCGACCCCGGGCGGGCCGTTACCCTGGCCGCCGCCATGGCCCTGGTATCGGGATTGATCTGCGTGGGGGCGGGGCTGTTGCGGCTGGGGTTCATCACCGAGCTGCTGTCCAAGCCCATCCGCTATGGCTACATGAATGGCATCGCCTTGGCGGTACTGGTCAGCCAGGCGCCCAAGCTGTTCGGGATCTCCGGCCAGAGCACCGGGCCGTTGCGCGACACCGTGCAATTGGCGCGTGCGCTGCTCGAGGGCAAGGCCAACTGGCACGCCTTCGCCCTGGGGGTGGGCACCCTGACGATCATCTTGCTGCTCAAGCGTTGGGAGCGCTTGCCGGGCATTCTCATCGCGGTGGTAGTCGCCACGCTGGTGTCCGGGTTACTGGGCCTTGAAGCGGCACACGAGGTGAAGGTGGTCGGCTCGCTGCCCCAGGGCTTGCCGGGCTTCGAGTTCCCGTTGATCGGCTTTGGCGACCTGGCCACGGTGGTGATCGGCGGCGCGGCGGTGGCGCTGGTGTCGTTCGCCGACACCAGCGTGTTGTCGCGTACCTATGCCGCCAAGACGCGTACTCAGGTCGATCCCAACCAGGAAATGGTCGGCCTGGGCCTTGCCAACCTGGCGACCGGGTTGTTCCAGGGCATCGCGGTGAGCAGCAGTTCCTCGCGGACCCCGGTCGCCGAGGCTGCAGGTGCCCGCAGCCGGACCCGGTGAGGGACAAGCTGCTGCGCCTGGAGGTACTCCGCCATATCGGCAACGACATCTTCCACCCCACGGTGGGAGCGGCGGTGGAAGCCTACCTGGAGGACCATGGCGTGGACTGGACACCCTGAGCTATCGCAAACAGTCTGCTTACCCTGTGGGAGATTCTATGGTGCTGGACAAGCTCAAATTGCCTTCGGTTGAGAGCCGTGCAAATACGACCCAGGCTCCGCTTGCTTCGTGGGAGATCACCCAGCCCTTGCGGGCTGCGCTGTCGCGCAGAGAACAAGCGGCCAATGCTGCCCCTGTGGGAGCGGGCTTGTCCCGCGATCAAGGGCGAAGCCCTTGCCAGGCGACGGTGATATCGGGCCCGGCCTAAT
>NZ_JBWXTH010000020.1:0-20007 GCF_056856075.1 Pseudomonas sp. FA-1
GTATTCAAAGACGCAGGTGAAGTTTCGCTGGGCGTCACCGATGCGACCGTCGCCGGCAAGCAATTCGAGAATCTGCAGCTGGGCAACGACGCCACCGTCAACATCACCGACACGATCAGCGAAGTGAAAGCCACGCTGTCTGTGGATAAATCCACTGTCGCCGAGGGCGGCCAGGTGACCTATACCGTCACCCTGAGCAACGGCCAGAACTTGCCGGTCAACGCCCATGGTGGCCTGGTCTTCACCCTGACCGATGGCACCAAGGTCACCATCCCGGCCGGTAGCGCCAGCGGGTCCCTGACCATCACCACCAAGGACGACCCCTACGTCGGCGGGCAACCGAGCCTGGTGAACAAACTCGTATCGGTCGAGGGCGGCGCCAACTTCGAGAAGTTGAGCCTCGACGGCACCACGCTGACCACTACCGTGACCGATGAGCCAAGCGGCCAGGGTGACCTGACCACCATTGGCATCAGTGGTGACAGGTCGGTCACCGAAGGCGACATTGCCCACTACAACCTGACCTTGAGCAACCCCACCAAGAGCGAAGTCACGGTTACCCTGTCCTACAGCGGTACCGCCACCGATGGCGAGGACTTCCAGGGTATCGTCACGGTGAAGGTCCCGGCCAACAGCACGGGGACCAGCTTCGACATCCGGACCATCGATGACCGCTTCGCCGAAGGTGCCGAGCACTTCGTGGTGAAGATCGACAAGGTCAGCGGCGGCGGTTTCGAAAACCTGCAAGTCGATGCGAACCATGCCAGCGTCACCACCACCATCATCGACAACGACCATGTGCCGGTGTCCACTGGCGGCGCCGTCACCGGTGTGGAAGACCTCGGCTATACCTTCGGTTGGAGCGACTTCAATGTCTCAGATGCCGATGGCAATACCGAGCTGGGTGTGACCATCAGCCAACTGCCGGGCCAGGGAAGCCTGAAGTTCTTCGATGGCAGCAACTGGGTCGACGTCAAGGTCAACCAGACCATCAGCCAGCAGGACATCGATGCCGGTCACCTCAAGTTCGTGCCGAAGGCCAACGAGTCGGGTGTCGATGGCTACGGTGGCACGGGTGTCGGCAACCAGCAGGCCGACTACGCGCACATCAAGTACAAACCGAACGATGGCACCAATATCGGTGGCGAAGTCACCCTTAAGGTGGACATCACCCCCGTAGCCGACAAACCGACCCTGGAGATCGGCAGCAACACCATCGACTCCATCGGCCTGACCAAAGAAACCTGGAACAGCCTAAAAGGCCTGGGTACCGGCGGCAATGGCATCACCGGCAAGGCGTTGCAGGATGTGTTCGCCAACTCCGGCCAGGCCAGCAAGTCAGAAACGACCAGCAATGTGCAGTCCGTGAGCGACGTGACGCCTGGCACCGGCACCAAGGTTTCCGGCCTGATCTACCTGGAGGCCGGCCAGACCTATACCTTCAGCGGCACAGCCGATGACAGCATGGTCATCAATATCGGCGGCACCAATGTGGTAGAGGCTACCTGGGGTGCGGGTGGCAAGGTCTCGGGCAGTTTCACACCGCCCAAGAGCGGCTACTACACACTGGAAATGCTTCATGCCAACCAGGCAGGTCCCGGTAGTTACGACGTCAACATCCGAGTCGGCACCGGGCCGGTGACAGACCTCAACAGCGGCGCCGTCCCGATGTTCCCGAACGTGGATGCTCTGGTGAATGCAGGCGTCAGCGTCTCCGAGCTGCATGGCGATGGTGGCAGGGGTTACTACGATGGCTTCAAGCTCAACGAAAGCGCCGAGAACGGCACGGTCAAGCTGGTAGGTATTTCCACCCAACTGATCGATACCGATGGCTCCGAGTCGCTGAACGTCAAGCTGGGCGGCATCCCGCAAGGCTCTGTGCTCAGCGACGGCGCCGGCCACACCGTGACCGTGGGCAAGACCGAGGTCGACGTGACGGGCTGGAACCTCAACGGCCTGACCATCAAGCCACCTGCGTATTACCAGGGCCAGTTCAATGTGAAGGTCACCTCGACGTCCACCGAAAACGTCGGCGGCAGCAAGGCCGTCAGCGAAGGCTCGATCAAGGTCACGGTGTATCCGGATACCTACAACACCAGCAACCTCACGGTGGAAAACGACAGCGTTACCGGCACCACCGGGAATGATATCGTGGTTGCCGACGTCAATGGCCTGCATGTGGTACCGGGCCAGGACTACAACCTGGCGTTCATCGTCGATACCTCCGGCAGCATGGGCTCATCTGGCGTGACCGCAGCACGCAATTCGCTGAAGTCGGTTTTCGAGACGCTGGCCAACAGCGTCAAGGGTGCGCAGTCCGGAACCGTGAACATTCTGCTGGTGGACTTTTCCAACCAGGTCAATACCACCGTGTCGATCAACCTGGCCGACAAGAACGCCCTGGCCACCCTCAACACCGCATTGAACAAACTGACCGCAGGCGGCAACACGAACTACGAAGATGCGTTCAAGACCACCGCAAACTGGTTCCACGAGTTGATGGCAGCAGGCAGCACCGGCAGTCGTCAGACATTCTTCATCACCGATGGCAAGCCCAACTACTACCAAAGTGGTGAGCGCACCAATCCAACCTTCGGTTACTCAGGCTACAAATTGGATGAGGTACTGGACGGCTACAAGATTGGCACCGTCGTGGACCGGGAAATGCTTGGCAACAATACCCGTTACAGCATCGACAAGAACGGGTACCTGACCGTTGAATACAAAAGCGATGGCTGGTGGTGGACCGATTCCAATGCCACAGGACAATTGCATGCCCAAGGCGACGGAACCTACGAGCTTTCTGAAGTCACCGCGGGCCGCTGGCAATCAACCGTAGATCAGAATTCCCAGCAAGGCTTCGAGAAGCTGTCAGAGGTATCCACTGTCGAAGCCATTGGCCTGAACAAAGGCGTCAATGCCAACGACCTGAAGCCCTACGACAGCGACGGCAAACCGCAGACCAACATCGACCCGAGCAAGCTGGCCGAAGCCATCCTGGGCCACACCGAAGCGGCCGCGCCAGGCAATGACACTGTCAACGGCGGCGAGGGTCACGACATCATCTTCGGCGACCTGATCAGCTTCGATGCAATCCCGGGTAACGGCGTCGAGGCCATGCAGGCCTATGTAGCCGGCAAGCTAGGGACCACTGCCGACCAGGTCGACGGCCGTGTGCTGCACAAATACATCACCGAGCATGTCAGCGAATTCGACATATCGGGCAGCAACGATGGCAGCGACACCTTGCTCGGCGGCGACGGCAACGACATCCTCTTCGGCCAGGGTGGCAGCGACTTCCTGAACGGTGGCAAAGGCAATGACATCCTGCTGGGAGGTACCGGCAATGACACGCTGATCGGCGGGCAAGGCAACGATGTACTGGTCGGCGGCGGCGGTGCCGATATCTTCATGTGGAAGGCCGGCGACACCGGCCACGATGTCATCAAGGACTTCAACAGGGACCAGGGCGATCGCCTCGACCTGCGCGACCTGTTACAGGGCGAGAAGGCCAGCACCATCGATGACTACTTGAAGATCACCACAGTCGGCGGCGATTCGACCCTGCAGATCAGCAGCCAGGGCAAGCTCAACGAGGCTGGCGGCCTGGCCAACGCCGACGTGACCATCAAGCTCGAGGGCGTCAACTGGTCGAACACCACGATCAACTCGTTGATCAGCGGTGGCGATCCGACTATCAAGATCGACAATTCCAACAGCTGAGCCCACCCGATGCGGCGGCCCTCGTGGCCGCCAGCGAGGCCTGGGCTTCCCGGCCAATGCCTGACGGCGCATACTCGTGCGCCGAAGGCACACCGGGTTAACTTTGCCTATGCTGCTGCCTACCAAGATGGAATCAATGTGACGAGGGTCGACGCCATGTTCTACGTGCAACGCGACGCCGCGGGCCAGCTGCAGCGAGTAGAAGCCGCGCCCTACGCCGAGTACACCGAAATACTCCCGGCCGACCATGCCGAAATCCAGGAATGGTTCGCCGACGATGTGGTGGAAAACAGCCTGCGTCAGCTCAAGCAGAGCGACCTGGACATGATCCGCGTATTGGAAGACTTGATCGAAGTGTTGACCACCAAGGGCGTTATCAGCATCACCGACCTGCCCGCTGGCGCCCAGGCCAAGCTGCTCAATCGCTCTTCGGCGCGCAAGGCGTTGGGCAGCTTGAACAACCTGATCGAGGAAGACGAGGAAGGTGGATTGATCTGAATCCAGCACGTTGGGCTGACCGACAGGAGCGGGCTTGTCCCGCGAGTGGCCGGCCCTGCCATCACCGCCGCATGGCAAGGGAATCGCGGGGCAAGCCCGCTCCTACAGAGACTGAACGGTACACGGCCCTATAGGGGCCGGTTTACCTGCGAACACCGGCCAAGCCGGTGTCATCTATCACGTAGCATTTTTCAACGCCAGGGCGCCGGCTCGCCAATCAGTTGCCCCTGGACCCCTTGCACCCCCATCTCGCGCAACACCTGCAATTCGCCTTCTGTTTCGACACGCTCGGCAATCAGCGGCAGGTCGATGCTGTGCGCCGCCCGCTGCACAGCTTCGATGAACAAACGCTTGTGCTGTTCCTGGTCGATGTTACGGATGTAGCTGCCATCGATCTTCAGGTAGGCCAGGCCCAAATGGGCCAGGTTGCCAATCATGCTGAAGCGACCGCCAAAGCGTTGCAGTGCCAGGCCGAACCCCAGGGCATGCAGACGGCGCGTCAGTTGTTCGAGCACCTGCTGCTCAGGCAATTGCTCCTCGCCGATCTCCAGCGTAAGGCGCGAGCCAAGCCCGGCATGCTGGCTCAGCAATGCGTGGATGCGCTGCAGCGCATCGGCATCGGCCAAGGTCGCTGCAGACAGGTTCACCGCCAAGGCATCGCCATGGGTTTTCAGGTGCGCCAGCACTTTTTCCAGCACCAGCACATCCAGCCGTGGCATCCAGCCGAAGCGCTCCAGCCAGGGCAGGAAGCGCCCTGCCGCCACTGCCTCGGCCGGAGCATCGTGCAGGCGAGAAATGACCTTGTAGTGCAGCACCCGCTCCGGCCTAAGGCTGTCGACCACCGGCTGGAAGAACAATTCGAATTGCCCCTTGGCCAGCGCCTGGTCCAACCGTTCATGCCAGGCATGATGGCTATCGGCAGCCTGAGCCGCGACCCCTTGCGCCAGGCATACCCAACCAGGCTCAGGCTGGCTCTCGGCACGGGCCAGGGCTTCGTCGGCCAGCTTCAACAGTGCATGGGGCGCATCCCCTGGGCTATAAGGCGCAAGGCCTATGCAGGCCACCGGGTCGACATCGCTGGCGCCAGTCTGGTGCAGGCTTTGCAGGGTGGCCTCCAGAGCCTGGGCCAGCTGTATGGCCTCCTCATGGACCATGCCCGGCGCCAGCACAGCGAACTCGCCCCCACGGCTGCGGGTGATCAGGTTATTGGTTTCGGGGTAGTTGGCGCAGGTTCGCCGTAACTGCTCACCCACCGCTTGCAGCAACTGATCGGTACGCTGGCCGCCCAGGCGAGCATTCAGGCCAGCCAGGTCCTGCACCCGCAATAGCAGCAGGTAGCCTGCACGCGCGTCCTCCAGGTTGCTGACACGGGCGTTGAGCTGCATCTCGAAATAACGACGGTTGGCCAGACCCGTCAGGCTGTCCTGGTACGACTCCGCGCGCAGCCTCTCGCTACGCTCGGCCTGTTCGTTGAACAACGCCTTGAGCTTCTCGACCATCTGGTTCATGGCCTGCACCACCCGGCGCAGTTCTGGCGTGCGTGGCAGCTCCGGCAGGCTGAGGAACTCGCGCCGGGCAATAGCGTGGGACTGGGCAACCATATAGTCCAGCGGACGCAACTGGCGCCGCAGCAGCAAAGCGCCCAGTACAGCGCTCGCCGCACCACACAGCAGCAGCCAGCCGAGACTGCCCAGAGCGCTCTGCCAAAGCTTGGCCAAGGCGAACATCGGGTGACTGACCACTTCGACCCGTGCCGCCTGCTGCCACCCACGGCTGACAATAGCATCGCCACCGGCCGGCTCCAGGCCGATCAGGCGAATGAACCAGGCGGGTACGCCATTGCTGTCTGGTTCGGCATGACGCTCTACCAATACGGCATTGGAGCCCAAATCGACGACCTTGATGCTCGAGTAGTAACCGCTGTCGAAGATCGAGCTGACCATCAGCTCGACCATTGCCGGGTCGTCGATATTGGGGGTCAGCGACAGGGCCAGTGCAGTGGCCGCGTCCTGGGCATGGGAGCGCAACTGGTTGACATACTGGCTGCGCGAGCTTTCGAGGCTGACCATGAAGCTGCCGCTGAAGGCGACCACCAGGAACAGGCAAATGGCAAGCAGCAATTGTTTGAACAGTGACATCTGTGCTCCTTCAGTAGACCGGTTCGGCAGGGAACCCTTCGGCCTGCATTTTCTTCAGCAAATCCTGCCAACGGGACAGGCGCTTGGTATCGCCGACCTTCTTGTTGCCTGCGGCCCCAGTTAGCCACAAGCCTTCACCATTGAAGGCATACACCGGCAACAGGTCGCTACGCTGGCTGGCCGGCTTGATGGCATCCATCAGGCTGTCGAGCACCAACGGCTGGGCCTGTGGGCTTGAATAATAGGTCAGGACCATGTGCGCCCTGTTCTGACGCAGGGCCTTGACGTAGGTAATGCGCAGTTTTTCGCTGGGTATGCCCATGCGCCTGAGGCTGAAGTACTTGGCGATCGCGTAGTCTTCGCAATCACCGGCGCCTTTGATCAGCGACTGGATCGGCGTCGCCCAGTAGTCGACGTCGTGCCACAGGTCGATATCCTCGACATAGCGCAGCTGTTGGTTGAAGAAGCGGTTGACCGCTTGCAGGCGATCCAGCTCGCTGCCCTGCTTCTGGGTGGCCAACAGGTTCTGCCAGGCATCGATACGACCTTGCCCCGCCCCCAACTGGCCATAGAGCGATTGCGCACGGCGGCTGATCTGGGAAAAATCCCAGTCCGCCTGCAAAACGCCCGACAGCAGGCAGCCGAACAGCGCGGCAAGGCCAATGCGCCGCAAAGCTACTATCAGCATAGGGGGTGTTGCCACTGTGCAGACCCGTTCAGCCCCTGGAAAAGCCGTGATGGTGCTGCCTGTGGAAGGAAAAGACAATGGCACATTACAATCACGGTATGTTATCCAGAACCAGATTTCTTCCGTATTCCAGAGAGAAAAGTACTGCTTTCCTCACCCTGGGAGTTCCTTCACGATAGCCTCTTTCCTGCCTCGGCCTAACCCCCTTGGCCAGTGCACGCATCGTCGCGACAGTTTGACAATTGCCCCCTCAACTCACTAGTGTAATTGGATCCAATTTCCAATAGGCATCGAGGCATACATCGCGTGGCCGAAAAAACTCGACTTCTGAAAACCGTTCTAGGTAGTGTGCAGGTACCACCGCACCAGGCCCGTAGCGTCATCGAAGAGCGCCTGCGCAGCGCGATCGTCGATGGTCGCCTGCCGCCTGGCACGGCCTTGCGCCAGCAGGAAATCGCCACGTTGTTCGGCGTAAGCCGCATGCCGGTGCGTGAGGCCCTGCGCCAGTTGGAGGCGCAATCGCTGCTGCAGGTCGTCATGCACAAGGGAGCCGTGGTCGCCCCTCTGATCGGTGAGGATGCCGTCGACACCTATGCGCTGCGTGTACTGCTCGAGTCCGAAGCGCTACGCCAGTCGATCCCACTGCTCGATGCCGATGATATCGCCCAGGCGCGCGGCTATATCCAGCAGTTGGAGAACGAGACTCGTCATGCCGAGATCGGGCGCCTCAACCGCCTGTTGCACATGACCCTCTATAGCAAGGCGCCCAACCAGAAGCTGCTGCGCATGATCGAAATCGAGCTCAACGAAGAGGAACGCTTTTTGCGCTTCCACCTCTCCTCGATGGGCCTGGGCAAGCTTACCCAAGACGATCATATCGCCTTGGTGGACGCCGCCAGCGACAAATCGGTAGATGTAGCCATCAGGGTGCTGGAAGAGCACCTGAACAATGCCTCTCGCACCATCCGAAAGTACCTGAACAGCCAGTCGGCCCACTGAGGTCGACTGCGCAGCTTCAGAACCTCCCTACCCCTCGTGACAATACGCTTGCCCGCTACCCCAATGCGCGCGCGCGAACGCTGATACCCCTCAAAGCCTTCCTCCCATCCCGCCGCACATCGATAGGTTTCCTGGCCCCTCCAAGCCTCGCCGCCCTGTCATCCTTCCTGTCTTTTCGCAATCCTCGCCCACCGGCATGGCAGTGCCCAGCATTTCGGCCCACTCTACACCTCGCAACGATGCTGATCGCCATCGGGCAGGCTGGATCGTTGCCTTCCAATCGTTCATCAGGAGGGGCCAGCGACCGGGGCAGAGTAGACAACAGCCCCCCAAATTTCCAATTCCGAACGCCTTATTTACCAAGTGCTTGGGTGACCCATTCACCTATAACTTCAGAATTTTCTGATACTTATTATCGGAAGGAGCACTTTTTTGCCAAATAAAACTTCGCAAAAAGTTTTATCGGACTCGCTCACCCATAATAAATTGAAAGTTCAAAAAATATAAAAAAATAATTGCAGGCAACTTTGCAATTGTTCTAACTTTTATCCCGTCAGCAGGCCACCACCGCGCCAGCGACCATCGCAACGCATGCCAATGCCTGCGGATTTCAACGCCTATTCATCATCGAATTCTGCCTCGAGGCCTTCGCACGCCCTTAATAAATATGACGCATTAAAAGCCAACAAAACAACCTCATTGGAAAACATTACCGAAGGAATTCACCATGCACGCACTGCACGACACGCTGTCGCTCAAAAAACAGCAACTTTCCAAACACCCCGTCTTTTCCGAAATTACGTCTTTGACGGTATTGCGACGTTTCATGGAAACCCATGTATTTGCAGTATGGGACTTCATGTCATTGACCAAACGCCTGCAACTTGAGCTCACCTGCGTCAGCCTGCCCTGGTTGCCACCGGTGGACCCGGCAGCAGCCCGCCTTATCAACGAGATCGTCCTGGGCGAGGAATCCGATGATCGTGTCGATCATGGCTACTACAGCCATTTCGAACTGTATCTGGATGCCATGCGGGAAGTAGGCGCGAACACTACAGCCATCGAGCAATTCGTTGCACTTCAACAGCAAGGCATTCACTACCTGGACGCCCTGCAGCGCTGTGGTGCCCCGGATGCCGCCCAGCGTTTCGTTCGCCAGACCCTGAGCGTTGCACTCGACGCCCCTCGTCATCATGTGGCTGCTGCATTCCTGCATGGTCGCGAAAGCGTCATCCCGGCGATGTTCCAGCAGATTCTCGATCAATGGGATATCGGTAGCGAACAGGCCCCGACCTTCCGCTACTACCTGCAACGCCATATTGAAGTCGACTCGCAAGACCATGGCCCCGCGGCGGAACGGCTGCTGGCCCGGCTGGTCGAGGGCGACCCGCTGCGTCTGGCAGAGGTGTACCAGGCCGCCATTACTGCCGTGGACAATCGGATGGCTCTGTGGGACCGGGTGCGAACCCAGCTTCACGCCGCACTCGGCGAGGTGGCCCAATGAGCGCACCCAAGTACAGTTCGTTCGCCGATGTGTGGGAAGCACGCGCAACCATCCGCACCCGGCCACGCCGGCTGTTGGAGAACGACCAGCGCCTGATCTATCCACTCTGCCGTCAACCGCTGGTGCTCAGCGCCACCTTCCAGCGCGAATGCCCGCAACTACGCGATTTCGTGTTGGTACAGAGCCTTTACAAGTTCATCAACGACGTCGTGATCTTCGAGACCGAAATCGTCGATAGCACCGCACGGCGCATCGCCAAGGAACGCTTCGCCATACCGTTCCCCTATGCCTGCCGCTACGACGCCATGACCGTTGTCGTGGACGAGGACTACCACGCGCTGGTGGCCATGGACTTCCTCCAGCAGACCATCGCCATGACCGGCATCGAGCCAATCGCCCTGCCTCGACAGATCGAACTCAGCCGGGCCATCCCCGCAGCGCTGGCCGAAGTCCCTGAGCGGTTGCGTGACGCCATGGAGCTCATCTGTGTGGGAATAGCCGAAAACACCTTGACCGACGATGTCGCCGCCTTTTCCCGCGACGATACGGTCAAGCCTTCGATCAAGGGCCTGATGGCCGACCACCTGCTCGATGAAGGGCGCCATTCCAGCTTCTGGACACGCCTGACGCGGATCTACTGGCACACCGCTCCCCAACCCGATCGTGAAGCCATCGCGAACGTCTTGCCTGTGTTCCTTGGCCAATACCTGACCAACGATCTGCAACAAGCATTCGATTTCCAGCTGATCGAGGCCTTGCCGGTGGCACAGGACGTTCGCCAGGCCTTGCGCGAAGAAGTCCGCAGCCTGGCCTATCCGATCAATCACCAGCATCCGCTGCTGGGCAACATCCTGCGCTTCCTGCGCAGCAGCTCGATGCTCGAGTCGCCCTGCGTTCAGGACGCGCTACGTAACTATCTGCCTTGAGGAAGCCGTCATGAGACGCCTCGACATACTCCTGGTGGGCAGCAGCCCCGCCATACGACAACTGACCAGCCTGCTCGAGGAGCACGCCCATCGAACGACGGTGGTGCAAACGCCGGACGATTGGCGTTCCGCCTCGGCCAAGTCCTCGCACCTGGTAGTGGACGATGGCAGCCTTTCACTGCGCGAACTCGATTGGCGCGGGGTAGGAGCCACGCCGTTGCTCAGGCTTCGCGTGGGCGCGAGCTATGCAGGCGTCCTGCCTGCCATCGAGCTCCTGTGCTGGTACGCCGATGGCGATACCCAACGGCTGATCGAGCGCGTAGCACTGCAAACCCCAGCCTCCGGCAACGGTCAGCAGCTACGGCAGGAGACCTTGCTGGCCTTGGAGGACCTGCTGGCCTCGGTGGTGACGCGCTTCGCCCGTGACCCGCAATACTTGGAACACGCCCCGCAGCTCGGCTCGGCCTTGCAAGAGCGTGAACACGGACTGGGCTGGCTGGAGTCATTGACACACCGCCACCCCTTCAACCGAACCCTACGGGCAGACCTGCTGGAGAAAGCGGAAACCTGCCTGATGGACCGGCTCGAGCTGAGCCTGCACTGCTTCGCCGCCCAACCGGCTCTCAATGAGAACGGTACGCGTACTTGCTATCGGCAACTGCACGCCCAGGCCGTCGGTATCCAGCGCGCACTGCTGCCCCTGCTGCCCAGCGCCGACGGACGACCGATGGTGATTGCGGTCTGTATGGCCAAGTCACCTGCACTGTATGCCAGCCTGCTGGCAGTGCTCGGCTGCGCCGCGGTGTACCTGCCGCTGGATCCGGCCACTCCGTCCGAACGTCGCCAACGCATCCTGGACGATGCCGGCGCCTGCGCCCTCCTGCATGATGGGCAGGTTCATGGCGGCGTGCCAGGGTTGGATGTGCGCACACTGGCAGAAGTGACGGAGCGACCACTGCCTTCGCTGCAGGTGCGCCAGCTCGCCCTGGATGCCCCTTGCGTTGCGATCTACACCTCAGGCACCACGGGGCAGCCCAAGGGCGTGCTGCTCAGCCAGCGCAACCTCACCCATTTCACGAGCTGGTATGCCGACCACGTATCGCTCGATGCCAACAGCCGGGTCCTGCAGTTTTCCACCATCGGCTTCGATGCATCGCTGCTCGACATTCTGCCGACCTTCACCCATGGCGCCGAACTGGTGGTACCCAGTGAAGAACAGCGCCGTGATCCGGTACAACTGGTACGGCTTATCCACAGCCAGGAAGTCAGCCATGCCTTCCTGCCTCCCGCGCTGCTGAGCATCCTGCCCGCTGACGAGCACCTTGGCCTGCACCACCTGGTCACCGGTGGAGATGTGTGCGAGCCGCAGGTCATTGCCCGCCTCGCCGGGCAGTGCCGGATGCACAATATCTATGGCCCGACCGAAACCACAGTGCTGGCCACCACCCGCACGTTCATCGCCGGCGACAGCAACCGTAACCTTGGCACACCGATCGCCAACACCCAGGTCCTGATCCTCGATGACGATCTGCGCCCGGTGTGTGAGCGTACCCCGGGCGAGCTGTACATCAGCGGGCCGGGTGTGGGGCTTGGGTACCTGAACAACCCTGCGCTGACCGCAGAACGCTTCGTCGAACTGCGCTTGCCGGATGGGCGCAACCTGCAGACCTACCGGACCGGCGATATCGCCCAGTGGACAGCGCAAGGCATCGAGCTCTGCGGTCGACGCGACAACCAGGTGAAGATCCGCGGTTTCCGGGTCGAACCGGAAGAAATCGAGCACTGCCTGCGCGCCAGCAACCTGTTCGCCCAGGTCGCCGTGGTGATCGACGACCAGCGCCGCATCCTGGCCTTCGTCGCTCAGCCAGCCCACACCGGGGCCGAAGCCGCTCTGCGTGCCCATGCCGAACAGCAATTGCCCGACTACATGCGGCCAGCGTTCTACCAAGTCCTGCAGCACATGCCCTATACCGCCAACGGCAAGGTCGACCGCAAGGCCCTGCATGCACGGCCCTTGGCGCTGCCGGTGCACGAGCGATCGGCACCTGGTACACCGACCGAGCAGCGTTTGTGCACTATTTGGAGCGAGCTGCTGGAGCTGCCTGAAACGCAGATATCCACCCACGACAGCTTCTTCAACCTGGGTGGCCACTCGATCCTGCTGTCACGTCTGCTGCTGGAGGTGCGTCAGCAGTTCGGCCACGGTGTACCGATCAACCGCTTCATCGAACGACCAACGCTGCAACGCTTGGCCGAACTGATCGACCGCCCCGAGGCTCCACAGGAGCGACCGCTCGAGCGCCTGGAACAGGACGCCAATCGAGAACTGGGCCTGCAGGTACTGCCGATGGACTGTCTGGGCGATGTGCACAAAGTCATTGTCACCGGTGCCAACAGCTTCCTCGGTGTACATCTGGTCGAAGCCCTGCTCGCCTGGGGCGCCACCGAAGTGGCTTGCCTGGTGCGCAGCAGCGATGGCCTGTCGGCCAGCGAACGCTTCGCCCAGGCCATCGAGGAGAACGGCCTCTCTCTGGATACAAGCCGCCTGCGGGTGTTCGACGCCGATTTGCGCCAGCCGCGCCTGGGCCTGTGCGAAAGCGACTACGACTACCTGGACAGCCACTATGGCGCGCTGTTGCACAATGCCGCGCAGGTCAACCATGTGTTGGATTACCAGGCCCTGGCTGCAGACAACATCGAGCCTTTGTTCGAATGCCTGCGCCTGTGCGAAGGACGGCGCAAGAAGATCTTCAACTTCGTCTCGACCCTTTCTGCCTGCAGTGCGGTGGATGCTGATGGACGCGTGCTCGAACAAGCACCGGCGGCCACTGCGCCGATCTACATCCGCAACGGCTACAACCTGAGCAAATGGGTCGGTGAGCGCATTCTCCAGCGCGCCCGCGGCCAGGGCGTGTGGGTCAACCTGTTCCGCCCAGGGAACATCACCTTCGACAGCCGCAACGGCATCTGCCAACCCCAGCGCAACCGCCTGATGCTCATGCTCAAGGGCTCGCTGCAACTGGGCCTGGTGCCGGACCTGGCGATCGACTTCGACCTCATGCCAGTGGATTTCCTGGCCCGCTTCATCGGCTTCCATGCCAGCCGCCACCAGGCCAATGCGTGGGTGTTCAACCTGCACAACCCCGAGCCATTGCGCTGGCGTGACTACGTGGCGGCTTTCCAGGAGCAGGGGCACAGGTTCGACCTGGTCTCGGTAGAGCAGTGGCAACGTCAACTGCACCGGGTCGACCGCGACAACGCCCTGTTCGATGTCCTGGGCTTCTACCTCGAAGGGTTCGGCGAAGACATCGGCGATATCAGCGCCATCGAACATACCAACGCCCGTGCCGGCGTGCAGCGCATGGGGGCCTGCTACCCGGCCAAAAGCCCGGCGCTGCTGCGCCTGGGCTACCGCCACCTGAGCGATATCGGTTTCATCTGATCACTTTTATCCACAACAGGAGCAATGCACATGCAAACCCTCAAACCCGATACCCTGATCCGTAACCCCGAAGGCTGCCAGGTTGTGGCCCATGTGGACATCGCAGCCCCCGCCACCAGCGTGTGGAGCATCGTGGGCAATTTCGCAGGGTTCCCGGTATTCATTCCCGCGCTCTCGCACATCGAGATGACCGGTAACGGCCTGCGCTCCATCCGCAAGAAACTGTTCAAGGACGGCAATGTGGTCATCGAGCAGTTGAACGCTCGGGACGAGCAGGCCATGTATATGACCTGGAGCCTGATCTACACCAGCTTGAATATCGGCAACCTGTGGGCGTCGATGCAGGTCGAAGCCCTCGACGATACCCACAGCCGGGCCACCTGGACCATCCAGGCCGAGCCATGGGAAGGTGGAGCCGAGGCGCTGCCGGGGTTCCAGGCGTTCCTTCAGGGCTTCGCCGACGAGGCCATGCACAATGTGAAGAACCTGCTGAGCTAAGCGTGCCTCCGCCGGCCGTTGGCCGGCGGAGCCCTTTTGTGATGGATGGCGCGACGATAGCACCCGCGGGCTGTTGCAAAAAAACGCCATCCCGCCAACAATGAGACTAATTATCATTCATACCCATCATCGCAGTGCGCTTCCATGCCTTCCAGAGACTCTGTGCACACGCTCTACGACCACCACCATGGTTGGCTGTATACCTGGCTGCGCAGCAAGCTCGGCAATGCTGCCGACGCGGCGGACCTGGCCCAGGACACCTTCGTTCGGCTACTGCAACGCGAGCAGCTGGAGCTCAATGCGCCCCGTGCCTTCCTACGGACCGTTGCACGGGGCCTGGTGATCGACCATTGGCGTCGCGAGGAGTTGGAGCGCGCCTACCTCGAAGCGCTCGCCCATGCGCCGCAGGCCGAGGTACCCTGTGCCGAAACCCGCGAACTCATGCTGGAATTGCTCGAGCGCATCGCACACATGCTCGAAGGTCTCAAGCCCAAGGTGCGTCGCGCCTTCCTCCTGGCTCAATGCGATGGGCTGAGCCACAAAGCCATTGCCGAACAGATGGGTATCTCCCTGCGCTCCGTCGAACGCTACGTAGCGGATGCGCTCTATCATTGCTATCTGCTGCGCTATGAAGACGAGCCCTGAAACGATGGGCATCAACAGCCCCTCGCCCAAGGTGGTCAAGCAGGCGATCCACTGGATGCTGCGCCTGCGTGAAAGCGGCCAGAACCCCAGCCTGCTGATGCAGTGCGAGCAATGGCGCAAAGCGCATCATGATCACGAGCTAGCCTGGCAGCGGGTCACCAGCCTGCATCAGGAACTCAACCTTCGCACCATCCCTGGCGCCAGCGTCGCCCTGCAAACCCTGGAGACCAGCCAACGCCGCCTGCACCGACGCCAGGCCCTGACGCTGTTGAGCGGTGTCGCCCTGGCAGGCTCGGCTGCCTGGCTGGCCAAGGACCTGCAACTGCTGAGCAACTGGACATCGGACTTCGCGACCAGTACCGGCGAACGCCGCACATTCACGCTACCAGATGGCTCGCAGTTGCAGCTCAACACCCGCAGCACCGCTGACCTGGCCTTCGATGAGCACAAGCGGCTCGTGCGCCTCAGGCAGGGCGAGCTGATGCTCACCTGCAACACCCAGCAGGCCCATGGACGCCCGCTGTTGGTGGAAAGCCACGATGCACTGCTCGAAGGCTTCGACGGCCGTTTCGTGGTGCGCCAGGACGCTGATTGCACCCGTGTCAGCGTCAGTACAGGCAAGGTGGCCGTGCATCACGCGGCGGGCGGTCCGTTGTCGTGGCTCACCAGCGGGCAGACTTGGCGTCTCGACCATCAGGGCGTCCGGCTGATCGAACACCCCACGATGGACGCCAGCGCCTGGGCCGAAGGGCTGATCGTCACCCGTAATATGCGCCTGGCCGACTTTCTCGCAGAAGTCGCCCGGTATCGTCATGGTTATCTCGGCTGCAGCGATGACGTTGCCGACCTACGCCTTTCCGGTGTGTTCCGCCTGGAAGACACCGACAAGCTCCTTGTGCTGTTGCCACAGACGCTGCCAATTACACTTCGCCTGCGCACACGCTGGTGGGTCCGGGTAGAACGGCTGGCTTGATTTCTTATATTTCTCTAACACTTTCTGGCGGGTTTTTCCTTCAGGTCCGGCTAGGACTGTAAGCAACGCCTTCAGCCCTAGTCGATTTTCACGGACCCTACCCATGCCAGACGCCCAGCGCTCGCTGAACCCCATCAATACGAATGAGTTTCGACCTGTCTTGGATTCAATATTGCTCGGCAAGGCGATACGCGCCGCCCTGCTCGGCACGACCCTCGGCATGGCCAGCATTGCACCGCTGGCCATGGCTGCCGAGCCGGCAAGCGTCAGCCAGCCCTATGCGATTCCTGCAGGGAGCCTGGATACTGTACTCAACCAATTCGCGCGCCAAGCTGGCATCACCCTTTCCAGCACCCCACAACTGACTGGCGAGCTGCAATCCCCGGGGTTGCAAGGGCACTATTCCGCGGACCAGGCTCTACGCCAACTGCTCAATGGCACCGGCCTGGAAGCGGTCAGCCAGGATGGTCGCAGCTATGTGTTGCGCGCCCAGCCCGAAGATGCGGCGCTTGCCCTGCCAAGCACCGACGTGCGCGCCTTCACCCTCGGCAATGCCCTGGGCAGCATGGAAGGCTATAACGCTACACACAGTCAGGTGGCGACCAAAACCAGCATGCCGATACTGGAAACCACCCAGTCGGTGTCGGTGGTCACTCGCCAACAGATGGACGACCAGGGTTCACAGACCGTCGCCCAGGCCATGCGCTACACACCGGGTGTGCTGACCAATCCCTATGGCGCGACCCACCGCTACGACTATGTCGCCATGCGCGGCTTCAACGATGGCTCCGTGGACAACATTTATGTCGATGGCCTGAAGTCCATGGGCGACAACGGCACCTACAGCACCATGCAGGTAGACCCGTATTTCCTCGAACGTATCGATATCCTCAAGGGTCCCTCCTCCGTACTGTACGGCCGCAGCTCACCCGGTGGCCTGGTCGCGTTGACCACCAAGAAGCCGCTGTTCGATGCGTATCACCAAATCCAGGGCACCGTGGGCACCCAAGGGCAGCGCGGCATGGGGTTCGACTTCAGCGGGCCCCTGGATGACGACAAACGCATCGCCTACCGCCTGACCGGCCTTGCCGATGCCTCCGACACGCAGTTCGACCACAACAAGGAAGAGCGTTATGCCATCGCCCCTGCGGTGAGCATCGATTTCAGCGAAGATACCTCGCTGACCTTGCAGGCTTACCTGCAACACGACCCCAATGGCGGCTACCACGGCGGTAACCCGGCCGATGGCATGCTCCACCCGCGTAATGGGCTGCGTCTTTCCGACCATTTCTTCGAAGGTGAGCCCGGGATCGACAACTACGAACGCACCCAGCAGTCATTCAGCTATCAATTCGAGCATCGCTTCAACGATGTCTTCACGGCGCGTCAGAACTTCCGCTACCAGGATTCGGATGTTTCGATGGATCAGGTCTATTCGGCCGGCTGGGCCGATGCCACCAGTAATATCCTCAACCGGGCCTATACCGGCGGTGACGAGCGCCTGCACTCATTCATCATCGACAACATGCTTCAGGCGGAATTCTTCACCGGGGCTGCCAAGCACACCGTGCTACTCGGCGCCGACTACCAGCGGCGCAAAGCCGATGTCGCCTGGCGCTATGGCACGGTCGACCCGTTGGACGCCAGCAACCCGCAATACGGCAACGGCAACCTGCAGATTCTGGGTGAGAACAATTACCTGCGACGTCTGCAGCAAACCGGTGTGTACCTGCAGGACTTGGTCGAGCTGGATCAGTGGCGCTTTTCCCTTGGCCTGCGCCAGGACTGGGTGAAGGTGTCCGAGGAAAATCGCGATACCGACACCAAGGTCAACGACGACCGTTCCAAGTTTACGACCCGTGCCGGCGTGCTCTACCTGTTCGAGAATGGCATTGCGCCCTATGTGAGCTATTCCGAGTCGTTCAACCCCAACACCGTTTCCGACCAGGACGGCCGCCCGCTGGCGCCTACCGAAGGCACGCAATGGGAGGCCGGTATCAAGTACCAGCCACCGGGTACCGATAACCTGTTCACGGCCTCGGTGTTCCGCATCGAACAGGAAAACCTGGCCTCCAAGCAACCGGACGAAGAGTTCTACCGTGCGGTAGGTGAAGTGCGTTCCCAAGGCCTGGAGCTCGAGGCTCATGTGCAGGTCACTGATAACCTCAAGCTGATCGGTGGCTACACCTACACAGACGTCGAGTACACCAAGGCAATGCCCAGCCTGGTGACGCCAGGCGTGGACAACAAGGGCAATGCACCGACCCAGGCGCCTGAACAGATGTACTCGCTCTGGGCTGATTACAACTTCAACCAGGGCTCCCTGGATGGCCTGCGCCTGGGCGGTGGGGTCCGTTATGTGGGGTACAGCTGGGTCGACGCGGAAAACAGCATGAAGGTGCCCTCCTACACCCTGTTCGACGCATCGATCGGTTACGACCTGGGCAAGGTTGGCCTCAAGGGCATGGATGTGCGCCTGAATGCCAACAACCTGACCAACGAGTCCTATGTCGCCTCCTGCGCAAGCCTGAACTACTGCTACATGGGCGAAGAACGCAATGTCAGCGCCACGGTCAGCTATCAGTTCTGACCCTCTTTCCGTGCATGAAGCCAGCACCTGAACCAGGGGCTGGCTTTTTCGTTTCTGGCGTTTTATCGGAGTCCCGTTTCCATGCGTCAACTCTATGTCCTGCTGCACCGCTACCTGGGCTTGGTCACTGCAGTGTTTCTTGCACTGGCCGGCCTGACCGGCAGCGTGCTGGCCTTCCACCATGAAATCGATGAGTGGCTCAACCCAGGTTTCTATGAAGCGTCGGCTGTAGGCACGCTCCAAGAGCCGGGCGTGCTTGTGGATAAGATACAAAGCGAACATCCACGTCTGCAGGTCTGGTACATGGAATATCCACAAGAGCCTGGGCACTCCGCGCTCTTGGCCATGGTGCCGCGCAACGATCCGCAGTCTGGCCAGCCCTATGATGAAAAGAACACGGTCTTCTACCTCGACCCGGTCAGCGGCGAAACCCTCGGTCAGCGCTATTGGGGCGAATGCTGCTTCTCTCGCGAGAACTTCATGCCGTTCATTCTGGAACTGCATTACAGCCTGACCTTACCTGGCAATTGGGGCGTCCTGTTGATGGGAGTGGTGGCCATCCTCTGGGTGCTGGACTGCTTCATTGCCGTGTTGCTCACCCTGCCCCGTGGTCGACCGTTCTGGCGTAAGTGGGCCACGGCCTGGAAGATCAAGGGCGGTCATACCTATCGGTTGAACATGGACGTCCATAGGGCGAGTGGCTTGTGGTTGTGGCTGTTGCTATTACCCATTGCGATCAGCAGCGTGGCGATGAACTTGCCTGCACAAGTGTTCAAGCCAGCGGTATCGCTTTTCTCACCGGTTGAACCGAGCGTCTACGAAGCCCGAGGCGCAATGCCGAAAGAGGCGCTGGGGGTGACCCGGCTGACTTATCAACAAGCGTATCAGCTCGCCCAGAAGGAAGGCGCGCGGTTAGGGCTGACCGCGCCGATAGGCGAGCTCTACTACAGTTTCGAGTACAACTTCTATGGCGCAGGTTTTGGCCAGCACGATACCGATGCGCATGGTAAGTCCTGGTTGTTCTTCCATGGGACTGATGGGCACTTGCTAGGCCAAGAGATCGCGGGCCAGGGGACATTGGGAGAACAGTTCTACCGCTTGCAATTGCCCATCCATGGGGGACGCATCATTGGGGTCACCGGGCAGGTGTTGATTGCGATTCTGGGCGTAGTGATAGCGGTGCTTTCGATCACCGGGGTGTATATCTGGTGGCGCAAGCTGCAGGCCAGGCGTAGCAGCAGGCTGCGCAGGGTCGAGACGCGTTGAACCCGGCCGCTCCTACAGGAGGCGTGAGTCTTTCGGAGAGCGGAAAGACAAAACCCCTACCTGCTCGCGCAGATAGGGGTTTTGCGAAATGAATCTTGACGATGACCTACTCTCACA
>NZ_JBWXTH010000021.1:0-15592 GCF_056856075.1 Pseudomonas sp. FA-1
GCTGCGGTCAGAGTGGTCTTACCGTGGTCAACGTGGCCGATGGTGCCGACGTTAACGTGGGGAAGGGAACGATCAAATTTTTCTTTAGCCACGACAGTGAACCTCTTGCCTAAAGGGCTGGATTAGCCTTGTTTTTTAACGAGTGCTTCGACGATGTTCGACGGAGCTTCGGAGTACTTGGAGAATTCCATGGAGTAGCTTGCGCGACCCTGAGACATGGAACGGACGTCGGTCGCATAACCGAACATTTCTCCCAGCGGGACTTCTGCACGGATAACCTTGCCGGAGACCGAGTCATCCATACCCTGGATCAGACCACGACGACGGTTCAGGTCACCCATCACGTCACCCATGTAATCCTCAGGGGTTACTACCTCAACCTTCATGATCGGTTCAAGCACAACACCGCCGCCCTTCTGAGCCAGCTGCTTGGTCGCCATGGAGGCCGCGATCTTGAACGCCATCTCGTTGGAGTCGACGTCGTGGTACGAACCGTCGAACACGGTAGCCTTCAGGCCGATCAGAGGATAGCCGGCAACAACGCCGTTCTTCATCTGCTCTTCGATACCCTTCTGGATCGCCGGGATGTATTCCTTCGGAACCACACCGCCAACGACTTCGTTGGTGAAGACCAGGCCTTCGGTGATGTTGCCCTTGTCATCCTGGTCCGGCTCGGAGAAGCGGATCCAGCAGTGACCGAACTGACCACGACCACCCGACTGACGAACGAACTTGCCTTCGATCTCGACGTTGGACTTGGTGATCTTCTCGCGGTACGAAACCTGCGGCTTGCCGATGTTGGCCTCAACGTTGAATTCGCGCTTCATGCGGTCAACGATGATGTCCAGGTGCAGCTCACCCATACCGGAGATGATGGTCTGGCCGGTTTCTTCGTCGGTCTTGACGCGGAACGACGGGTCTTCCTGGGCCAGCTTGCCCAGCGCGATACCCATCTTTTCCTGGTCTTGCTTGGTCTTCGGCTCAACAGACAGCGAGATCACTGGCTCTGGGAAGTCCATACGCTCGAGGATGATTGGCTTGTCGGCGTCGCACAGGGTTTCACCGGTGGTGACGTCCTTCATGCCGATCAGGGCCGCGATGTCGCCAGCGCGTACTTCCTTGATCTCTTCACGCTGGTTGGCGTGCATCTGCACCATACGACCAACGCGCTCTTTCTTGCCTTTGACCGAGTTGATGACCGAGTCACCGGAGCTCAGAACGCCCGAGTACACGCGAACGAAGGTCAGGGTACCTACGAACGGGTCGGTAGCGATCTTGAACGCCAGGGCCGAGAACGGCTCGTTGTCGTCGGCATGACGCTCGTCGTGACGAACGGCAGGATCGTCCTTGGCCAGATCCTTGTCATCCGGGTTGATACCCTGGATGGCCGGAATTTCGGTCGGCGCAGGCAGGAAGTCGATGACGGCGTCGAGAACCAGGGGAACACCCTTGTTCTTGAACGAGGAGCCGCAGACAGCAGGAACGATCTCGCTCGCCAGGGTACGGGCGCGCAGACCAGCCTTGATCTCTTCGACGGACAGGTCACCTTCTTCAAGGTACTTGTTCATCAGCTCTTCGTTGGCTTCAGCAGCGGACTCGACCATGTTGGCGCGCCACTCTTCAGCCAGCTCCAGCATATCGGCAGGAATTTCTTCCTCACGATAGGTGGTGCCTTTGTCGTCTTCGTTCCAGTAGATGGCTTTCATCTTGATCAGGTCGACCTGACCCTGGAAGTTGTCCTCGGCGCCGATAGCCAGCTGAATTGGAACCGGGGTGTGACCCAGGCGGTTCTTGATCTGGCCGACAACGCGCAGGAAGTTGGCACCGGCACGGTCCATCTTGTTCACGTAGACAACACGTGGAACGCCGTACTTGTTGGCCTGACGCCATACGGTTTCGGACTGCGGCTCAACGCCGGAGGTACCGCAGAATACGACGACCGCGCCGTCGAGTACACGCAGCGAACGCTCTACTTCAATGGTGAAGTCAACGTGGCCGGGGGTATCGATGACGTTTACGCGGTAGTTGTCGTACTGACCACGGGAGCCTTTCCAGAAGGTGGTAACGGCAGCGGAGGTAATGGTGATACCGCGCTCCTGCTCCTGCACCATCCAGTCGGTGGTCGCGGCGCCATCATGCACCTCGCCCATCTTGTGGCTCAGACCTGTGTAGAACAGGATCCGCTCGGTAGTGGTAGTCTTGCCCGCATCGACGTGCGCGCAGATACCGATGTTACGGTAGCGGTTAATAGCTGTAGTACGAGCCATAAAGCCCTCGCAAAAAAATTGATGCTTGAATTAGAAGCGGTAGTGCGAGAACGCCTTGTTGGCTTCGGCCATACGGTGCACGTCTTCACGCTTCTTGACTGCAGCACCCTTGCCTTCAGCAGCATCCAGCAGTTCACCAGCCAGGCGCAGGGCCATGGACTTCTCGCCGCGCTTGCGGGCGTAGTCTACGAGCCAGCGCATTGCCAGAGCGTTACGACGGGACGGACGAACTTCAACCGGAACCTGGTAAGTGGCACCGCCGACACGGCGGGACTTTACTTCGACCAGCGGAGCGATGGCGTCGAGAGCTTTCTCGAAGATTTCCAGGGGGTCGCTGTTCTTGCGTGCTTTGACGGTATCCAGGGCACCGTAAACGATGCGCTCGGCTACGGCCTTCTTGCCGCTTTCCATCACGTGGTTCATGAACTTGGCGAGGATCTGGGATCCGTACTTCGGATCGTCCAGGATCTCACGTTTTGCTGCTACACGACGTCTTGGCATGATAAGCCCTCAAACGGTCTTCAGGTTAGCCCGGGACGCGGGTCTTCGACCCCTGCCCGACCTTACTCTTATCGACTCAAAAAATTGGATGTCTGCAAACGGCCGATTACTTCGGACGCTTGGTACCGTACTTGGAACGACCCTGGTTACGGCCTTTGACGCCCGAAGTATCCAGAGAACCGCGAACGGTGTGGTAACGAACACCTGGCAAGTCTTTTACACGGCCGCCACGGATCAGGACGACGCTGTGCTCTTGCAGGTTGTGGCCTTCACCGCCGATGTACGAGGAAACCTCGAAACCGTTGGTCAGACGCACACGGCATACTTTACGCAGTGCCGAGTTAGGTTTTTTCGGCGTGGTGGTGTACACGCGGGTGCACACGCCACGACGCTGCGGGCAGTTCTGCAGCGCAGGTACGTCGGATTTCTCGACGGTACGCTTACGCGGCTGACGTACCAGCTGGTTGATAGTTGCCATCTACTAGCTCCACTGATTGTCTTGCGACGCTATTGTCTTGCAAGAAAGCCAAAAATTGGCGAGACGGAGCCTCACCAAATTTAAGGGTACAAAAGTCTAAAGAGGATCTTGCACCCAGTCAAGACGAGGCCCCGGCCCTCCTCGCCCGGTCATCGGCAACAATTCATGTCACCGATGCCTTGCAGGATGAACCGGGGCCCTGCCCTGTTCTTAGTTACCGCTGGAGTTCAGCGCTTCGGTCAGTGCGGCTTCCACCTCACTGGCGCTCACACGCAGCGGCTTGTCGGCATCACGGCGACGCTTACGCTCGCTGTGGTAGGCCAGACCGGTACCGGCCGGGATCAGACGACCCACGACCACGTTTTCCTTCAGGCCGCGCAGGTAGTCGCGCTTGCCGGTGACGGCCGCCTCGGTCAGCACGCGGGTGGTTTCCTGGAAGGAAGCCGCGGAGATGAACGATTCGGTCGACAGCGAGGCCTTGGTGATACCCAGCAGTACACGCGAGAACTTCGAGACGAACTTGTCCTCGGCGGCGAGACGCTCGTTCTCGACCAGCACCTGGGTCAGTTCCATCTGGTCGCCCTTGATGAAGCTGGAATCGCCGGACTCGGTGATCTCAACCTTACGCAGCATCTGACGCAGGATGGTCTCGATGTGCTTGTCGTTGATCTTCACGCCCTGCAGGCGGTAAACGTCCTGGATCTCGTTGACGATGTACTTGGCCAGCGCGCTCACACCCAGCAGGCGCAGGATGTCGTGCGGATCGCTCGGGCCGTCGGAGATGACTTCGCCGCGGTTTACCTGTTCGCCTTCGAAGACGTTCAGGTGGCGCCACTTCGGAATCAGCTCTTCGTACGGCTCGCTGCCATCGGTCGGGGTGATGACCAGGCGACGCTTGCCCTTGGTTTCCTTACCGAAGGCAATGGTGCCGCTGACTTCAGCCAGGATCGACGCTTCCTTCGGACGACGCGCTTCGAACAGGTCGGCAACGCGCGGCAGACCACCGGTGATGTCACGGGTCTTGGACGTTTCCTGCGGAATACGCGCGATAACGTCACCCACACCGATCTGTGCACCGTCAGCCACACCGACGAGGGCGTTGGCCGGCAGGAAGTACTGGGCAGGTACATCGGTACCTGGCAGGTACAGGTCCTTGCCAGCGGCGTCGACCATCTTGATCGCAGGACGGATTTCCTTGCCTGCGGCAGGGCGATCCTTGACGTCCATCACTTCGATGTTGGTCAGGCCGGTCAACTCGTCGGTCTGACGCTTGATGGTGATGCCTTCTTCCATGCCCACGAAGGTCACGGTACCTTTCAGCTCGGTCACGATCGGGTGGGTGTGCGGGTCCCACTTGGCGACGATGGCGCCAGCTTCGACCTTCTCACCTTCCTTGACCGAAATGACCGCACCGTACGGCAGCTTGTAGCGCTCACGCTCACGGCCGAACTCGTCGGCAATGGCCAGCTCGCCAGAACGCGATACGGCAACCAGGTTGCCATCGGCGCGCTCGACCTGCTTGAGGTTGTGCAGACGCACCATGCCGCCGTTCTTCACCTGGACGCTGTCGGCAGCCGAGGTACGGCTTGCAGCACCACCGATGTGGAAGGTACGCATGGTCAGCTGGGTACCCGGCTCACCGATCGACTGGGCAGCGATAACGCCGACAGCCTCACCGATGTTCACCTGGTGACCGCGAGCCAGGTCACGACCGTAGCACTTGGCGCAGATGCCGTAGCGGGTTTCGCAGCTGATCGGCGAACGCACGACCACTTCGTCGATGCTGTTCAGTTCGATGAACTCGACCCACTTCTCGTCGACCAGGGTACCGGCCGGAACGATGACGTCTTCGGTACCCGGCTTGAACACGTCACGGGCGATGACACGACCCAATACGCGCTCACCCAGCGGCTCGACAACGTCGCCGCCTTCGATGTGCGGGGTCATGACCAGACCCTGGTCGGTGCCGCAGTCGATCTCGGTCACCACCAGATCCTGGGCCACGTCGACCAGACGACGGGTCAGGTAACCGGAGTTCGCGGTCTTCAGTGCGGTATCCGCCAGACCTTTACGAGCACCGTGGGTCGAGATGAAGTACTGCAGAACGCTCAAGCCTTCACGGAAGTTCGCAGTGATCGGCGTCTCGATGATGGAGCCGTCCGGCTTGGCCATCAGGCCACGCATACCGGCCAGCTGACGGATCTGGGCCGCGGAACCCCGCGCACCGGAGTCAGCCATCATGTACATCGAGTTGAAGGATTCCTGCTCGACTTCATTGCCTTCGCGGTCGATGACCTTCTCTTTCGAGAGGTTGGCCATCATCGCCTTGGACACTTCGTCGTTCGCCTTGGACCACAAGTCGATGACCTTGTTGTACTTCTCGCCCTGGGTTACCAGGCCGGAGGCGTACTGGCTCTCGATTTCCTTCACTTCGTCGGTAGCGGTACCGATGATGCGGGCCTTCTCGTCCGGGATAACGAAGTCGTTAACACCGATCGATACGCCGGAAATGGTCGAATAGGCAAAGCCGGTGTACATCAGCTGGTCGGCGAAGATGACGGTTTCCTTCAGACCCACCACGCGATAGCACTGGTTGATCAGTTTGGAGATCGCCTTTTTCTTCATCGACTGGTTGACGACGTCGAACGGCAGGCCAGCAGGCACGACCTGGAACAGCAGCGCACGGCCGACGGTGGTGTCGACGATACGGGTGTTCTTGGTGATGCTGCCGTCACGCTCCTTCACGGTCTCGTTGATACGGACCTTGATCTTCGCGTGCAGGGCAGCCTCGCCGGCGCGGAATACGCGGTCGACTTCCTGCAGGTCAGCGAACACACGACCTTCGCCCTTGGCGTTGATGGCTTCACGGGTCATGTAGTACAGACCCAGAACCACGTCCTGCGAAGGAACGATGATCGGCTCGCCGTTGGCAGGCGACAGGATGTTGTTGGTCGACATCATCAGCGCGCGCGCTTCGAGCTGGGCTTCCAGCGTCAGCGGCACGTGCACGGCCATCTGGTCACCGTCGAAGTCGGCGTTGTACGCAGCACACACCAATGGGTGCAGCTGGATTGCCTTGCCTTCGATCAACACCGGCTCGAACGCCTGGATACCCAGACGGTGGAGGGTCGGCGCACGGTTGAGCAGTACGGGGTGTTCGCGGATCACCTCGGCCAGGACGTCCCAGACCTCAGGCAGCTCGCGCTCGACCATCTTCTTGGCGGCCTTGATGGTGGTCGCCAGACCACGCATTTCCAGCTTGCCGAAAATGAACGGCTTGAACAGCTCCAGGGCCATCTTCTTCGGCAGACCGCACTGGTGCAGGCGCAGGGTCGGGCCTACGGTAATTACCGAACGACCGGAGTAGTCCACGCGCTTACCGAGCAGGTTCTGACGGAAGCGACCCTGTTTACCTTTGATCATGTCGGCCAGGGACTTCAGCGGACGCTTGTTCGAGCCGGTGATGGCGCGACCGCGACGGCCGTTGTCCAGCAGGGCGTCGACCGCTTCCTGCAGCATGCGCTTTTCGTTGCGCACGATGATGTCCGGCGCCGACAGGTCCAGCAGGCGCTTCAGACGGTTGTTACGGTTGATCACCCGGCGGTACAGGTCGTTCAGGTCGGAAGTCGCGAAGCGACCACCATCCAGCGGAACCAGCGGACGCAGGTCTGGCGGCAGAACCGGCAGAACGGTCAGGACCATCCACTCAGGCAGGTTGCCCGAGCCCTGGAAAGCTTCCATCAGCTTCAGGCGCTTGGACAGCTTCTTGATCTTGGTTTCCGAGTTGGTCTGCGGAATCTCTTCGCGCAGGCGGCCAATCTCGTGCTCCAAGTCGATAGCATGCAGCAGCTCGCGGACAGCTTCGGCACCCATGCGGGCGTCGAAGTCGTCACCGAACTCTTCCAGCGCTTCGAAATACTGCTCGTCGTTCAGCAGCTGGCCCTTTTCCAGGGTAGTCATGCCCGGATCGATAACGACATAGCTCTCGAAGTAGAGCACGCGCTCGATGTCACGCAGGGTCATGTCCATCAGCAGGCCGATACGGGACGGCAGCGACTTCAGGAACCAGATGTGGGCAACCGGCGAAGCCAGCTCGATGTGCGCCATGCGCTCACGACGAACCTTGGCCAGGGCGACTTCAACGCCGCACTTCTCACAGATCACACCGCGGTGCTTGAGGCGCTTGTACTTACCGCACAGGCACTCGTAATCCTTGACTGGGCCAAAGATCTTGGCGCAGAACAGGCCGTCACGCTCAGGTTTGAACGTACGGTAGTTGATGGTTTCCGGCTTCTTAACTTCACCGAACGACCACGAACGGATCATCTCAGGCGACGCCAGACCGATGCGGATAGCGTCGAACTCTTCGACTTGACCCTGGTTTTTCAGCAAATTCAGTAGGTCTTTCAAGGCCTTTCCTCCTGGCGGAGCAGGAAGCGGGCATTACCTGCCCCGCTCCCCTTCGCGTCACGTGTTATTCGGTTTCCAGATCGATATCGATACCGAGCGAACGGATCTCTTTGATCAACACGTTGAAGGACTCGGGCATGCCCGGCTCCATACGGTGATCGCCATCCACGATGTTCTTGTACATCTTGGTACGGCCGTTCACGTCGTCCGACTTCACTGTGAGCATTTCTTGCAGGGTGTATGCCGCGCCGTATGCTTCCAGCGCCCACACTTCCATCTCCCCGAAACGCTGACCACCGAACTGCGCCTTACCACCCAGCGGCTGCTGGGTAACCAGGCTGTACGAACCAGTGGAACGCGCGTGCATCTTGTCGTCCACCAAGTGGTTCAGCTTGAGCATGTACATGTAACCCACGGTTACAGGACGCTCGAACTTGTTGCCGGTACGGCCGTCGAACAGGACCATCTGGCCGCTCTCAGGCATATCGGCCAGCTTCAGCATGGCCTTGATCTCGCGCTCCTTGGCACCATCGAAGACCGGGGTAGCCATCGGCACGCCTTTCTTCAGGTTGTTGGCCAGGGCGAGGATCTCTTCGTCCGAGAACTCGTCCAGGTTTTCCTGGCGACCGCCGATCTCGTTGTAGACCTCGGTCAGGAAGCTGCGCAGCTCAGCGGCCTTGCGCTGCTCTTCGATCATGCGGTCGATCTTCTCGCCCAGGCCCTTGGCCGCGAGGCCGAGGTGGGTTTCAAGGATCTGACCGACGTTCATACGCGAAGGTACGCCCAGCGGGTTCAGAACGACGTCGACCGGAGTACCGTTGGCATCGTGCGGCATGTCTTCAACCGGCATGATCACCGAGACCACACCCTTGTTACCGTGACGACCGGCCATCTTGTCACCCGGCTGGATGCGACGGCGGATAGCCAGGTAGACCTTGACGATCTTCAGTACGCCTGGAGCCAGATCATCGCCTTGCTGCAGCTTGCGCTTCTTGTCTTCGAACTTGTCGTCCAGCAGGCGACGGCGATCGACGATGTACTGCTGAGCCTTTTCCAACTGCTCGTTCAGTGCATCTTCAGCCATGCGCAGCTTGAACCACTGGCCGTGCTCCAGACCGTTCAGGACTTCGTCAGTGATAACGGTGCCTTTCTTCAGGCCCGCACCACCGTCGACAACCTGGCCGTTCAGGGCTGCACGCAGACGTTCGAAGGTCGCGCCCTCGACGATGCGGAACTCTTCGTTGAGGTCCTTGCGGATCTCGTCCAGCTGCATCTTCTCGATGGCCAGGGCGCGGCTATCGCGCTCGACGCCGTCACGGGTGAAGACCTGGACGTCGATGACGGTGCCCTTGGTACCGGTCGGCACGCGCAGGGAGGTGTCCTTAACGTCGCTAGCCTTCTCACCGAAGATGGCGCGCAGCAGTTTTTCTTCCGGCGTCAACTGGGTCTCGCCTTTCGGAGTGACCTTGCCGACCAGGATGTCGCCAGCGCCGACTTCGGCACCTACGTAGACGATACCGGCTTCGTCCAGCTTGTTCAGCGCAGCCTCACCCACGTTCGGGATGTCCGCGGTGATTTCCTCTGGGCCAAGCTTGGTGTCACGCGCCACACAGGTCAGTTCCTGGATGTGGATAGTGGTGAAGCGATCTTCCTGGACCACACGCTCGGACAGGCAGATGGAGTCTTCGAAGTTGAAGCCGTTCCACGCCATGAACGCGATGCGCATGTTCTGACCCAGCGCCAGTTCACCCATGTCGGTGGACGGGCCGTCGGCCATGATGTCGCCACGCGCGACCACATCACCCTTGCTCACCAGCGGACGCTGGTTGATGCAGGTGTTCTGGTTCGAACGGGTGTACTTGGTCAGGTTGTAGATATCCACACCTGCTTCGCCGGTCTCGACTTCATCGTCGGCCACGCGAACCACGATACGGCTGGCGTCGACCGAGTCGATCACGCCGCCACGACGGGCCACGACGCAGACGCCGGAGTCACGGGCGACGTTGCGCTCCATGCCGGTACCTACCAGCGGCTTGTCGGCGCGCAGGGTCGGAACGGCCTGACGCTGCATGTTCGAACCCATCAAGGCACGGTTGGCGTCGTCGTGCTCGAGGAACGGGATCAGCGAGGCAGCGACGGAGACAACCTGCTTCGGCGAAACGTCCATCAGGGTGACGTCTTCCGGCGCCTTGACGGTGAATTCGTTCAGGTGACGGACCGCTACCAGCTCATCGACAAGCTGCTTCTTCTCGTTCATCGCGGCCGAGGCCTGGGCGATCACGTGATCGGCTTCTTCGATGGCGGACAGGAAGACGATCTCGTCGGTGACCACACCTTCTTTCACCACGCGGTACGGGCTTTCCAGGAAGCCGTACTGGTTGGTGCGGGCGTAGGCCGCCAGGGAGTTGATCAGACCGATGTTCGGACCTTCAGGGGTTTCGATCGGGCACACGCGGCCATAGTGGGTCGGGTGTACGTCACGAACCTCGAAGCCAGCACGCTCACGGGTCAGACCGCCTGGGCCGAGTGCGGAGACACGACGCTTGTGGGTGATCTCGGAGAGCGGGTTGTTCTGGTCCATGAACTGCGAGAGCTGGCTGGAACCGAAGAACTCCTTCACCGCCGCCGCAACCGGCTTGGCGTTGATCAGGTCCTGCGGCATCAGGCCTTCGCTTTCAGCCATCGAGAGGCGTTCCTTGACCGCACGCTCTACGCGCACCAGGCCAACGCGGAACTGGTTCTCGGCCATCTCGCCGACACAACGGACGCGACGGTTACCCAGGTGGTCGATGTCATCGACGATGCCCTTGCCGTTACGGATGTCGACCAAGGTCTTCAATACGTCGACGATGTCTTCCTTGCTCAGCACGCCCGAACCTTCGATCTCGGTACGACCGATACGACGGTTGAACTTCATGCGGCCCACGGCGGACAGGTCGTAACGCTCGGCGCTGAAGAACAGGTTGTTGAACAGGGTCTCGGCGGCATCCTTGGTTGGCGGCTCGCCTGGGCGCATCATGCGGTAGATTTCGACCAGGGCCTCCAGCTGGTTGCTGGTGGTGTCGATCTTCAGGGTATCGGAGATGAACGGACCGCAGTCGATGTCGTTGGTGTACAGGGTCTCGATGCGCACGACCTGAGCCTTGGCGACCTTGATCAGCAGCTCGGTGGTCAGCTCGGTGTTGCACTCGGCCAGGATCTCGCCGGTGGCTGGATGCACGATGGCCTTGGCGGTGGTACGGCCCAGGACGTATTCCATTGGAACGTCCAGCTGCTTGACGCCGGCCTTCTCGAGCTGGTTGATGTGGCGCGCGGTAATACGGCGACCCTGCTCGACGATGACCTTGCCGCTGCCGTCATGGATGTCCATGACCGCGACTTCACCACGCAGACGCTGAGGAACCAGCTCCAGGCTCAGTTTTTCGCCGGAAACGTGGAACACGTTGGTGGTGTAGAAGGTGTTGAGGATTTCCTCGGTGCTGTAGCCCAGGGCACGCAGCAGCACCGAAGCCGGCAGCTTGCGGCGACGGTCGATACGCACGAACACGCAGTCCTTCGGGTCGAACTCGAAGTCCAGCCAGGAACCGCGGTAAGGAATGATACGGGCGGAGTACAGCAGCTTGCCGGAGCTGTGGGTCTTGCCACGGTCGTGGTCGAAGAACACACCTGGCGAGCGGTGCAGCTGGGAAACGATAACACGCTCGGTACCGTTGATAACGAAGGTACCGTTTTCAGTCATCAGGGGGATTTCACCCATGTAGACTTCTTGCTCTTTGATGTCCTTGATCGCTTTGTTCGACGATTCCTTGTCGAAGATGATCAGGCGCACCTTCACACGCAGCGGGACAGCGAACGTCACGCCACGCAGGACACATTCCTTCACATCGAAGGCCGGCTCGCCCAGGCGATAGCCGACGTACTCCAGGGCAGCATTGCCGGAGTAGCTGATGATCGGGAATACCGATTTGAAGGCCGCGTGCAGGCCGACGTCGCGGAACTGATCCTTGGATGCTCCCGCCTGCAGGAATTCGCGATACGAATCCAGCTGGATGGCCAGGAGGTAAGGCACATCCATGACGTCCGGCAACTTGCTAAAGTCCTTGCGGATACGTTTTTTCTCAGTGTATGAGTAAGCCATCAGCGTTCCCCAGCTTGGTCACCTGCTTGTTTGGCTCCCCCCGAGCGGGAGCAGCCAGAAAATCTGCAAACCCCATGGTTTGCACACCCTCTTGGGTGTTCTTGCAGCACGTTATCGGGGCCGACCTGATCGGCCACCAATAACGGAAAAAGGCCGGTGGCATAAGCCACCAGCCGTCAGCCTTTCGCTCAACGCTTGGGCTGGAGTCGCAAAGTCGAAATTACTTCAGCTCGACTTTAGCGCCTGCTTCTTCCAGCTTCTTCTTGGCGTCTTCAGCAGCTTCTTTCGAAACGCCTTCAGCGATCACAGCAGGAGCGCCGTCAACTTTCTCTTTGGCTTCTTTCAGGCCCAGACCGGTCAGTTCACGAACGGCCTTGATCACGTTGACCTTCTTGTCGCCAGCTTCGGCCAGAACGACGTTGAACTCGGTCTGCTCTTCAGCAGCGGCAGCAGCGCCACCAGCAGGGGCAGCAGCAACGGCGGCAGCAGCGGTAACGCCGAAGGTTTCTTCCATCGCTTTGATCAGTTCAACAATTTCCAGAACGGTTTTCTGGCCGATCGCTTCGATGATTTGCTCGTTAGTCAGAGACATGACTATGAATTCCTGTATTGGGGTGACAGCCTACGCGGCCATCAAATTAAACGTTTGATTTCGAAAGAGACTACGCAGCCTTAGGCTGCAGCGGCTTCTTTCTGGTCGCGCAGAGCAGCCAGGGTACGAGCCAGCTTGCTGGTTGCACCTTGGATCACGCTCATCAGCTGTGCGATAGCCTCGTCGCGAGTTGGCAGAGTTGCCAGCACGTCGATCTGGTTAGCGGCAAGGAACTTGCCGTCGAACGCAGCTGCCTTGATCTCGAACTTGTCCTGACCCTTGGCAAACTCTTTGAACAGACGAGCAGCAGCGCCCGGGTGTTCATTGGAGAAAGCGATCAGGGTCGGGCCTTTGAACGCGTCGTTGAGGACCGAGTACTCGGTGCCTTCAACAGCGCGCTTGAGCAGGGTGTTACGTACGACACGTACGTAAACACCAGCTTCGCGGGCCTCTTTACGGAGTCCGGTCATTGCGCCTACAGTCACACCACGGGCATCGGCCACGACAGCGGACAGAGCGACTTTGGCAGCCTCGTTGACTTCAGCGACGATGGCCTTCTTGTCTTCGAGTTTAATTGCCACGGGTTTACTCCTGGTTTTTACCGTTTCATCCAGCCGAGGCCGGATGTCGTTTTGGTGTCTGATTCGGTAACGAATCGGGAGCACCATCTGCGTAGGCTTGTGGTTTAAGGCTTGCGCCGCCTACGGTCTTGGACAGCCCCCGCCAGGCAGGGACCCCAATTTTCAGCAGCCGGTGCGGACAGGGCCACACCGGCCGAGCATTACACGTTCAGCGAGCTCTGATCGATGATCAGACCTGGGCCCATGGTAGTGCTCAGGGTTACGCGCTTGACGTAGATACCTTTCGAGGAAGCCGGCTTGATACGCTTCAGATCGGCGATCAGGGCTTCAACGTTTTCCTTCAGCTTGCCAGCTTCGAAGCCGACCTTGCCAACGGAGGTGTGGATGATACCGTTCTTGTCGGTACGGTAGCGAACCTGACCAGCCTTGGCGTTCTTGACGGCGCCGGCTACGTCTGGAGTTACAGTACCTACTTTCGGGTTTGGCATCAGGCCACGAGGACCCAGGACCTGGCCCAGTTGACCCACAACGCGCATGGCATCAGGCGATGCGATGACGACGTCATAGTTCAGGTCGCCGCCTTTCATTTCGGCAGCCAGATCGTCCATACCTACGCGATCAGCGCCGGCAGCCAGAGCAGCTTCAGCAGCTGGGCCCTGGGTGAAGACGGCAACGCGAACGGTCTTGCCGGTGCCGTGCGGCAGCACGGTAGCGCTGCGAACGACCTGGTCGGATTTACGCGGGTCAACACCGAGGTTGACGGCGATGTCGTAAGACTCGACAAACTTGGCAGCCGGCAGCGAAGCCAGCAGGTTTGCGGCCTCTTCGAAGTTGTAGGCCTTGCCTGCTTCGATTTTCTCGGCGATAGCCTTTTGGCGCTTAGTCAGCTTAGCCATTACACACCCTCCACGTTCAGGCCCATGCTGCGGGCAGAGCCGGCGATGGTGCGCACAGCTGCATCCAGGTCAGCGGCAGTCAGATCAGCCTGCTTGGTCTTGGCGATCTCTTCCAGCTGAGCACGGGTAACGGTACCGACCTTGACGGTGTTCGGACGAGCCGAACCGCTAGCCAGGCCAGCAGCTTTCTTCAGCAGAACCGAGGCAGGGGTGCTCTTGGTTTCGAAGGTGAAGCTACGGTCACTGTAGACAGTGATGATCACGGGAGTCGGCAGACCTGGCTCTTGACCCTGAGTACGGGCGTTGAAGGCCTTGCAGAATTCCATGATGTTCACGCCGTGCTGACCCAGTGCTGGACCGACGGGTGGGCTTGGGTTGGCCTGGCCGGCCTTAACTTGCAGCTTGATGTAAGCCTGAATCTTCTTAGCCATGAGCTACTCCAAAATCGGGTACGAACGCCAGATGGCTCCCCGTATGACTTGCGTTTTATCCCAGTGACGACAAAACCCCGCAGCACATAGGGCTGCGGGGTATGGGATGCGTCGTTCGCCTAGACCTTCTCGACCTGGCTGAACTCGAGCTCTACCGGAGTAGAGCGACCGAAAATGAGCACTGCAACCTGCAGCCGGCTCTTTTCGTAGTTAACTTCTTCGACACTGCCGTTGAAATCAGCGAAGGGACCGTCAATGACGCGAACCACTTCACCCGGCTCAAACAGCGTCTTCGGCTTCGGCTTGTCACTGCCGTCAGCGACGCGACGCAGGATAGCTTCAGCTTCTTTATCGGTGATCGGCGCAGGCTTGTCTGCGGTACCACCAATGAAACCCATGACACGAGGGGTGTCCTTGACAAGGTGCCAAGTCCCTTCGTTCATCTCCATCTGGACCAATACATAGCCAGGGAAGAACTTGCGCTCGCTCTTGCGCTTCTGGCCGTTACGCATTTCGACGACTTCTTCGGTCGGGACCAGGATCTCGCCGAATTCATCTTCCATGCCAGCCAGCTTGACGCGCTCGATCAGAGAGCGCATGACATGCTTCTCGTAACCCGAGTAAGCATGCACGACGTACCAACGCTTAGCCACGGGACACCCTTAGCCAACAATCAAGGAGACCGCCCAGCCGAGCAGGGAATCAAGACCCCACAGCAGCAGCGCCATAACCAGCACAACAACCACTACGATAAGCGTGGTCTGAGTGGTTTCCTGGCGGGTCGGCCACACGACTTTACGGATCTCGGCACGAGCTTCCTTCGCCAACGCAAAGAACGACTTACCCTTCGCAGTCTGCAAGGCAACGAAGCCTGCAACGGCAGCCAGGGCGAGAAGTGCAAGGACGCGATACAGGATTGGAGCTGCGGAATAATACTGATTACCCACAACACCAACGACCACCAATACTACAACAGCCAGCCACTTGAACAGATCAAAACGCGATTCTTGGGCTTCAGTTTTGGGAGTCATCGAGGAGGATCCTGTGAGAAGAAAGCCATCACACCGAGGTGAATGGCAGGTCAGGAGGGAATCGAACCCCCAACCTACGGTTTTGGAGACCGTCGCTCTGCCAATTGAGCTACTGACCTTTAACGCTGTATCAGGCCGGCCATTATGCCGGCCTGATCATGAGAAATCAACTACTTATTCAATAATTTTTGCTACGACGCCGGCGCCGACGGTACGACCGCCTTCACGGATAGCGAAGCGCAGACCGTCTTCCATTGCGATGGTCTT
>NZ_JBWXTH010000022.1:0-8430 GCF_056856075.1 Pseudomonas sp. FA-1
CGCGATCAAGGGCGAAGCCCTTGCCAGGCGACGGTGATATCGGGCCCGGCCTAATCGCGGGACAAGCCCGCTCCCACCGAGAGTGCTGCCGCTCTCAAGGCCTGCGATATCCCTGGGGCTTTAGCCGCGAACACCGGCGTAGCCGGTGCCATGCATCGCGTAGGATTCTTCGCGGCTAAAGCCCACAGAAGCGCTGCTGGCTCAATGAATGATGTGCAGTCGGGCGCAGGGCTACTGCGCGGTATCGATACTCACCACCACGGACATCCCCGGGCGCAAGCGCTTGGCTTGCGGCTGGTCGGGGTCGACAGTGATGCGCACCGGGATGCGCTGGGCGATCTTGACGAAGTTGCCGGTGGCATTGTCCGCCTGCAACAAGGCGAACTCCGAGCCGGTGGCCGGCGAGATCTGCTGCACATGCCCACGCAGCTTGAGGTGGTTCAGTGCATCCACGGTGAAGGTCGCCGGCTGGCCGATGCGCACATTGGCCATCTGGGTTTCCTTCATGTTGGCGATCACCCACAAGGTATCGGGCACCAGCGCCATCAACTGCGCGCCGGAATTGACGTACGCCCCCAGGCGCGTGCCGATCTGCCCCAGCTGGCCGTCGCGTGGTGCCGTGACCCGGGTGTTGTCCAGGTCGATGCGTGCCAGCTCCACGGCCGCCTTGGCGTTCTCCACCGAAGCCTCCAGGGACGCATGGTTGACCACCACCGTTTCGCGGTCCTGGCGAGCGATTTCCAGGGCCGCCTTGGCCTGTGCCAGGCTGGCCACCGCAGCGGCATGGCTGGCCCGGGCCAGGTCCAGCTCTCGGCGCGACACCGAGCCGTCGCTGACCAGGGCCTGGTTGCGACGCAGGTCGGCGCGGGCCTTGTCGGCCTGGGCACTGGCGTCGGTGATGGCTGCCTGGCGCTGGGCGATGGTGGCTTCGGCACTCTTGCGCTGTTGCAGGTTGTTGGCCAGGGCCGCCTGCTGCTGTTTCAACTGGGCGATGGCCTGGGCCAGGCGCTGCTTGTAGATGCGGTCGTCCAGCTGCACCAGCAGGTCGCCACGCTTGACGAACTGGAAGTCATGCACCGGCACGTCGACGATATAGCCGGCCAGCTGCGGCCCGATGATCGTCACCTGGCCGCGCACCAGGGCGTTCTCGGTGCTCTCGATGGCGCTGCCGAACGGTGGCAGGCGCCAGGCATAGAGCACCAGCAGCACGCCAGCCAGGGCCACGCAGGCGAAGCTGATCGAGGAGAGGATACGCACCCGCCGGGTGCGCACCTGGCTGCCGGGCTCGCTGGGCGGCGCGGTGCCTTCGGGCGTTTCGGCGAGGGCGGTGGTGGTCGTGGACTGGGTCGGTTGGGTCATCGGCTCGAAGCATCGCGTGAAGTGTCGGGGGCGGCAGCGGGCCGGGTGTACCAGAGCCAGAAGCTGCGAATGAGGATCCAGATCATGGTGGCCACGGCAATGCTGGCGATCAGCATGAAGACATCGTTGTAGGCCAGGATGTTGGCCTCGCGGGTGGCCGCGTTGGCCAACAGGCGCGTACCGACCTCGCTGCGCAGGCCCGGGTCGGCGATCACCCCCGCGTAGCCGGCGCCACCACTTTGGACCCGGGCGTGGACCAGCGGTTCGAGGTAGCTCAGGCGGTCGACGATATGGCTTGAATGGAACTTCTCCCGCGCCGTCTGGAACGTGCCCAGCAGGGCCGCGCCGATCAGGCCGCCCAGGTTGTTGCAGATCCCGAACATCACCGAGAAACTCACCAGGTTGCGCGGGTTGGTGCGCACATGGCTGATGCCCAGGGCCATGGACGGGCCGAGGAAGAAGGTGCTGCCGAAGGCCAGCATGAACTGGCTGAGGTACATCTGGTGCGGGCGGGTAAGGTTGCTCGAGCTGCTGTCCATGAAGGCCCCGGCCGCCATGGCCGCCAGCGAAATGAACAATGGCGTGACCAGGTGCGCGGGGTTGATGGTCAGGGCGCTGGTCAGCAGCCCCGTGGCCGCGCCCAGCAGCATGACCCAGTACAGGCTGCGCATCTGTTCGCTGCCCAGGTTCAGCGCCTGCAGGAAGCCCACCGCACCGGTGGATTGCTCGGAAGTGACCATGCGGATGAGGATCACGCACAAGGCCAGGCGTACCACCGCGCCACTGCCCAGCCAACGGGTCATCAGCAAGGGGTTGCTGCGGTTGTGTTCGATGGCCAGCCCCGAGCACACCAGGGCGATGGACGCTGCCAGCGCGACCCCGATCCACGGCGCCTCCAGCCACCAGTCGATACGCCCCAGGGACAGCACGGCGCAGAGCAGGGCGGTGCCGCTGGCCATCAGCGAGAAGGTCAGGAAGTCCAGGGGCTCGAAGGTCTTGAAACGATCGCCCGGCGGCAGCTTGAGCAACAGTACGCAGCCCAGCGCGGCCAATGCCAGGCCCAGTTCGAACATGTACAGGCCACGCCATTCGGCGATCTGCAGGAGGTCTTCGGAGAACACCCGGGCCAGCGGCACGGCCAGCTGCGAGGCGCCCAGGCCCAGCACCATGGCCTTGAGGCGCCACTGCGCCGGGAAGGCCTGGATCATGTAGTAAAGGCCCAGCGAGCTCAACGCCGCCCCGACCATGCCGTGCGCCGCACGCACGGCGATGGCCGAATTGAGGTCGTTGACGAACAGGTGGGCGAAGGTGACCAGGGCATAGAGCACCAGGAACACCTCGGTGAAGGCGCGCAAACCGAACTGCTGGCGGAATTTCACCAGCAGCAGGTTCATCGACACGTTGGTCATCACGAAGGCGGCAGGCAGCCAGGCCATTTCCGCACTGGTGGCGCCCAGTGCGCCTTGCAGGAAGGTGAGGTTGGCGGTGACCAGCGCGTTACCCAAGCCCCCGGTGATGGCCACCAGCAGCCCGACCAGGCCGTAGGCCAGGCGTGTGGCAGGCGAATGCAGGGGCGTGGAGGGTGAACCAGGAAGGCTGGGCTTTTCGTGGGGGAGCCACTGACGCGGCGCGTATTTGTCCATTCCTGATACAGCCCTGGGTTCGCGTGGAAAAAACTCTACGCGACTGGAGAGGGTGTTGGAATACCTGTGCTTGAGTCAAACGAGCCCGGGGCTGTCATGCAGCCCATCGCGGGGCAAGCCCCGCTCCTACAGTGGCCCTGCGACCCGCTACCTTGTGGGAGCGGGCTTGTCCCGCGATGGGGCGCGCAGCAGCTCCAATGGCGCCGCCTAGAGCTATAGCCCATCGACCTGAACGCAAACATCCTTGCCATCGATGACCTTGCACGGCCAGTTGTCATTGATGTAGTGATCCGGCTTGAAGCACACCCGTTCGTCATTGACCCAGAACAGCTGCCAAGCAGACCCGGAGATCAGTAGCTTCGAGCAGGGCGAATACCCCCTGGCAAGCAGAGCCAGGGTAGTCAGGACCATCACTGCCGGTACCACATACAGCAGCGTCTTCAATGACAACCCGAACATCAAGGTCTGGAAACGGTGCAGCCGTGAAGCGGGAGGCGGGTCGAACTTCTTGCCGGTCCAGGCGCAGATCGCGCTGCCGACCAGCAGAATGGCCAGCGCGGGAGGCGCCATGAGCAACCCGAATGCCAGGTATGGCGTTTCCACGACGGGGGCGCCGCGCAGGAGCCTGCCGTACAGCGGGAACAGGTAATGGATATAGGCGTACACCGAGATGGCTCCGACCAGCAGAAATGCAATGAGCATGATCACTGCCAACGACCTGATCTTCAGTGCCGTCGGTTCGGAGGATATCTGTGAAGAGTGTGTTTTCATCGTCAGAACTTGGGTAGATTGAACGTTGGCAGCGAAGGCATTGACGGCATCGATGGCAGCCTGGGTGCGCTTGGCCAGGTTGGCAGGTCAATACCGTCTGGACGCAATTTGCGGATGATCCAGGACTTGGCTTCATCGTAAAGCTCGTCGGCAATTTTACCCGCGACGTCGGCAGCGGTTTGCTCCGCGTAGCGGCGCAGGTCGGCTGGCTTGATTTCGGTGATCGTTTTGTGGATCGCCTGGATGTGATCCACTGCATAGCGCAAGCCGGCCTTGACGGCATTCTTGATGCCGAAATGGTTGTCCAGCGCGTTAAGCCCAAGCCCTACCGCGAATACGACGAGCGCTCCGGCAATGACCGGTGCGGCAGCGGCGGTGAACAACGAGCCAACGGCCAGCGCCGCGGCGTAGCCGAGCGCCGAGGCGATGCCCGCCTTGATCAACTCCACGCCGACGCCGCCGAACAGGTCGCTCATGATGTGCTCGTCACCAAATACCCATTCGGCTACCTCGATGGCGACGGCCACATAGCAGGAAAGCTTGAACCCTTTGATGGACGAGCCGCGCACGCCATATTTGCCGATGCCCATGCTGACCAGCTTGGCGTTCTGGATGCCATAGCGCGGCGCGTTGAGTGTTTTGCGCAGGCCGGGATAGCCGGTGAGGATCACGTACTGCTTGCCGTTGCGCACCGTGTAACGCACCTTCGTGCCGATACCATTCATGTCGCGGATGAACGCGGTGATGTTCCTAGCGTCCCAGGCCGCCATGGCCGTGGGAACGCCCCAGGTCGTATTGACGAAGGAATGAGGCACGCCATTGTAGGTGGACTTCACGCTTTGCCATGTGCCATTCAGCATCTCGCCCTGTGTGCGGTTACAGGCCAGCGGTGGCTGGGTGGCACAGTGTTTCTGCTGGGCGAACTGGGCCTGTGCGTGAAAGTCCTCCAGCGTCATGATCACCATTTCCCGGTGATTCTGATCCATTTCCCGGTCTAGTTGGCTGAGTTGGCTTTCACTCACGCTCATGGCGACGCTCCCTGAAATTCGCTGTGTACTGCCTCATGGCTAAGCGCAAGGAGCCTACACCCCGAAAGTCCACCAGATCAAACCGGTGGGTAAAATCCGTGGCAATAAATCGATAAAGCGTATACCGCTTCACATCCTCCCCAGCGCCTCTGGTGACTGCGGGCGGGCGTCACCAGAGCGAGGTATGGCGTATCGCCATCATTTGACAGCCTCTGTCAAGCACGTTTTCATTAGTCGATTTCCAGCTTGATGCAGGATGCATTGGTATGATTACGGACGCCCTCGAGTCGATGCTCACCCAGCATCAACGCCTGTTCACCTTCGATTCCCCCTTGCCCCCGGAACAAGAGCTGCAGCTGCTCAGCTTCAGCGGCCGGGAAGCGATCTCCGAACTGTTCAGTTTCCAGGTAGAGCTCATCTCCCAGGATGCCCGCATCGAACTCAAGAAACTGATCGGCAAGAAGGTCACCCTGGGGATCGCACTGGCCGACGGCAGTACCAAGTACATCAGCGCACATGTATCGGACTTCGTGCATACCGGCGCCGATGGCGGCATCGCCAACTACACCGCCGAGCTCGTGCCCTGGATCTGGATCCTCAGCCGCCGTCGCGACTCGCGCATCTTCCAGGACAAGACCACCGAGCAGATCGTCAAGGAAGTCTTCGCCTACTACCTCACGCTGGCGGACCATGAGTTCCGCCTAAGCCAGCCGCTCAAGCCGATCAGCTATTGCACGCAATACCAGGAATCCGACCTGAACTTCGTGTTGCGCCTGCTGGAGCAGGAAGGGCTGTTCTTCACCTTCCAGCACAGCCAGGAAGGCCATCGCATGATCATCAGCGATGACAGCAGCATGCTCCCTCAGCTCGAGCGCCAGCCGGTGATCCGTTATCACCGCGCATCGGTGACCGAGACAGCCGACTCGATCACCTCCTGGTCCGCGGCACGCCGCTTCCAGCCGACACGCCTGACGCTCAAGTCGTTCGATTACAAGCAGCCCGGCAACCCGCATCTGGTCCAGCTCAATTCGGTCAACCAGCAGGGCGATATCGGCCACTACGAAGTGTTCGAATACGAAGGCCTTTATGGGTACGCAAATGCCGACGAAGGCATGCGCAAAGCACGCCATCGCCTCGAAGCGATGGAGGTCAACGGCAAGACCTTCAACGGTGAGAGCAACTGCCGAGCGATGGAGCCTGGGCATTATTTCGAGCTGACCCAGCACTACGACCATGACAACGATGCCCCGGACGATCGACAGTTCCTGATCCTGTCGGTCAACCACTGGGGGCAGAACAACTACGCCAATGATGGCGAAGCCGGTTACCGCAACGGGTTCACCTGCATCCGTCGCAAGATTCCATTCCGGCCTGAGCTGCATACCCCGCGCTCGGCCATTACCGGCCCGCAGACCGCCATCGTCGTCGGCCCCCCTGGCGAAGAAATCTATACCGATGAACTGGGCCGGGTGAAGTTGCAGTTCCATTGGGACCGCAACGGCGAATTCAACGACCAGAGCTCCTGCTGGGTACGCGTCGCCCAAACCGGCGCCAGTGGCGGGTTCGGTAGCATCCAGATCCCACGCGTCGGCGACGAAGTGGTGGTGGTATTCCTCGACGGCAACCCGGACCGTCCGCTGATCATGGGCAGCCTGTACAACACTTCCAACACCCCGCCATGGTCGCTGCCGGCGAACAAGACCCAGAGCGGCTTCCTTACCCGCTCGACGAAAGGCGATGGCGGAACCGCCAACTTCTTCCGCTTCGAAGACAAGGCCGGCGCCGAGCAGATCATCATGCACGCCGAGCGCAACATGGACACCGAGATCGAACTGGACGAGACCCATGATGTGGGGAACAACCGGACGATCACGGTGGGTGGGGCGCATACCGAGACGGTCAAGAAAGATACCGTGGTGCAGGTCACCGAGGGCTCCTACACCCTTCAGGTCGACAACCAGTTCATTCAGGTGGCGGCCAAGCAGCACATCATCCTGCAGGTAGGCGACAGCAGCATCAAGCTGACCCCGGAAGGCATCGAGATCAAAGGCAAGGTCATCACCACCAACAGTACCGACCTCACGCAGATCACCGGCGCTCCTGTACGAATCAACGACTGAGGCGGGTAGAGATGAGCAGGACGTCGATCTACGACCGCATTTCCGCCAAGCGCGAAGCCCAACAGGAAGCCGCCCGCCTGGCCGAGCTGGCGCAAGCCGCCAGCGTACCGGAGCCGGTGGTCGAGCCGGAGCCGGTACCTGTCGCGCTGCAGGATGTGGCCAGCGGTTTCACCTTTGGTGGTTTCACGCTGCAATTTCCAGTCGGCTTTCGTTTCCGCGACATCCAGACCACCCTCGAACATGAAGGCGAGCCGGTTACCCTGAAGATCCGCCGCCGTGATGTCCGCTCTCGGCAAACCTTGGAGCAGTTGTTCGAGGCTGCAATCCAGGCGTTGCGTGAATTGAACCCGCAACTGCGCGTGATCCGCCAGCGTGACTGCTACGTGGCCGGCAGCCCGGCCAAAGCCGTGGATTTTCACTTCAATGCCGGCCATGAACCCCGACATGGGCGGATGGTCGGGGCACTGGTGCCGGTCGAGGGTAGCGACTCGCTGCAATGGCTGGATATCTCCTGCGTGATCGACCCGACCCGACCGAGCCTCAGCCAATGGCTGACCGACTTCGACCGTATGCTCGACGGCCTTGCATTGCGCTGACCCGAACGTTTTCGTTATCAGGAATTTTCATCACATGGACTATGAATTGCAGGAAGGTGGCATCACGCTGCCGGCAGGTTTCGAGGACCGTACGGTCAATATGTTCGTTCTGGGGGCCAGTGTTCCTGCGCCGTTGAGCATCACCATATCGCGGGACACCCTGCTGCCGGACGAAGCCCTGCAAGCGTATGTGGATCGCCAGGTCAAGATGTTGACCTCCAAGCTGCGCGGCTATACCCGCATGGGCAACAAGCCCGTCTCGCTTTCCACGACCGCGCCGATTCCCGGCATCCAGATCGACGCCTACTACATGAACCAAGGGCGCCCGCTGTACCAGCGTCAAGCCGCCTTCATCATCAGCCCCGGGCGTGCATTGATCTTTTCGACCACTGCGCAGGCCGACTTCAGCCCTCAGCAAAACCAGGACTGGGACAACCTGCTGGCCAGCTTCACCCCACGTAACCCCGACGTCACCAGCGCCGAGCCCGGCGAACAGGAGTAACCCCTCATGTTCGAAGCGGCCAGGTTCGGCGACGAGATTTCGCACACCAGCGCGCTGGGGGGCTTCCTGATCGGAGCCGCCCTGGGGATCGCGCTGGTGGCCACGGTGGCCATCGCCACGTTCACATGCGGGTTCGGCGTGGCCTTGCTGGCCGGTCTCGCGGCAGGTGTAGGGGGCAGCTTGCTGGTTGCCGCAGGGGAGGCGATAGGCAAAATGTTCTCATCCCCCTCAGGGACGATAACGACGGCCTCCCCCAACGTCTTCATCAATAGCCGCAAGGCCGCCCGCGTCGAAAAAAGCATCGGTGCCTGCGACAAGCACCCAGGGCCGGTGCAGATCGCCGAAGGCTCGACCAACGTCTTCATCAACAGCGTGGCCGCCGCACGCAATGGCGACAAGCTGACTTGCGGC
>NZ_JBWXTH010000023.1:0-8043 GCF_056856075.1 Pseudomonas sp. FA-1
ACCCAGGGCAAGCTCACCAGTTGCTTCGGTTATGACGCAATGGGGCGCAAGGCCTGGCAATTCGCCTCGACCTTGCCAGCCGACAAGCTCTCGCAGGTGCATAACACCGGTATCAATACCTCGCTGCTGGTGGAGCATGCCTACAACCCGATCCACCGCCGTTACCAGTACGATCCTGCAGGCGAACTGGTACGTACCCTCGACAAGCTGCGAGGCGAAATCAAGTATGAGTACGAAGCTAACGGACAACTCCGCAGCCGCGATACCGGCTCGCTGATTGGGAGCGAAGAGTTTCGTTACGACGCGGCGGCGAACCGATTGGACTTCAATGCGCGGCAGTTTGACAAGGTCAGGGACAACCGGATCAAGCAGTGGCGAGATCAGGAGTACAGTTACGACCCCTGGGGTAACCTGATCGAGAAGCGCTCGGGGCACAGCAAGCTGCAGACCTTTGCCTATGACTGCGAGAACCGGTTGGTTCGGGCGGAAACAGTGGTCAATGGCAAGCTGGAGAGCCGAGGCGAGTATCGTTACGACAGCCTGGGGCGGCGAATAGCCAAGCAGGCGGAAATCAACGGTGAAGTCGAACAGAAGCGCTTCCTCTGGCAAGGGCTACGGATGCTGCGTGAGGAGACGCCGGGGCAGAGCATTTTGTATTTCTATGAGCCGGGGAGTTACGCGCCCTTGGCACGTGTCGATCAAGTCGAAGGGGAAGGGCAGAAGGTCTACTACTTCCATACTGATCAGATCGGCACGCCACTGGAGCTGACGGATAGCGAAGGTGAGATCGTTTGGCAGTTGACGTATCGATCATGGGGGGAGATTGAGCAATTCGCCGTCAATAAGCTTGAGCAGAATCTGCGCTTCCAAGGTCAGTACTTTGATAATGAAACAGGGCTGCACTACAACACGTTCCGATACTATGATCCTGAGATTGGCCGCTTCATCAGCCATGACCCTATCGGCCTGCTAGGTGGATTTAATCTTTATCGCTATGTCTCCAGTCCCGTCACCGGGATTGACCCGTGGGGTTGGTGCGAGAGTAAGGGAATGGGAGTAAGCAAATCTGGACACCATGTGCCCTCAGTGCGAAAGTCAAAAGGTCGGCCTTTCGCAGTGTCAAGATCAGATAAAACACGGCCAACACTGTTCCCGAAAGGTGAAAATCCGGAGCATGAGCATTGGTTGTTACATGAGGCAGAAAGAGGGCCTATTGGACCTCGGCAGGGGGACTTTCCTGGTACGGATGACCAGCTCTTTGCTGCGTATCGTGAAGCATATAAGGACCTGGATCATATAAAAGTTGACGTCGTTTCTCCAAACGGAACCCATGTGCTAGGTGAGAATGTAACCCCGCGTGTCGCGGTTGATTTGATTGAGAATTGGCTTAAGGAGAGTGGGTTGAGATGAGTAAGAATTCGCTGGATGTAGTTAGGGAAACAGTTCGGAAAGATGGCTTTTTTGAAGTCGTTGTAGCTAGCGTAAGTGACTGGGATGAAGCCTTGGATCGTCGGGATGGCGCCGTATTTGACAAGGCTTGGTCGAGTGCTTTTGAAAAGTTAAAAACTCTTGAGTATTTATCTGCTGAGGATAAGGTGGCTGTGAATGAGATTCGAGAGTTTGTTTTTAAGAAAGTGTATTCCTTGACTGCCAGTTCCGAAATTGCTGGTTATATCTCAGATGATATGGGGTTGGTGGCAGACTCGTATTTAAAGTCATGTGATATTGAGTGGGTAAAAAAACTATTTGAGACTTATCGCAGCGGGCGGTTTCCTAATTAGTGGCGAACACTCAGGTTCAGCGCTTCCCAGCTGTTCGAATAAGAGCGTCTACTACCGTTACGACGGGCGTCAGGATCTGATTGCGATGGCCGATGCGCTGAACCAGACCACCTCCTTGGAGCCGGACGGGGGGCTGCGCATAAGCCATCCGGACGGGACCCAGGAAATCTTCACCTACAACGCCTTCGGGCAGGTGCTCAGCCACACCGACGGAAAAGGGATAGACCACCCGCCTGCTAACACGGCACAGCCTCTTGGTGGAAGAGTTATTAAACCATCCAATGGTACAGCAGCTAAGCTAAAACTCGACACCAAAAGTGCGCGAAGCAAGTTATAGGCCGAAAAAGGCGCTGTGCATGAGGCAGTATTAATGTGCTTAAGTATCGGTGAGCTATGAGTTCTGAAAATCGCGTAAATTTCGAATCTGAATTGTTAAAAGAGCTAAAGGCTATCGCTTCGCAGTTTGAAGGTGTTGCGGCGTCAAAAAATAAATTGAAATTCAAATATAACAAAAAAGTCGTAGCTGAACTATTTCTGGAGCATTTAGCTCGCGTGGATTCTTATGTGTTGGGTGGGATAGTCTACGGCGGGGCAATATTTGAATGTGCCTCAGGCTTCAATCCGCCCTATAAAAGCAATTTATTTAACGAGGGGTGTTTTTCTTTTATATCATCTGGCGAGCAGGTCAAACGTTTCGGAAGCGCTCCTGGAGGCTCGGTAAAAACACCAGACTTAGCTTCGGCTAAAGAAACGTGCGCACATATTGGGCAGGTGCTAAAGGAATTTTATATTCCTAAAGTTTTGGCTTGTATAACTCCAACAAAACAAACTATAGGTGACGTGTTGGATTCGCCGGATAACTATGCTTATCCTGCAGTATTTATCCATTGCGCGGCAAAGCTAGGTGCGGAATTTACTGACAAGGCCCAATACGACAATGTGATCAATTCAAGAAAAATCATCAAAGATAAGTCGTTCGATGAGCCGCTGATCTCAGTTCTAAGGTGACTTGGCGGGAGCCTTTTTTGTGTCTTGAGGTTAGGTTTTTAAGTGCCCAACTTGTTCTTGCTGATGTTCGGACTTGCTTAGGGGGGTAAGTAGATCTTTAAAAAATATCTATTCTAAGAGAGGGCGCAGCCCCTCTTAATTTAAATCTGATCTGCAAATGCCGCTGGCAAATCTAGGGCGGTAAACCGCGCGTGATCGAGCACTCTATTTTGAGTCCTTGAAAAGATGGCCGATGATTGAGGGGATACGGTATTGGATCGACTTGTTACTTGTTCTTAATGGTGTAGCTTGTTTTATGATTTGGAGACTAGCCCAATTAATCATGAGGATGCTTCAGTGCGCAAGAATAAAGCTGCAAAATACTCGGCTGGTGATATCCTTTCGTTCAAGATTGACGAGGGTGCGTATGGTTTTGCAAGGCTAATAAGGAAAATAGAATTGGGGTATGTTGCTGAGATTTACTCAGAGACTGCCGCGTCGGCCAGCGAGGGACTGGCGGTAATTAACAAAATAAAAATGTTTCCGGTTATACTGGATACTTTTTCCTTGTTAGAGATGGGGGAGGGCGAATGGTCTGTCATCGGTAATGCACAAGGTGGAAATGATAAACAGGTCGACTCGTTAAGGTTTGTATTCGGTACAGCGCCATATGACCTAAAAGTATAGATGTTAATGAGAATCAGCAAGAAATTTCAGAAATTGACTCTCTGGGATTGCCTCCTTATGAGCAGATGGGGGACGAAGATGTAAAGGAGCTTTTTGGGTAAGGTCATGCTGAATATGGAAGCTTATTGATTTTTTCTTGGGATATTGCTCTTTAATTATTGGATTTTTTGAAGTGACTGCCAACGTTGTCTCAGTCACTTCATTTTTTGATGCGCAGTCTGGAACATCTAATCTACGTTTTATCGCTTGAAATAGTTTAGTCGATAACAGTAGCATGGGAATACCAGAGCATTTTTTGGGACAAAGTAGGCTATGGCGAGCGTCCGGAACGCGAGACGTTGTTTGAACGTGATGCCATTGTTCGCTTGATTGCCAAGCTCAATCGCGATGCCCGCCAGGACTTCGAATACGACGACGCCGGCCGGCTGCTGTGCATCCAGCGCACACCGGCCGTTGCAGGCAAGCAACTCGGCGTGACTGACGAAAAGCTGGAATACGCCTACGATCTGCTCGGCCGGCTGACGAAAGAAATCACGCCCGCCGGCACACTCGGCTATGAGTACGATCCACTCAGCAACCTGACCACGTTGACGTTGCCGGATGGCCGCAAGGTCAACCACCTGTACTACGGCAGCGGGCACCTGCACCAGCTGAACCTGGATGGCCAGGTGATCAACGACATGGAGCACGATGACCTGCACCGCGAGGTCTACCGGACCCAGGGCAAGCTCACCAGTTGCTTTGGCTATGACGCCATGGGGCGCAAGGCCTGGCAGTTTGCCTCGACCTTGCCGGCCGACAAGCTCTCGCAGGTGCATAACACCGGCATCAATACCTCATTGCTGGTGGAGCATGCGTACAACCCGATCCACCGACGCTACCAGTACGACCCTGCAGGCGAACTGGTACGTACCCTCGACAAGCTGCGCGGCGAGGTCAAATACGAATACGAAGCCAACGGCCAATTACGCAGCCGCGATACCGGCTCGCTGATTGGTAGCGAAGAGTTTCGTTACGACGCGGCGGCCAACCGACTCGATTTCAACGCGCGCCAGTTCGACAAGGTCAAGGACAACCGGATCAAACAGTGGCGGGACCAGGAATACAGCTATGATCCCTGGGGCAACCTGATCGAGAAGCGCTCGGGGCAAAGCAAGCTGCAGCACTTTGCCTATGACTGCGAAAACCGGTTGGTGCGGGCGGAAACGCTGGTCAATGGCAAGCTGGAAAGCACCGGGCACTACCGTTATGACAGCTTGGGGCGGCGGGTTGCGAAGCAGGCGGAAATCAACGGCGAGGTCGAGCAGAAACGCTTCCTCTGGCAAGGGCTGCGGATGCTGCGTGAGGAGACGCCGGGGCAGAGCATTCTGTATCTCTATGAGCCGGGGAGTTACGCGCCCTTGGCACGTGTCGATCAGGTCGAAGGAGAAGGGCAGAAGGTCTACTATTTCCATACCGACCAGATCGGCACGCCGCTGGAGGTGACGGATAGCGAAGGTGGGATCGTTTGGCAGGCGACGTATCGTTCGTGGGGTTCGATTGAGCAATTAGCCGTCAATGAGATTGAGCAGAATCTGCGCTTCCAAGGGCAGTATGTCGATCATGAAACAGGGCTACATTGCAACACGTTCCGGTATTATGACTCTGCGGTTGGGCGCTTTATTACTCAAGACCCAATTGGACTATTAGGTGGGGCCAACCTTTACAGGTACGCATCGAATTCACTTGCTTGGATTGATCCATTAGGGTTAAGTCCTTGTGGAATTAAATATGGTAATTTAGATAGGTTGGGGCGCCCAACCGGGGTTCAGGCAGCTGGATCTAACAGGGCACGAGGCCATTTGTTGGGGCGGCAGTTGGGCGGCTCCGGAGACGACGTGCGGAATCTTATCACAATTCAGCAACGCCCCGCTAATACACCAGTGATGAGTGCGGTAGAAGGGCGGATAAGAAAGGCTCTTGAGCAAGGTCAAGTTGTTGATGTAAATATAATCCCGATCTATCATGGACCATCGAGAATTCCGGCTGGTATCACAATCAAAGCGGAAGGATCAGGTGGATTCTTTGAGCATGTTACTGTGCTAAATCCTCCAGGAATGTAATTATGGCTACGAACCGGTTGGCTACACTTGTAAATCCACCTCAAAACCCTTCAGACCCAGGCGTAGGAAAAGTATGGGCGGAAATTGAGCCTGGGTTATGTTTTCCATCAGACTATGTGGATTTCATAAATAATTATGGTTCGGGTAGGTTGGCGGATTTTTTAGTTATTTTTAATCCGTTTAGTACTAATGAGAATGTGAACTTTTTTGATCAATCTAGACTTGTTGCAGAAGATCTTAGCGAACTGAATGCCTCGGATCCAAGTTATTATAATTTTCCATTGTATCCCGCTCCGAATGGGTTAATAGCGGTCGGGGTGACAGATAACGGCGATTATATATTCTGGGTGGTAGACTCAAAAAAAGATAGTGATTTGTGGGGGGTTGCGATAATTGCATCTAGATCCCCTGATATAGAATATTTTGAATCGAATCTAACATCTACCTTGGCGGGCATATTGTCTGGAAATTTAAAGTCAGACAGTTTTCCTGGTTTGTTTTCGCGTGGCGGAGTTAAGTTTGATCCGATATAAGCGCGTTAGTTGTATGGCTATCTCTCACAGAAAAAGTTTCGCTGCTAATAAGATTGATAGTGGCGAGGCTCATGGTTTTAATTTGGCGGAACCTTTTTGCTCTCAGGGCTACCTGTTACGGTGAAATCCGCAAAAGAATGTAGAAAAAGCACATTGGGAAACAGGCGTTAGGCTCTGTACGAAAAGAGATATCGCAAACACCGCATGGAGCAAGCCAGCGAGACCATGGCTGCGTAGCTTTTCGCGAGCTTGTCGAAGCGTGTCACGATGCGGCGGTTCTCTTCAATTTTGTAAATTTGCATCCTGTTGACTTGACAAGTATTGCACGCGAAACCGTTTTGGTTAGCGATTATGTTGCTGCCAAGCTCAATGGTCTGCGGGACGAGGCCGAGGGGCAAGAAGGAAAGAGTCCGGAAAATGAGGGTGAAGTAATTGTTGAAATGCACGCCTTTTATTCGAATTTTTTAAACATTTATCTGATCGAGTTGCACTTCTTGAGGTTTAATCTCGGTGGCTTGCTGGATTATTTGAAAGGGATTGGTGTTCCGGGGGGCAAGAAGTATGCTGCTCAAATAATGAAAATTTATAAAGCAATTGCTTGTTGAAGAATATTTGTAGTTATGGGTGTGTGTAAGGGGTATCTAGGTTGCAATTTTTAAGGGCGTGTAGCGGATAACGCTGGACGGAACATTTGCTTTCTCGGAGATCAAGTCCAAGGCCAGCTCACCCTTAGTCTAGCCAGGGAGCATTGGATCAGCGTTGAAGCGGTATTAAGTGGGTACTTTCAGGCGCGGTTCTGGTCAGCATCGGATGGCTTATTTATAAAAATACAGGTTGCTTATGTGCTTGGCAATGGCATTATATGGTACTGAAAAGCTAACGCCGGAACAGGCGTTAAAGCTTGGGGTCTTTTATTTCTCATTGATAAGGTTTCCGGTTACTGGCGCTGGTTACTACGAATATCTCATAAGGGGAGACCATGTTGGTGATCATGACTTGATTGAGGTTACACTTGATGAGCTAACACAAAAGATTCAAGCTGGAGAAGTTTCTTCATTTAGGCTCTATAATGAGGTTGAAGGTATTGTTCCTTGGCGAGCATCTTATGGATATAACACAAATGATTATGGCAGCTTTTTTCATCTTGATGCACAGTCAGGTGGCGAATCCTCTCTAGTTGATTATTATGTCGATCTGTTTAGGGAGGTTTCGCTTGGCGACTTTGCTTCTTACGGCATAGCTTATAAGGTTGGAAGTGTGAGTAAGGGGCTGAGTTATGCCACGGGAGAAAATTTTACTTCGATTTATCCGTTTGAAAGCGTAGCGCTATTCAAAAAAGAACTGCCGGGTCGGAATAAGGGGCTAGAAAGGTATAGGGGTGAACAGCTGCGCATGGTTTATGAGCTTAATCTCATAAACGCTCGACACCTGTCAATAAATGTGGGAGGGATTCCATTGAGACAGTGGATTTTGGAGGGGAATAACAACGGTAAACTTGTCGATATTACTGACTCAAAAGCGATTTGGCTAGTTGAAAAGGAGCAGCTTGAAATAATCAATAGAACTCTAGGGGGGCTTGGAGTGCTTTTATCTTGGAAGGCCGCTACAAAAAAGCCTTTCCCAAAAAAAATATTTTAGGGCTTCCCGTTGTTTCGTATTGAAAGCGAGCTTTTCACGGGCGCACCTCTAAATTATTTCTGATCTTTAAAAGTGCATATTCAACAAATGTGCTCCCCACAAGGTCGCCAGACAGCATCACAGCAACGCGCTGGGCCCGGGCTGCCACTACCGCTGGGAAACCATTGGCGACAAGCCGCGCGTGGTGGAGCACTGGACCAGCGACGGTGAGCACTACCATTTCCGCTACGACCTGAGCGGCCACCGACGTGCTCGGCCGCGAGCTGGAAGTGCAGTACAACGCCGACCATCGCGTGGTCGCCAGCCGGGACTATG
>NZ_JBWXTH010000024.1:0-4141 GCF_056856075.1 Pseudomonas sp. FA-1
TACGCGCTGCTCGGAGCCCAGGCTGTCCTTGTGCAGGATCTGGCCTTCGAACAGGTAGGTCAGGGTCGACAGGCCGACGTCGAGGAAACGGCCACTTCGTTCGCCAGCGCGGCGCTATTGAAGCCCTTGGCGTCGATGCACAGGTTCAAGGTGTGGGGAATGCGTTGCTCGGCGCAGCCATTAAGGTTGACACCCGGCAGGGCCAGGAGCCCCTGGCGCAGGCGTTCGCTGAGCCGCTGGATACGCTGGTGTTCGCTGTCGCCAGGCGCGCCGGCCAAGGCGAAGGCGCTGCCCATGCCAACGATCTGGTGGGTCGCCAAGGTACCGGAGCGCAGGCCGCGCTCATGGCCACCGCCATGCATCTGCGCATGCAGCAACGCGCGGGCCCGGGGGCCGACGTACAGGGCGCCGATGCCTTTGGGGCCGTAGGCCTTGTGGGCCGAGAACGACATCAGGTCCACGGCCTGGTGGGCCAGGTCGATCGCTACCTTGCCCACGGCCTGGGCGGCGTCGACATGCAGCAGCGCGCCATGGGCCCGCACCCGTTCGCCGATGGCGGCGAAGTCGGTGACCGTACCCAGTTCATTGTTGACCGCCATCAGCGACACCAGGCGGGTATCGGGGCGCAATGCCGCCTGCACGGCCTGAGGCTGAATCAGCCCGCCGCTGTCCGGCGCAAGGCGCGTGACCGCCCAGCCCAGGCGTTCCAGCTCGGCTGCGGTATCGAGCACCGCCTTGTGCTCCAGCTGGCTGGTGATCAGGTGGCCCGGCTGCCCGGCACCCTGGGCGATACCCTTGAGCGCCAGGTTGTTGGATTCGGTGGCCCCGGAGGTCCAGACCAGCTCGGCCGGGTCTGCGCCCACGCGTTCGCCGACCTGGCGACGGGCCTGCTCGACCAGCTCGCGGGCGGCCTGGCCGTAGGCGTGGCCGCTGGAGGCCGGGTTGCCGAAGTGTGCATCCTGCCCCAGGCAGGTGAGCATGGCCTCGATGACGCGGGCATCGACGGGGGTGGTGGCGGCGTAATCGAAGTAGAGCGGGGCGCTGGGCATGTTGGCGAGTCCGTGCATGTCGCCTGGAAGTGGCGATCGATGGAGCCATCGTAGCCAGCGTTGCGGATACACTTTTTGCCTTGTGAACGAGTTATGTCTCCCATTGGAGAAAAATTTTCTATCCGGTGCAGAGTTTGTAGAGCGTTTTGATAGATATCGTGGCAATAGCCTTGGTCGTCGGTAGGCTCAAGCGGGTTCCGGCGCGGCTTCGTCCTCCGCCAGCACCCGTTCGCACAGCTCGGTGATCTGCTCGCGCATCCAGCGGTTGGCTGGGTCCTGGTCGGTGCTTTCGTGCCAGTACAGGTGGGTCTCCAAGGGCGGCACTTCCACGGGCAGCGGCAGATGACGCAATTGATGACGGCGGGCGAAGCGCTCCGGCACGGTCATCACCATGTCGGTCTGCTGCAACACCTGGGAGGCCATCAGATAGTGCTGCGAGCGTAGGGCGACCTTGCGTTGCACGCCCATCTTGCCCAGGGCCAGGTCGACATAGCCCAGGCCGTTGCGACGGCTGGAGATATGGATGTGGGTCATGGCCAGGTAGTTGTCCAGGGTCAGCTTGCCTTCGCCCAATGGATGGCCCGGGCGCAAGGCGCAGACGAAGCGGTCCTGCATGAGCTTGACGTGGCGCACCTGCGGATCGGTGTTCAGCGGCGCGTCCACGGCGAAGTCCAGGCGCCCGGCGGCCAGTTCCTTGGTGGTCTCGCGGCGCTTGCACAGGAAGCTTTCGATCATCAGGGCCGGAGCCAGGCGGCGCAGGCGCTGAAACAAGGGAGGCAGGATCACCGCCTCGGTGAGGTCGGTCATGCTGATGCGGAAGGTCTTGTTCGCTTGCTGGGGGTTGAACACGCGGCTTTCCTGCACAGAGGTGCGCAGCAGCGCCAGAGCATTGCGCACCGGGCCGATGATGTTCTGGGCCATGGGCGTGGGCACCATACCCTGGGCGGTGCGCACGAACAGGGGGTCGTTGAAGGTCTCGCGCAGGCGCGACAGGGCATTGGACACCGCCGGCTGGGTGATGCCGACGATCTGCCCGGCGCGGGTCAGGTTGGCTTCGGTGTAGATGGCATCGAAAACGATGAACAGGTTGAGGTCGACCTTACTGAGGTTCATGGCGCCGCTCTTTGTTGGAGTTATGGGCCGATCATATATTGCTTATGAATGTTTATACACGCGGAAAATAGACTAGGTGGATGGCTGGCTGTTGCTCTAGGCTCAGGCCCATGTTCTCCAGCCTGTGAAGGTAGCCCCGATGGATTTCGCCTATTCGCCCAAGGTCCAGGCATTGCGCGAGCGTGTCACTGCGTTCATGGACGCCCATGTCTACCCCGCCGAGCCGGTGTTCGAGCGCCAGGTCGCCGAGGGCGACCGCTGGCAGCCCACCGCGATCATGGAGCAGCTCAAGGCCAAGGCCCGCGCCGAGGGCCTGTGGAACCTGTTCCTGCCCGAGTCGGAATATGGCGCTGGGCTGTCCAACCTCGAATATGCGCCACTGGCCGAGATCATGGGCCGCTCGTTGCTGGGGCCCGAGCCGTTCAACTGCTCGGCACCGGACACCGGCAACATGGAAGTGCTGGTGCGCTACGGCAGCGAGGCGCAGAAGCGCCAGTGGCTGGAGCCGCTGCTGCGCGGCGAGATCCGCTCGGCATTCGCCATGACCGAGCCGGATGTGGCCTCTTCGGATGCCACCAACATGGCGGCCACCGCCGTACGTGATGGCGACGAATGGCTCATCAATGGGCGCAAGTGGTGGACGTCCGGTGCCTGCGACCCGCGTTGCAAGGTGATGATCTTCATGGGCCTGTCCAACCCGGACGGGCCACGCCACCAGCAGCACTCCATGATCCTGGTGCCCACCGACGCCCCGGGGGTGAAGATCGTCCGCCCGCTGCCGGTGTTCGGCTACGACGATGCGCCCCACGGCCATGCCGAGGTGCTGTTCGAGCAGGTGCGGGTGCCTTATGAGAACGTGATCCTCGGCGAAGGCCGTGGTTTCGAAATCGCCCAGGGGCGGCTTGGGCCCGGCCGTATCCACCACTGCATGCGCTCGATCGGCATGGCCGAGCGGGCCCTTGAGTTGATGTGCAAGCGCTCGGTGGCGCGCACCGCCTTTGGCCGGCCATTGGCGCGGCTGGGCGGCAACGTCGACAAGATCGCCGATTCGCGCATGGAGATCGACATGGCGCGGCTGCTCACCCTCAAGGCTGCCTACATGATGGACACCGTCGGCAACAAGGTGGCTCGCAGCGAGATCGCGCAGATCAAGGTGGTGGCACCGAACGTGGCGTTGAAGGTGATCGACCGGGCGATCCAGCTGCATGGCGGGGCGGGGGTCAGCGGCGATTTCCCGTTGGCGTACATGTACGCCATGCAGCGCACCCTGCGCCTGGCCGACGGGCCGGACGAAGTGCACCGGGCGGCCGTGGGCAAGTACGAGATCGGCAAGTATGTGCCCAAGGAGATGCTGCGTAGCGGACAGTGAGCTCGTTGCCGATTGGTGTGCCTCGTCTGCGACTGCTGCGCAGCCGATCGCGGGGACAGCGCGAGCTCAAGAACTGTGCGGTCTCTGTGGGAGCGGGCTTGTCCCGTGATTGGGCCAGAACAGCCAATCGATCAGCATGATTTTTCGCCACCACCACCGCTTTTGTTCTTGCTTTTCCTACGCGATAGTCCAGGCGCCGCCAAATGCGGCTTCAGGAGGCCGAATGCAGGAGCCAGCGTTTTTTGCCTACTTTTGCCCAAGAGCAAAAGTAGGTCGCCGTAAAGGCGAAAAGGTGAGTCAGCGCCTCCGTGGCGAATGGAGTTTTCGCGATTCCCATGCGCTCGGTGTTTGTTGAGTCGTTGGTGTTGATTTAGCGAACAGTCCGTTTGCGATGGCGACGCATATTCACCTTTCCGCCCTTACGGCGGGTCACTTTTTGTCAAACGCGACAAAAAGTAACCAAAAAACGCTGGCTCCTGCATCCGGCCCCTACGCTTCGCTCCGGGGTTCCCTCGCTCCAGCCTTGCTCCGGCGGGGCGCGGCGAAGGGCCATCCATGGCCCTGCGCCGCTTGCCAGGCATCCATGCCTGGCACCCACCTGCGCAAGGCT
>NZ_JBWXTH010000025.1:0-3078 GCF_056856075.1 Pseudomonas sp. FA-1
CATGTGAGAGTAGGTCATCGTCAAGATTCATTTCGCAAAACCCCTATCTGCGTGAGCAGGTAGGGGTTTTGTCTTTCTGGTCCTCGAAAGAATCGCGCTTCCTCCTGTAGGAGCGGCCTTGTGCCGCGAAGCGGGCGCGCAGCGGCCGTAAGCCCAGGCGACGCGGTGCACCAGGGTGATCGGGGTGGCAGGGTTGGTGGCCGCTGCGCGGCACAAGGCCTCTTCTAGAAGACGCATCGAAAAAAATCATCTTCATCCCTATGGCTCCCGGATTGCCGCCTTTTCCTATGCAAGCCCCCTGACGCGTCGCTATCATGCCAGCCTTATTCCTGGTCGAGACTGGCATGCTGAAGTTGTTGAATCTCCTCAAGGATGGCCGGTTCCATTCGGGCCAGGCCTTGGGGGAAGCACTGGGGGTGAGTCGCAGCGCCGTGTGGAAACAGCTGCAACACCTGGAAAGCGAATTAAACCTTGTTATTCACAAGGTGCGCGGTCGTGGCTATCAGTTGGCTGCACCGCTTACCCTGCTCAACTCGCAATCGATCGCCGAATATGCGCACGGAGAAGCTTGGCCGCTCGCGATCCATGACACCATCGATTCGACCAACGCTGAAGCCTTGCGCTTGATCGGCGAAGGACGATCTGCGCCGTTCGTGGTGTTGGCCGAGCGTCAGAGCGCTGGCCGGGGGAGGCGAGGTCGCCAGTGGATAAGTCCGTTCGCTGAAAATCTCTATTACAGCCTGGTGCTGCGAGTGGATGGCGGCATGCGTCAGCTCGAAGGCCTGAGTTTGGTTGTTGGCCTGGCTGTCATGCGCACCCTCCAGGGGTTTGGCTTGGTAGGGGTCGGGTTGAAGTGGCCCAATGACCTATTGGTTGGTCAGCAAAAGATCGCGGGTATCCTCTTGGAGCTCGTCGGAGATCCTGCAGATGTCTGCCACGTCGTGCTGGGTATAGGCATCAACGTGAATATGCAGGTCAATGACCAGGTTGATCAGCAATGGACGTCAATGAGGCGTGAGGCCGGGATGATGGTCGATCGTAATCGTCTCGTCGCACAGCTCAACCAGCAACTGCAGCATGAGCTGGCTCGCCATCGTCGCTACGGTTTCGCGGCATTCCAGGAAGAATGGGAGCAGGCGAACCTTTGGCAGGGGCGAGCGGTATCGCTTGTTGCGGGTAACAACCGTATCGATGGTGTGGTGCTTGGGGTTGACGGGCAGGGCGCCCTACGCCTTGAGGTCGATGGCGTGGAAAAGAGCTTCAGTGCAGGAGAGCTCAGTTTGAGGTTGCGTGATGATTCTTGAGCTCGATTGCGGTAACAGCTTTATCAAGTGGCGGGTGATCCACGCCAGCGATGCAACCATCGTCGGCGGTGGCATTGTCGACTCAGACCAGGCATTGTTGGTCCAGGTCGCTGGACTGCCCGGCCAGCGGCTGATTGGCTGCCGCATGGTGAGCGTGCGCAGCGAAGATGAAACCGATGTGCTTTGCGCGCTACTGGAGCAGCGTTTCGGTGTGCGGGTGCAGGTTGCTCATCCCGCCCAGGAAATGGCTGGCGTGCGTAACGGGTATGACGACTACCAGCGCCTGGGCATGGATCGTTGGCTTGCCGCATTGGGTGCTTACCACCTGGCGAAAGGCGCCTGCCTTGTGATCGATCTGGGAACGGCGGCCAAGGCGGACTTCGTGGCTGCTGACGGTCAGCACCTCGGTGGGTACATCTGCCCAGGCATGCCGCTGATGCGCAGCCAACTGCGTACGCATACCCGCAGGATCCGTTACGACGATGCGTCAGCGGAACGCGCCTTGAGCAGCCTGGCTCCTGGGCATTCGACTGTTGAAGCGGTCGAGCGAGGTTGCGTATTGATGTTGCAAGGCTTTGCTCGTACGCAGATCGAGCAGGCGCGTGCGTTGTGGGGGGATGCGTTCTCCGTATTCCTTACCGGCGGTGATGCGCCCCTGGTGCAGGAGTCGGTCCCGCAGGCTCGGGTGATACCCGACCTGGTCTTCGTCGGCCTGGCCATGGCCTGTCCATTGGATTGAGGTGCCTATGCGTTGGTTGTTTCTGCTGTTGGTGGTGCTCAATGTCGTCTATTACGTCTGGCATCAGCAGGAAGCGCCGCTGAAGGCCAAGGAAGTGGCCCCTCTTTCTCTCTATAAAGGTAACCAGCAGGAGATTCGTCTGTTGCGTGAGACCGGAGCCTCTGCGTCGGCCAGGCGCCGTGAGGAGTGCCTGGTGGTAGGTGGGCTGGCGACCCAGGAACAGCTTGGAGCTCTGCGTCAGCGCCTGGTGAGCCTGGATATCGCTACAGTGCCGGTGGCGGGGCAGCTGCCCGGGGCAGAGGGGCGCTGGTTGAAGGTGGCCGCTGAAAGCGAGCGTTTGCTGGACTCTGCAGTCCTTTCCAGTCTTTCCAAGGATTTCAAAGACTTAAAACACAAAATTATTTTGTGCGAGGGTATTGCAACTGCCGAATAGCTTGATAGAATGGCGCCCGCTTCGCAGGGAACACCACTGAGGTGGTAGAACCGGAAGCTGTTGTCAAAGTAGCTAACCTCAAGATTTTAATGAGAAAAAGCTTGACAGCAGGACGGCAAGAGTTGAAAATGCCGCCCACACTTAGGAGGGGTTCCCGAGTGGCCAAAGGGATCAGACTGTAAATCTGACGTCTACGACTTCGAAGGTTCGAATCCTTCCCCCTCCACCAGTTTAGCGAGAGCCGCAAGCTCCGCGGGTATAGTTTAGTGGTAGAACCTCAGCCTTCCAAGCTGATGATGCGGGTTCGATTCCCGCTACCCGCTCCAAGTTTGCTGTTATTGCAAAAAGCGTTTCGCTCTTGTAGCTCAGTTGGTAGAGCACACCCTTGGTAAGGGTGAGGTCAGCGGTTCAAGTCCGCTCAAGAGCTCCATATAAACAAGGCAGATATGAAAATATCTGCCTTTGTTTTATCAGTAGCAATGACTATTTCTTCTGCGGAGGACTGTATCGATGGCTAAGGAAAAGTTTGATCGTTCCCTTCCCCACGTTAACGTCGGCACCATCGGCCACGTTGACCACGGTAAGACCACTCTGACCGCAGC
>NZ_JBWXTH010000026.1:0-2944 GCF_056856075.1 Pseudomonas sp. FA-1
TGCTGCTCGACAGCCTGAACAGTGCCCAGGTGACGACCACGCGCATCGCCGAGGCGATGGCGGCGCTGCAACTGTTCATCCACCGTACCTTGTCGGAGCCTGAAGACCCCTACGCCCTGGACAGAAGCGTGTTGGACGGGCCCTTCTTCCGCGACTGGACCCGCTGGAACGCCCGCTACGCCACCTGGTCGGCCGGGCAGATGCTGATGTACTACCCGGAGAACTACATCGACCCGACCGTGCGCCTGGGCCAGACCAAGGCGATGGACGACATGCTGCAGGTGCTGGGGCAGGCGCAGATCAACGGCGATACCGTTGGCGATGCCTACCCCGGCTACCTCAGTGCTTTCGAGGAAGTGGCCAACCTGGAGACGATCAGCGGCTACTACAACGACCGGGAGCCGCAGACCAATGATGAATCGTTGGGCAAGACCTGGTTCATCGGGCGCAGCCGTGGTGAGCCGCGGGAGTACTGGTGGCGGACGGTGGACGAGAGCAAGCGTGACAAGGAGACCGGCGCGCTGCCGGCCAACGCCTGGCGCGGCTGGACGAAGATCAATCTGGCGCCCCAGGTGGTGGGCCGGCTGATCCGGCCGGTGATCTACCGTGAGCGGCTGTACCTGATGTGGGTGGAGCGTCAGGAGCGTATCTTGACCCGCAAGGAGACCGACGGCCAGCCAAAAGATAAGGAATATGTGTGGTCCTACAAGCTGGCGTGGTTGTGCTATGACGGGACCTGGAGCGCACCGCTGGACTACCCGATCGCTGATGCCTACGTGAACAAGCTGGAAAGGTTGGAAGGCTGGGACGAGAACAAAGGGAAAGAGGGTGAAACGTCACCAGCGGTCGATTACGAAAACTACTCGCTGTTCCTGGTCAGCCTGCCCGGCCTGAACGCCCTGGTGGCCGGTATCTATGATCGGAAGGGCGACCTCGGCGACGAAGCCATTGAGTACGGCGGCATCCAGATCAAGGAGGATTTCACCAGCGAGCCCATTGAGCTGTTGGGCGACCTGCGACAAGTCCCGCATTGGCTGGACACGGAGGCGCATACGGGGCTGTGCAGCGTATTCGCTCGCAAAGACCGGCCCGTGGCGAAGGGCATCACGTCCCCGTCTGGCAAACCGGCAGACTTCGTGTCGTTCGACTTGTCCGATGCGAGCGTGAAGGTCATCGAAACGTTCGCTGCCGAAGAGGGCAGCTATAGCCTGCGGCTGGATACGACGCTGTCGGTGGAGGCTGTGCGTCCGGAGGTGCCCAACCGATGGATCACCGAGCTGGTCAAACACTTCAGTGAGCTTGCTCGCCACCAGACACCTGTCCGAGCCATGGCAAGAACTGACAAGGGCGCCTTCCTGGTTCGTCATGAGAATGGCGCGGACTGGGGGTATCTCTGTGTCAGTTGGAATAAGGATGGGCTTGCGCCCGAAAGCATTAAAAATATATATGATGTTGCTGTGGGGAAAGGTACAGAGGTTCATAAGTACAATGGTTCCCATATTCTTTGCAAATTTAAGATGGGCAAGGTTGATTACCACCCATTGCAACACGTCATGGTAGTTCTCGATCATGGCAATTACTCTGCTAATCTATATGTCACGGCGCTCATTGAATATTATGCTCCAGGCGTAGATCATGTAACACCTAGCCGCTATCTGAATCCGCCGGGCAAGGTTAGTAAGTCCGATATATGCCGTATCGTCTATCGCGCCAATAAACAAAAACCTGACATCGAGTCTGCTAACAGCGACTTCGATCTGGCCAAGGGTGTACAGCAGACCAAGTTCTCCAGCGTCCTGAACATTGGGCAGATGTCAGAGTGGCCTGATGAAAATCAAACTTCGCATAAGATGACGCTGAAGGTCGGTGCCGCGGAACGCCATTGGCAGATCCAGCTGTACAAGCAACCCGGTAGCGAGACCGGTCCGGCCGAGTGGGTAGCGAAGCTCGCGGAAGTCACCCCGGTGAAAACCACGTTCATCGGCGAGACCGCCGAAGGGGCCCAGTACTTCCAGCGCGGCTCCTGGGTCACCCGGCTGAACACGCTGTTCGCCCGCCAGCTCACCGAGCGCGCGGTGCGGGGGATCGACACCATCCTGAGCTACGACACCCAGCAGATCAAGGAGCCGAGCATCCCGGGCAGCCAGGATGATCCGAGAATGGATTTCGGCGGTGCCAACGCGCTGTATTTCTGGGAGCTGTTCTACTACACGCCGATGATGGTGATGCAGCGCTTCCTGCAGGAAGAGCGCTTCGACCTGGCCGAGCAATGGCTCAAGTACATCTTCAACCCGACCGGCTCCACGCCGCGCATGTGGAACGTACGCCCGCTGGAAGAAGACACCTCGTGGAACGAGGCGCCGCTGGAGTCGCTGGACCCGGACGCGGTGGCGCAGAACGACCCGATGCACTACAAGCTCAATGCCTTCATGCGCTTGCTGGACATCACCCTGGGGCGTGGCGATGCGGCGTATCGCAAGCTCGAGCGCGACACCCTGAGCGAAGCGAAGGTGTGGTACCAGCGCGCCTTGCGCCTGCTGGGCGACGAACCCTGGATCGATCCGAGTACCGACTGGGACGACCCGCAGCTGGGCGAGGTGGCTGCGCAACAGGTGCTCGACGATCGTCTGGATGCGTTGGCGATGATGGCCGAAGGCATACGCGCCGAGGATGTGGCGAAGCTGCGCGCGATGGGGCCGTCACGCGCCGTGGCGGGCAGGACGCTGTTCCTGCCCGAGGCCAACCGCATGCTGCTCGACTATTGGGAAGCGCTGCGCATCCGTCTGTACAACCTGCGGCACAACCTGACGCTGGACGGCCAGCCCTTGAACCTGCCGCTGTATGCTGCGCCGGCCGACCCGAAGGCCCTGTGGGCCGACGCGGTGGCCGCCGAGGCGGGCGGGGCCAATGCCTTGCCGACCATCGACAACGTGCCGGCGTTGCG
>NZ_JBWXTH010000027.1:0-2879 GCF_056856075.1 Pseudomonas sp. FA-1
AATGGCCAGAAGCTGCCGGTCAACGCCCATGGTGGCCTGGTCTTTACCCTGTCGGACGGCACCAAGGTTTCTATCCCAGCCGGCAGCGCCAGCGGCTCTATCACCGTTAAAGCGCCGGACGACGTGTTCACTGGTGGTCAACCGACCATCACCAACAAGCTTGAGTCGGTAGAAGGCGGCGACAAGTTCGAGAAACTGACTCTGGGTGAGAACTCTGTTTCGACGGAAATCACCGATGAGCCAGGTTCGGGCACCAATACTGGCAACGAAGGCGACAAATTCGAAGTCACCATCGTCAGCAAGGGTGATGTCACCGAAGACCAGCAACCTTCCTTCACTATCCGGATCAGCGAAAAGCTCGATCACGATGTCACCGTTACGCTGAGCAACAATCAGCAGGTGGTCATTCAAGCCGGTAAAACCGAGGTCGATTACTCGCTGCCGGCCCAGGGCGATGATGTATTCAAAGACGCAGGTGAAGTTTCGCTGGGCATCACCGATGCGACCGTCGCCGGCAAGCAGTTCGAGAATCTACAGCTGGGCAACGACGCCACGGTCAAGATTACCGATACCGAAAGCGAAGTCGTTGCGACCCTCACCGTCGATAAGACCAGTGTCACCGAGGGCGGCGAGATTACCTACACCGTGACCCTGAGCAACGGCCAGAAACTGCCGGTCAACGGCCATGGTGGCCTGGTCTTCACTCTGACCGATGGCACAAAAGTTTCTATCCCTGCCGGCAGCGCCAGCGGCTCTATCACCGTCAAAGCACCGGACGACGTGTTCACCGGTGGCCAGCCGACCATTACCAACAAGCTTGAGTCGGTAGAAGGCGGCGAGAAATTCGAGAAGCTGACCCTCGATGACCAATCCGTCTCGACGGAAATCACCGATGAGCCAGGTTCGGGCACCAATACCGGCAACGAAGGCGATAAATTCGAAGTCAACATCGTCAGCAAAGGTGATGTCACCGAAGACCAGCAGCCCTCCTTCACTATTCGGATCAGCGAAAAGCTCGATCACGATGTAACGGTCACGCTGAGCAACAACCAGCAGGTGGTCATCCAAGCCGGTAAAACGGAAGTCGATTATTCGCTGCCGGCCCAGGGCGATGATGTATTCAAAGACGCAGGTGAAGTTTCGCTGGGCATCACCGATGCGACCGTCGCCGGCAAGCAGTTCGAGAATCTACAGCTGGGCAACGACGCCACGGTCAAGATTACCGATACCGAAAGCGAAGTCGTTGCGACCCTCACCGTCGATAAGACCAGTGTCACCGAGGGCGGCGAGATTACCTACACCGTGACCCTGAGCAACGGCCAGAAACTGCCGGTCAACGGCCATGGTGGCCTGGTCTTCACTCTGACCGATGGCACAAAAGTTTCTATCCCTGCCGGCAGCGCCAGCGGCTCTATCACCGTCAAAGCACCGGACGACGTGTTCACCGGTGGCCAGCCGACCATTACCAACAAGCTTGAGTCCGTAGAAGGCGCTGAGAAATTCGAGAAGCTGACCCTCGATGACCAATCCGTCTCGACGGAAATCACCGATGAGCCAGGTTCGGGCACCAATACCGGCAACGAAGGCGATAAATTCGAAGTCAACATCGTCAGCAAAGGTGATGTCACCGAAGACCAGCAGCCCTCCTTCACTATTCGGATCAGCGAAAAGCTCGATCACGATGTCACGGTCACGCTGAGCAACAACCAGCAGGTGGTCATCCAAGCCGGTAAAACCGAGATCGATTACTCGCTGCCGGCCCAGGGCGATGACGTATTCAAGGATGCAGGTGAAGTTTCGCTGGGCGTCACCGATGCGACCGTTGCCGGCAAGCAGTTCGAGAATCTGCAACTGGGCGACAAGGCCACCGTCAACATCACCGACACGATCAGCGAAGTGAAAGCCACGCTGTCTGTGGATAAATCCACTGTCGCTGAAGGCGGTGAAATCACTTATACCGTCACGCTGAGCAATGGGCAGAAACTACCGGTCAATGGCCATGGTGGCCTGGTCTTCACTCTGACCGATGGCACCAAGGTTTCTATCCCCGCCGGCAGCGCCAGCGGCTCTATCACCGTCAAAGCACCGGACGACGTATTCACCGGTGGTCAGCCGACCATTACCAACAAGCTTGAGTCCGTAGAAGGCGCTGAGAAATTCGAGAAGCTGACCCTCGACGATCAATCCGTTTCGACTGAAATCACCGATGAGCCAGGTTCGGGCACCAATACTGGCAACGAAGGCGACAAATTCGAAGTCACCATCGTCAGCAAGGGTGATGTCACCGAAGACCAGCAACCTTCCTTCACTATCCGGATCAGCGAAAAGCTCGATCACGATGTCACCGTCACGCTGAGCAACAATCAGCAGGTGGTCATTCAAGCCGGTAAAACCGAGGTCGATTACTCGCTGCCAGCCCAAGGTGATGATGTATTCAAAGACGCAGGTGAAGTTTCGCTGGGCGTCACCGATGCGACCGTCGCCGGCAAGCAATTCGAGAATTTGCAACTGGGCGACAAGGCCACCGTCAACATCACCGACACGATCAGCGAAGTGAAAGCCACGCTGTCTGTGGATAAATCCACTGTCGCTGAAGGCGATGAAATTACCTACACCGTGACCCTCAGCAATGGCCAGAAGCTGCCGGTCAACGCCCATGGTGGCCTGGTCTTTACCCTGTCGGACGGCACCAAGGTTTCTATCCCTGCCGGCAGCGCCAGCGGCTCTATTACCGTCAAAGCACCGGATGACGTGTTCACCGGCGGCCAGCCGACCATCACCAACAAGCTTGAGTCGGTAGAGGGCGGTGAGAAGTTCGAGAAGCTGACTTTGGGTGAGAACTCTGTTTCGACGGAAATCACCGATGAGCCAGGTTCGGG
>NZ_JBWXTH010000028.1:0-2056 GCF_056856075.1 Pseudomonas sp. FA-1
CGCGCGCCAAGCGCTGTTTCGCTCAGCGACAATGGCCGGCCGCCGGCATTGGCCGCCTCGTAGGCAGCCGTGGACACGGTGCCCTGGGCATTGCGTGACCACAAGGGCCGGCCTGCCATGTCGGGCAGCGTGAAGGCCGCGTCGCCATCAGCGGTATGCAGACACAAGGGTTGGCCGGCCAACCCTGAAACGGTGACCGCATCGGCATTGCCGGTGGAGGTATTGTTCAAGGCGCGAGCACCGAACAGCCGCGTGGTGCGGCTGAATGGGTGGACTACCGTACGGCTGACCAACAGGCGCGCCGGTGCCTCGGGGGCCGAGGGGGTGCGTAAAAAGGCCAAGGTCCGAAAGGGCATAGCTACCATCGGTGTGGCAGCGTGCAGACATATTAGATTTAACATAGGGTAAATTCAGCTAATTGCGCCACTGCGACATGCCTAATTTGAACAGCGTGAAAGGTCATGAAACAGCCACTTTCACGTCCCTTTTACACACCGCTATTTCCAGCGAGTTAACCTGAAGCACCGAAGTCCATTTTTCATCCCACTCGACACAGCCTTAAATCGCGTGCCTGGCAAATGGATAGCTTCTATTTCAGTATAATCCAATGTCTTTAGCGCTCCCGTACCAGACAGATCAAACAGCACTCCTGTTCGACCTTGGGCAAATTCGATGTCATGCTTATCTGGCGTAGCAAACGACTCAGCGACCGCCCTTCTCCTATCACCGGACAAAAAATGATCCGCCTCATAGCTGGAAGTTGATTCAATTTCGCTAATCTCAGCAGGTGTCATCAGCGCACCGCGATACAATTCGCCGTTGTATGCCGCACCCGGAACATTCAATGCATCTGAAAAAGCCTTCACAATTCTCTCTGAATTGTCACCCATAGCTCTCAGTTCTTCAAATGTATCCTCTACTACTTTTTTATCCAAACCTAACGAAGTAAACTCAGACTGAGCGACTAGCAATCCACCCAGCACATCGTTAGCCACGTCATTATTGAAGGCGCCTGGGCTCTTACCTTTCCCACTCACAAAACGAGCATGTCCATTTATGAATTTAGCCCCAGCATTAGTCGCGTAAACCAGCTTTATGCCACGGGGAAAATTAGCCTTTCTTCTGTGCTTGTCCTCCAGCGCCGCCTTGACCTGATTACGCCTATCTGTTTCCCCTTCACGAATAGCTTTTCTCTCCCCGCGCTTAAGCCCCTGTGAAAAAACCTGACCCACTTGTTCATCAACGAGCCCTTGAGCCTTTAATTTTGAGCGCCATTTGGATTCAAACTTATCATAGGAGTATCCGTCCTCCGCGGGGTAGTATTCCCAGCCTCCATCTTCACCTTGATCAGCATAGAAATGTTCTAAATAGCTAACAGCGACTTCTCTTATAATGACGTCGATGTCCGGCGCGCGCTGCACTGTCCGTTGATGCGGTGCCCCATCGTGTGTGCCTTGAGCGCCTTCAGCTTTGGCAACTCTGCTGGGGAAGCATCCACGTCCATCTGTATCGATAACGCCTATCGGATTGTTTCGGGTAAATCGATATAAGTTGATCCCGTCAATCAACCCACCCGGATCCGCACTCAACCAGCGCCCCAACTCCGCCTGGTAATAGCGCCATCCGTAGTAATACAACCCCGTCGCATCCCGCTCCTTGTTGGAATAGCGCATCGTCCGTTGCGTCAGGTTACTGGCTTCCTCGGCAGCCTCGTCGCACCCCACGGTACCGCCATAAGGGGCGTACTCTTCACGCGCAAGGACCAGCCCTTGAGCATCCGTCTCACCGCCGACACTGCCCAGATGATCAGCGAAGCGATAACGCAGCCGAACGGTGCCCGCGAGCCGGTCCTCCACCACGCGTACATCGCCCCCTTCGCTGATGACGATATGTTTTTGCGGCGCATCCTGCCCTGCTAGCCACCGCTGGCGAACCTCGCACCCGCCGGCATAGGTCGTGATCGTGGTCTGCGTGGCCGCGCTGACCTGCGCCTTGTGGACCTTGCGAGTGCGGGTGCCGCCGTCGGCGTAGTGGTAGCGCTCGCTGTCGTCATCGC
>NZ_JBWXTH010000030.1:0-1734 GCF_056856075.1 Pseudomonas sp. FA-1
GAACAGTTGCAGCGCCGCCATCGCCTCGGCGATGCGCGTGGTCGTCACCTGGGCACTGTTCAGGCTGTCGAGCAGCAAGTACTGGTTCAGCGCTTCCACGCCCAGGTTGATGCGCGCAGCCAGTACACCGGCCAGTGCCTTGCTCAACGGCTCCTCGCTGGCCGCCTGCGCCCGCTTGACCTGCGACGGGCTCAGCCCCGCCTCGAAACTGTTCGCCAGGGCTTGCCACTCATCCCATGTCGGCGGGAACACCAGCAACGCCGCCAGGCTTGTGGGCTGCACGCCCAGCGTTGTCGCCAGGTCGGCCCATTGCCGGACCACGGCGATCTCCTGCCAATTGGCCAGAGCCGAGGCGTCTGCGACATCCTTCTTCAGGGCTGCCTGCCTGGCAGCCTCGGCGACCAGCCCTTCTGCCTGGCCGGTGGCCTTGGCCAGCAGCGCGGGCGGTACGCCTTCGGCCTTCAGCGCGGCCATCAGCGCGCTGGCCGACTCCGGTCGTGTTTTCAGCCAGGTGCTGAAGTCCGTCAGGGCCACGACCGTGGCCACGCTGCGCGCCAGGGTCGGGCTGGGCCCGATGTTGTTCACGATCTTGGCGAGCAACAAATGAGGCTGCTCCACCAGCACGGCCAGGACGTCGGCGGTCACACCGCTGGCGTGCACGATCAGGGCCATCTGGGCCAGACCGTAGGTGAAGGCGATTATCTGGGGATCGGCTACCGGGTCGTAAGGTTCTTCTGGTTCTCCTGGTTCTCCTGGTTCTCCTGGTTCTCCTGGCTCTTCTGGCTCTTCTGGCTCTTCTGGCTCTTCTGGCTCTTCTGGCTCTTCTGGCTCTTCTGGCTCTTCTGGTTCTTCCGACGCCTCTGGATCTTCCGGCTTCAGGCGCTCGCCCATCTCTTGCAGCGAAAGTCCGCCAGGCTGGGCACGGTCCGCCCAGATCAGCAGCGCCCGGGCCGCGGTTTCACCGCTCAGGCCAAAGGTCGAGGCGATCAGCGGGCTCAGCGCGCGCAGGTAATCGTCGGTGTCCGGCTCCACGGGGGCTTCGCCCTCTGCCGCCTTGGGGAACGGTGCATTGACGATCGCCGCTTGCATTTCCTTGATCAGGTTGGTGATCTCGGGGCTCGGTGGAATATCCTCCACACCCTGGGTCATCAGCACCAGGTCCGGCACGGTCCAGCCCTGTGCTTGCAGCCAGCTCGACAAACGCTCCACGCAGGCCAGCAAACGCAACCATTCCTCGGCCGGGGCTGCGTTCAGGTCCCGTGGCGCGTCGAAGGTCTCCAGCAACAGCCCCAGCTCGCCAGGCGTCAGGCCGTGTAGGCGGGCCCACAGGCTCAGGGCATAGAGGCCGGACAACCTTTCGCGTGTGGTGGCGAAGCGCACCTCATCGCCTTCTGCGTCATCGTCTTCTGCATCGCTGGCCTGCTCTTTCGGCGCCAGCGCAAGGAAGCGGCCCAGCTGGTACAGCCCTTCGTCGTCTACCTGGCAGGCACGCTTGAGCGTGGCCTTGATAGCGGCCTGCTCCGAGGCCTTGCCGGGGCGCAGGTCGATCACGACGTAGTCTTCCGGGTCCAGCCCGCCTTCGACCAGCGCAGGGTCGTTGAACAGCCGGTCGTACTGGCTCAGCTCGCCGGCACGGGCACTCACCGCGATCAGCTGCCGGCCCATGACCAGCGCCTGCTCATGGGGGATGGCGTAGCGCTTGGCCAGGCGCACGGTCTGCGTCAGCACCGCCAG
>NZ_JBWXTH010000031.1:0-1636 GCF_056856075.1 Pseudomonas sp. FA-1
TAGGCGACGAAGTGGTTGATGCCATGCTTCCAAGAAAAGCTCCTAAGCTTCAGATAACTGGGAACCGTACCCCAAACCGACACAGGTGGTCGGGTAGAGAATACCAAGGCGCTTGAGAGAACTCGGGTGAAGGAACTAGGCAAAATGGCACCGTAACTTCGGGAGAAGGTGCGCCGGCGAGGGTGAAGGACTTGCTCCGTAAGCCCATGCCGGTCGAAGATACCAGGCCGCTGCGACTGTTTATTAAAAACACAGCACTCTGCAAACACGAAAGTGGACGTATAGGGTGTGACGCCTGCCCGGTGCCGGAAGGTTAATTGATGGGGTTAGCGCAAGCGAAGCTCTTGATCGAAGCCCCGGTAAACGGCGGCCGTAACTATAACGGTCCTAAGGTAGCGAAATTCCTTGTCGGGTAAGTTCCGACCTGCACGAATGGCGTAACGATGGCGGCGCTGTCTCCACCCGAGACTCAGTGAAATTGAAATCGCTGTGAAGATGCAGTGTATCCGCGGCTAGACGGAAAGACCCCGTGAACCTTTACTATAGCTTTGCACTGGACTTTGAGCTTGCTTGTGTAGGATAGGTGGGAGGCTTTGAAGTGGGGACGCCAGTTCTCATGGAGCCATCCTTGAAATACCACCCTGGCAACCTTGAGGTTCTAACTCAGGTCCGTGATCCGGATCGAGGACAGTGTATGGTGGGTAGTTTGACTGGGGCGGTCTCCTCCCAAAGAGTAACGGAGGAGTACGAAGGTGCGCTCAGACCGGTCGGAAATCGGTCGCAGAGTATAAAGGCAAAAGCGCGCTTGACTGCGAGACCCACACGTCGAGCAGGTACGAAAGTAGGTCTTAGTGATCCGGTGGTTCTGTATGGAAGGGCCATCGCTCAACGGATAAAAGGTACTCCGGGGATAACAGGCTGATACCGCCCAAGAGTTCATATCGACGGCGGTGTTTGGCACCTCGATGTCGGCTCATCACATCCTGGGGCTGAAGCCGGTCCCAAGGGTATGGCTGTTCGCCATTTAAAGTGGTACGCGAGCTGGGTTTAGAACGTCGTGAGACAGTTCGGTCCCTATCTGCCGTGGACGTTTGAGATTTGAGAGGGGCTGCTCCTAGTACGAGAGGACCGGAGTGGACGAACCTCTGGTGTTCCGGTTGTCACGCCAGTGGCATTGCCGGGTAGCTATGTTCGGAAGAGATAACCGCTGAAAGCATCTAAGCGGGAAACTTGCCTCAAGATGAGATCTCACTGGGATCTTGAATCCCCTGAAGGGCCGTCGAAGACTACGACGTTGATAGGTCGGGTGTGTAAGCGCTGTGAGGCGTTGAGCTAACCGATACTAATTGCCCGTGAGGCTTGACCATATAACACCCAAGCAATTTGCTGTTGCGAATTGCGGTGGTGAAGACGAACGAACCGAAAGTTTGCATCACAAATTCACATATCCGAATTGGCTGGCATGTCCATCTGGACGTTCTGGCAACCGAATTTCTTGACGACCATAGAGCATTGGAACCACCTGATCCCATCCCGAACTCAGCAGTGAAACGATGCATCGCCGATGGTAGTGTGGGGCTTCCCCATGTGAGAGTAGGTCATCGTCAAGATTCATTTCGCAAAACCCCTATCTGCG
>NZ_JBWXTH010000032.1:0-1210 GCF_056856075.1 Pseudomonas sp. FA-1
CGGCCCATGACCAGCGCCTGCTCATGGGGGATGGCGTAGCGCTTGGCCAGGCGCACGGTCTGCGTCAGCACCGCCAGCGACCGCTCGCTGATGGCCACCGGGTCCACGCTGTGGAGGATGCCCTCCAGCGCCTCGGCCCCCAGGCCTGTGGCCTTGTGCAGCCTGATCACCTGGTTGAGCCTGAGCAGGAACCGTGCCGGCGTCAGCTTCGGGGTGGCGAAACGGGCGCTCAGCATAGGCCCCTGGTCGGCCTCGCGGGTGAACTTGACCCTGTAGGTGGCATAGGAACGGTCTTCGTTCGGCCCCTTCCAGTCGAATTCATAACTGTAGTCGGTGTCCGGCTTGAAGGCATCGACCTTCAGCATCTCGGGGGACAACTTCAGCTGGTGCACGTCCTCCAGGATGAACTCGATCGCCCCGGCCTGCTTGAGCCTGAAGCTCAGCTGCCAGCGGTCGCCGCCCAGGAAGAACAGGTAGGCGTAGTGAATCGCCGTGCTGGCCGAACCGACCCCCAGCTGGTAGATGACGCCTTCGGTATTGAGCAGTTCCGAGACGTTGGTCTGCGACCCCCAACGCTCGTCCTCGACCTGGGCGCCGCCGCCGATGAAGGCCTTCAGGGCCTGGTCGCTCAGGCCGAACCAGTCGCGCAACCGGGCCGGGCGCAGCATGTCCTCCGGCACGGTGCCGGGGAAATACTTCGCGAACTGCTCGTCGACGTTGTCATCGGTGATCTTGTCGGTCAACAGCCCGTACAGGGCGGGAGGGATATCGTGGCAGAGCCCCGCCAGCGAAGGCGCCTCGACGTGCTTGCTGACGTCGGTCGCCGCCCACAGGTGCTTGAAGTCCGGGTCTTTCAGGCGGTAGGCCTGGCGCAGACGATTGTGCTGGTGGTGATAGGGCGTGGCGCCGAGGCCAACGTGGTTCGACAAGCCTTCGAGGGTGTCGCCGTGCTCGCCCAGCCGCTCCATCAGGATGGCGTTGGACAGGCTCAGGGCACTGACCGGTGTATCCAGGTTCACCTGGCTGAGCACCAGGTTCTTCAGGTCACGGCGACGTGTGTCGATATGCGAGGCATTGCCTGCGGGGTAGAGTTTTTTCGCTTCCCGGTACAGGGCTGCCAGGTAGGCGGCCGGCGAGAACATCGAGGCGACACTGCCTGGGGCGGCAAACTTCGCTGCGCGGCCGCCGAACCATTCTTTGTAGTCGTGCA
>NZ_JBWXTH010000033.1:0-1145 GCF_056856075.1 Pseudomonas sp. FA-1
GTTTGGGGTACGGTTCCCAGTTATCTGAAGCTTAGGAGCTTTTCTTGGAAGCATGGCATCAACCACTTCGTCGCCTAAAGGCAACTCGTCATCAGCTCTCGGCCTTGAAATCCCGGATTTGCCTAAGATTTCAGCCTACCACCTTAAACTTGGACAACCAACGCCAAGCTGGCCTAGCCTTCTCCGTCCCTCCATCGCAATAACTGGAAGTACAGGAATATTAACCTGTTTTCCATCGACTACGCTTTTCAGCCTCGCCTTAGGGACCGACTAACCCTGCGTCGATTAACGTTGCGCAGGAAACCTTGGTCTTTCGGCGTGCGAGTTTTTCACTCGCATTGTCGTTACTCATGTCAGCATTCGCACTTCTGATACCTCCAGCAAGCTTCTCAACTCACCTTCACAGGCTTACAGAACGCTCCTCTACCGCATCACCTTAAGGTGATACCCGTAGCTTCGGTGCATGGTTTGAGCCCCGTTACATCTTCCGCGCAGGCCGACTCGACTAGTGAGCTATTACGCTTTCTTTAAAGGATGGCTGCTTCTAAGCCAACCTCCTAGCTGTCTAAGCCTTCCCACATCGTTTCCCACTTAACCATGACTTTGGGACCTTAGCTGACGGTCTGGGTTGTTTCCCTTTTCACGACGGACGTTAGCACCCGCCGTGTGTCTCCCATGCTCGGCACTTCCAGGTATTCGGAGTTTGCATCGGTTTGGTAAGTCGGGATGACCCCCTAGCCGAAACAGTGCTCTACCCCCTGGAGTGATACATGAGGCGCTACCTAAATAGCTTTCGAGGAGAACCAGCTATCTCCGAGCTTGATTAGCCTTTCACTCCGATCCACAGGTCATCCGCTAACTTTTCAACGGTAGTCGGTTCGGTCCTCCAGTCAGTGTTACCTAACCTTCAACCTGCCCATGGATAGATCGCCCGGTTTCGGGTCTATACCCAGCGACTAAACGCCCTATTAAGACTCGCTTTCGCTACGCCTCCCCTATTCGGTTAAGCTCGCCACTGAATATAAGTCGCTGACCCATTATACAAAAGGTACGCAGTCACCTAACAACGTAGGCTCCCACTGCTTGTACGCATACGGTTTCAGGTTCTATTTCACTCCCCTCTCCGGGGTTCTTTTCGCCTTTCC
>NZ_JBWXTH010000034.1:0-1058 GCF_056856075.1 Pseudomonas sp. FA-1
TTTGATCGTTCCCTTCCCCACGTTAACGTCGGCACCATCGGCCACGTTGACCACGGTAAGACCACTCTGACCGCAGCTCTGACTCGCGTCTGCTCCGAAGTTTTCGGTTCGGCAGTCGTTGAGTTCGACAAGATCGACTCGGCTCCGGAAGAAAAAGCGCGCGGTATCACCATCAACACCGCTCACGTCGAGTACAACTCGAACATTCGTCACTACGCTCACGTTGACTGCCCAGGTCACGCTGACTACGTGAAGAACATGATCACCGGTGCTGCCCAGATGGACGGCGCGATCCTGGTTTGCTCGGCCGCCGATGGTCCGATGCCACAAACCCGTGAGCACATCCTGCTGTCCCGTCAGGTTGGCGTTCCTTACATCGTGGTCTTCCTGAACAAGGCTGACCTGGTAGACGACGCCGAGCTGCTGGAACTGGTCGAGATGGAAGTTCGCGACCTGCTGTCCACCTACGACTTCCCAGGCGACGACACCCCGATCATCATCGGTTCGGCTCGTATGGCCCTGGAAGGCAAAGACGACAACGAAATGGGTACTACCGCTGTCAAGAAGCTGGTAGAAACTCTGGATGCCTACATCCCTGAGCCAGTTCGTGCCGTTGACCAGCCGTTCCTGATGCCGATCGAAGACGTCTTCTCGATCTCGGGTCGTGGTACCGTTGTTACCGGTCGTATCGAGCGTGGTATCGTCCGCGTTCAGGATCCGCTGGAAATCGTTGGTCTGCGTGAAACCTCCACCACCACCTGCACCGGTGTTGAGATGTTCCGCAAGCTGCTGGACGAAGGTCGTGCTGGCGAGAACTGCGGCGTTCTGCTGCGTGGTACCAAGCGTGACGACGTTGAGCGTGGCCAGGTTCTGGTCAAGCCAGGTTCGGTCAAGCCGCACACCAAGTTCACCGCAGAAGTCTACGTTCTGTCGAAGGAAGAAGGCGGTCGTCACACTCCGTTCTTCAAAGGCTACCGTCCTCAGTTCTACTTCCGTACCACTGACGTGACCGGTAACTGCGAACTGCCGGAAGGCGTTGAAATGGTAATGCCAGGTGA
>NZ_JBWXTH010000035.1:0-728 GCF_056856075.1 Pseudomonas sp. FA-1
GTAGGCTCCCACTGCTTGTACGCATACGGTTTCAGGTTCTATTTCACTCCCCTCTCCGGGGTTCTTTTCGCCTTTCCCTCACGGTACTGGTTCACTATCGGTCAGTCAGTAGTATTTAGCCTTGGAGGATGGTCCCCCCATGTTCAGACAAAGTTTCTCGTGCTCCGTCCTACTCGATTTCACTGGCAAGAGATTTTCGTGTACGGGGCTATCACCCACTATGGCCGCACTTTCCAGAGCGTTCCACTAATCTCAAACCAGCTTAAGGGCTGGTCCCCGTTCGCTCGCCACTACTAAGGGAATCTCGGTTGATTTCTTTTCCTCAGGGTACTTAGATGTTTCAGTTCCCCTGGTTCGCCTCTTGCACCTATGTATTCAGTGCAAGATACCTAGGTTATCCTAGGTGGGTTCCCCCATTCAGAGATCTCTGGATCACAGTCTGTTTGCCGACTCCCCAAAGCTTATCGCAGGCTACCACGTCTTTCATCGCCTCTGACTGCCAAGGCATCCACCGTATGCGCTTCTTCACTTGACCATATAACCCCAAGCAATCTGGTTATACTGTGAAGACGACATTCGCCGAAAATTCGCATGTCGCGCTTTCGCGCAGAACTCACAAATTTTACCTTAGCCTGATGGCCCACCAGTGAAAGTGGTCATCAGTCTATCTATCACATATCCGAATTTTTAAAGAACGATCTGACAAAAGTCAGAAATCAACATTCACA
>NZ_JBWXTH010000036.1:0-694 GCF_056856075.1 Pseudomonas sp. FA-1
CAGCCCTTCTGCCTGGCCGGTGGCCTTGGCCAGCAGCGCGGGCGGTACGCCTTCGGCCTTCAGCGCGGCCATCAGCGTGCTGGCCGACTCCGGTCGTGTTTTCAGCCAGGTGCTGAAGTCCGTCAGGGCCACGACCGTGGCCACACTGCGCTGCAGGGTGGTCAGCCTGGGCTCGATGTTGTCCATGGTTCCGGCGAGCAAATGGGGCTGCTCCACCAGCACGGCCAGCACGTCGGCGGTCACACCGCTGGCGTGCACGATCAGCGCCATCTGCGCCAGGCCGTAGGTGAAGGCGATTATCTGGGGATCGGCTACCGGGTCGTAAGGTTCTTCTGGTTCTTCCGGCTCTTCCGACGCCTCTGGATCTTCCAGCTTCAGGCGCTCGCCTAGCTCTTGCAGCCAAAGCCCACCGGGCTTGCCACGGTCCGCCCAGATCAGCAGGGCCCGGGCCGCAGTTTCACCGCTCAGGCCAAAGGTCGAGGCGATCAGCGGGGTCAGTGCGCGCAAGTAGTCTTCCGTGACGGGCTCGCCAGGCAGTTCAGCATTGGCGAGCGCCGCTTGCATTTCCTTGATCAGGTTGGTGATCTCGGGGCTCGGTGGAATATCCTCCACACCCCGGGTCATCAGCACCAGGTCCGGCACGGTCCAGCCCTGTGCTTGCAGCCAGCTCGACAAACGCTCCACGCAGGCCAGC
>NZ_JBWXTH010000037.1:0-686 GCF_056856075.1 Pseudomonas sp. FA-1
GTGATTTCACCGCCTTCAGCGACAGTAGTTTTATCCACAGACAGCGTGGCTTTTACTTCGCTAACCGTATCGGTGATCGCAACGCTCGCCTCGCCACCCAATTGCAGGTCTTCGAACTGCTTGCCATCAACGCTGGCATCGGTAACGCCCAACGTTACCTTGCCCGGATCGGTGAATACGTCGTCGCCCTGGGCGTCGAGCTTGTACTCGATCTCGGTCTCGCCAGCCTTGATGACCACTTTGTCCCCATTGCTCAAGGTGACGGTCAGGTCGTGATCCAGCTTCTGGCTGATCTTGACAGTGAAGGCCGGCTGTTGGGCCTCGGTTACATCGCCGTTGCCGGCGATGCTGACCGTCACGGTGTCGATACTGTCCTTGATCTGGGTTTCGGCAGGTGTGGTGTTGGGCGTCAGCTTCTCGAAGTTGCCACCGCTCGCGCCTGTAATGGTCGTGCTGACAGTGCTGCCATTGACGAAGACATCATTGGCCGGGGTCTTGAAGTCCACGGTACCGGTGGTTTCGCCGGCCTTGATGGTGATGGTCTGGCCGTTGGACAGGGTCACGGTGACCGGCGTTTGCGCGGGGTTGCTCAGGGTGGCGGTGTAGGTAATCACGCCCCCTTCGGTGATGCCTGGCGTTGCGGTCAGGGTGACGCTGGTGGTGTCGACCGAATCGGTGATGACGGT
>NZ_JBWXTH010000038.1:0-555 GCF_056856075.1 Pseudomonas sp. FA-1
CTGGCGGTGCTGACGCAGACCGTGCGCCTGGCCAAGCGCTACGCCATCCCCCATGAGCAGGCGCTGGTCATGGGCCGACAGCTGATCGCGGTGAGTGCCCGTGCCGGCGAGCTGAGCCAGTATGACCGGCTATTCAACGACCCACCGCTGGTCGAAGGCGGGCTGGACCCGGAAGACTACGTCGTGATCGACCTGCGCCCCGGCAAGGCCTCGGAACAGGCCGCTATCAAGGCCACGCTCAAGCGTGCCTGCCAGGTAGACGACGAGGGGCTGTACCAGCTGGGCCGCTTCCTTGCGCTGCCACCAAAAGAGCAGACCAGCGACGCGGACGGCGATGAGGTGCGCTTCGCCACCACGCTCGAAAGGTTGTCCGGCCTCTACACCCTGAGCCTGTGGGCCCGCCTGCACGGCCTGGCGCCCGGCGAGCTGGGGCTGTTGCTGGAGACCTTCGGCGCGCCACGGGACCTGAACGCAGCCTCGGCCGAGGAATGGTTGCGTTTGCTGGCCTGCGTGGAGCGTTTGTCGAGCTGGCTGCAAGCACAGGGCTGGACCGTG
>NZ_JBWXTH010000039.1:0-445 GCF_056856075.1 Pseudomonas sp. FA-1
AAAATAACGGTTGACGTGCCGTTTCAGGGGCCTATAATGCGCCCCACTTCCGACGCAGTCGAAACGCAAAACTCCTTGAGATTCAATGAGTTGAACGCTTCGGGTAGTATCGGAAGGCTTCGGTCTCACAGATCGGCAGCGGTGAAAAAGGCAGTTGACAGCAGGTTTTAACGCTGTATGATTCGCCTCCCGCTACGAGAGATCGCAGCGAGTTAAGCGGTTGAAGTTGAACGAAAAACTTCAAAATAAACGCTTGACAGGCTCTGAGGAAAGCGTAGAATGCGCGGCCTCGGTTGAGCAAAGCGCTTAACCAAATCGCTCTTTAACAATCGAATCAAGCAATTCGTGTGGGTGCTTGTGAGTACGGACTGATAGTCGCCAAGATTATCAGCATCACAAGTGGCCATGCGAGAAATCACATAGTCATTTGAGATTGCTGAGCCAA
>NZ_JBWXTH010000040.1:0-436 GCF_056856075.1 Pseudomonas sp. FA-1
GCTGGCCAAGGCCACCGGCCAGGCAGAAGGGCTGGTCGCCGAGGCTGCCAGGCAGGCAGCCCTGAAGAAGGATGTCGTAGACGCCTCGGCCCTGGCCAATTGGCAGGAGATCGCCGTGGTCCGGCAATGGGCCGACCTGGCGACAACGCTGGGCGTGCAGCCCAAGGCCCTGGCGGCGTTGCAGGTGTTCCCAGAGGCGTGGGCCGAGTGGCAAGCCCTGGCGGACAGTTTCGAGGCGGGGCTGAGCCCGTCGCAGGTCAAGCGGGCGCAGGCGGCCAGCGAGGAGCCGTTGAGCAAGGCGCTGGCCGGTGTGTTGGCCGCGCGCGCCAACCTGGGCGTGGAAACGCTGAACCAGCACCTGCTGCTCGACAGCCTGAACAGTGCCCAGGTGACGACCACGCGCATCGCCGAGGCGATGGCGGCGCTGCAACTGTTC
>NZ_JBWXTH010000041.1:0-432 GCF_056856075.1 Pseudomonas sp. FA-1
CGTCATAACCGAAGCAACTGGTGAGCTTGCCCTGGGTCCGATACACCTCGCGGTGCAGGTCATCACGCTCCATGTCGCTGATCACCTGACCATCCAGGTTCAGCTGGTGCAGGTGCCCGCTGCCGTAGTACAGGTGATTGACCTTGCGGCCGTCCGGCAATGTCAGGGTGGTCAGGTTGCTGAGCGGGTCGTATTCATAACTGAGCGTGCCGGCGGGCGTGATTTCTTTCGTCAGCCGGCCGAGCAGATCGTAGGCGTACTCCAGCTTCTCTTCCGTGATCCCAACCTGCTTGCCGATCCCGGTCGGTTGCCGCTCGATGCTCAGTAACCGGTCGCCGTCGTCGTACGCAAAGGCCTGGCTCGCATCGCGGTTGATCTTGGCGACCAACCGGCCAATGCTGTCACGCTCGAACAGCGTGTGCCGTTCCGGGC
>NZ_JBWXTH010000042.1:0-385 GCF_056856075.1 Pseudomonas sp. FA-1
TGCCGGCCCAGGGCGATGACGTATTCAAAGACGCAGGTGAAGTTTCGCTGGGTGTCACCGATGCGACCGTCGCCGGCAAGCAGTTCGAGAATCTGCAACTGGGCGATGACGCCACGGTCAAGATTACCGATACCGAAAGCGAAGTCGTTGCCACGCTGACTGTGGATAAATCCACTGTCGCTGAAGGCGGTGAAATCACTTACACCGTCACGCTGAGCAATGGCCAGAAATTGCCGGTGACAGGCCATAACGGCCTTGAATTCACCCTGTCGGACGGTACCAAGGTTTCTATCCCAGCCGGCAGCGCCAGCGGCTCCATTACCGTCAAAGCATCGGATGACGTGTTCACCGGTGGCCAGCCGACCATTACCAACAAGCTTGAGTC
>NZ_JBWXTH010000043.1:0-359 GCF_056856075.1 Pseudomonas sp. FA-1
TTGTGACACTAATCAGCATCTATCGCTACTGTATCAGTCCTTTCATACCTGCTAGATGTAGATATTATCCAACTTGTTCAGAATATGCTCTAAAAGCTCTGAAAACTCATGGTATACTAAAGGGATTGTACTTAACTACACGTAGACTCTTAAGGTGTCATCCACTCTCAAAAAGAGTTTACTACGACGACCCGTTTCCTTGTAAAAATAAAAAAGGTTAAAATAAACAATGAAAGCTAATCATATAAGAATATTACTGTTAATCACAATAGCAATAATGTTTATATCATTGATAGGAAAATGGGAGCAAACATATCCTACTGATAATACTAAACAGCAAACATCAGAAACACAAAACA
>NZ_JBWXTH010000044.1:0-348 GCF_056856075.1 Pseudomonas sp. FA-1
GGCGGTGAGAAGTTCGAGAAGCTGACTTTGGGTGAGAACTCTGTTTCGACGGAAATCACCGATGAGCCAGGTTCGGGCACGGGTACTGGCACCGGCAACGAGGGCGACAAGTTCGAAGTCACCATCGTCAGCAAGGGTGATGTCACCGAAGACCAGCAGCCGTCCTTCACCATCCGGATCAGCGAAAAACTCGATCACGATGTAACGGTCACGCTGAGCAACAATCAGCAGGTCGTCATTCAAGCGGGTAAAACCGAGGTCGATTACTCGCTGCCGGCCCAGGGCGATGACGTATTCAAAGACGCAGGTGAAGTTTCGCTGGGTGTCACCGATGCGACCGTCGCCGGC
>NZ_JBWXTH010000045.1:0-342 GCF_056856075.1 Pseudomonas sp. FA-1
GGGGCTATAGCTCAGCTGGGAGAGCGCCTGCATGGCATGCAGGAGGTCAGCGGTTCGATCCCGCTTAGCTCCACCAATTTTGCCAGGTCCGCGTAAGCGGGTCGGTACGAAGGTTGTTGTCCCCTTCGTCTAGTGGCCTAGGACACCGCCCTTTCACGGCGGTAACAGGGGTTCGAGTCCCCTAGGGGACGCCACTTTTACCCGCGTTTTGCGGGAGTTGAAAGGCTCATTCGCATATTGGATGGGCCTTTTGTTTTCACCTTGGGGCTATAGCTCAGCTGGGAGAGCGCCTGCATGGCATGCAGGAGGTCAGCGGTTCGATCCCGCTTAGCTCCACCAATT
>NZ_JBWXTH010000046.1:0-333 GCF_056856075.1 Pseudomonas sp. FA-1
CCTTACAGCGAGCACTACACCTACGACGACGGCAACAACCTGACGACGATCCGCCACGTCAGTGTCGCGGGCAACCGCACCCGGGAGCTACAGGTTTCCGAGGGCAGCAACCGGGCGATGGTGAAAGGCCACAGCCTGACACCGGAGACGGGCTTCCTGGCGGGAGGTCTGCAGAAGCAACTGGCCGACGGCAGGGCGCTGCAGTGGCTGGCCGACAACCAGCTCGGCAAGGTCACGCCTGTCAGCCGCGTTGATGGCGATGACGACAGCGAGCGCTACCACTACGCCGACGGCGGCACCCGCACTCGCAAGGTCCACAAGGCGCAGGTCAGC
>NZ_JBWXTH010000047.1:0-323 GCF_056856075.1 Pseudomonas sp. FA-1
GACCGGTTACTGAGCATCGAGCGGCAACCGACCGGGATCGGCAAGCAGCTTGGGGTCACGGAAGAGAAGCTGGAGTAAGCCTACGATCTGCTGGGCCGGCTGACGAAAGAAATCACGCCCGCCGGCACGCTCGGTTACGAGTACGACCCGCTCAGCAACCTGACCACCCTGACATTGCCGGACGGCCGCAAGGTCAACCACCTGTACTACGGCAGCGGGCACCTGCACCAGCTGAACCTGGATGGTCAGGTGATCACCGACATGGAGCGTGATGACCTGCACCGCGAGGTGTATCGGACCCAGGGCAAGCTCACCAGTTGCTT
>NZ_JBWXTH010000048.1:0-312 GCF_056856075.1 Pseudomonas sp. FA-1
CGACCCGCCGCGCGAGGAGCCGCCGGTGAAAGGCAAAGGATAGACAAGTACAGCGCGGTACACCTTGTGTGAGCGGGCTTGTCCCGCGATTAGGCCGGGCCCGATATCACCGTCGCTTGGCAAGGGCTTCGCCCTTGTTCGCGGGACAAGTCGGACCGCCGCACCGCCGCTCCCACAGAGGCAAGCATCGGCCGCGTGTTCTCTGCGCGACCGCGCAGCCCGAAGGGCTGGGTAATCTCCCACCGAACCGGTGATAACAGGATCAGGTTACAGCTTGATCTCGGCGATGCTGATTTCGCGCATGCGGAACTT
>NZ_JBWXTH010000049.1:0-307 GCF_056856075.1 Pseudomonas sp. FA-1
GGGGGGGGGGGGGGGGGGGGGGGGAGTGGAGATAAAAATAAATAAATATTAATAAGTATGCCAAGCAGAAAAAGAAAAGAAAAAGGGGGGGGGGGGGGGGGGGGGGGGGCGCGGGCGCCCCCCCCCCCCCCACCCGCGCGCCCCCGCCGACGCGGGCGCCCAGCCCCCCCCCCCCCCCCCCCCACCCCCGACCCACCCCCCCCCCTCCCCACCACCACCACCACACCCACCCAGACAAAGAATAGGCTCCCGCTCCCCCGGGATTGGCCGGTGCCTGCACGCACGATGCACGGGTCGCGGCTGTCGT
>NZ_JBWXTH010000050.1:0-304 GCF_056856075.1 Pseudomonas sp. FA-1
TTTCTATTGACCTAAAAAATGTGCCTTGGAATGAGGTAATGAATATTGTTTTAGTTAGTAAAGGCTTAGCTACGAAAAAATGAGTAGTATATTATATGTATAGTAGCTACTGCAGCTGAAATTGCTGCTCAAGAACTGTTATAGAGTTTACAAACAAAACGCTCATTAGAGAATAATGCTACTTTAGTGACTGAATTTATACCGCTAAATTATACTACTGCTCAAGCTGCACAAACAGTTATCACTTCGATGGCAAAACAAAACGGTGGCATTGTCACCTCGAGGCAGTATTACCTCTGATACC
>NZ_JBWXTH010000051.1:0-301 GCF_056856075.1 Pseudomonas sp. FA-1
CCGCGACACTGACGTGGCGGATCGTCGTCAGGTTGTTGCCGTCGTCGTAGGTGTAGTGCTCGCTGTAAGGCGCCCAGACGCTGCCCGACGAGGCCTCGGCGCCGTAGTAGCGGGCCACCGGCGTGCGCTCCCGGCCCGTGGCGCTGGCGAGGCGGTACAGGGTGTCGTAGGTGTATTCGCGCAGCCCGGTGGCCTGTTGGTTGGCGTGCCAGGTGGGGTCGGCACCCTGGTCTTCCAGGCTGATGATGTTGCCCACCGGGTCATAGCGGTAGTGCAGGTCGCTGATGACCAGTGGCCCTTT
>NZ_JBWXTH010000052.1:0-289 GCF_056856075.1 Pseudomonas sp. FA-1
TGCCCGAGCAGTCCTGGTAACGCTCGACCTGGGCCTGGGTGTTCCACCACAGGTACTTGGATTTGTAGGTCGCGTCGATGATGGTATGCGGCAGGCCATCGTCGCCGTTGAGGTACTCGGTCATCTGGCCGAGGGCATCGAATTCGGCGAGCAGGTTGCCCTTGTCGTCGTAGCGCGCTCGCCAGGTGCTGCCGTCCGGGTAGCTGACCTGGGTCACCAGGGTGGTCAGGTGGTGATACTCGTAGGTGGTCTTGCGCCCCAGCGGGTCAGTTTCCTCCAGCAGGCGGGC
>NZ_JBWXTH010000053.1:0-288 GCF_056856075.1 Pseudomonas sp. FA-1
TTGCCCGTCTTGAGCCGGAACTTGCCGTCGGCCTGGGGGAGTGTGGAGGTCGTCGCCGTGGCGGGGGGGGCGGGGGGGGGGGGGGGGGGGGGGGCGGGGGGGGGGGGGGGGGGGGGGGGGGGGGGTGTGGGGGGGGGGGGGGGGGGGGGGGGGGGGGGGGGGGGGGGCGCCCCCCGGGGCGCCCCCCCCCCCCCCGCCCCCCCCCCCCCCCCCCCCCAACCCAACAAAAAGACCAAACCAACCCAAACAACAACGCCAACACACCCCCGACAAAACCCACCACCCAAC
>NZ_JBWXTH010000054.1:0-283 GCF_056856075.1 Pseudomonas sp. FA-1
GGGGGGCTTAGCGAGAATCATCATAAAAAAAAAAAAAAATAAAATAAAAAAAATAATATAAATAAAAAAAAAAAAAAAAAATAGGGGGGGGGGGGGTGGGGGGGGGGGGGGGTTGGGGGGGGGGGGGGGGGGGGGGGGGGGGGGGGGCGGGGCCCCCCCCCCCCCCCCCCCCCCCCCCCCCCCCCCCCCCCAACCCCCCCCCCCACCCCCCCCCCCCCCCCCACCCCACCCCCCCCCCCCCCCCCCCCCCCCCCCCCCCGCGGGCCCCCCCCCCCCCCCCCCG
>NZ_JBWXTH010000055.1:0-284 GCF_056856075.1 Pseudomonas sp. FA-1
ACGAACCCGGCGGTGAACTTGGCCACGCACGGCATGATGGCCTTCATGCCGGCCTGGCTACCGGCCTTGATCAACTGCGCGATGCCGCCAGCAGCACCCGCGATGGCCATCAGCACATCGACGGTGGTGCGTAGCCATTCAGGTACTTCATCATCTACCGGCAGGTAACGGTAGGTACCGCCGCCGATGATGACGTTGTCCGAGCCACTGGTAATGGTCGCGCCGCAAGTCAGCTTGTCGCCATTGCGTGCGGCGGCCACGCTGTTGATGAAGACGTTGGTCGA
>NZ_JBWXTH010000056.1:0-274 GCF_056856075.1 Pseudomonas sp. FA-1
GATAGGGGTTTTGCGAAATGAATCTTGACGATGACCTACTCTCACATGGGGAAGCCCCACACTACCATCGGCGATGCGTCGTTTCACTGCTGAGTTCGGGATGGGATCAGGTGGTTCCAACGCTCTATGGTCGTCAAGAAATTCTGTGTGCTAGCCCGTCCTCAGGACGTGCCGGCGAATCTCTGGTCTCTCTACTTAAAGACAAAACCCCTACCTGCTCACGCAGATAGGGGTTTTGCGAAATGAATCTTGACGATGACCTACTCTCACATGG
>NZ_JBWXTH010000057.1:0-274 GCF_056856075.1 Pseudomonas sp. FA-1
AATATCAACTTTTTATAGTATGATAATACTTTAGCTAGTGAGGATTATGACTTTACTCACAAAACTATCACAAATTACTTTAACGATATATTACTACTTTTGACTTGTAAATTGTTTAAGTATTCTAAATCTTTTAATTCAGCTTTTTGTACTCCAGGTACCAAGGAGGCTATGGTTTTCAGCGTTCTGCAGTAGTGGCTTTGTTTTATGATTTTTATGGTGAAAATATTTTTAATACAGATTTTTTTATTTTGATAAAAGAGTTAGGAAGCTT
>NZ_JBWXTH010000058.1:0-270 GCF_056856075.1 Pseudomonas sp. FA-1
GGCTTGGCTTTTGGATTTTTCTGCTCCTGGTGTTCGTGGGTCTCGGGATCCTGCGGGGCGGCGCTGGTCTTGCGGTACAGCTGCGCCCGGCCGGCCACCAGGGCCGCGCCAGCGCCGAACAGCAGGCCGAGCAGCTGCTCGGCGGGGCTGGACGTGTGGCGGCTCATAGACCGGCCTCCCGCTGCAGTGCCTGCAGGAGCTAGTGGTCGACGCCTGGGATCTCGAACTCCTCGCGCAGGTAGTTGACGATCACCGCCGCCAGGTCGACTG
>NZ_JBWXTH010000059.1:0-264 GCF_056856075.1 Pseudomonas sp. FA-1
TGCCGTGGGCGGCCTGGTGGGCAACCCGGTCGACCTCACGACTGGGCGCAAGGTCATTCACGACGAAGTCGATTTCAGCCTCCCGGGCCTCATGCCGATCGAATGGTCGCGCTTCTACGCCAGCGACCTGACCGTCGACAGCGTGCTCGGCCGTGGCTGGGTGCTGCCTTGGGAGCAGAGCCTGCGTCGCAGCGGTAGCTTCATCTACCTGACCGACAACCAGGGCCGCGAAGTCCCCTTCGTCACCCTGCAACCAGGCGAGCG
>NZ_JBWXTH010000060.1:0-262 GCF_056856075.1 Pseudomonas sp. FA-1
TATTAAATATGGTATTTGCATCTAGATCAATTTATTAGCACTTATATAAATATACTAGGTGACTGGACTTACTTACTGCTTTTTTTAGTGATTTTTTGTGAAACTGGACTTGTAATAATTCCTTTTTTGCCAGGTGATTCATTACTTTTTGCCATAGTTCTTACTTGAGATGCTGATACAACTCTTAATGTTCACATAGTATCTCCAATATTAGTAGCAGCTGCAGTTTGTGGAGATTCTTGTAAATATTTCTTAGGTCGTA
>NZ_JBWXTH010000061.1:0-261 GCF_056856075.1 Pseudomonas sp. FA-1
CCCCGCCCATTTTTAATTATACGGGCAGCACCGAGTTATTCACAATTCATTACCATATTTACCTGCAATTCCCTCTTCGGATCTTGTTCTAGCCCAGATGGTGATAAGAGGTGATTTCTGAGCTGCCTATACGGCAGTGAACGTGAGCCCAAACGATTGCACACATTCACCCAAATAGCGGTATTCCACAACTCACAACTACACTCACAAGTGTAGATAGTGTAACCAGGAGGCTTAGTGATCTGCCTCTTCGGCGGTGTC
>NZ_JBWXTH010000062.1:0-257 GCF_056856075.1 Pseudomonas sp. FA-1
TTGGTCTTGCGTCGATCGTAGACCTTAGGGCGGATGGCTGAGAACGGCGGTGCAAAGTTAGACCACGGTAGCGGCGGCGAAGTGCTGCTGCGGGCGGCGTAAAAGTCGTCCACTTTTTTCCTTTTCGCGATGCTGGCGGGGGGGGATGAGGGATTTACACCGTGGAACTTTACCTGAGGGTTCGTCTGGCGTGTGCTGAAGGCATGAGCCAGCGCGAGGCAGCGAAGCATTTCAACATATCGCGCGACACGGTCCGC
>NZ_JBWXTH010000063.1:0-253 GCF_056856075.1 Pseudomonas sp. FA-1
CCAGAGGACCCTGGGCGAGCTGCTCGCCGACGACGCTGGCACGCAGGCCTGGGACAAAATCTACGACCGCCTCACCGTCGTCCACCGCCTGCACGACGGCGAGCTGGCCACGGCGTTGAACATCCAGCTGGGCTTCAAGGCCAACGACGGTGACTGATCATGTTGCGACGCCAGGCCCTCAAACTCGGTAGCGTGTTGCTCAGCGCCCCGACCCTGGGTGGCTGGAGCCTGCTGCGCAGCAAGGGCAGCGAAC
>NZ_JBWXTH010000064.1:0-253 GCF_056856075.1 Pseudomonas sp. FA-1
GCGCTACGAGCCCCAGCTCCGGATGTACAGGCGCGTCGCGGTATCCTGGCCGAGCTTCCCGAACGCGCTGCCGGACGTGCCCGAGCAGAGGACACTGCGCGTTCCCGCCTCCGACGACACGGTCCTGACACACGACCGCAACCGAAGCATCCCGGAGGCGATCGACCGCGTTCGCCGCTACGCGCCCGCGCAGGCCCAGGCGATGATCGACGCGGGCGAGGAGTTCAGCGCCCGCCGGATGCTCGCGACCCTC
>NZ_JBWXTH010000066.1:0-251 GCF_056856075.1 Pseudomonas sp. FA-1
GGGGGGGGGAGTCGGCAGACTGTTTAACAACAAACTTAAACATTATAAAAATAAAGTATAATGAAAACTAAAAACAAATAACGCTTTCAGGTGGGGTGGGGGTGGGGGGGGGGGGGGGGGGGGGGGGGGGGGGGGGGGGGGTGGGGGGGGTGTGGGGGGGGGGGGGGGGGGGGGGGGGCGGGGGGGGGGGGGGGCGGGGGCGGGGGCGGGGGGGGGGGGGGGCGGGGGGGGGGGGGGGGGGGGGGGCGGGG
>NZ_JBWXTH010000068.1:0-249 GCF_056856075.1 Pseudomonas sp. FA-1
GCGGGTGCCACCCCGGGTTCAACTCCACCCTCCGGCCCGCTGCCAGGGGGTCGCGGAGCGGCACCCGCGGGACGGGCGGGGGGCGGGCGCCGGGGGCGGGGGAGGGGGGGCGGGGGGGGGGGGGGGGTGGCCGGGGGGGGGGGGGGGGGGCCGGGCCGGCCGCGATACACCACCGCGGTTGGGGCCCTCTACACCTGCCTGGGGGGGGTGGACCTGGTGGTTGCCCTGAATGGATTGTAGAACGACCAG
>NZ_JBWXTH010000069.1:0-247 GCF_056856075.1 Pseudomonas sp. FA-1
TGGTGGGATGGGCCGCTTCGGATTGACCAGGGTCTGCAGTAGGGTTTCGCCGCTGCAGGCGACGACATCGAGCTCGACGATCTCGGCCTGGTCATCGAGGCCGGTCGTTTCCGTGTCGAGGATTGCGGCATTATGGGCCACCCAGCGGCGGGCGATTGCGTGGGATGCTTGGTGCATGGGGTTAATACAGCTCTGCCGCGCTGCTGGCGATATCGGCCGTTTCGTGGGCCATCATTTGCACCAGGCC
>NZ_JBWXTH010000070.1:0-245 GCF_056856075.1 Pseudomonas sp. FA-1
CTGAGCAACAATCAGCAGGTCGTCATTCAAGCGGGTAAAACCGAGGTCGATTACTCGCTGCCGGCCCAGGGCGATGATGTATTCAAAGACGCAGGTGAAATTTCGCTGGGCGTCACCGATGCGACCGTCGCCGGCAAGCAGTTCGAGAATCTGCAGCTGGGCAACGACGCCACCGTCAACATCACCGATACGGTTAGCGAAGTAAAAGCCACGCTGTCTGTGGATAAAACTACTGTCGCTGAAGG
>NZ_JBWXTH010000071.1:0-244 GCF_056856075.1 Pseudomonas sp. FA-1
TGGCGTCCCCTAGGGGACTCGAACCCCTGTTACCGCCGTGAAAGGGCGGTGTCCTAGGCCACTAGACGAAGGGGACATACCCAACGCTTTTCAGCGCACCCGATCATGAACCTTGCGATTCAGCCTGGATTTCTTTCCCGCCCTGCCAAAGGCAGTGCCGGAGAAACTGGAGCGGGAAACGAGACTCGAACTCGCGACCCCGACCTTGGCAAGGTCGTGCTCTACCAACTGAGCTATTCCCGCA
>NZ_JBWXTH010000072.1:0-244 GCF_056856075.1 Pseudomonas sp. FA-1
CCCGGTTTATGGGCGTCGTGGGGGCGCGCGGTGGGGGGGCCGCCCGGGCTGACGCTTACGCGGCGCTGCTGGTGGGGCGGACTTCTCGCGGCGGGTGACCTGCCTCGGTCGCCGGGGCTATATGCCCCGGCCGACCTGCTCGCGTTTCCTCATCTCCCCGGGCCGCGTCCGCGGCATCCATGTGCTCGAGGGCGGCTAGGCCTGCGTAGAGCAGCTCTCCCGTCGTAGCCGCGGGGCCGGCCGT
>NZ_JBWXTH010000073.1:0-243 GCF_056856075.1 Pseudomonas sp. FA-1
CAAGGCAGCATTGCGGGGTGTGGCAGGGTTGCACGGCAGGGTGAGGTCCTCGTCGACACGCGTCGTAAAGCTTGGCGAGGGACTCTAGGGCGGGGCGCTTATCGTCGCGGTGGCTTGAACATTACAATTTTGAAAGAAAGCGCCAGGCTGATCGGTTGGCTGCTCCGGCCCAATCGCAGGCCAAGCCCCACACCGGATCGCGTAACTCCGGGCTTACGCGGTGTGGGGCTTGCCCCGCGATTG
>NZ_JBWXTH010000074.1:0-243 GCF_056856075.1 Pseudomonas sp. FA-1
GGGGGCGCGCGCGGCCCGGCGGGCGCACGGGCGGCGGGGGGCGCGCGGGGTGGGCTTGTGGGCGGTCGCCGGTGGGGGGGGGGGGGGGGGGTGGGGGGGGGGGGGGGGGCGGGCCGCCCCCCCCCGCCCCCCCCCCCCCCCCCCCCCGGGGGGCCCCCCCCCGGGGGGGGGGGGGGGGCGGGCGGGGGCGCGGCCGCCGGCGGCCGGGGGGCCGGGGCGGGCGGGGGCGGGGCGGGCGCGCGC
>NZ_JBWXTH010000075.1:0-241 GCF_056856075.1 Pseudomonas sp. FA-1
CCCAAGCTGGTCGAGGGCCAGAACATCACCCCGGCGTTCCAGTTCGTCTCCACCGGGGGGGGCGGGCGGGGGGGGGGGGCGCGGGGGCCGGGGGGGGGGGGGGGGGGGGGGCGGGGGGGGGGGGCGGGGCGGGGGGGGGGGGGGGGGTTGGGTGGTTTTTTTTTTTTTTATTTGTGTGGGGGGGGGGCCATCACACAGTTAAACCACCCCAACCCCACCCCCCCGCACCAGCGCCCCAAAA
>NZ_JBWXTH010000076.1:0-241 GCF_056856075.1 Pseudomonas sp. FA-1
CTGTTGCATGACGTGAGCGGCGTGGGCCTGGCCCTGTGGCCTGGCGTGGTCGTGATGGTCGGGCGTGCCGTCGAGCCGCTGCTGGGCCGCGGGTTGGGGGGGGGGGGGGTGGGGGGGGTGGGGGGGGGGGGGGGGGGGGGGGGGTGGGGGGTGGGGGGGTGGTGTGGGGGGGGGGGGGGGCGCGTCGACAGCCCCACCCCAGCACACCTGCGACGCGCCAGGACTCAAGGGGGAGGGGTAC
>NZ_JBWXTH010000077.1:0-239 GCF_056856075.1 Pseudomonas sp. FA-1
TCTTGCTCTTGCTCTTGCTCTTGCTCTTGCTCTTGCTACGCGATAGCCCCGGCGCCGCCAATCGCGACGTCAGGAGGCCGCGTGGACGCCTTGCGCAGGTGGGTGCCAGGCATGGAGGCCTGGCAAGCGGCGCAGGGCCATGGAGGGCCCTTCGCCGCGCCCCGCCGGAGCAAGGCTGGAGCGAGGGAACCCCGGAGCGAAGCGCAGGGGCCGGATGCAGGAGCCAGCGTTTTTTGGTT
>NZ_JBWXTH010000078.1:0-239 GCF_056856075.1 Pseudomonas sp. FA-1
ATAGAGGAAATTGAAGGAGTTGGACCAAAACGCTGTAAAGCTTTAATGATGTATTTAGGTGGGTGGCAAGAATTATCCAGAGCATCTGTTGATGAGATTGCCAAAGTTAAAGGAATTAGTAAAAAGTTAGCCCAAGAAATTTGGAAATGTTTCCATTAAAAAATTAAATTATAGCTAATTAATACTGTAGAATTTTGGTATTTCAAAAAATATAAAGTTTAAAAATGACTAAAAAAGCT
>NZ_JBWXTH010000079.1:0-238 GCF_056856075.1 Pseudomonas sp. FA-1
TTTGGGTTTTTTTTTTTGTTTTTTTGTTTTTGGTGTTTTTTTTTTTTTGTTTTTTGTGTTGTTTTTTGTTTTTTTTTGTGTTTTTGGTTTTTTTTTTTTGTTGTTTGTTTTTTTTTTTTTTTTTGGTTTTTTTTGTTTTTTTTTTTTTTTTTTGGGTTTGTTTTTTTTTTTTTTTTTTTTCATATGGTGGTGTGGGTTTGTGTGTGTTAGCTTTTTTTGTGTTTTTTTGTTTTCGCCT
>NZ_JBWXTH010000080.1:0-236 GCF_056856075.1 Pseudomonas sp. FA-1
ATGACCAGCCACAGCAACGCGCTGGGCCTGGGCTGCCACTACCGCTGGGAAACCATTGGCGACAAGCCGCGCGTGGTGGAGCATTGGACCAGCGACGGTGAGCACTACCATTTCCGCTACGACCTGAGCGCCCGCACCAGTTGGGCCACCGACGTGCTTGGCCGCGAGCTGGAAGTGCAGTACAACGCCGACCATCGCGTGGTCGCCAGCCGGGACTATGGTGGCGAGCGCTATGC
>NZ_JBWXTH010000081.1:0-236 GCF_056856075.1 Pseudomonas sp. FA-1
GGAGCGGGAAACGAGACTCGAACTCGCGACCCCGACCTTGGCAAGGTCGTGCTCTACCAACTGAGCTATTCCCGCATGCTTGAAGCAAACCGCTATTGGCGTGAGCACCTGTTGGCGCTTCACCACCACTGCTACGCCATGAGCGCCACAGCTTGAAAATTGGAGCGGGAAACGAGACTCGAACTCGCGACCCCGACCTTGGCAAGGTCGTGCTCTACCAACTGAGCTATTCCCGC
>NZ_JBWXTH010000082.1:0-234 GCF_056856075.1 Pseudomonas sp. FA-1
GGGGCGGCCCGCGGCCATGGTCGGAGGCGCTGGGTGGACAGTGAGCGGGTGATGGGGGGCTGCGTGGGGGGGGGGCGCCCGGGGGGGGCGGGGGGGGGGGGGGGGGGGGGGGGGGGGCGGGGGGGGCGGGGGGGGGGGGGGGGGGGGCGGGGGCCGGGGGGGGGGGGGCGCGGGGCCGCCGGGGCGGGCGGGCCGGCCCCGGGCGCGCCGGCGGGCGCCCCGGCGCCCCCCCCG
>NZ_JBWXTH010000083.1:0-234 GCF_056856075.1 Pseudomonas sp. FA-1
GCAGATGGCGATGGGGATGATGGGCTTGTTCATCGTGCACCCGAAGGACCCGAAGCAGTTCAAGGTCGACCGCGACTTCGGCTTCATCCTCAATGCCTACGACATTGAACCCGGTAGCGCGACGCCGAAGGTCAACACGATGCTCGACTTCAACCTGTGGACGTGGAACAGCCGCGCGTTCCCGGGCATCGACCCGTTCGTCGCACGCACAGGCGAGCGAGTGCGCATCCGTGT
>NZ_JBWXTH010000084.1:0-234 GCF_056856075.1 Pseudomonas sp. FA-1
CCCCCACCGCCAGGCGTACGCGCGCCTCGGGCCTACGCGAGATTCAGTTGTGTCTGGAGTTCAGTCGTGTGCTCTTCCGATCTAGGGCTTGGAGCAACCAGATCCGTGTGGCACCGGCGTTGCGTGCCAGCTCCAGCGCTGGCGAGGTGGCAGATCGGAAGAGCGTCGGGGCGGGAACGAGTGTCATTAATTGTGTAGATCTCGGTGGGCGCCGGATCAGTAAAAACTGGGGGG
>NZ_JBWXTH010000085.1:0-234 GCF_056856075.1 Pseudomonas sp. FA-1
GGTCTTGTGGACCACCTACCCCTCCCACAAATTGTCGGTGGTCGGGCCCACCCGGCTGGGCCCGTTCTGTGGTGGGGGGGGGGTGGTGGGGGGGGGGGGGGGGGGGGGGGGCCCCCCCGCCCCCCCCCCCCGGCCCCCCCCCCCCCCCCCCCCCCCCCACCCGCCCCCCCCCCCCCCCACAAACAACTCCCCCCCGCGAGCCAGCCCCCACCCGCCCCCACCCCGCCCCCCACC
>NZ_JBWXTH010000086.1:0-233 GCF_056856075.1 Pseudomonas sp. FA-1
ACTGGCGTGCGTTGCTTGCCCCGGCCCTATCGGGGGGGGGGCCGGGGCCCCCCCGGGGGGGGGGGGGGGGGGGGCGCCGCGGGGGGGGGGGGGGGGGGCCGGGGGGGGGGGGGGGGGGGCCCACCCCCCCCCCCCCCCCACACCGCGACGCCCGAACCCGGCGCGCGCCCCCCCCCCCCCCACGACCCCCGACCCCAACCCCACCACCCCCCCCACAAACCCCGCCAACGCCG
>NZ_JBWXTH010000087.1:0-232 GCF_056856075.1 Pseudomonas sp. FA-1
CCCGGCGGCGCCCCCCAGTGGGGGCCGAAGACGGGGGCCGGTGCAGGGCGGTGGGCCGGCGGGGGGGCGCGGGGGGGGCGGCGGGGGGGGGGGGGGGGGGGGGGGGGCCGGGCCGGGGGGGGGGGGGGGGGGGGGGGGGTGGGGGTGGGGGGGGGGGGGGTTTGGTTGTTTTTTTTTTTGTCGAGTAAAAAGGTGGTCGGGGGGGGGGGCTGGCGCGCAGGCTGGGGGGGGG
>NZ_JBWXTH010000088.1:0-231 GCF_056856075.1 Pseudomonas sp. FA-1
CGCGCAGGGGGTGGGGCGCGGGCTGGCGATACGCCGCATGGCCAGGCCGGCGGGTGTGGTCAAGATCGCGATTGATGGCATTGCGCTTGTTGGGCTTCGGGACGTTCGGCGCCACCGCGTCCGGGTCCAGCGACTCCAGCGGCGCCTCGTTCCACGCGGTGTCTTCTTCCAGCGGGCGTACGTTCCACATGCGCGGCGTGGAGCCGGTCGGGTTGAAAATGTACTTGAGCC
>NZ_JBWXTH010000089.1:0-231 GCF_056856075.1 Pseudomonas sp. FA-1
AAAAAAAACACACTATATTTGTTTTGTGTGTGTGGGGGGGGTGGGTGGGTCTCGGGCGGGGGGGGCGGCCGCGGGGGGGGGGGTCGGGGGGGGGGGGGGGGGGGGGGGGGGGGGGGGCGGGCCCCCCCGCGGCCCCCCCCCCCCCCCCCCCGGCCCCCCCGGCCCCCGGGGGGGACATCAAAACACAACACACCCACACCCTCACCCCTGCCCCCGGCGCCCCCCGCCCCG
>NZ_JBWXTH010000090.1:0-230 GCF_056856075.1 Pseudomonas sp. FA-1
TGGCGTCCCCTAGGGGACTCGAACCCCTGTTACCGCCGTGAAAGGGCGGTGTCCTAGGCCACTAGACGAAGGGGACGAACCTTCTACCTTCAAGACCGATTTGCTGGAACCGATCTTTCTTCCCGACCAACCTGACTGATCGTGAAGCGGAATTTGGTGGAGCTAAGCGGGATCGAACCGCTGACCTCCTGCATGCCATGCAGGCGCTCTCCCAGCTGAGCTATAGCCCC
>NZ_JBWXTH010000091.1:0-229 GCF_056856075.1 Pseudomonas sp. FA-1
CGCTGATGGATCCGGCCGCGACCCCGGCCGAGTTCCTACCGTACCTCGCCGCGGATCGCGGCGTGGGCGACTGGGAACCCGCGGCGCCGGACAGCGAGCTGCGCCTGACCACGTCGCTGGCCTGGGCGATCACGCGCCAGGCCGGCACGCGCCGCGCCCTGGTGCATGCGGTCGCGTCAAGGGCGCGCGAGGCGCTGGGCACCAGCTGGCCCGACAAGCCGGCCGGCGG
>NZ_JBWXTH010000092.1:0-229 GCF_056856075.1 Pseudomonas sp. FA-1
CGAGTGCCGCCGACCCCGCCGACGTCATCCGCTACTGCCCGTCCTGGCCGAGCCCGCGGTCGCCCTACCTCACCGTTGTCAACGCCACCGCCACCGACCCGACGGGCAACACCAGCGGGCAGGGCAGCGTCACCGTCGATGCCGTGGCTCCAAGCGCACCAGTGCTCAATCCCAGCAACGGCACCACCTTGAGCGGCACCGCCGAGCCTGACAGCACCGTGACCCTGAC
>NZ_JBWXTH010000093.1:0-229 GCF_056856075.1 Pseudomonas sp. FA-1
TTTGGTGTTGTGTCTGTGTTGTTGGGTGGTTTGTGGGGGTGGGGTGGGGGGGGGGGGGGGGGTGGGGGTGGTGGGGGGGGGGGGGGGGGGGGGGGGGGTGGGGGGGGGGTGGGTGGTGGGGGGGGGGGGGGGGGGTGGGTGGTTGGGGGGGGGGGGGGGGGGGGGGGGGGGGGGGGGGGGGGGCGGGGGGGGCGGGGGGGGGGCCCCCCCCGGCGGCCCCGACGCCCCG
>NZ_JBWXTH010000094.1:0-214 GCF_056856075.1 Pseudomonas sp. FA-1
ACGGACTCATAGCTCAGCTGGATAGAGTACTCGGCTACGAACCGAGCGGTCGGAGGTTCGAATCCTCCTGAGTCCGCCATTTAATGGGGCGGTTTTGTTAATCAAGGCAGCTTCATCAACCAGTGGTAATCTGGTCTAAAAATACCACCTACGGACTCATAGCTCAGCTGGATAGAGTACTCGGCTACGAACCGAGCGGTCGGAGGTTCGAATC
>NZ_JBWXTH010000095.1:0-212 GCF_056856075.1 Pseudomonas sp. FA-1
GTGATCGGGCCACTTGGGACGCGGTCGGCGCCCTGGGTGTCGTTGCCCAGCACATTGCCGGTCAGCGTGGTGTGCTGTTCGGTGGCGGTTTCGACGTTGCTGTCACCTACGGCGGTCGGCAGGTCGTCGATGATATTCACATCGATGTTGCCGCTGGCTGTGCTGCCATCGGTATCGGTCGCCGTGACCGTGAAGCTTTCGCCCAGGCTGTT
>NZ_JBWXTH010000096.1:0-206 GCF_056856075.1 Pseudomonas sp. FA-1
CGTCCCCTTCGTCTAGTGGCCTAGGACACCGCCCTTTCACGGCGGTAACAGGGGTTCGAGTCCCCTAGGGGACGCCAGTTTTGCACAAGCGATGTTTCACGTGTCGCTGGGCCGAGAGGCTAGAAATCCGGGGCTATAGCTCAGCTGGGAGAGCGCCTGCATGGCATGCAGGAGGTCAGCGGTTCGATCCCGCTTAGCTCCACCAA
>NZ_JBWXTH010000097.1:0-200 GCF_056856075.1 Pseudomonas sp. FA-1
ACGCTGAGCAATGGGCAGAAATTGCCGGTGACAGGCCATAACGGCCTTGAATTCACCCTGTCGGACGGCACCAAGGTCTCTATCCCTGCCGGCAGCGCCAGCGGCTCCATTACCGTTAAAGCGCCGGACGACGTGTTCACCGGTGGCCAGCCGACCATTACCAACAAGCTTGAGTCGGTAGAAGGCGGCGAGAAATTCGA